>NZ_CCAS010000014.1 GCF_000612625.1 Neobacillus jeddahensis
ATGAAAGTTGATAAGCTCATTTGTTACGTTGGCTTAGTTTCAATGAAGAAACTAATAATTTATTGTTTGTTGACGTTTTTGTTTGTTTAGTTTTCAAAGAACAAATGTCTCAATCGCTCAAAAGCGACTTCCTTAATTTATCATATCCAACATTTAAAAGTCAATAACTTTTTTTAATTTTTTTCAGTTACTGTTGCTCTCTCGATGAGGACAAGAATTAATATACCATGGGTAATAAATGATTGCAATATAATTTTTAAAAGTTTTTTAGATTTATTTCGCCAATATCAGTGAAAGGTGAAAGAATATGATCCTCATCAATCCTTTAAATTATTTTTCCTCTTCTTCTATTAGAGAATAAATACATATGATAAGTAATAGAATGGTTTTTGTATTTTATCTCACTTTCCTTCCAAACTCTAATCAGTGTAGAATCAAAGTAACGGTTTCCAATTGAATCATAATTACCCTATTAGTAACATGACAATAAAATTGGATGTGAATAAAAATGAGCAATGTCGATATTGATATATTAATTAAGCTAGGCATTTCCGCAGTCTTTGGACTTATTATTGGTCTTGAACGTGAATTAAAAAGAAAACCAGTTGGACTTAAAACAAGTTTGGTCATATCTGTTGTTAGTTGCTTACTGACAATTGTATCGATACAATCGGCATATATGTTTCCAACCTCTGATGATGTAAAAATCACAATGGATCCGCTCCGACTTGCGGCTCAAATCGTTTCTGGAATCGGTTTTCTAGGTGCAGGGGTCATTTTAAGAAGAGGAAATGACAGTATCTCGGGATTAACCACTGCGGCAATGATTTGGGGAGCCGCCGGAATTGGAATTGCAGTTGGGGCTGGCTTTTATATTGAAGCTTTTGCCGGGGTCGCTCTTCTTATTATTAGTGTTGAATTAGTCCCATTTTTAATGAAATTAGTTGGTCCAAAACAATTGCGAGAAAAAGAAATTACCCTGCAATTATTTATTAGAGACCAAGCCCAAATTGAAACGGCCATCTCTTTTCTACTTGAAAAAAAGTATATTATTCGAAGGCTCCGAATTAAGGATTTAGATAATGGGGATCATTTAGTCCAAATATTAGTAGCCGTTGATTATCGCGAGAAGACGACGGAGGTATACGCTGCTGTTTCTGACTTAGAGGGCGTTCAAAAAGTTGAGATTGAAAGTATTGGCTAAGTGAAAAGCGTATGGTTTCCGGCACTTAAATTTCTCAAAGTGGTATCTTATCCATTCTTTTTATAAAAATAGTCTAATTTTCAAAAATTTCTTCTTGCAAGATTCTTATAATGCAGATATAATTTCTTTTGTACCAATCAAATTGGGGGCTTAGCTCAGCTGGGAGAGTGCTTGCATGGCATGCAAGAGGTCAGGGGTTCGATCCCCCTAGTCTCCATATTTAGAAAACCTTCGCATAGCGAGGGTTTTTTTGTGCCTTTTATTTACTCAAATAGGAAAAAATAGTAATATTTTCCTATTTTTTCATTTCCCTCTTGCTTAGTTTATTCTATTATTACTATAATAAAATAAACTGTTTTAAGATTCAGAAAAATATAACAAGGAGGGATTTCTTCTATCACTCATTTCTTTTCCTCTTTTACCCACATCCTGCCGTAACTTTAGTTTTTCTACACCCTATGACCATCAGTCATGTCACTTCTTTTTCAACATATGTGTTAAACATAAGTTTTGTTTACTGAGAGGGGGAGCTTCCATTGGAGGCACGAAAAACAAAAACCAATTCTGAAAGCGATTACACATCAATTGTTCATTCACCAGCATTTCAAACATTACTCTCTGAAAAGAAAAAATTTATTATCCCAACTACTATTTTCTTTTTTTGCTTTTATTTTGCATTACCCATCTTAACATCCTATTCAACAATCTTAAATCATAAATTTATTGGCAGCATTACCTGGGCATGGGTATTTGCCTTCTTGCAATTCATCATGACTTGGGTCTTATGCATGCTCTATTCAAAAAAAGCAGCTAAATTTGATGAATTAGCAAATCAAGTTCAAGAGGGAGGAAAGGACTGATGAATACTCCTGCTTTTATTATGTTTCTAGGAATCGTATTTGTAACGTTAATCATTACCTATTACGCTTCTAAAAAAACAAAAAATGCAAGTGAATTTTATACTGCGGGCGGCGGATTGACAGGCTGGCAAAATGGCATGGCGATTGCTGGAGATTATATGTCAGCAGCTTCCTTCCTAGGAATCGCCGGCGCCGTTGCCTTAACAGGCTTTGATGGATTTTTTTATAGTATTGGTTTTCTTGTCGCCTATCTTGTTGTTCTATATTTAGTGGCTGAACCCTTAAGGAACCTAGGTAAATACACATTTGCGGATATGATTGCCTCCCGTTTTGACGCCAAGAAAATACGTGGATTTGCAGCAATGAATACCGTAGCAATCTCGATATTTTATATGATTGCACAGCTTGTTGGTGCAGGTGCACTTATTAAATTATTATTAGGCATAGAATATACCACTTCTGTGTTAATCGTCGGGGTCTTAATGACCGTTTATGTTATTTTTGGTGGAATGCATGCAACTAGTTGGGTCCAAATTATTAAAGCCATCCTACTAATGGGTGGTACTTTATTAATCTCAATCATGGTGTTCGCTAAGTTTAATTGGAGTATTACCGATATGTTCGCTCAGATGAAAACTGCAACGCCGTTAAAGGAATCCTTCTTGAATCCAGGGGTAAAATATAAAGTCGGCCTTGATACGATTTCATTAAATATGGGGCTTGTACTAGGAACAGCGGGATTACCCCACATTCTTGTCCGCTTCTTTACCGTAAAGGATGCGAAAACAGCTCGTTCTTCTGTTGTATATGCGACCTGGATCATTGGAATCTTTTATGTTATGACCATTTTCCTCGGCTTTGGTGCCGCAGCTTTTGTAGGTAACTCTGACATTGTAGCTGCAAACCCTGCTGGTAATATGGCAGCACCACTATTAGCACAGGCCCTTGGCGGCAATATGTTATTTGCGTTCATTTCTGCTGTAGCATTTGCTACCATTCTAGCGGTTGTCGCGGGACTTGTTCTCACTTCAGCATCTGCGGTTGCTCATGATTTTTATAATGAGATTCTTTGTAAAGGGCAGGCAACAGAGAAACAGCAGGTCAATATGGCACGCTGGGCATCCGTAGGTGTTTCTGTTGTCTCTATTATATTGGCATTAGGTGCACAAACCTTAAATGTCGCTTTTCTTGTATCACTTGCCTTTGCTGTTGCCGCCAGCGCTAACCTACCTGTTATTATTTACACTATTTACTGGAAACGATTTAATACATCAGGTGCGATTTGGGCAATGGTGGTAGGACTCATTTCAGCGATTGGTTTAGTTATCATTAGTCCAAATGTTTTCAGTCCTGAAGCCGGAAAAGCTATTTTTGTTGGCAATCCTATTTTCCCATACACAACACCTGGGATTGTTTCTATCCCACTCGGATTTATAGCCGGTTATCTAGGAACCATCTTTTCAAATCAAAAAGCTGATGTGAAGAGATATGAAGAAGTACTTGTAAAATCCAATACTGGTATTGGAATAAAAGGATAATAAGAAAAGCGCAAGGCGCCCGTAATCGTCGACAAGCACAAGACGAGCCGGCGGGAAGGTTGTTCTTTAACCTTCTCGACGGATTGGCTTGTGACCTCGAGCCGATGGCGCCTGGAGCTGGACAATTCTCAAAGTCAAAATTTATACTTTCTTATCTTTTAAAAAAGGGACTGAAATCATTTCAGTCCCTTTCCTATGCGCCGTTTACTTTCTTCTTCTAGATCCAGCTGATTTGAATTTATCCCCACTTCTTTTCGGATGGAAGCTTGAAGAACTTGAATTCGCTTGTTTTCCCTTGAATGATTGGTTCTGTCTTCCTCGATCTTCCCTTTCAGAGGCACCAAGGTTTTGCTTTTGGATGGTGATGTTTAATTCCTTTTCAATTGACTCAAGTGTTGGTCGATCGTCTGTGGAGTAAAAGGTCAAAGCCAAACCCGTCATACCAGCCCTACCTGTTCGTCCAATTCGATGGATGTAGCTTTCTGCATCTTGAGGGATATCATAGTTAAATACATGAGTGACACCTTCTACATCAAGCCCCCTTGCCGCCACATCCGTTGCAATCAACAATTGAATCTCAGCATCCCTAAACCGCTTCATTACCTGTTCTCGTTTAGCTTGGGACAAGTCCCCATGTAACTCATCACAGGCAAATTTTTGAGCCTTCAGAGCATCATAAAGCTTGCTTACTCTTCTTTTAGTCCTACAAAAAATAACAGCTAAAAATGGTCGATATGTTTCAACCAATTCAATGAGGTTGGCTTGTTTTGCCCGATCAGTAGTATGAAAGGCAATTTGTTTCACATTGTCTGCAGGTCCTTGTGTTTTTTCGACCTGAATGTATTCTGGTGAATCCATATGTTTCTTAGCTAATTTTCGTATTTCTGGTGGCATCGTTGCTGAGAACAACATGGTTTGTCGCGTTACCGGCGTTTCCCTGATAATAGTCTCTACTTCACCCAAAAAGCCAATATGGAGCATTTGATCGGCTTCATCCAGAACAAGGAATGATATTTCTGATAAGCGAACCGTTTCTCTCCTAATATGATCTAACAGTCTGCCGGGCGTCCCGACCACTATTTGAGGATTCCTTTTTAATTTTTTCAATTGCTTCGCTACATCTTGTCCTCCGTAAACGGCTAAAACCGCAACACCTTCCATATCTGCAGTCAGTTTTTCGACTTCATCAGTGATTTGCAAAGCAAGTTCTCTCGTTGGAGTGACAATCAACGCTTGAACATGTGTAGCTTCCCGATTGATTTTTTCAAGAATTGGCAGGATAAAGGCAAATGTTTTTCCTGTACCTGTTTGTGCTTGGGCAATAATATCATTCCCCTCCATAACAAATGGAATAGCTTGTTCTTGAATCGGGGTTGGTACGGCAACACCATAGCCCCGTAATGTATCTACAATTGTTTCCGAAATACCTAATGATAAAAAGTCTGCCAAAAAATACCCCTACTTTCTAAAAATCCTATCTACTAATATTGATGGTTTTTCATCACAATTGCAAATAACTTTTTTATCTTACTATTAGGGATAAAATACGGAAACAATTATTGCCTTTTCTTTTTAAAAGCATTATAATTTCTTTAATACCAACTTATTCAATCGGAATAGTTAAATTAAAGGAGGGATTATATGAATGAACAAAGTTTTCTCATTGTCCATGGATTAGGTGGAAGTGGCACTGAACATTGGCAAACTTGGCTGGCTGCAGAACTGAGAAAGAGGAACTACCATGTTTGTTATCCAACCTTCTCACAATTCGACTCCCCGAATAGGGACGTTTGGATGGAGGAATTAAATAGGGCAATACAAACTATCCCGGCAGATTCTCAACTTACTGTGATTACTCATAGTTTAGGATGTTTTCTTTGGTTGCATTATGCAGCAGCACAAAACAAAAGGATTGCTCAACAAGTTATTCTCGTTGCTCCACCGTCCCCAACAAATGTTCTTACTGAAGCAAAATCCTTTTATCCTGTCCCACTGTTAGGTAAGCACCTTTCTAATAGTGCAGAAGATATCTTATTTATCCACTCCACTAATGATCCTTATTGCAATATGGAAGATGCGCAGCACTATTTAAATTTAGCTCATCGTTCATTTGTGTTACCAAATGCGGGACATATTAATACTGCATCAGGACACAGGGAATGGTCCTGGATGTTGGATTTATGCCTTACTGATGAAAAATTAGCCGTAACTATATAAACTGAGGGAGTGATGTTTAATCTATCACTCCCTTCTTTTATCTATTCTTTATGGTTTTAAAATAACTTTAATACAATCTTCCATTTTCGTATCAAAGACTTCATAACCATGTTTAGCCTGATCCAATGGAAGCACATGTGTGATGATATCCCCAGGGTCTATCTTTCCTTGATTAATCTGATCGTAAAGAAACGGCATGTACGGAATGACAGGGGCTTGTCCTGTCTTGATTTCGACATTTCGTTGAAAAATATCTCCGAGAGGAAATGCGTTATAGCGACCACCATATACACCGGTTATTTGAATGGTTCCGCCCTTTCTGACAGCCTGACTCGCAATTACAATCGCTCCCATTGCCCCGCCATGTAATTTTAAACCAGAAGCAAGAAATTCAAGCGGTGTCCATTTTCCATCCATCCCAACAGCATCAATGACAATATCAGCCCCACCTTTAGTTATTTCCTTTAAATATTCCCCTGTATTAGGATGTTGTTCAAAATTGATAATTTCTACCTTGTTTGTTCTTTCAGCATGCTTCAAGCGGTAATCTATATAATCAACCGCTATCACCCGTTTTGCTCCTTTTAGCCAAGCAAATTTTTGCGCCAATAATCCAATTGGACCACAACCTAGAATGATGACCGTATCACCTGGTTTCACCCCTGCATGATCAACACTCCAATAAGCAGTTGGTGTAGCATCAGCCAGTAAGGCTAACTTTTCATCTTCTACTTCACAATTTTCCGGCACCTTAAATGGGGTGAAATTCCCATATGGGACCCGCAGGTATTCAGCCTGTCCCCCCGGAAAACCACCAGTTAATTCTGAATAACCAAAAAAGCCACCCATTTCTCCATGTGGATTGGAATTGTCGCACTGGCTTGTGAGATCATGGGTACAATACCAACAATGACCGCAACTTACGTTAAAGGGGATAATAACCCTATCCCCTTTTTTTAGTTTTGTCACTTCAGGACCCACTTCTTCAACGACTCCCATCGGTTCATGGCCAATCACAAAATCTGTTGGGGTATTGGGAACCATGGCATGAATCAAATGCAAATCTGATCCACAAATAGCTGAAGAAGTAATTTTCACAATAATATCATCGGCTTTTTGTATTTCAGGATCTTTGACTTCCTTTACCTGAACGTTTTTTATACCTTGGTATGTAACAGCCTTCATTCTAAAATGCCTCCTTCTATTTATTTGGTGTTGCAAACATGCCAAGGCGGTCAGTATCATTAGGAAAAAGATTTAACTTTGCAATCTGAACAGCCGTTTCTGCCGACTTCAAATCAATAGGAAATTGCTCATTAAAATTATGGGGATGCAGCCAGCCCTTTTTGATCATCAAGTCAGAAATTTCTGTGTGTAAATCAATTGCGGATTCCATTTGTTTGTGTAAAACTCGTCTCAGTTCGGGATTAGCTGTTTCAGTAATCGCAAAACCATAATTTCGAATTCCACTTTTAACCGATAGTAAAAAGTCCATAGCAAACGCAGAATCAGCTAAATTGGGCATTCCTTCAGAGTTTCTCGGGTCTAAATAGTCCTCCAATTTTTTCACCTCATTTATTGTAGTAGTTTACTTTTTTTATAAAGATCAACGAGTTCATTAATATCCATAATCGATTGTTGAACATCTTTTTCCATTAAGGCTTTTAATTCATTATCAAAGCAAATTCCTTGCATTAATTTTGAGCGAAGTAGGCAAATCGTTTTAAAGTTGAGGATTTCATGTGTTTCCATTGTTTCATGTAGGGCTAAGTATTCCTTATCCACGAGTACACCTCCAGATTCTTAACATGTGTATTTTCTCCTACACCGATTACTATTTATACAAAGGCCCTGTGGTGAATAATCAGTCATGGACTTAGAAAGGATAAAGTGAAAAGAATGTTTAGGTTGGAGGGAACAAAATGACGAAGTACTTAGGACTTCATGAGACCTTAGATCTACATGAGTTGGTATCATTTAAAAATCTATGCTTAACGAAAGCAACGACCATGAGTGGATTGGTTCAAGACGAAGCGCTAAAGGCTATTCTCTCTGAAGATGTTACGACCGGTACATTGCACATTCAGCAATTACAGGAGTTTCTGACAGATCGGAGGAATAATGGATGAATCAATTTATTCAAAACATGATGGGGATGGGTGGCATGACGGATCAGGTTATAGCGACAGACTTTCTCGTTTCTGCCAAGGCTAGTGTAAAAAATTATGCTGTGGTGATTACGGAAACCGGTACCCCAGAGCTTAAAGCAGCTTTAAGGGCACAATTAAACGACGCCATTGCCACCCACGAAAAAATTACCAACTATATGATTGCTAAAGGATTCTATCATCCTGATAATTTAAGTGCACAGTTAGAAGTTGACTTAACTGCGTCAGACACTGCCCTTGACCTTGCTCAAGAGTAATAAGGGAGAAAGTGTGTTGGAGGTGGACGACTATGTCTGAAAAATGCGTTTATTGTACATCTCACATTGAGGAAAGACAGTTACACTATGTTCCATTAAAAAGTGAGAGGGCAGCATAAGCTGCTCTCTCACTTTACATACTTCTCAACTTCCTTCACACTACTCCCGCTATGGTCAATAGAGACTTGCTTCACAGACATTTTAGGAAATTCTTCTTGCAAGGCATTTGCAAGCCTCTTCCCTTTCCCTTTTTCACTAAAACAAATAATCGTTGGTCCGGCTCCACTTAATGCGACCCCGAACGCTCCATTGACCTTTGCTTGTTTTTCGATTTCCTCATAAAAGGGAATGAGTGGCCGGCGGTATGGTTGGTGGAAATAATCCTTGCTCATCATTTTTCCAGCAAGATACCAATTTTGACTTAAAAGGGCTCCTACCATGAGATTAGCCGTTGAAGAGGCTTGGACTGCCCCCTGACGAGAATAGGTATCCGGCAAGATGTCTCGTGACTCCTTCGTCAATAAGATTTCTTGGGGAATGACCACGACTATTTCGATCGGAAGATTATTAAATGACAGGATATCGACTTCTTGTTGCTGATAACAGCCAATCACTAATCCTCCATATAAGGAAGCACCGACATTGTCTGGGTGTCCCTCCCATTTTGTGGAAAGTAGAAGCTTCTCCTCCTTCGTTAAACGTAATTGGCCAACAGCATCGGCAAGCTCAATCCCCGCCACAATCGCTGCTGCACTCGAACCTAACCCTTTTGCTAAGGGGATATCACTATCTACCTTGATTTTACATGGGGGTAATTCAGTCTGATAGTGTGCCGCTGTGTTAATGGCTACCTGACAGATTAGGTGATTTTCGTCGGTTGGAAAGTCCTTTAATTCCTCACAAGACGAGAAACATTCCCAGTGTTCACTTTTTTGTATATCTAGGGTCAAATATAAATCAAGGGCGAGGCCGATCGAATCGAAGCCAGGACCAAGATTGGCTGTACTTGCAGGTACTTTAATCATAAAGCGATCAACTAAAGTCATCCGAGGACAACTCCTCGAATATGTTCTGTTACTGCCTTTTCATCATTTGGCAATTGGATCGGCTTAATTAAACTGCTTTTGATAGCTGTGTCTGGATCCTTTAAACCATTTCCTGTTAAGACAGCGACAATTTTAGTTCCCTTTTGAATTTTTCCATTTTGAATACTTTTATAAACACCTGCAAGAGAAGCGCATGAAGCTGGTTCAGCGAACACTCCTTCAGCAGCGGCTACTTTTTTATAAGCTGCGACGATCTCTTCATCGCTTACCTCATCAAACTGACCATCAGATTCTTGTACAGCAGAAACAGCTAAATCCCAGCTTGCCGGATTACCAATCCGAATTGCTGTTGCAATTGTTTCAGGATTTTCAAAAACCCGGTTATGAACAAGGGCAGCAGCTCCAGCAGCTTCAAAACCGAACATCCTTGGGAGACCAGTACCTCTTTTGCTGGCAAATTCCTTAAAGCCTTTCCAATAGGCACTAATATTTCCAGCATTCCCGACTGGAATCGCTAAAATGTCTGGGGCATCCCCAAGTTGATCACAAATTTCAAAGGCTGCTGTTTTTTGCCCTTCTAGCCGGTAAGGATTGACAGAATTGACTAGAGTGATCGGTTGTTCTTTACTAATATGGCGAACCATCTGTAAAGCTTGGTCAAAGTTCCCTTCAATCGAAATAATTTCTGCCCCATACATCATCGCTTGTGCGAGTTTCCCGAGTGCAATTTTCCCTTCTGGGATGACGATAATACATTTTATCCCCGCCCTGGCTGCATAGGCGGCGGCCGCGGCAGAAGTGTTTCCCGTCGACGCACAAATAATTGTTTTACTGCCTGCTTCAATCGCTTTCGTAACTGCCATCACCATTCCACGATCTTTGAAGGATCCCGTCGGATTTGCTCCCTCCATTTTCACATTGAGCTCTACCCCCCACTCTTGTGAGAGTCTCTCAAGTTTAATTAATGGAGTATTTCCCTCATTCAATGTTAATTTAGGCGTTTTCTCATTCACTGGTAAAAATTCTCTATAAGCTTCTACTAATCCTGGCCATCTCATAATGATTTCCTCACCACTCTATATGCACTTTTTATTTCCTTCACTGCTTGTAAATCATATAATTCTAGTAAAATTTTATCGTAATTGGTTAACGATGCCTTGTGAGTTACTAATACAATCTCCGACGTTTCATTTTTCTTGATTGGCAGCTGAAGTATTTTTTCAAAACTCACTCCGTACTTTGCAAAGATAGCCGTAATGTCAGCAAAAACTCCGACCACATCCTGTACATGGATGCGTAGAAAGTATTTTGAATACTTCTCTTCATTATCCTTTAATTTCTTCGGATATTGTGGGGTAACAGCACTTCTGCCATTGACACCGAGCCGCAAGTTTTTTATTACTCCAACTAAATCGGAAACGACTGCGGTTGCAGTTGGCAAGCTGCCTGCCCCAGGTCCGTAAAACATCGTTTCGCCTACAGCTTCACCGTAGACATAAACAGCATTATACTCATTTTGGACCGAGGCGAGTGGATGATTATTGGATAGGAACGTTGGTGCAACGCTTACTTCCACCTTTTCTCCCTCCCTATGAGCGAAACCAATTAGTTTCATGGTATAGCCTAATTGTTTCCCATAACGGATATCTTCCTCCGTAACCATCGAAATCCCACTTACCTTCACATCATCTAAATCGATATGCATGGAAAATCCTAATGTTGCGAGAATAGTCATTTTTCGAGCTGCATCAAGTCCCTCCACATCAGCAGTTGGATCCGTTTCTGCAAAGCCAAGCGCCTGGGCCTCTTTCAATACCTCATCATAGGAGCGGCCTTCATCGCTCATCTTTGTTAAAATATAATTCGTTGTCCCGTTAACAATCCCCATCATTTGCGTAATTCGGTCAGAGGCAAGTCCATCAACCAACCCTCTTAAAATTGGAATCCCCCCCGCCACACTGGCTTCATAAAATAAGTCGCAGCCATGTTCAGAGGCAACCGTTAATAACTCCGAGCCATGTAAGGCCATCAAATCTTTATTTGCTGTCACGACATGCTTTCCTTGGCGAAGGGCCGTAATTAAATAGTCCTTAGTGGCATTTACTCCACCCATAACCTCAATAACAACATCGATATCCTGGTCAAAGAGGATTTCTTCGGCGTTGGATGTTAATACTTTTGAATCCACTTCAACCGGGCGACTTTTATGTAGATCTTGTACAAGAATCTTTTTAATGACAACTGGACACCCCACTTGGTGGATTAATTTGTCCTGATGATTCTCAATGATTTTTACCACTCCAGAACCAACTGTTCCTAAACCCAATAATCCAATCGAGATCGTTTTCATATTTTCCCCTCCCTCAGATGTCCACTTATCGTGTACAAATGTTTTTCTGTTGTAGACATTATATGATTCTCTGAATTTTTTTACAATAGATTTGTTTCCCTATTTTCTATTGTAATCGCTTACTATCCTAGTGTAATAGGATAAATTTTAAAAAATAAATTTTCTATTTAAAAAATTTGTTTTTTTCTACTTTCTCCCTTTACAATCATGAAGGGTTGGATGTAGAATAATCCCTATATTCAATTAATATTGAAATTTCAGAGTACTATAATGTTAAAAGTGATGATGAAGACGGCATTAAGAAAAATCCCCAGAGAGCCGGTGGTTGCTGCGAACCGGTGATATTTCTTACGTATTGCAGAAGCTTCCATTAAGTGATGTTTGATCCTCACTGCTCGCTTATGCAAGAAGGTTACGGAGTTATTTCGTTAACCTTTGCCCAGCCCTTCGGAATTGGCTGCTGAAACTTTTAGTAGGTATGCCCGGTGAAAACCGTTAAATAATGAAGGTTGCGTTATTTTACTGCAACAAAAGAGGGTGGCACCACGTTCATTCACGTCCCTCATAACAAGGCATTTCTGTCTGTTATGAGGGACGTTTTTATTTTTATAACAAAGATTACAGGAGGTATACACAATTATGTATAAAGTACTTGTAACCGATGGGATCAGCAGCACAGGACTAAAAAGCTTATTGGAGCATCCCCATTTTGTTGTCGAGAGACAGCCCACACTACCTACTGAGGATTTAAAACAAATTATTGGTGATTATGATGCTCTCATTGTTAGGAGCCAAACAAAGGTAACTGAAGATTTGCTTTCGGCTGCTAAGCGCCTACGGGTCATCGCTCGTGCTGGTGTAGGGGTCGACAACATTGATGTCAATGCCGCCACACGAAAAGGGATTATTGTTATCAACGCTCCTGGTGCGAATACAATTGCTGCAACCGAGCACACGTTAGCGATGATGTTGTCATTAGCAAGAAAAATACCACAAGCCCATCAAAAGACGTCTAGTGGTGCATGGGACCGCAACTCCTTTAAGGGAGTGGAATTATATAAAAAGACACTCGGGGTCATTGGCATGGGGAAAATCGGCACAGAGGTGGCGAAACGGGCCAAAAGCTTTGGCATGAATATTTTAGGATTTGATCCTTATCTGTCCGAAGAACGGGCTAAGAAACTGGGAATGACAAAAGCAAGCCTTGACTTAATTGCTCAAGAATCCGACTTTATTACGATCCATACCCCACTGACCAATGATACGCGTGGATTGGTCAATGACGAATACTTAAGTAAAACGAAAAAAGGGGTCCGCTTCATTAACTGTGCACGCGGCGGGGTCATCGATGAAAAAGCCCTAGTTAGAGCGATTCAATCAGGTCATGTTGCTGGAGCAGCCTTGGACGTGTTCGAAAAAGAACCAGTCGCCGATGTGGAACTATTACAAAATCCCAATATAATTGTTACCCCACATTTAGGTGCTTCCACTGTAGAGGCTCAAGAAAAAGTAGCTCAAGAAGTTAGTGCAGAAATCATTGAGATTTTTGAAACCCAGTCGATTCAAAATGCTGTTAATATGCCACAAATGTCAGGGGAAACACAGGCGAAGCTCCAGCCTTACTTACTGCTTGGAGACCAAATGGGACAGCTCGTTATTCAATTGCTAAACAAACAGGCACCTTCTAAAATTGAAATCAATTATTATGGGGATTTAATTGAGGAAGATACGGAGTTGCTGACCCGTACACTTTTAAAAGGGATTCTATCCTATCATTTAAGTGATTCTGTTAATCTGATTAATGCCCTTCATTTGTTGAAGGAACAAGGCGTTTCTTATAATGTGGTGAAACACGCTACAAACAAAGGTTTTGCTAATTATATGGAACTAAGCGTCTCTAATGGTCAGGAAACAGCTAAAATTGGGGCAACAGTCTTAAACGGGTATGGGGCAAGAATTCTTAAAATCAATCAATACCGCATTGATGTGAAACCTGAAAAGTTTCTTTTATATATTAAGCATCGTGATGTTCCGGGGATGATCGGTAAGGTTGGCTCATTATTGGGTGATCACGCTATAAATATTGGGACCATGCAGGTCGGTCGGACTGCTATTGGCGGCGAGGCGATCATGGTTTTAACCTTAGATAAAACATTAAATGCCAATGTCATTCATGTCTTAAAACGAATTGATGGTTTAGAAGAAGCACAAGTTCTAGAATTGACCAATATTGATTCAGTTGAACAAGGAAGGCTAGAGCCGGTAGAAAGCATCTAGTTTATTGGGAAAGAGGGATTGCCTGGTGGCAGCCCCTCTTTCTTTTTTTAGTAGAAAAGTTTCAATTCGACATCGAGAAATGCCGCATCCTACGCCTTCTTACAGGATACTCTTTATATCTAAAACAGAGTCTAAAATATAATCTGCCTGATGACTTTCAAATTCACTTCGTGCCGCTTTCCCTGATAGGCCCGTTAACACCGCAGCAAATTGGCAGCCCAATTGTCTTGCGGCGAGAAGGTCTGCCAAAGAATCACCGACAACCAGCACTTCATCACCTTGATCGATTGGTAGTGATGTATGTAAACAATCTTGAATCGATGTTCCTTTTCCTTTTAAACCCATTATATAGGTGTAGGGATGCGGCTTTGATAGAGATTTGCCATCTCCAAGCTCCTTCTCTGCTTGTAATACTTCATCCGCTGTTATAATTCGTTCCTCATCGAAATGGGCCAGCCATTCTAAATGCTGAAAAGGCTGAATCGTCTCTAGGGCTGGTCTGCCTGTTCCAATTCCAATGGTAAATCCTGATGCAGTTAAAGATGCAAATAAATTTCCAATTTCTTTAGCAGGGGCTAATGTAGTCTCATTCGCGAGAAAACCCTTTTTACCTGTCTGTACGGAAGGTCTCCCTGTCGAGACGAGGACATTTTCATCGCCAACATACCATTCCTGAGAAACATGCTCGCAGATTGACCACAACTCCCCTTTATGAAAAATAGACGTCTCCACCCCAAGCTTCTCCTTAGCCAACTCATTCAAGAAACCGAGCAACTCCTGCTTCGTCGCTTTCGATCGAGAAAAATCTGCCACAAACAAACCAAAATCCACTTCCACATCATATTGCCTTAAGACGTTGCCAATCGCTCGTAATGTATCAAAGTTAATTGGTGCCTGACACCATTTCCCTATATTTTCCTTTTCTTTATCTTTGATTTGTGACAACAGGTAGATCAGTTGGTGGCTGAAAGATAGATAGATCATATCCCAGTTAGCGTTGAGGCCGCGTGATTTCATAAATTTAAGAACTGTATCGTTTACGAATACGTGCTCTCTTATTTTTTTTATTTCTTCCTTACTATTGTCTGTAGTAAATTGTTCCGGAGCGAGTGCTAAGTAATTACGGCTATGCAGGAGCTCCCAAACGGTTAAGGCTGATACATCGAAATAATGCTCTTCACTCAACAGGACTCCGTCTACGTCAAACAAAATTGTTTTAATCAAGTTCTCTTCCCCCATTTTCAGACTACTTTTATACGTTATCGTAACACAGTATAACGAATGATTTGAAGTGTATTTATTTTAAAAATATTAAAACAAGCCGTCCCTGGGATTTTCCACTCCAGCGATACGGCTTGGTATTAGTGCTCTGCCTTTTTTTACTTATTATCCATTAACATCTTTGACTACAGCAATTAATGCTTTTCTGCGATACAAATTTCCTTAAACGGCCAAGCTGGAAGCATTTTACGCAATGGTTTGTCTTCACGGTAACCTAATGCGTACTCTCCCTGCATGATCGTATGAATTTCCCTCGTCCCTTCATAAATCACAGGCGCCTTAGCATTTCGCAAATACCGCTCAACAGGGAATTCATTGGAGAAGCCATAAGCGCCGTGAATTTGAACCGCATCATTGGCGGCCTCCAAGGCGGCATCACAAGAAATCCATTTGGCCAAGGATGTTTCTTGCGTGTTCCGTTTGCCATTATTTTTTAACCAACCCGCCTTAAAAACTAATAACCGAGATATTTCTAGGTTTGCTGACATTTTCGCGATCATTTGCTGGACAAGCTGATGTTTGCCAATTTCTTTACCAAAGGTTTTTCGTTCTGCACAATACTTCACGCTCGCCTCAAGCGAAGCCATAATCGTTCCAACGGCTCCTGCCGCCACCGTAAAGCGGCCATTATCGAGAGCTGACATAGCAATTTTAAACCCTTCCCCTTCGTAACCCAATAAATTTTCAACTGGAACCCTGACATGGTCTAAAAACACTTCTCCCGTATTCCCGGCGCGGATACCGAGTTTTCCTTTAATTGCCTTTGAGGATACTCCCGCAAGTGTTCGTTCAACAATAAAGCAGGAGATTCCATGGTGCTTTGCTTTTGTATCAGTTTTTGCAAAAATTAAGAAGTTATCAGCCACATCACACAGGGAGATCCATGTTTTAGAACCATTTAATATATAGTAATTTCCTTCCTTTACGGCAGTGGTCTCCATTGCAGCAACATCTGAACCCGCATTAGGTTCGGTTAGCCCAAATGCACCAACCTTTTCACCCTTTGCTTGTGGAACGAGATATTTTTGCTTTTGTTCCTCGGTTCCCCATTGTAATAATGTCATACTATTTAAACCGGTATGAACCGAAACAGCCGTACGGAAGGCTGTATCACCACGTTCCAATTCTTCGCACACAATGGCAAGTGTGTTGTAATCCATCC
The DNA here is from genome assembly GCF_000612625.1 of Neobacillus jeddahensis. GTDB lineage: Bacteria > Bacillota > Bacilli > Bacillales > Cytobacillaceae > Neobacillus > Neobacillus jeddahensis. The sequence goes on from NZ_CCAS010000014.1 coordinate 16,361, forward strand.
CCACTCCCCCATATTCCTCAGGAATACATACACCCATAAGTTGTAGATCAGCCAACCGTTTGAGAATATTTTTTTCAAAATGCCCCTTTTCATCCCATTCTTTAATATACGGGTTTATTTCACGGTCAACGAAGGCTCTGACTACCTTTCTTACACTCTTTTGCTCATCTGTTAATGAAAAATTCATTTTCTCTTCCTCCTCAACTCATATTTTGTTGGTTATTTTGGTTCAACTAACTTTCAAGTAATTTAATAAATTGATTCTATTAAAATATCGTGATTCCTCCCTTTAAAAAGAAAAGAATAGAAAATTTTACAAAAAAAAGCAGTGAAGCTCCAAGTTAATGGGTTTCACTGCTTTGGAATAAATGATTTACTTTTTGAAATACTATTAAGGAAAGACTTACTTTGCAAAACGGTGGTTTCCGATTGTCACCGTAACTTCACGAGAGGTAATCCACTGACTTACTGCCGTTTTTGGATTGTAGAAAAATAATGAACCGCTGCCTTGTCCTCTAAAAGCTAATGCTTCATTCACAGCCTGCTTTGAGGCTGCATCCGCAGGTTGATTGATTTGACCATTTTGGACAGGAGTAAAGGCATAATACCCATTTGAGATTTGGTAAATAACTTCTCTGATCGAATTGGGGAAATCAGGGCTTGCTACTCTATTCAAGATGACAGTAGCAACGGCTACTTTTCCAGCATATGGTTCGCCAACCGCTTCAGCACGGACAAGACGCGCCATAAGGTCTTTATCTGCTTCAGAAATAGTAGCACTTGGGATCACTAGACTTTGACCAACATAAAGAGCACTGCTCTTAACATTATTTGCCTGCATTAAACTATTTACTGGAACTCCAAACTTTGATGCAACTTTCCAATACGTATCACCTGATTGTACTTTATGTGTTGTAGTTGCAGCTTCTGTTGTCCCATTTAATGCAAAAGCTGAGATTGATAGAAGTAATCCTGTTGCCATCACTAGTTTTTTTAGTTTATTCATTGTATTACCTCCCGCTTATATTGTGTTTGTCGTCTCTCTACAGCTAAGGCTATCAGTTGTAACATACCAATTCATCAGCCAATAAATGGAATATTTATTCCACCTAAAATGGAACCCACTATGAAAGCATTTATCTATTAATTAGAATTAATATCCATCAACTAGTTTTTACCTTAATACCACTTAACTGGGCATTTATGGTTCGATCATGACAGTTTGTATTTTCGCTGTAACATAATTTGATCTATTTTCGGCTAAATTTCACTAAATTGACAACAAATTCCTTAATTTCACGAAGGATTTCAACGAAAACTTTGGTAATAATATAATGAAGGACAAAATGAAGGAGGCAGAATATAATGGAAAGTCAATTAGTCAGTGTACTCAACAAGCAGATCGCGAATTGGTCTGTCTTGTATATGAAGCTACATAACTATCATTGGTATGTTAAAGGGGGACAATTTTTCACCCTTCATGCTAAATTTGAAGAATTTTATAATGAAGCAGGACTACATGTTGATGAATTAGCAGAACGCCTGCTTTCAATCGGTGGCAGCCCTGTCGCCACTATGAAAGAATGCCTTGAAATTTCCTCTGTACAAGAGGCTTCAGGTAAGGAAGCAGCTGAGGAAATGGTTCAGTCTGTCATCAATGACTTCTCAATCATCATCGGTGAATTAAAAGAAGGCATGAGCCTTGCTGGCGAAGTGGATGATGATACCACAGAAGATATGCTTCTTGCTATCCATTCTGGTTTAGAAAAGCATGTTTGGATGTTAAGTGCCTTTCTCGGAAAGTCACTATAATTGATTGAGTCCAACCAATCGACAAGATGGACTTAAAAGTGGAAACCTGTAAGTACCGTCAAATTTAAATATAAAGGCTGAATCCCGCTACTGCTGGATTCAGTTTTTTTATTAACGGAAGCTCCTTCTAATTTCTCCATCCCATTTATTTTGACCCCTTCAATGAACTGTAGGATAAATCATACTTTTCATACCAACAACGCATTTCACCTAATGTCCATATGACCGTTTTATGACTGAACCCGAAGACTGTTGGTTTCCATGAAAAATCTATTTTTCAATTATAAACACTTGTCCCTTACAGAACCCCTCACCAAAGCATACATTGTAATTATTTGACGAAGGAGGTGTTTTCTATGTCTAACAGTGGCGGATACAACAACAGCTTTGCTTTAATCGTTGTATTGTTTATTTTATTAATCATCGTTGGAGCATCCTTCATGTACTAATCGTTAAACCAGGCTCTACTAAACAAAGAAAGAGCGGTGAACCCATTCCAATGGGTTCACCGCCCTTCTTTGCTATAAACTATTTAGCGTGTTTGTTACTTCTTACAATCATGATCATGCAAACAGTGATGATGGTAAAAGCAATAAATGCTAACAATGGAATCGTAATAAAACCAAGCCAGTTTATGTAATCCTTTGAACAGGGTACTCCACTTGTACACATTTCAAACTGCTGCAAATACGATATTTTTTGCAACAGGGTATGATATCCAGAAATGAACATACCAATGATGGACAACGGCAAAACGTAACGGTAGATTTCCTTATCATTACGATAAACGGCTATTCCCAACATGATTGCTAATGGATACATAAAAATTCGTTGGTACCAACAAAGGGTACAGGGAATGAAATGCATCACTTCACTGAAATATAAGCTGCCGAGTGTGGCAATAATCGCAGCAACCCAAGCGAGCAGCAAAGATTTATTCATGGTTCTTCGCCGCTTCCGCTACCATATCTTTTAAGTCATCGATTGTTTGGCCTTCAAACTTCTTCCCATCAACGAAAATGGTTGGAGTTCCCGTCACATCTAGTTTCTCAGCATATTCCATATCCGTATCAAAGGCCTTTTTTGACTGATCGGCACGGAAATTTTCAACAACCTTGTCTACATCTGTATCATTCGCGACTTCTTTTAATGTAATAATTAAAAAGTCCTCTGTAAAAACATCCATTTTTTCTTTTTCAGGTTCTTCTGGTTGGGCGGCATACAGCTGATCATGAAATTTCCAGAACGTTTCGTTGCCTAGCTCTTGATAAACGGATTCTGCAAATTTAGCAGAACGTGTCGAATCCACATTGATAAAGGCATCATTCATAAAATAAAATTTTGCTTTTCCCGTATCAACAAGCTCTTTTTCTATGACTGGCACGACTTGTTCTAAAAAGTTTTTGCAATTTGGACATTTATAGTCTCCAAATTCAATAATAGAGACAGGTGCAGACTCCTCGCCAAGGAAGGGTTGTTGACTATAATTGATGTCATTTTCGGTCGATTCTTCCTTATCCTTCGAATCTTTTTCAAAGAAAATAAGCGCCAAAATACAAACTGCAACCAAGCCAATAACCCAGAAAGCAAACTTTGATGACGATTGTTGCTGTTTTTTTGAATTTTTCATATCCTTTGCCATAATCAAACTCCTTCTTAATTCTTAATACCCTATTATTGTCGAACGAGGATAGTATAAATATCACTTATCCTAGGCAATATTGCAAATAAATGAACCTTCAAATAAAAAAAATGCCATTGTAAAAGGGCATCTTTCCAGTTTGATTTATAAGTGTTAACAATAAGATCCATTTCGGCTGATAGAACGAAATACTGCCCTATCAGCGAAATGTTAGCAAACCTCTTGAGAACCGTGTTGGGCAAGATTCAGCTTCCAATAAAAACCCTTTTTATTCACTAATTCCTCATGTGTACCCTCTTCCAAAATTTTTCCTTTATCAATAAATAAAATCTTTGTAGCTGTTTGAATGGTTGAGAGTCGATGGGCAATGATAAAAGAGGTTCTGCCCGCCAACAGTGTTTTTAACCCTTGTTGTAATGCAAGTTCCGTCTCTGTATCAATAGAGGAGGTGGCCTCATCTAAAATAAGAATCTTGGGATCCGCTAATAACGCCCTGGCAAACGAAATTAGTTGTCTTTGTCCGGTCGATAGCCTTGTTCCTCTTTCATTGACTTCTGTTTGATATCCTTCTTTCAATCCGATAATAAATGGATGGGCCTGAACCGCTTTGGCAGCCTGGATTACCTCTTCATCTGTCGCATTCAATCTTCCATAACGGATATTATCCATAATCGATCCAGAAAAAATAAATGGATCCTGCAGCATAACGCCCATTTGCTTCCTTAGAGACGGAATGGTGACCGTTGAAATATCAACATCATCAATCATTATTTGACCGCTATTCACATCATAAAAACGGCTAATTAAACTAACAATAGTCGTCTTCCCTGATCCGGTTGCACCGACAAGGGCAATCGTATCACCAGGATTTACTTTTAGATTAATTTGATCAAGAATTCGTTCCTTCTCATAACCAAATACCACATTGTCAAACACCACTTTCCCGTTAATCGTTTTTAATTCACTTGCATGAGGATGACTGAGAACAGTTGGCTTTTCATCTATCATTTCAAAGATTCGCTCTAAATAGGCCATGGCATTTATAATGGCATTATAAAAATTTCCGATGTTTGCAAGCGGGCTCCAAAACATCCAGAGGTAGCCTACAAATGCCACAAGTGCCCCGACCGTTATTCCCTGACCAATAGAAGCCATTCCAATTACATAAATAAGCGACACAGTTACAACGGAGATATTCTCAATCGATGGCCATAAAAGAAATTGAATGCGTACAGCCTTCATCCAAGAATGGCGGTACCCATCCGAGACATCCTCGAAAATTCTTTTATTTTCTTCCTCACGAACAAAAGCTTGAGTTACCTTCATACCATTGATACTTTCATGAATATAAGCATTCATATTCGACTGCTTATTACTTAAATCCTGCCATGCCTTCCGTTGGGCATTTTTAATGAAGAAAATAACAGTCGCCAGGATAGGAAATCCTGCCATGGCAAACAGTGTCAATTTTAAATCAAGCGAAAACATAAATCCTAAAATGACAATCAAGCTAAATATGTCCGTAATTAAGTTAATCAGCCCATTCGAAAGTAAATCACTTAAGGAATTAACATAATTGACGACTCGGACTAAGATCTTCCCATGTGGCCTGCTGTCATAAAAAGAGAATGATAGTTTTTGTAAATGGACAAATAAATCAGCCCTCAGTTTTTCAATAACACTCTGACCGATTTGGGACATCATCCTAATCCTGTATTTCATACAGATTCCAGTCAGCACCAATGCTACTAAGTAAATTCCCGAGAGCAGCACTAAGCCAGCAATATTCTTCTTAGGGATCTCCTGATCGATCGCTTGTTTAATTAAATACGGTCCGATTAGGTTTGCACCACTAGCAACCAGCATAATCAGTACGGTAAGAATGATTTTGGTTTTATATGGTTTCAAATAGCTGAACAGCCGCTTTAGATGCAAAAAACTAAATGGCGTCTCCAATTCTTCGTCAACATTAAATTTATTGCGTGCCATGTTATATCACTTCCTGACCATGGAGCATATGATCAAAGTTCCCAGATTGGTTCTTATATACGGTATAGTAGTAGCCTTTTTTCTCAAGCAGTTCTTCATGCTTCCCTCTTTCGATAATTCTGCCTTGGTCCATAACTACGATTTGGTCTGCATCCCTTACAGAGGAAATTCGATGGGCGATTAAAAAACAGGTTTTATTTTGCTGAATGGATTTTAAAGTAGTTTGGATCTTCTGCTCCGTTTCCATGTCGACACTTGACGTGGTATCATCGAGAATCAAAATTTGAGGATCCTTTAAAATAGCACGGGCTAATGCAATTCGCTGCCGTTGTCCGCCAGAAAGTCCTACTCCACGTTCACCAACAATGGTATCGTAGCCCTCTGCCAGTTCACAAATAAATTCATGTGCCTCTGCCATTTTAGCTGCTGACTGGATAGCATCCAGTGTTGCATGAGGATGACCATAGGCAATATTTCCTTCAATCGTATCAGAATATAGAAATATATCCTGCATGACCATCGCTATGCCCTCTCGTAATGCTTGGAGATTCCATTCCTTTACACTTATGCCATCTACTTTAACTTCACCGCTAGTCGTATCATAAAAACGACTTAGTAAATTAACTAATGTTGACTTCCCAGCACCAGTTGCTCCAATCAGCGCGAGTGTCTCTCCTGGTTTTACCTTTAAGCAAATATCCTTTAATACAGGTCCTTCCCCATAACTAAAGTCGACATGATCATATTCAACTACACCCTCAAATTTGTTCATGTTAATCATTTTGGCTTTATTCGTTATTTTCGGGTTTGTATGGAGGAGATCCTCTACTTTTTCAGCGGAGGCAATAAATCTTTGCACATCATTAAGCAGCCAGCCCGCCATACGCATCGGATTATTTAAAGCCCAAATCAACGAGTTAAAGGTAACTAACTCACCAAACGTAAGAGAGCCACGAATCACCATTATTCCACCAATCAAGATCATAATCACCGTTAGCACACCTGCTAACGAGTCCAGGACGGGTAAGTATTTTTCCCAAACTTTTGCTGAAAGCAGATTCTTCTTCTTAAAGGCTTCATTTTCAGCATGAAACTTCTCAATTTCGTAGTCTTCTTTCGCAAATGCCTTTACAACTCGATTGCCACTAATGTTTTCCTGTACAACAGAATTAAGCCTGGCAAATTGATTGCGAATCTCCGTAAACGTCGGACGTACAGCAAACGTTAATCGATACGCGAAAAAACCGATGACCGGTGTAACTAACAACATCGCCAATGCCAATGGAAGATCAATATAAAACATAAATCCAATGGCGAAGATGAGCAGCATAGCGTTTTCAAAAATCATATAGATAGACCAAGCTGTAAAATGGCGAACCGCTTCGAGGTCACCTGTCATCCGAGCCATGATATCCCCTGTTTTCGTTTGATCGTAAAAACTAAAATCCAGTTGATGAAGACGATCATACAAATGTTTACGTATTTTAAAAATGACATTTTGCGATAACGTTTCAAATATTATTTGATACCCGTAACGAACCACCGTTCTGATAACAGTGACACTAATCATAAGGACTAACAGTTTCCACAACAGATTTTCTTGATGACCAACCATTACTTTATCAACAATCATTCCTGCCAAATAAGGATTAAGCATATTCATTGCTGAAACAACTAATGCCAGCAAAAGACCGATCATTATCATAGCACGATATGTTCGAATATAGCCCCAAATCCAACGTAAACTATCCATATGTTGCCTTCTCCCTCCCAAGTACTTTAGACATAAATACATACTATTTCGGTTTCCTTGTTATTATGAATGTTTTATGCCATTCACTTACTGCCGTTTGTCCTCACAACACTGATCTTTTTAATTTTTGTTAAAAATAGGATATGATAAGGAAGAAATTCATTTTATCTTTCGAGGGGGAAAGTACATGGCAAATACGAGTAAGTATATTGGTTATATAGGTACATATACAAAAGGAGAAAGTAAGGGGATCTATTCTTTTACCTTCAATCCTCAAACCGCTGCGATCGAAAATATTAAAGTCGCTGCAGAGTTAGGTAACCCTACATATTTAACTATTAGTAAGGACAATCGTTACCTCTACTCGGTTAGTAAAGAAGGAAATGAAGGAGGAGTCGCTGCTTTTTCCATCAAAGCAGATGGGGATTTAGAAGCAATTAACAGCGAGTTAGTGGAAGGGGCACCACCTTGTTATGTTAGTGTCGATCGCAGGAATCGTTATCTGTTCAGCGCAAACTATCATAAGGGATTAGTAGATTCCAGGCTCATCAATCAAGAGGATGGATCTGTTCTACCAGCAGCATCAATTATTGAACACGAAGGGTCAGGACCAGATCCTCGCCAGGAGAAGCCTCATAGTCATTATGCAGAGCTGACTCCCGATGAGAAATATTTAGCGGTTGTTGAATTAGGGATTGATGCACTTATTACGTATTCCGTACAGGAGGATGGAACTCTTACACAGTCCCATTTACTACCCGTAAAGGCAGGTAGTGGTCCACGGCACTTAGTTTTCCACCCAAATGGGAAATTTGCTTATATTATGACAGAATTTAGCTCTGAGGTCATCGTCCTACATTATCATAAGGAAGGCGGACATTTTACAGAACAACAGTATATTTCGACCATTCCAGCAGATTTTACCGAAAATAATCAAGGGAGTGCCATCCATATTTCGTCTGATGGACGTTTTGTTTATGCGGGAAATCGGGGACATAATAGTATTGCGGTGTTTGAGGTGAATGAAGAAACTGGCGAGCTACGTTTTGTCGAGCTTGTTTCAACAGAGGGAGATTGGCCGAGGGATTTTGAGTTAGATCCAACCGAGAAGTTCATTATTGCTTCCAATCAGGAATCGGGTAATCTTGTATTATTTTCACGGGATGGAGCAACAGGGAGATTGAAGCTGTTAAATTCGGATATATCCGTGCCATATCCGGTTTGTGTGAAGTTTTTGCATGTATAGTCTCTACTTAAAGCTGATTGGAATCGTTCCAATCAGCTTTTGTATTAGTTCATCAGCAATCGATCGGTTCCTTTCTCCCTTTTTCGACAACCTGGATTATATGATTTAGAAAAGCTTACGTGGTGTCACAAATATTCTTAATTAATTTTGGACATGTATCCCACTAGTGTTTATAAAATCATTATCTCTAACAGTTACATTTTTACTAGATTTTCTTGTGGTATACACTGAATAACCAGCTATATTCTTAAAAGTATTTTTCTCGATATTTAGGCCATCCACTATATTGCCACTATAACTTTCTGTGATAACTCCCTTGCTGTAATTCAGAAAAGAATTGCCTATTAAATTTGTATTCATTATATTTGTTTCATTCGCCCATAGATACGCCCCCCTTCCATCACCTGGACCTATAAAAGTATTTCTTTTAAATTTTGTATCTTGTGAACCTGTTAGGATATTTATTCCATCACCCGATGTTGAAACAGAATTATCGGAAATAACCGTTCGTCTAGAATTTCCTAAATATCCATCTATAACAAATCCAATGTCTGATTTAATTTTATTACGAAAAATTTGAAGGTCTTCATTTTTAAACCAAATATACATATTTTTTACATCAAATTGGTTATCATGAATTTTAGTACCCTTAGTTTCCTTAATCATAAATTTTCCTTTTTTGCCCTTAACAGTGTTATTATAAAACTCTATTTTATTATAAAAATTCCCTGCCCCTTTTGTCCCTTCAATTTGGATAGTATAGGTTTCACTTGCGTTTGTTTTAAATGTATTATTGTAAATTTTTGCGTCGTATAGATTAACTTTTTCCCATGGTTCAAAATGTAAAGTTGGACGACCAACTTTAGACGTACTAATGTTATTAAAAATCTTGATATGGTTCACTTGTTCCACAACGATATTTGAGCGGTGATTATCTTTTATTATATTATGCGATACAGTTATATAATTACTTGCTCGCGTTGATCCAGTTAAAGAGATTCCATCACCAACAGCATTTCTCATTCGATTGTGGGTAATGATTACTTGATCACTATCCCAAACAAACACAGTATGCATATGTTCGATTCCATTTGTATGTTTTTTATAATTGCCATCAAAGGTAATATTTTTCAATTGTACATTTTTAACATTATTTATATTAACTAATCTTGTTTGTTTCTGATCATTCGCAGCATCTGAAAGTTTTAACGTAACTGTATCACGATTTTCTCCAACCAAACTCACATTTGATTTAACAAAAATCGGTTGTAAGATATAGTTTCCAGGAGGTACAAATACTTCTCCACCACCGTTTGAATTAACTTCATCTATTGCTTTTTGAAAGGCAGCCGTATCTTCTGTTCTTCCATCTCCTTTTGCTCCATAAACTTTTACATTTACAGTAAGGTTTGTTTGATTAATCCATTTAGGATCTTTTGTAATCATCCCTTCTATGTTCGTATATATCAACTGTAAACTGATAAAACCCATGTAACCCCAAAATCCAAGAAGCACTAATTTCTCGGTAAAGGTGAACGACTTCATTTTATTTGCTCACCTCCTGCTATTTTATGTAAAACAACAACTTAAACTTTACTGACATCTAAACTCAATACAATTTTCTAGGTGCAAAGTTGAGTTATTAATCTAAATTATATCCGTTTACTTAAATTCGCTGAATAACTCTACTAAAAAAAGCTTCATCCATAAATAATCAAAATGGATGAAGCTTTCAATTGTAAACTATATTCCGTTTCCAAATTACTGCTGATTACATTATAAAATTTCTTTTCCATTTAAGGTATAATAACGTTTTACATAGTTTTCCTATAAAACTAGTAGAATGGTATATTTTAAGATCATATCCCCGAATGGCACCAAGCTTTATCTTGAAGTCATTAATTCCTTCTCCTTCTTTACCACTTACAACTCCACCAAGATTATACCATCTAAAACCTTTTTGCTTTACGGTTTGTATATCTTTCCAATAGAGGTATTTGTTTGCCCTTCCTATTAATTGTTTTTCATCACTCTTTATAAGCCGACTAGATACAGAATACATCCCATAGGATTGGCTGTTTTCCCGATCTAACAGCATACAATGGGCACACAGAATATTTTTTTGTTCATCAGAAATAGTGGTTATTAATAAAGATTGATTATTTCTAAGAGTAATAAGCTTTTCTAATACACATCTATCAATATTTTTTTCTTTTGCAAACGAATTAAATAATGCCGAGAAGTTAATAAGTTGTTCATCACTTGGATTGACATTTTCCGAATAAATCAATCCATCCTTTTCAGAAGCTCTCTTAATCTCCCTCTTAAATGTTTTGTTAAAATTATTGTAAATATCCTGTTCATCCTTAGTTAAATCCAAAATAAAATTGGGAATGAGAATTTCAAAGGAGTTATTATATTTATTCTTTTTAACTACAGGACCGTCTTGAGGATGCATCAAAAGTTGTGTATTAATGATAATATCCGCACTCTTTGCATTAATCTCTTCAAGTTTCCTTTTTCCATAAATCTCTATTACATTTAATAGATTCCTTTTGTAATTGATCGTTATCATTGAATTATTCTACCTTCCCACAAGTTTATGAAATCAAACTAAAACAGAAATTGTTTTTTGCGGCTTATTACGATAGGCCGGAAAGAAATTTAGATCAGCTGATTCACCATAATACTTTTCCCATTTCTCTATCAACCAGTTATAGGTTTGAGCGTTATGAACTTTCTTCCCAATATAAAAATGGAGAAGTCCATTAGGATTGAATCGGTACTTATATTGAAATAAAGAGTCCCTTCCTATATGCCCTCCACCTAGATGGAACTTATTTAAACCCATTTGCTTTCCCCATAAGGCCATTTGATGAAGCAAATAAATATTTCCACCCAAATTTAAGAACTGTTTTTGGGAACACCCAAGATGGTAATGTAATGAATGACCATCATACATACATAAAGCCGCTCCAATCATCCTACCTTCAAAGTAAACTGAGCCAATTACGGAATTATTAGATAGATCCGTTAACAAACTGATTAGATACTTTTCAGAAAAATAAGAATAGGCAGATGCATGTAACTTATCCATTGTTTCTTTATATAATTGATAAAAATCGTTTACAATCTTACTAGCTTCTTCGCTTTGAAAAGTTTTGAAGGCTAGTTTATTTTTTAAAGCCTTATTGACGTTCCGTTTATGATTTTTATGATATTGATTAAAGATTTCACTTTCGTCTTTTGTTAAATCTATAAATACCGTTTCTCTATCATAGGCAACATCCATATATCGGTCCATCCATTGATAATTTTGAAGCAGAGGATGAAAACGATTAAACTCACAAATAATATGTTCCTTTTGACAATACTCCTCAAATTCCTTTCTAAATTGTCTTAAATACTGATCATCATCAATATTGCCTAAGGGACCTCCATATCCGTAGGAAGGTGTTATAATGTCATATAATTCGATATCCAGCTGTTCATCCTGAACAAAAGGCAATAAATCAATCTTTCTCTTTAGAAAAACATAACCTACTTTATTCCCACTTTCGTCTTCATAAAAAAATAAATATGGAGCACCGTCCCCAAAACGCTGATACAGATTTGAATAGGAAGGATGATAAAATATATCTGTTTTCGAAAGTTGATTTAGCCTTTCTTCCCATAGAGATTTCTGATTATAAGAAATTACCTCGTACATGCAATCCCCCCTTATTTAGACTCTTGTAAAGAATTCAGCATAAAAGACTTATCTAGTGAAGACAGCAGCATAACATCATCAAACTTTATCATGACTGATCCACTAGGGTAATGGCCAATATGGGTCTGATTTGATTTTCCTAATAAGTTATTAATAATGTTTCTCACAAAATTTTGACCAGCTTCATGTGCATGAGGATAGCCACCGCCAAATCTAGGATTTATTTCTGAAATGAAGTACCCTTTATCCGTTTTAAAACAATCAATATCAATTGGTCCGATTGGATTGAGTTGATTAACCAGCTCTTCTATTAATTGAATCAAATCCGGGTCATTAACCGAAACCGATTTGTCAGTTTCTCCCGCCCTCATTTTTATTTTCTTTTTACAAAAAATATTAGTCACACAGGCATTTAATAAATCCATATAGCAATCAATGCCAAATTCATCCCCCTCAATAAACGGCTGGGCAATTAATTCACCGGAATCTCGCCATACAGCTTGCAATTCCTTAGTAGAATGGACGATTGAGATTCCAATACTAGCGCTGCCATTTTTAGGTTTTACTATAATCGGAAACTCTAGAAAACCAGTTTCAATATCTGATAGGATTTCAGCAAAATTTATATACGTGGGAATACCTGGTAGGCTGCGATCATTTAAAAATTGATAGGTACGATATTTGTCAAAGCAAATATCTACAACCTCTTTATTCGAAACAATTAATCTTATATTTTCTTTTTCAAAGTCTTCTTTATGTTCCGCCAGCACACTTAATTCAGGATCTATTAAACTCAATACTGCATCAATCTTGTACTTTTGACATAATTGTTTTAGCTGCTGGATATACTCTGGATCAGTAATAGCTGGAATGATTTCAGCAAAATCCGCAAAATGTAATGCTGGGGCTGTTGCATCACAATCGACAGCAACAACTTTGCCTCCTATTTTACTTAATTCCACTTTAAAATATTTTATTAACTTTACTCTTCTACCAGCGCTGCAAATTAAAATATTCATTCTCATCCCTCTAATCAATTATTTAAAATGCATCAACCATTTATTTTTATGCTTACATCAGGATTTCCACCAAACCCTACCTTATTTGAAAAATATTCAATGACAGCTTTATCGATATCTTCATCAAATTTTCTGGCAAAAAAATCATTTGATTCCTCTATTTGTTGAATATCTTTAAATGTCAGGCACACAGGAGATCCTATATCCGTAAATTTCCCCCCCCATTTTAAAAATAAATAATTGTTCTTAACAACTTTAACTTTAAATGGCGAATTCATAATTAATGTGTGAAAAAACCATTCATCCGGGGCTAAAGTATTTTCAAAGAATCTATAATACCATTCATTTTTGTCTATAAATTCTATGATATATTTGGCGGCTTCAAGCGGAATCGTAAACCATTGTGAACCAGTAAAAAACATATATTCATTTGGCCACTGATTTTTATTGGGAAATAGATTGAATCCCTTTTGGTATAAATCGTGAATGATTCTTCTGTAAATCCTAAATGGATGAGCTGAATTATAACGGCTTCTCGTCACTTTTGGCCAATTAATTTCCATTCCCACCAAATCTTTCTTCTTAATCTCTCTAAAACCCATAAATATTTTCCCACTATTTTCCGAAAGGAACCCCTTAAAACCATCTTTCACCAATAAATCCTGCCCGCTTCTTAAGCAAACATAATCATAATTCTTTTTGGATGCCAATACCTCTCTCAATAACAAAATCGTTGCTGTAATTTGGCTAATATTCCCCCACTCACAGACAACACTATTCTCGAGTACTTTAACATTAGAATGTTTCAAAATTTTGTGATAAATTTCTTTATAACTCCTTTTATCAATATGAACATATACATCTGCTTGATCATCTGATAAAAGTTGATCGATAAACCTATTTACTTGTCTTGGGTTTTTATGAATCTGTAAAATAAATGCGGTACGGAGAGAATTCATTTTATTATCTCCTTTAAAAAGTAAATTAAAATACGTTCTTTAAAAAGAACAATTTAAATAAAAAAATAATTAATCTGGCGTAAAATAGACTAACTACTTCAATTTTAGTTCTTTATAATGGACAAATCAACAGTCTTTCCCTAAATAAATGCATTTCCTAATAATTAACTATTAACACCGAGAAAATTACTGAAATACATATAAATGCTCGTTAAAAAACTCTCTCAAACTTTCCCTTCTCCGTACAATGTAAAATTCATTTTGATCTATCGCAATAATTCCCGGCCTTTCTTTAATAAACGGTGGATTAAAGACAATCGTGTATGCTCCCACATTTTCAAAAACAATATAATCATTTGGTTCTGGCAATTCTCCCTCTATATCATGGGCTAAGTAATCTTTTTCCATACAGGTATATCCGACGATGTTATACCTGGCCGTTTGGTATTTATTATAGTTTTGCTTTATTAATTGCATCGGAAGATTTCGTTTATGCATAGTGGGCTTTATATTATGAACACTGCCATCAATCAAAACAAAGTGTGTTTCTTGAACTTTTTTCCCTTCAATGACCTTAGCATAAAATGAAAATGTGTTGGCCACCATGGAGATTCCTGGTTCCAATATTAAATATGGCTGTCTTTCCCCCTCTTCAAATTCTGTATTCATAATTGAACAAACAGATTCAGCATAATCATCGAAGCTTGGCGTGTTTATGTTAAACGATGATGGTATTTCCCCATATATCCCTCCACCGATATCAATATATTCAATGGTCTCTGTAAGATATTCTTTTGCTAATTTACATAGTCCTTTCGTAATTCTTGAATAGGTTTCAACTTTCCTCTCACTTGTAGAAAAATGACCATGTAATCCAATTACTTTAATATTTTTGTATTCTTTAAGCTTATTTAATGCATACTCAAAATTTCCGTTTGCAACACATATTCCAAATCTACTAACACCATATCCTTCTTGAAGAGTGCTTACCCCATTATCTGAGATAGTAAAGTTTACTCTCAATCCAACCTTTACTTGTTTATTCTTGTTTTTTCGGCAGTAATTTTGAATAAAATCTATTTCATAAAGTGAATCAATGTTTAAAATGCTGCCCTGTTCCAAAGCTGTATGAATATCATCCTCCGTTTTTAGAGGCCCATTAAAAATGATTCTGTTAGATTTCACCCCAATTTTAATGGCTAAATCATATTCTAATCTCGAAACCACTTCAGCATATGCTCCTAATTTATCCATCTCCTTACACATGAAAGGCAAATAATTGGTTTTATAGGAGTATCCAATAATAAACCTATTGTATCTGCTCCTGAACGCATCATCTATTTTCTTATAGTTGCTCCTTACCTTCTCCACATCAAGCAGAAAAAAGGATGTTCCCATTTTTTGTTCAAGTTCCGCAATTTGTTGATAACTTAGAACCATTCCAAACACCCCACAAATAAAAAAATAATTTTCTAGGTACTATGAAAAACTAGCTTCTTGTTATATTGTGAAGCTCATAAATGAATGTCTTGAGTATTATAATTAGTATCATTTCCATATTTTATATAACTCGTAAAATAATCGATTACATTTGGATCAATATTCTTATCAAATTTTCTAGCAAAAAATTGAAGTGATTGCTCGATTGAAGTAATATCTTCATATGTTAAATACTGAGGTGAATTTCTCTCACTAAACTTTTCTCCCCATTTCAAATACAATAGGTTATTTTTAACGACATTGGATTTAAATGGTGAATTCATGATTAAGGTATGAAAAAACCATTCATCAGGACAATAAGCATTGGTAAAAAAGTTAAAGTACCAATCATTTTTCTCTAAAAACTCGACCACAAAGCTGGCAACTTCAAATGGAATGGTAAACCACTGTGAACCGCAATAAAAATTAAATTCTTTTGGCCAGTAATTAGTATTAGGGTATAAGTTAATCCCTCTATGGTATAATTCTTGAATAATTCGCCTGAAAATCCTGTAAGGGTGTGCCGAAGTATATCTTTTTCTGGCTCCTTTAGGCCAGTTAACCTTCAATACACATAAATTTTCTTTACCTATATCTTTAAAATTCATAAAGACATTTCCTCGGTTTTCCACTAGAAACTTCTTAAATCCATTTCTCACCAGTAAATCCTGCCCACTCCTTAAGCAGACAAAATCATAATTATTATGAGAACGCATGACCTCTTTCAGTAGTAATATAGTAGCGGCCACTTGACTGATGTCTCCCCATTCACATTTAATACTTTCCCTTAAAATTTTTACATGTTGATTCTTAATGAGTTGTGGATATACTTGTTCATAAGTTCTTTTATCAATATGAACAAATACGTCAGCTGCCCCTTCATCAATTAACTGGTTTATAAACATATTTACTTGTTGTGGATTTGTATGTATTTGCAACAAATAGGCTGTTCGGACAGTTTCACTCACATTTTCACCCCATTACCTAATTTCCTTTTCATTCATTTTCTTAATGACTCCAAAATTAAATCAAATTTTTGAATATACTCTAAATACTTTACTTCATGGTCTTCCTTCCATTCCATTTGAACGAGCTGATTGATTTGCTCTAAAATATAGTCAATGTCAAAAACTTTTATATATCGTATAAAAGCTAAATCCGATAGCCAGCATTGATAAGTACTAATGATTTTATGATTACTATTTGAAAAAACGATACATGGTGTTTTCGTGATTGCACAAAATATCATTCCATGTAATCTATCAGTAACAACTACTTTTGCTTGTTTAAAAGCTATCCAAATATCCTCTAATTTCTGATTAGCCATATCAGTTGAGAAATCATTTATGACAGTATCATAAAAGTGTACTTGCTGATATTTCTCTTCAATAGCGGCAATAAGACTATTCTTATGAATGGATGAGATCACTCCCTCTAGATCGTTTCGCAAGCAAATAATAACTCCCTTCCTATTAAAACGTGGTTCGGTCCTATTAATATAAAAGACAATATCTGGAACTAAATGAATATGATTCTTCTTAAAGCTATTCTTCATAAGTTCGTAGGATTTTAACTCTCTTGCAAAGATGTGCAGGTTTGGATGCTTTGAATAGATTTTAATGCTTTTATTAAGATTTTTTTCCTTTTTAAAATCGATTGATTGGGGAAATGAGATAATTTTATTATGTGGAAATGATTTAATAATATATCGTCTTTGATTCTCCAGCCCCTCATATACATCTCCCATATTGCCTCCCCCAATAGTCGTAATAATATCTGAAGGAGTAATTACCTTTTTTAGCTTTGTAAGAGAGTAAAGATTTTTTACATATAACGGAATAATTTCATAGTCGGGAAAATAATCTTTTAAGAAACTTGTTTGTGCCTCTGTAATGGCAACATCACCAAGATTCCCGTAATCTGCAGCCATAGCAACAAAAATTTTTAAGCCATTAGATAAAACTAAAGGAACATTATTCTTGCTGAAAAACGATCGAATTCTTAACTTTAAAGTCATTGGAATTTTATAAATCACTTTTAACTTTAGTTTGTTGATCACATCTAACATTTCATCCACTCCAAAGATTCAAGTAACCTTTTTAGATAACGTGGTAATGATGAATCAATTGTACTCATTACTATACTTTTTTTCATTATAACGAACAATACGGTATTTTTTTACAATCGTTTTACTATTCCAGTATTATTATTTACCATATTTATTCTATTTTTAGTAAAATCATCCATATCAAGGTATATTTCTTTTATTTCTTTTATCACATTTTCAAGTGAATAACGCTTAATTTGTTCTAGGTTCTGTTTACCAAACTCTTCCCTTAATTCTTTTGAATTATAAAGAATCTCAATCGCATTGGCACAGGCATCTGCATCCTCTACCCCAACCACAAATCCATTCACACCATTTGTAACTAAATCACTATTCCCCCTGCATCCAGTAACAACGACAGGCAACCCAGTAGCCATAGCTTCCATAATATTAACAGGGAGTCCCTCTTGCCTAGATGTCGAAATGGCTAAATCCGAGATGGTCATGATGTTGTCAATATCTCTACGGAAACCTAAAAATTCAACATGATTTTCAAGCCCCAATTCTTGAACCAACTTCTTATATGCATTAACTTGATCCCCATCCCCTACAAGGAATAGCTTTATATTTTTTATTTTTTCGTTTAGTTGATGGACTGCTTTGATTAACAAGTCCTGATGCTTCCTGTAGCTTAGTTCCCCAACATAAGTAATAATAAAATCTTGAGAACTTACTTCATACTCTTTTCTTAATCTCATTTTCTCTTCAAAGGAATGGGGTTTAAACCGATGAAGGTTTAGTCCTACCCCATGTACTATATAGATCGGTCCTTTCCTTCTTAGATTAAATTTCTTAGCCGAGTGATAGTCCTCCTCATTCATTGTAATAAGAATATCAGTCCATTTAGCAGCAAGCCTTTCTAGGGAATAAAAAATAAGCCAGTTGAAGATTGGTGCACCTTTAAAGAAGTGAAAACCATGCGCGGTATATAAAATTTTTACACCTTGGATATTTCTACAAGCAGCTCTAGTGATTAATGAGGCTACAGGTGTATGAACATGAACTAATTGATATCCTTCACTTTTCATGATCTTTTTGATTTCTCGATACGCTTGAATATTTTCTTTATGGAAAGGGGACCTTTGAAAACTAACGGGATGAACCTTACATTCCAAATGAAGTAATTCCTTATTTAATTCCTGAACCGGATTACATGCGATTCCCACTTCATTCCCCTGCTCTATTAAAAATTTAATATGGGGAATTAAAAATGCATTTACTGTGTTCGATATCGTTGCAACATATAAAATTTTCATTTTTATGCCTTCACCACCTTATTTTCTTTTCCTGCCTTGAACTTTACTTTTATTTCATCAACGATCAAATCAACTTCCTTAATTTTCAAAAAATAAATCATAATAAAATAAACAACTGCTCCAATGAATACCGATAGTAGTAATGAGCTAGCTATATTTAATTTACTCGTCAAATGATCATAAATGAATCGGCTTAAACCTCCCATAACAAGAGAAGAAACTGCAATTTTCATAAAGGAAATGGACACCTTTTTTAATCCCATCCTCCCTATCTTTTTTCGAAGTTTAATTAATAAAAGGAACGTACAGAAAATAGTTGAGATACTTGTAGCTAGAGCTAACCCTCCTATACCCATTATTTTGGATAACATAATATTTAGGAGAATGTTTAAAACCATTGCTAATGCTGCATTAATCATTGGAGTTTTGGTATCTTGAAGTGAATAAAATGTATTGGATAAAGTTTCCCTATGGCTTAAAGCGACAATTCCGATTGAAAAATAGAATAGTGCATTGGAAGTCATCACTAATGCTTGGGCATCAAAGTGTCCCCTTCCATAAAGTAATTCAACAATCGGAGCTGCAAAAAACATACAACCTACTGCTGCTGGCACAACTAATATGTTCACAGCACTGATGGATCCAGACAGTACCAACTTCATTTCATCCATCTTATTTTTCGCAGTTAATTTAGATATTTTTGGGTACAGAACCGAACTAATTGACAAAACAAATATACCAATGATTACTACACTTAATGTATTGGCATAGTTTAATGCTGCAATTCCACCTTCTGTAATATTAGAAGCCAATGTACGGTCAATTAATAAATTGATTTGGACAACCGAAGTACCAAGAATGGCTGGCAATGCTAAAAGGGACATTTTTCTTATATTTTGGTCTTTAAAATCTAATGTGAATTTATACCTGAATTTACTTTTCATACTAAAAATAAATAAAAGCAAGAATTGTGAAAAGACAGCGACTAAAGTGCCTATTGCCAAAAAATAAATGTTCTCATGAGAACTAATATAGATAGAGGCAATCATAATTAAATTTGCTGGAAACCCCATAATAGTAGGAATAATAAAAACTCCCTTAATTTGAAGATAAGCCAGGTAAACATAATTTAATCCCGAAAAATATACTCCTACTATTGTTACTCTAGTAAAGGATACCGTTAAATCCAACGTATCTCCTTTAAATCCAGATGCAAATAACTTTACGATAGGCTCAGTATAAATAAGGCCAGCGATAAAGATGATTGTACAAATAGCTAAAACCAAATTAATAACATTATTGGTATAATGTAGTGCTTTATCTGCTCCTTCACTATTTTCTATTCTTGTATACATAGGTATAAATCCCACTGAAATACCTTTACCTATGAGGGCAAAAATCACAGTTGGAATCGTCATGGAAATCAAATAAACATCACTAATATCGGTGGCCCCATAAAAATAGGATAAAACAATATCCCTTGCAAATCCTAAAATTTTTGAAACGATAGTTATTAGCATTAATATAAAGACGGTTTTTTTCATCTTATCGCCTACATATCCATATTGATATACTGTTTATTCGCTATAACCTGTGGGACACATTGGACTTTTCCCAGTAATATTTTATATTTACTTAAATAATCCATTTGATCGATTCGATCCAAATGTGCTAATCGTTCCTTAAAAAAGTTAAGAAAATAAATATAAAAGTAATCTAACCGAAATTCATCTTGAAACTTCAAATTAAATTGAGAAAATATTCTCTTAAAATATAAATCAAAATCCCCTTTAACATACTTATCGATATAAAGGTAATTATTATTTACATATACCTCCAGCCACATTAAATGGAAAAAATCATAGAAAAAAATATATTCCATTGAATATTCCCAGTCTATGTAATAGATATTGGATTCCTCTCCTTTAGCTAGTAAGGTATTGGCTGTCCAAAGATCTCCATGCAATGGTAAATAGGGAAACTTAGCACCAATTATTTGGGGTGATATTTTATTAAAAATATCTTGAGTCTCATTTGCACTTCCAGTCGTTATTAATAAATCCTCAGCTGTAATAAAAGAAGAAATCCGTTTTTCAATACACTGTTCAAAGTAATCGATATATCGGTTGAAAATATCAAACATCAGATATAAATAATCATCTTCTTGCCACGAATGATTCTGTTTGAATTGGACCAACTCTTCAATGATCATTTTTTTTTCGTAATCGACACATAAAATAGCCGGCATTGGAAAATAATTATTAAAATTTTCATATTGCTCAAGAACGGTTAAGAAATGTTTCTCTTCATAAAAAACGGACAATACTTGATTGCTGAATAGATCAAATATTTTACTATCACTATATCCTTGTGTGCTTCTAACCGGCCGATAGACCGTACCACAAAATCCATTTTTATATAGACCCATATAAGGAACAATAAATTTATTTCTAAAGAGTGTTTTCCTTAAAATAAAGACAAGCGTTTTAATGGACAATTGATGATAGTTATTTTGAAAAATTTGATCGGCTCTTTGTTTTGTGTACGGGTCATTTCTCCAAATATATTTAATAGAATCATCATATTCATAGATACCTGCACACATATATTGCGTGTGTCTATGAAAGCTTCTCTTTATCTGTCTTTTCCGTTTAATATACTCAAATATTTTATTAAACATTTTGTTCCCTCTTATATTTTTTAAGATTTTCATTCCTATCTAATGAAGCCATTAGTCCTCCCAATACCAGCCAAAGGATTCGGGCATTATTTAATGAAATAGCCATAGAGCCAAGTAAGAGAACAATAATAATATCCCTTAAAATAAAATTAACTTCTGCATTAAATAGACGGGAATTGGTTGCTTTCCCGAGGATAAAAAATACATAAGAGAATAAGAGTACTGCTAGCGGTAAGCCCCACTCCGTCGATACCTGTAAAAATGTATTATGAGAAATATCACTTTGATTAAACAGTTCAATTGCAATATTGGAATAGGTTCCAATTCCAATACCTATAATCGGAGATAGCTGTATTAGACTCCAAGCAACTTTCCAAGTGATATTTCTTCCAGAACCATTTTCAGAAAAGGCACTGCTAAAATCAGTAAATAATACTTGGACTCTAGCAAATGCAGGTATGCTAGAGCTTAATACAGTAACAAAGTTCTGTAGAAAACTAACCATTAGTGGAATGAATAGGATTAAAAAGATAACCAAAAAGATTTGAGTGATCACAGAAAGGGCTCTTTTATTTTTGGTAAACACATATTCTGAAACTCGTAAGACTAAATAACAAAATAATGTGAGAATTCCTGTTTTTGAACCTGAGATTAACACTGCTGAAGCTGTTATAAACAAGGCTATAAACTTATATTTTGGTTTAATATGGCTTGCCCTGCTTATATATACATTTGCCGAAATCTGCAGAACAGCAAAGTAATTAGGATCAATCATTAGCCCTCTATATCTAGTATGTTCAAAAAATAATATGTCGGAAAAAATGGGGATATTTAAAACCGTCCAAAGGAGTCCTAAACCACCGATGACCATTCCAAAAATGGAGTACCATTTAATTGTTTTTTCCATTAAACCAACCTTTAATAAATTGTATCCAAAAATAAAATAGATAAATATCGCCATTAGTTTAATATACTCACTTAAAAGTCTTGTTGGCACTGGGTTATACATAAAATGAAAAGGGATATAAAATACAGCCGTAACCAAAACCACCATTGAAACGATAAGAAAGTAAAGCAATGGAGCAAGTGGGATAAGCAATTGGTTTCTATAGACAAGAGTGACAAAAATAATCAGACAAAATAAATCTGAAAAGGAAATATTGACACCAAAAATGACTTGCGATTGATGTAATAAAAGTGCCAAGAATAACAAGGCTATTGTGATTAGAAGATTATTATTCATATTCTTATGACTGTCGATTTCATATAATGAGGCAAACACTATTCACTGGCCCCTTTCTTACCAATAAAGACAAATTGCTTGCTCTAATCAATGTTAACTGATTAAAAAATCCTAAAGATTTTTTTCCTTATTGGTATAGGCTGTTCAATATGAGGGCTTTGTCCCGTTATCAGCATTTGAGCATTTTCTTGGAAGTAATATCGAAAATCAACCCCAAACTTTTTCGCAATGGATTCATATGCTTCATTAAGTGTGAAGCTTCTAAGCTCCGTATTATGAGCGTCTGTTGCGATGAAATGTGCCAACTGATGTTTTATGATTTCTTCTGAAAAAGTTTTTACCTTTTTTCCAAAATGTCCAATAATACTTCCCGATGTAAGTTGAGTTAACGCACCCTCCTGTACTAGCTCAAACAATAAGTCATGGTCACGTAAAAAACCTTTATTTCTCTCTGGATGAACGATAATAGGTGTAATCCCCCTTAATAAAAGCTCATAGACAACTTCCTGTGTGTATCCAGGAACCTCCCCGGATGGCAATTCTAATAATAAATATTCCCCATTATTATCCAGAGTTAGTATTTCATCCCGCTCAATTGAATCAAAGATTTCCAGATGGATTCTTATTTCTTGACCTGGATGAATGGATAGTGGGATCTTCTCTTGTTGTATATAACGATTGAGGAATGCTACACTTTGCAGGATGTCTTCCTTTGAATTTTCATACCACCCATTCATATGATGGGGCGTGGCAAAAAGATGGGTAATCCTTTCATTTACTGCCCTTTCTACCATCGCTACGCAATTTGTAAAATTAGGGGGTCCGTCATCAATACCGGGTAAAATATGACAATGCAAATCAATCATAAACATGCCCCCTTAAAAGTCTAGTATAGGAAACGAATTCAATTTCTCTAAAGTTAATTTTCACACTTTTATCCGTATTGATAATAAGTTTCATTGTTTGAATCTACACCATTAACAACTACACCCAATAATTGGGCATTAGCATTTTCTAAAACTACTTTTGATTTCAATGCAACTTCCTTCCGAGTTTTCCCACTGGCCACAACCAAAATCACTCCATCACATTTGTTAGCAATGATTTGTGAATCTGTGGCAGCAAGAATAGGCGGTGTATCATAAATTACATATTCGAATCCTGTATTAAGTACTTTTATCAGAACTTGCATTGCCTCTGAATCTAGAAGTTGGTATGGGTTTGGCGGTATTTGACCACTGGTTAAAATTGCTAAGTTTGGAATACTTGTAATTTGGATCGCCTGTTTTAGGCTTATTTTCTTAGTAAGAACACTAGTTAATCCCTCAGTATTACTAAGATTGAACGCGTAATGTACAGAGGGTTTCCTAAGATCTGCATCCACGAGTAGCACCTTTTTCCCTTGTTGTGCTAGGACAATGGCTAAATTGGCTGAAGTTGTTGATTTCCCATCTGAAGGTTCTGGAGAGGTAACAACGATTGATTTAATATCTTTGTCAATAGAAGAAAATTGTAAATTGTTTCGAATCAGGCGATATTTTTCAGTTATTGGAGACTTGGAATTATTATGAGCAATTAAATTAATTACGGCTCTTTTACTTTTTAATGTTCTAGGCAACCGTATCACTCCTAAATTTCTGTTTTTTTGAACGCTTTCTTCCTTTTGAGTTAGATTTGGACATTTTTGGTATTGAACCTAATACCGGCATTCCAAGAATTTCTCCAATGTCCTCTTCTTTCTTTAAAGTGTTGTCTAAGAATTCTAATACAAATGAAAGCCCAAGTCCTGCCATCAAACCAACCAATACACCTATGGTTATATTTAACTTCGGATTAGGTTTAATAGGAATAGGTTTTTCTTTTATTTCGGCCACTGCTAAAATACTCACATTATCTACATTCATAATATTTTGAATTTCCTCTTGAAATATAGTAGAAATGGTATTTGCTATTTCTACCGCTTTACTATGACTTCCATCCTCAACTGTCAATGAAAAGACCTGTGAATTTTCTTGGCTGCTTACTGAAATATTTTTATTCAGTTGTTCCACACTAAGATTTAAGTCAAGTTTATTTATGACTTTTTCTAAAATGACGGGACTCTTTATAATGACACTATACGTATTAATTAAATCCACATTACTTTGTAACGCGGTTATGTCCAACCTATTTTCAGAGCTTTTTTGATTCACCAGTATTTGTGTTGAAGCTTGATACACAGGTTTTAAAACAAAAAAGGAAATGGCCCCACTAATCAATGTCACAGCCAGTGTAATGAGGAAAATTAATTTCCAGCGTTTCTTTAAAGTTATAAAAACATCAGCTAGACTGATTGCTTTGTCCATAATGTCCTCCCGTTTGTTCATTTGTCCATTTGATAAATTCAATCAGTGTTTTATATTGACGAATTTGGTCCACTTCTAGTCCTGATTCTTTTAATTCTCGTACAAAGTCCACCCATTCCTTTTCAAGATACACATGTGAAACATCAGGATTGCCAGAATTCAATAAGGTAATTAAATCTACATCTAATACAGTGGCAATTTTCGACATAATCTGAAGTGAAGGGTTTTTGTTAAGATTACGCTCCATATTGCTTAAGTATGATTTTGATATATTGGTTAGATCAGCTAACTCTGTTAAAGAGTAGCCCCTTTGTTTACGTATTTTAGCTATATTTTCACCTAACATTTGTCTACCTCTTTACATTTTAATTATCTGAAAAACCTAATCCTCCCTTAAATTAAATACAATAAAGTTATTATGGTATTTTCCTAAGAGATGTTTTAATACATTCAATCACTCTCATTTGGTCTTGTAGTGTCAAATTTGAACCCGAAGGTAAACAGATTCCCGACTGAAAAAGCTGTTCCGATACATTAAATGTCTTATGTGAATAGTACTTACAATTAATATATAGTGGCTGCAAATGAAGTGGTTTCCATACATGTCTTGCTTCAATATTTTCCGACTCTAAAGCTGTTAGCAATTCTGTGACAGACATGTCAGTTTCTTCATTATTAATTGTTAATGCCGTAAGCCAACGATTTGATAAGGTATTATTTAACTCTGGCATAAAAGATACAGCAGGTAAGTGGGATAATTCTTGATGATAGATTTCAAATATACTTCTTCTTGCCTTTATTCTCTCTTCCAAAACAGACAGCTGGCTCCTGCCTAATCCTGCTAAAATATTGCTCAATCTATAGTTGTACCCTATTTGGCTATGCTGATAATAACGTGCAGCGTCTTTTGATTGAGCAGCTAAGAAATGAGCTTTTTTTAATGCCTCTGTATTGTTAGATACAAGCATCCCTCCACCAGAAGTTGTAATGATTTTATTCCCATTAAATGAAAAAATCCCAAATTCCCCAAAAGATCCACTTACTTTTCCCTTATATAGAGAACCTAGAGATTCTGCAGAATCTTCAATAATTGGAACCTGAAATGTGTTACAAATGGTAACCAGTTCATCCATTTTGGCAGGCTGCCCATAAAGATTAACGATGATCACTGCTTTGGGAAGTTTAGAAATAGTAGCTGCATCTATTAATGCTTCTTCTAATGCTGTTGGTGACATATTCCAGGTATCGGGTTCAGAGTCAATGAAAACTGGTTCTGCACCTTGATAAAGAATCGGACTTGCACTGGCAACAAAAGTCAGACTAGAACAAAAAACAGTATCGCCTCTTTGGACATCTAATAAACAAAGGGCCAAATGTATGGCGGAAGTTCCAGAACTGACAGCAACTGCCCCTTTGACACCTACATAATTTGCTACTTCCCTTTCAAATGCCTCTACATTTGGTCCTAATGGTGCAATCCAATTTGAATCAAATGCCTCTTGGATGAATTCCATCTCATTTCCGCTCATATGTGGTGGTGACAGAAAAATTCTCTTATCCGTAGCAACTTTCAACAATACATTCACCTCAATTTCTTTTTATAGTTAAAAATGATTTCTTAATAGTTATCTAACTACCTTCTTATCAACCTATACATAAGTCGTAGTTTTAGCCATTGCCTTTTCTCCCTTGAATTTCAGTCCCTGTAAAACGAGTCATTGTTACATGATTGGCTTGGCTAATACCCTCGGAGCGAACAACCTTTTTTATAGTTAAATATAAAATTCTAATATCAAGTAATATTGAATGGTGAGTCACATACCAAACATCCATTTGAAATTTTTCTTCCCAGGATATTGCATTTCTTCCATTTACCTGGGCCCACCCTGTAATTCCTGGTTTGACTAAGTGCCTTTTTGCCTGCTCCTTCGAATATAGTGGAAGGTACTCCATTAATAATGGTCTAGGTCCCACTAAACTAAGGTCCCCCTTTAATACATTAATCAACTGTGGGAGCTCGTCTAAACTAAACTTTCTAAGAAATAACCCAAATGCTGTTATTCGTTCTTCATCAGGTAGCCAATTGCCATTATCGTCCTTGGAATCATTCATCGTTCGGAATTTGTATAATAAAAAAGGGATCCCATATAATCCTGGCCGTTGCTGTTTAAAAAGAACGGGAGAACCTAGTTTAAACCTAACTGAGATCCAAATGAATAAAATAATCGGTGCAAAAATGAGTATTATAAACAATGAAACTACTATATCCATTAATCGTTTCATGTTTCCCCTCCACACGATTTCTATTAATCTATATTGAGATTGGCATATAAATTTTTGTTGACACATTTTTATTCGCTAACAGTAAAAGTGTTTCTCTCAATTCTTCTTTTTCCATACCTTCATAGTTTTCGAGCAAATAGTGAATTTCCTCCATTAATAGTTCAGAAGTTTTTCCGATATAAATCTTTTGATAGATTTGACTTTCATGAATTTCATTTTCTTTTAATAATTCTTCAAAAAGCTTCTCCCCCGGTCTTATGCCTGTAAAATGTATCTCAATATCCTCTATAGAATTTCCGGACAGAAGAATTAGATTTTTGGCAAGATCCACAATTTTTACCGGTTCACCCATATCAAGAACAAATATTTCTCCACCCTTTGCAAGGGCACCAGCCTGAATAACGAGTCTCGATGCCTCTGGAATGGTCATAAAATAACGAACCATATCTGGATGGGTAACAGTAACTGGACCACCTTGTTTGATTTGCTTCTTAAATAACGGAATCACACTGCCTCTGCTTCCTAGTACATTCCCAAATCGAACCGCAACAAACTTTGTCTTGCTTTGGTTATTCATTGACTGAATGATCATTTCTGCTAGTCTTTTAGTTGATCCCATTACACTAGTAGGATTAACCGCCTTATCAGTAGAAATCATGACAAAATTCTTGACACCGTTACCACTAGCAGCATTCGCCACATTCATCGTTCCGATCAAATTATTCTTAATAGCTTCCTCCGGATTACGCTCCATGAGGGGGACATGCTTATGTGCCGCTGCATGATAGACAACATCTGGAAAGTGTTTACGCATAACATGATCCATTTTTCTTGCATCCTGAACATCTGCAATTTCTGTTATGAATTCAATAGACGCATTTTTATACATTTCTTTTAATTCCATTTCGATGGAGTAGATACTGTTTTCACCATGGCCTAAGAGAATAATTTTTTGGGGATTAAACTGGGCAATTTGTCTGCAAATTTCCGATCCAATCGAACCACCCGCCCCTGTTACCAATACAATTTTACCTTTAAGATTTTTTGAAATGGCTACTATGTCTAACTCTATAGGATCTCTTCCTAATAAATCCTCCACCTGAACATCTCGAAATTGACTAACAAAAATTTTCCCGGTAACTAAATCTTCAAGCATTGGCAGTATTTGAGTTTTTGCTGGTGTTTTTAAGCACTCTTGAAATATGACTTGCAGATTCTTTTTGCTTAATGAAGGAATGGCAATGACGATATTATCAATCTGCATCTTTGGGACAATTCCCCCAATGGAACTAATTCCGCCCAACACCGGAATTCCTAATATATCCAATTTTTGTTTACTTTTATCATCATCAATAAATCCAACTGGGCAAAGATCAGTATCGGAATTTTTTAATAGCTGTCTGGCAACCATCGTTCCTGCTGCACCTGCACCGACAATCAGTGTCCTTTTTTTATTATGACTATTTGTATGGAGGGAATCTCTATACATTCTCCCCCAAAAGCGTGAACCTCCTAGTAGAAACATATGTAAAAACCAAGTTACAACTAGTAATCTAAAATATATTTCATCAAGAAAAATTTTCTGAAAAATGGAAGCCATTATAATAGAAGAACTAACAATCTTAAAGATAATAATCAATTCTCCTGTACTTGCATAAACCCAGACTTTTTTATAAAGTTTCCAGTATATAGAGAATAAATGATGGCTAACCAGGATTGTTAAAGCGGTAACAATAATTGGAATAGAAATGACATAAATTGTAGCATTCACCAAGAACCTACTTATAAAAATAGCTGTTAGAACAATAAAAGAATCTATAAGAAAAAATACAGATAATCTTTGTCTATAAGTCATTTTCTCTCCCCTTTATTTTCAGCCTTACCTTATGAAAAGTCTTAATTACAATATTCATATTAATTGTTTTAATTTAATGCTTTTAATATCAATTATTGAGGCATCGAACCCCTCCTCACGTCACACTCTTGACAACTAGTGTCTAAGGTTCATTTCACCCACAGCATGGCCGAGTGCCTCCATTGATACCGGCAAGGAGACATCACCTTTAGTTATTATATAACGAATATTATATACTCAATAAAGAACATATTAAAAAAAATATTACCAATAATCACTTATTGGCTTGTAAAAATAATCTACTTTTTTGGTTGCACATATTTTAGAAGTCTTCATTTGTTCACATTAAAGAACATATAAAGTTAATTATCAGTGGATATCTAAATAATAATTCTATATAAAGAACAAGTCAAGAGGATTTAATTGATTTAAAAATTTTATAATAGTCATTCCTTAAAGACTTTTATCGGTGTTAAATGAAAAATAATTTGACATCGTTCCCTAGTTGTAGTAAATTTTATAAATAATCTAAATAATTGATTTCTTATCAAGAGAGGTTGAGGGAATGGCCCTGCGACGCCTCAGCAACCTTCAATGGATTCTTCATTGAAAAGGTGCTAAGTCCTGCAAATGATTTGCTCATTTGCAAGATAAGAAGAATGACACTTTGGTCGTCCTTACAAAAGTCTTCTTCTTATAGAAGACTTTTTTTAATATCAGGGAACTTTAACACCCTATCGCATTAAACAAATTCTAACTATTCATATATTTTAAGGAGTGTGTCTTATGTATAAAATCGATACGAAACTAGCTCAAATTGGTAACCGTAGTGAAACAACAACTGGAACTGTAAATCCGCCTGTATACTTCTCAACGGCCTTCCGTCACGAAGGTATCGGGCAATCAACTGGGTTTGACTATACCCGAACAGGAAATCCAACACGACAGCTTCTAGAAAAAACAATCGCAGATTTAGAGAGTGCCGATCAGGGATTTGCCTGCAGCTCAGGTATGGCAGCCATTCAACTTATTCTTGCTTTATTTGAATCAGGTGACGAATGGATCGTGAGTGAGGATTTATATGGCGGTACCTACCGCCTCTTAGAAAAAGGCTATAAAAAATGGGGCTTAAACACTCGATACGTCAATACCTGTTGTCCGGAAGAAATTGAAAAGAAAATCACCCCGCAAACAAAAGCTATTTTCCTAGAAACACCAACCAATCCGCTTATGCAGGAATCAGATATTGCGGCTGTTTCCAAGATTGCCAAACAACATGGTCTATTGCTGATTGTGGATAACACCTTCTATACACCTCTTATTCAACAGCCCATCACCTTTGGTGCCGATATCGTCATCCACAGTGCGACGAAATACCTTGGAGGTCATAATGATGTTCTTGCCGGCCTTGTTGTGGCAAAAGGTAAAGAGCTTTGTGAGGCGTTGGCCTTCCATCATAATGGGGCAGGAGCCGTCTTGAGTCCATTAGATTCATGGCTATTAATGCGCGGAATGAAAACATTGTCTCTAAGAATGGAACGCCATGAAAAAAATGCACAGGCGATTGTAGAATTCCTTTCTCATCATGATGCCATAACGGATGTCCTTTACCCAGGACGCGGTGGAATGGTTTCCTTTAGAATCAAAGACGAAGCATGGGTCAATCCATTTTTACAAAACTTACAGTTAATCAGTTTTGCAGAAAGCTTAGGTGGAACGGAAAGCTTCATTACTTATCCAGCAACACAAACACATGCTGATATCCCAGAAGAAATCCGCATTCAAGCTGGGGTTTGCAATCGTTTATTACGTTTCTCTGTTGGAATTGAAGATTCTCAAGATATTATTGAAGACTTGCAACATGCTTTTGCAAGAGTACAAGAAGGAGTGATTGCATAATGGCACACGAAGAATACAGCTTTGAAACCAGACTACTTCACAACCAGCACAAAATTGATCCGGTAACAGGAGCAGTCAGTGTACCTATTCAGCATGCATCTACCTTCCATCAAGCAGATTTTGATCAGTTTGGCAAGTACGATTATGGCCGCAGCTTAAATCCGACTCGTGAAGCACTTGAAGATGTCATTGCCGAGCTTGAGGGCGGAATAAAAGGTTTTGCCTTTGCATCAGGAATGGCTGCTATTTCCACAGCCTTCCTCCTCCTCTCCTCTGGTGACCATATGGTGATTACCGAGGATGTTTATGGCGGCACCTTCCGAATGGTGACTCAAGTTCTTTCAAGACTTGGGATTGCGCATACCTTTGTCGATATGACCAATTTAGATGAAGTAAAGCAAGCAATTCAACCAAATACTAAAGCCTTTTATGTGGAAACACCATCAAACCCATTAATGAAAGTAACGGATATAAGAGCAATAAGCCAAATTGCTAAAGAAAGCAATGCGTTAACATTTGTTGATAACACGTTTCTCACTCCTTCTTATCAAAAACCGCTTGCCTTAGGCGCTGACGTTGTCCTGCATAGTGCAACGAAATTTTTGGCAGGTCATAGTGATGTCGTCGCAGGTCTTGCCGTTGTTAAAGACGAGGACTTAGCTAAACGCTTAGGCTTTTTACAAAATGGCTTTGGTGCGATCTTAGGTGTTCAAGATGCATGGCTTGTATTACGAGGAATCAAGACGCTGCATGTTCGTCTCGAACAATCGCAAAAATCAGCGATAAAACTAGCCGAATTTTTAGACGCACACCCGCTTGTGAAAAAGGTCCATTATCCAGGGCTCGAAAGCCACCCACAACATCAACTCCAGAAGGTACAAGCCGAGGGACCAGGCGCTGTTTTATCGTTTGAATTAGCGAATGAAGATGTCCTTCGCACCTTTGTTGGTCATGTAAAGATCCCTGTATTTGCAGTTAGTTTAGGTGCAGTCGAATCGATCCTTTCTTATCCGGCAAAAATGTCACACGCAGCCATGTCTCAAGAAGATCGGGAACAGCGTGGAATTACCGACGGACTAGTGCGCTTATCGGTTGGACTGGAAAATCCAGAAGACTTGATAAAAGATTTTTCGCAAGCACTTGAACAAGTTCGTGCGAAACATTTGGTCTTACATCAAGGGGAATCATCATGAGCCTATTAGAAAAATTACAAAGCCAAATTTTAATAGCTGATGGGGCAATCGGCACTCTGCTTTATTCGTTTGGAGTAGATTCGTGTTCTGAGGAACTCAATTTATCTCAGCCTGAGCAAATCCAAAATATCCATCGTGCCTATATTGACGCTGGTGCGGATGTCATTCAAACTCATACGTATGCGGCTAACTATTTAAAGCTGCAGAGATATGGATTAGAAGACTCGGTAAAGGAGATCAACAGTGCTGCTGTCCGTAATGCAAAGAAGGCCGCACAATCTAACGCTTTTGTACTCGGAACCATTGGGGGCAATCGCGGGATTAAAACGAGTTCCATTACAATAGAAGAAATCAAACGAAGCTTCCGTGAGCAACTATATTGTTTGCTCCTCGAAGGTGTTGAGGGAATAGTACTTGAAACCTTTTATGACCTTGAAGAGCTCGAAACCGTGTTAACGATTGCACGGAAGGAAACGAAGTTGCCAATTATTGCTCAGGTTTCCCTTCAGGAACCCGGATTTTTGCAGGACCGCACACCTGTTAATGACGCTTTAAAAAGACTGGAAGGACTAGGTGCTGATATCGTCGGTCTCAATTGCAGATTAGGCCCGCACCATATGTTACTGGCATTGGAACAAATCGAAATTCCGAAGCATTCTTTCCTATCCGCTTATCCAAACGCCAGTCTTCCTACTTATACGGACGGAAAGTTTCATTATGAAGGCGATGCCGATTATTTTCAAAAATCAGCACAAAGCTTTAGAAGTGAAGGAGTGCGCTTACTTGGTGGTTGCTGCGGTACGACACCAGACCACATTCGCGCCTTTGCCTCTGAATTAAAGAATAGTATCCCTGTCACAGAAAAAGTTGTAAAATTGAGACAAAAGACAATGATTGTCGAATCACCTCCGAAAAGGGAATACACTCCCCTGCAGGATATCGTGAAAGTAAGACCCTCAGTCATTGTCGAATTGGATCCACCTAGAAAGCTGGATACCACTAAATTTTTTGAAGGGGCTAAGGCACTTAAAGAAGCTGGAATTGATTCGATCACGCTTGCGGATAACTCCTTGGCCACGGTTCGGATCTCCAATGAATCTCTAGGCTATCTCCTTAAAAGTGAATTAAGAATGCGGCCGCTCATTCATATTGCTTGCCGCGATCGTAATATTATCGGGCTGCAATCGCACTTGATGGGCTTGCACACTCTTGGAATGCACGATGTCTTAGCGATTACGGGAGATCCTGCTCGAGTTGGCGATTTCCCTGGGGCCTCCTCTGTTTATGATGTGTCGTCATTTGAACTGATTCAAATGATCAAGCAATTAAACGAGGGCCTGTCTTTCTCCGGAAAAGATTTAGGACAAAAAACAGCCTTTAGTGTCGCCGCAGCCTTCAATCCTAATGTACGTTCACTTGAAAAGGCAGTAAAGCGTTTGGAGAAAAAAATACAATTCGGTGCAGATTACTTTATTACCCAGCCTGTATTTTCAGAGGAAAAGTTAATAGATGTCTATGAACAGACAAAACACTTGGACGCACCAATTTATATCGGCTTAATGCCGCTCATTAGCAGTAAGAATGCTGAGTTTCTTCATAATGAAGTACCCGGCATCAAAATAGCCGATTCCATTCGTGAACAAATGGCTAACCTGCATGACGACCCGCTTCAGGCGACAAGATTAGGCATTGAGATTACAAAATCATTAATCGATACGGCATTAGATTTATTCAATGGTATTTATTTAATTACTCCATTTTTACGATATGAACTAACCGCTGAGCTTGCCCAATATGCTAGACGGCGTGCCAGTGAGAAAAGTGAAGTACTCAATAAAGGGAGATGAATTTTCGACAAGTATAAAGGAATAGTGGAGACACTTTGACCCTGTTCTCCCTTTTCAAAGTCGAAGTTCACTTTTTACCTTAATGAGATGAGGGGGAGCAGCTATGCCGAAAACACCATTTACAGAACAACTAAAACAACGCATCCTTGTCATGGATGGCGCCATGGGAACGATGCTACAACGTGCCGATCTTACCGCAGCCGATTTTGGCGGTGACCTATATGATGGCTGCAACGAACACCTGAATTTGACCGCTCCAACGGTTATTTCTACCATTCACCGTGAATACTTAGAGGCAGGAGCAGACATCATTGAAACCAATACATTCGGGGCGACGAGCCTTGTTCTTGACGAGTATGAGCTTGGGTTTAAAGCCTACGAAATAAATAAAATAGCCGCGTTACTTGCCGTTAAAGAAGCATACAAAGCGTCAACAGATGAATGGCCTCGCTATGTAGCCGGCTCCATGGGACCGACCACAAAAACCTTAAGCGTTACAGGCGGAACAACCTTTGATGCCCTTTCTGCCGCCTATGAAGAACAAGCGATTGGCTTGATTGACGGTGGCGTTGATCTGTTACTGCTTGAAACGAGTCAAGATATGCTAAATGTGAAAGCAGGATTTGTCGGAATTCAAAGTGCTTTTAAAAAGACGGGTAAAACACTGCCTCTATTTATATCAGGAACGATTGAACCGATGGGAACAACACTAGCTGGACAATCGATTGAGTCTTTCTTTATTTCTGTCGAGCATATGAAACCTGTTGCAGTTGGGTTAAATTGCGCAACTGGCCCAGAATTCATGCAGGATCATGTCCGCTCATTAGCCAATTTAGCAACGACTGCCGTTAGCTGTTACCCGAATGCTGGTTTACCTGATGAGGAAGGCCATTATCATGAAACACCAGAAACACTCGCAAAAAAGCTGGCTGATTTTGCGGCGCATGGCTGGCTAAATATTGTCGGCGGCTGCTGTGGTACGACTCCTGAACATATAAAAGCCATATCTGACGCAATGAAACAATATCAACCACGTGCATTTCAAGCATCGTCAACACACATGGTTTCAGGGATTGAGCCATTCATTTACGATGATCCAACGTTAAGACCAATTATGGTCGGTGAACGGACCAATGTCATTGGTTCACGTAAATTCAAGCGGTTAATTACGGAAGGGAAATTTGAAGAAGCTTCGGAAGTTGCTCGTGCCCAGGTAAAAGGCGGGGCCCATGTCATTGATATTTGCTTGGCAGACCCCGACCGTGACGAGCTAGCCGACATGGAGCAGTTTATCCAAGAAGTGGTTAAGAAAGTTAAAGTTCCCCTTGTCATTGATTCAACTGATGAAAAAGTCATTGAAAGAGCCCTTAAATATTCGCAGGGAAAAGCGATTATCAATTCCATTAACCTAGAGGATGGCGAGGAACGCTTTGAAGCGATTGTCCCGTTAATCCACCGCTACGGCGCAGCGGTCGTTGTAGGGACTATTGATGAAGTAGGTATGGGCGTTACAGCCGAACGCAAACTTGAAATTGCTAAAAAATCTTACAATTTATTAGTAAATAAATATGGGCTCCATCCACAAGACCTCATCTTTGACCCGCTTGTTTTCCCAGTCGGAACGGGTGATGAGCAATATATCGGATCAGCAAAAGCGACGGTAGAAGGCATTAAGATGATTAAGGAACAGCTTCCAGCAGTCCAAACAATTCTCGGGATTAGTAATGTTTCCTTCGGGCTGCCACCAGTTGGAAGAGAAATATTAAATTCTGTCTTCCTTTACCATTGCACCCAAGCGGGGTTAGATTATGCAATTGTGAACACAGAAAAGCTGGAACGATTTGCTTCGATCTCCAAGGAAGAAGTTCAGTTAGCGGAATCATTGTTATTCAATACGACGGATGAAACGTTAGCGACCTTTACTGAATTTTATCGTGGGAAAAAGAAGGAGCCGAAAACTACTGTTCCCAATATGAGTTTAGAAGAACGTCTCGCCTATTATGTTGTTGAAGGTACGAAAGAAGGGTTATTGGCCGATTTAGATATAGCCCTTGCGACCTATCCTGCTCCACTTGACATTATTAATGGTCCCTTAATGGACGGGATGAAAGAAGTTGGGCGCCTCTTCAATGATAATCAATTAATTGTCGCTGAGGTACTCCAAAGTGCAGAAGTAATGAAAGCGGCTGTATCCCATTTGGAACCCCATATGGAAAAAGGAAATGTTTCCTCCACAAAAGGAAAAGTGATTTTAGCCACTGTCAAAGGAGATGTACACGACATCGGGAAAAACCTGGTCGACATTATCCTTAGTAATAATGGATACGATGTGATTGATTTAGGAATAAAAGTTAGCCCCACTGACTTAGTCCAAGCCATCCGAGAGGCAAACCCAGATATGGTCGGTTTATCAGGCTTGCTGGTGAAATCAGCCCAACAAATGGTCTTAACTGCTCAGGACATGAAAGAGGCAGGAATCTCTCTGCCCATCTTAGTGGGAGGTGCTGCCCTGTCTCGGAAATTTACGGATACGAAAATTGCGAAAGAATATGAGGGGCTCGTTTTGTACGCAAAGGATGCCATGACAGGATTATCGCTTGCCAATCAGCTGCAATCCCCTGAGGAGCACCAAAAGCTTATAGAAGAGAAACAGGAAAAGATTGCAGCGTTGGAGGTACCGAGAGAGTTTGAACGGGTCAGAGCGGGATCAGTTGCCGTAAAACCGAAACCATCCGTTTCAACACAGGCTCCTGTGTTTACACCGATGGATACGAAGCGTCATATCATCAAAACATATTCTCTATCCCATATTGAACCCTATATCAATATGCAAATGCTGATTGGACATCATCTTGGCGTGAAGGGGAAAATCGCAAAGCTACTTGTAGAGAAGGATGAAAAAGCCCTAAAAGTAAAAGAAGTAGTCGACCAATTATTGGCGGATGCCAAGCGTGAAAGCTGGATTACGCCAAATGCTGCATATCAATTTTTCCCTGCGCAAGCAGATGGCAATAAAGTGATCATCTATGATCCAGAAAAACCTGACCGGATCATTGAAACGTTTGATTTCCCGCGTCAAGAATCAGCTCCCTATCTCTGTTTAGCCGATTTCTTAAAATCTGTTCATAGCGGTGAAATGGACTATGTTGGATTTTTTACAGTCACCGCTGGAAAAGGGATCCGTGAACAGGCAGAGCAATTTAAGCAGGAGGGCCGGTTTCTTGAGAGTCATGCGCTCCAAGCCCTTGCACTTGAAACCGCTGAAGGCTTTGCCGAATTGATTCACCGTCAAATGCGCGACCGCTGGGGGTTCCCTGATCCCCTCGATTTTTCGATGCAAGATCGTTTTGCTGCGCATTATCAAGGACAACGTTTCTCTTTTGGTTACCCCGCCTGCCCGGATTTAGAGGATCAGAAAAAACTGTTTACCTTAATCCAACCAGAGGAAATCGGGATTCAACTCACAGAGGGTTGTATGATGGAGCCGGAAGCTTCTGTCTCTGCGATGGTTTTCGCCCACCCCGAAGCAAGGTATTTTAATGTGTTGCGTTAATGTGTTCCCGTGAACTGAGGTTTTGGTTCGCGGGATTTTTTTGGTTATGACTGAGAGAATTCTGTATACCTTTAGCCTTTTTCTAACTTTGGACAATGTCTTTTAGCCAGCCGCTCTTTTTGACAATAGGCAAATATAGTATTATAATTACCTAGG
Organism: Neobacillus jeddahensis; assembly: GCF_000612625.1. Lineage (GTDB taxonomy): Bacteria > Bacillota > Bacilli > Bacillales > Cytobacillaceae > Neobacillus > Neobacillus jeddahensis. The sequence goes on from NZ_CCAS010000014.1 coordinate 54,386, forward strand.
TAACTAATTTTCCAATATAGGAGTATCATATGATAAGCCACGAATTATTCCATTCTCTTCATCAGCTATCACGCCATCTCACCAACAAACTAAATGAAGCTCTGAAACCAGTTGGATTATATAGTGCCCAGTGGGCTGTCATTTTCGTTCTCAAAAATAAAGGATCACTTACTCAAAAGGAACTATGTGATTACCTTTTCGTTGAAGCCCCGCCCATGACACGTACTATTCAAAGACTCGTTAAACAAGGTTTTGTCAAACAGGTTGCCGGTAAGGACAAACGGGAAAAGCACGTTCAATTAACCGATCATGCCCTGATGGAATATCCACAATGGGAGAATATTGTGAACAAGATCAATCAAGAATTACTAAAAGACTTCCCAGTAGGATCTCAGGAAGAACTTTTGAAACTGCAAAAAAGCTGGTTACAGCAAATTCTATAATAGGGGTGCATGACATGAATCAATCAAAACTATGGACAAAGGATTTTATCAGCATATCCTTAAGTAATTTCTTTCTCTTTTTAACTTTTTATATCTTACTTGTCACCCTTCCATCCTATGCTCTAGATGAATTACATAGCAGTTCTTCGATGGCGGGATTAATGACTACCGTATTTTTGCTTTCTGCGATTGTTTCACGTCCGCTTGCGGGGCAATGGCAAGAACGAGCTGGCAATAGAAAGGTATTAATCGTTGCCCTTATCATTTTCGCAGGAGCCGCACTCTTATATTTCTTCCCGAAAACCATTAGTGGGTTTCTAATCATTCGCTTGTTACACGGGATTGGTTTTGGTATGGCCACAACGGCAGTTGGTACCATTGTAGCTGATCTCATTCCTGTCTCTCGCCGTGGAGAAGGCATGGGGTATTTCGTCATGTCCACAAATATGGCGATGGTTATCGGGCCCTTTATTGGTTTGTTGGCGATCCAGGAATGGGGACCCCAGGTATTGTTCATCCTAAGTGTTATCGTTGCAATCATGGCTTTACTCACCGGGCTTAGTGTCAAACAGCCACACTTGGAACAGCCCTCTCAAATAGAGGTTCTGTCATCCTTTTCATTTCGCAGCCTTTTCGAAGCATCTGCCGTGCCAATCGCGATCGTTGGCAGCTTTATGGCGATCGTGTATTCAGCCCTTCTCACTTTCGTATCGATTTATGCCAATGAGATTCACTTATCCAATATTGCCAGTCTTTTCTTTGTCGTCTATGCGATTGTTTTATTAGCCTCAAGGCCATTTACAGGAAAATGGCTTGATCAGTATGGGCCAAACGTGATTAGCTTTCCTTGTATTTTTCTTTTTGCGGTTGGTATGTTTATATTAAGCCAAAGTAATGGAGCGGTTACGTTCTTATTATCAGCAGGAATGATTGGCTTAGGCTGGGGGACTCTCTTCCCTACCTTTCAAACGATTGCCATTCAAAATGCTGAACCAAGACGAAGAGGAGTGGCTACGGCGACCTTCTTATCTATCTATGATACCGGTATTGCCCTAGGATCATTTGTAGTTGGAATCATCGCCGTCAAAATGGACTATAGTACGTTATATTTCTTTTGCTCCTTCTATATTTTAATCGGAGCAGTCCTTTATTACTTTTTCCATACGAAGAAACGGTCTTCCTCAGTAAAAGAAAAGGCTCAACAACAAGCAAACATGCAAGAAATTTAAAACATACTAAACAAAGCTCCCCCATTGTACAATATTTCAAGCAGAATCTTGAGTTTTCACATTTTTCTATTTATAATCAAGCACTTCGTTTTACATTGATATTTAAATACGCTAAGCTAAACGTATTAAAAATTATTGGAGGGATATTATATGTTTGATGTGGTGATTATTGGTGCAGGACCTACTGGTGCTAGTGCTGCGTTATTTACAGCAAAGGCTGGTAAGAAGACCTTAGTGATTGATAATGATAAAAGTGTTACCAAACGGGCGTGGATTGAAAATCATTATGGTGTAGAAGAAATTACGGGCCCAGATCTTATTGAAATTGGGAAAAAACAAGCAACTAAATTTGGTGCAGAAATTGTTCCAGCCACTGTTTCTACTATCACTAAAACAGACAATGGTTTTAAAGTGGAAACAGATCAAAGTGAGTACGAAGCAAAGCATGTTATTGTTGCTACTGGTATGTCAGTTGATTTAGCAGAAAAAGTTGGTTTACAAACTAAACCAGGAACAGAGCCAAGAATTAAGACGATTCTTGATGTCGATCACGCTGGAAAAACTAATATTGCAGGCATTTGGGCAGCAGGAACAGTAGCTGGCGTTAGTATGCATACAATCATCACAGCGGGTGACGGAGCAAAAGTTGCCATTAATGTGATTAGTGAATTAAATGGTGAACGCTATGTTGACCATGATATTTTAAAATCCTAATCAGGATACATAGTATGGGGGAAGTCATATGGCTGTAAAGAAAATGGATCATGTCGGTGTCATGGTAAACAATCTCGAGGCAGCACTTACGTTTTATCAAGAAGTGGTAGGCATGGAGCTAAAGGATAAATTTACGATAGCAAATGGTTCTATTACCCTCGCTTTCCTTGGCTTCGATGGTTCGGACGAGACAGAATTAGAATTAGTCTTTGGCGGTAATCCTGATCTCCCAAATGAAGGAAAGGTCAATCACATTGCCTTTTTAGTCGACGATATTGCAGAGGAATTTGACCGTTTAAAGGGTCTTGATGTTGTATTCATCAGTGAAGACATCTCTACCCTCCCGAATGGATATCGTAATTTCTTTGTACATGGCCCTGCTGGTGAAAAGGTTGAATTTTTCCAAAGATAATTAACAATTCTCATATATAAAGACTTGAAAAGGACTGTTGAAGTCCTTTTCTTTATTTCACAATAAATGCTGTTGTTGTCTGCAACGTATTCCCCGGTTCGATCATCACTAATTCTTCCTTCTGATTCAATTCATCAGTTAAAGCCATCCATGGCTCCACACAAATAAATTCTTGATCACTTTCTGTCCATAATACGATGTACTTAAATTCATTTCCATATGTCATCGTCAAGTACTTGTTTTGATCAGGAAGTGCAAACGATACTTCTTTTTCCGTTGCATCGAGGAGAACTAGAGACTCTTTTTTATTAGTTAAATCTAATGAGCCTTCAATGTTTTTGATTTTCATATCATTATAATCCAAATAGGTTTTAGCATTGGTTTGATAGGTCAGGTCCTTGCAAGTTGTTTTGAAATAGGGATGAAACCCAGCATAGATAGGCATCTGAGCTTCGGATTGGTTTCGGTATCCCTGTAAAATAGTTAGACTATCTTTGGTTATGGTATAGGTAAACACTACCTCAAAGTCAAATGGGTATTCCTTCCTTGTTTCTTGATTACTCGCTAAACGCAATGTGATCGAGGCACTTGTTTCATCGGTATTGGTTTCGACAACTTCCCATGGGTTCGTTCGGGCAACCCCGTGGTTCTTCATTTGATAAACCATACCATCCCACTCATACTCCCCGTTCTTTAATTGACCGGAGATTGGGAATAGGATTGGAATTCCGCCCCTGATATTTTTATTAGGATTATATAGAGTTTCTTTGTTTAAAAAAAGAATTTCTTCTCCCTCTACTCCAAATCCAGAAATAATTCCGCCACGCTCAGGAACTATATTAAGCCAACTGCCGATTTCATTATTGATTAGCTCGTAAACCATCAGACCCTGTTCTTTCGTTACATTAAGCTGATACATCTTTCTACTCATCCTTTCTACTAAACACATATCATGCAATGGATAATCATTCCATCTTATCATTTGACAAGATTTCCAAAAACCAAATAAAATGAATTCCTATTAATTAAAATAAACGAATAAAAGTGGTCCACATTAAATGAAAGAAGCACTGGACCACAATTGGGCCAAGTGCTTCTTTCATTTAAGAAATTGCCTCATTAAACCGCCAGATCTTTGCCCTCTTCTACAATATGGAACAACAAGTGGGCTAAATGATGAATTGCACCGTATTCTTCTTCCTCTTCTTCTGATTCCTCATTAACCTCAAGATCATTTAGGAACAGAGCCATAAATTCGTAAAAGTCCTTCAGCTGGAACGAGTAGCATGCAACGGGTTCTTCATTGTCCTCTTCATATTGCAATACCATATAGGAGAGATTTCCGTCAATGTCCGCACCATCAAAAAAGACAAACAAACCAATGTTTGTGTCAAGCTCAAATAAATGTCTTGTCCCACCCTCGGTTGCTTTTTCAAACTCCTCTTGGTTAAGCTTTTGTATTTGCATACTATCCACATTATCCTCTTGGTGAAAACCAACAATAAATGATTTCATATTTCCTCCTTGACCTTTTTCCATATTTTAAACATATACACATAGGATACCATAATCATCATGATTCATTCATTTTAATACTCCTATTAATATCAACTACACTTTTACCAACATTCCTTACAATAAAAAAAATCCCGAAATTCAGGGATTGGAAAGTCTTTTTTATCATCCTACTGGTGGATGAATAGGATAATCGCTTAACGATTTACTAGCGACCTCGGTATTTACGGATGACTTTTGATTATTGACTGTTGTTGTTGATGTTATAAGCGAAAGCACTGTAACTGAGAACAAAATGATGGCTAATTTTTTCATAGAAATTCCCCCTAAGTGATTTTGTTTAAATATTTTACGGCTTCCTTCACTATTCCTTTTTGGTTGTAATTGTCTGCTAACATCTTATAGAAGCGGTTAAGATCATCAGACTGTTCATTAGCCTCAAGATAGGGAATCACTTTTGACTCTAAATATTTGAACGATTTGACCTGGGATACCATATGAAGTTGGTAAAAGACTGCTAATAGTCTTAACTTTTTTACTCCAAGCTCTTTCGATAAAGAATCTACTTCTTCAAATATTTCCTTCGCTTTTTCAAGCGAATTTAGATGATAATGAAGTTCTCCAATATCATATAGCGTCACAAGATAGTCTTGATTCATGTTAGATTGTAACGCTAAACTTTTTTCATAATAAAAAAGCGCTTCCCTCGGATTTTTCATTTTATTTTGTAGAAAGCCCATATTATGATAAATTTGTGGAAGAAGCTTCTCTTCTTTTAGTATCACTGCGTTACGGATCAAATGTTGAAAGCATCCTTGTGCCTCTTCATAAATGTTGGAGTTTGTGTAATTAATTCCGAGCAACATCAAAGTATGAAGAATTCGAATAAAGTTATGCTGATTCATAAACATTTGCAAAGCCATGTTCCCAAAATGGATCGCATGCCCTGATTGCTCTAATAAACTTTTTACTAGTGCTCGATGATAAAGAAATTCTCCACTCGTTGTTTCATGATCATTTTCTATATACAAGGAATCGAGAATGGTGTCTGCATTTTTATACTGTCCTTGTAAGATTAAGAATATCGCATTGTAATAGCGAAATAAATAGCTTTCATGTTGGGAAAAATTCTTCTTTTGTTTAGATAATAAATCTCTTTGGGACTCTGCATCCTTTATAAGTCCTTTAAATAATAGGTATCTATATTTAGCTAATTCGCAAACATAAATATGCTTTGAAAATGGAATTAAATGTGCCATGTTCTCTACTTTTTGATAAGTATCGTCTATTTCATCCTTTAGATAAAAATTGATCTTACTGCTTAGCTCTTTGATATTTCCCTTAATCTGGTCTTCCTTTTCTTCCATCTCTTCCAAACTAATAGTTAACCGTTTGAGCAACAGTGAAATGGTTTCCTCGTTTGCTTCTTTGGAATTGTTCTCTATTTTACTTAAATGTGGAACAGAACAAATTCCTTTCGCTAGTTCCCCCTGGGTTATTCCTCTTTGTGTACGATAGAACTTAATCAAGGCTCCAAATTCCATATGATCACCCAGATTGCCCTTCCTTTTTCATTTATTTTACAACAATGGAAGATAATCTTATAGTGATATTCGGACTATTCCCAAAGGAGTTAATTTACTCTAGTGATAAACTTGGGAAAATTTCAAAAAACTTCTAAAGACACATAAGAAAAGCGCAAGGCGCCCGCCTATCGGCGACAAGCACAAGACGAGCCGGCCGAAAGGTTGTTCTTTAACCTTTTGGTCGGATTGGCTTGTGACCTCGAGCCGATGGCGCCTGGAGCTGGACAATTCTCAAAGTCAAAATTTATACTTTCTTATCTTATAAAAAAACAGCCTGGTTAGAGGCTGCTAATCTAGAAATATTTCTTTTTCCAAAAAACAAACGCTGTTAAACTAGTTAAAAATGCAGAGATGATAAGCGGGATCGCATAGGAATGGGTAGCGTGCTGGAGTGGGATATCAACATTCATCCCGTAAAAACTCGCCACCATTGTTGGGAATGATAATATAATCGTGATCGATGTTAAAAACTTCATAACAATATTGAGATTATTGGAGATAATGGAAGCAAAAGCGTTCATCATACCACTCAAAATGGAGCGGTATGTTTCCGCCATTTCAATTGCCTGTGTTTTTTCAATGATCACGTCTTCTAATAGATCCTTATCTTCTTCATACATTTTTAAATAATTAAAACGGAGAATCTTATCTAGGACGACTTTATTTGATTTTAATGACGTGGTGAAGTAAACCAAACTTTTCTCTAAGGCAAGGAACGCATAGAGTTCTTTATTTTTCAAAGATTGATGGATTTCACGTTCAATTTCATTTGTTTTCTTATTGATTTGCTTTAAGTAACGAAGATAATAAGAAGAAATCACAAATAAGATTTGTAAGGCGAATCGCGTCTTTTTAAAGGTAAAAAATTCTTTTACACGATTTTTGCGAAATTCTTCAATAATAGGTGAATCTTTTAAGGAAACGGTAATGATATTATCTTCCGTTAGGATAATGCCAATTGGAATGGTTTCATATACGATCAATCCGGTTTCATCTTGAACCGTATAAGGAAAATCGACGATGATATAGACTCTTCCATCATCGCGTTCAATCCTTGGTCGTTCTTCATCATCCAGGGCATCTTTTATGATATCAACATCTACTTGAGCATCTGTTGAAACCTTGTTAATTTCTTCTGCCGTCGGTGCATACATATTAACCCAACAGCCTTTTGAGATTACATCAACCTTTTCCAACACTCGAGTTTCTGTGCTTTTAAAAATTTCTAACATAGCAAAACCTCCTCACTCACTTTGTTCGAGGAAGCCAACAGCCTTTTTTAGAGTTGATATTTATGATATTCAATTCAATCAATTCAAGGATCACATTGACTTCCCCCCGCCTACTTGGGTCTGGGTCTACAGAATAACTCAAAAATATCAACTCCTTCTGATTTTAATATCCTATCCTATCATAACCCCTAATGCGCAAAAGTACAAAGGAGTTTTTTTACGATTTATCTGTATCATCAGGAAAAAACGGATTTAAATGGATTAAAACCTCACGGACATTATCATTTTGATCCATCAGCTTACGCTTTATCGATTTAGCTAGGTCATGCCCTTGTTTAATCGTCTTAAAATGGTCAATCGAAATCCGTAGATCGACTAACACATAATGCCCATGTTCTCTTGCCCTGATTCGGTCGATTCGCTTGACCTCATCAAATTCAGTTACAACCGCTATGTACTCCTGTAACGTTTCTGTATTTATATTTCGCTCCAGTAATATATCAAATGCTTCGGTTAACATTTCCTTCGCAATTTTAAAAATTAAATAGGCGACAAAAACACTCGCTGCCTTATCTCCATATAATAAGAAATCGATATCAAATCGCACCCCGAGAATGGACAGAAGGACCCCTGCCGCTGCGGCAATCGATGCTACGATATCTGCTTTATGGTCATAGGCAATCGCCTCAATGGCCTTACTTTGATTTTCTTTAGCCACCCGTAAAGAGCTTCGGTATAAAATGATCTTGGTTACAAACGAAAACAGGGCGATCCACATCGCTAACAAGCTTGGTGATTCCACCTCATGAAAGAATCCACTAATCCCTTCATACGCTACGTAAATGGCAACAAGCAATAGGAGAAAGCCAATAATTTCTGAAACAATGACCTCAGCCTTTCCATGTCCATACGGATGTTCTTTGTCCGCTGGTTTATTGGCAATTTTAATGACCAGTAAAACAATAACCGAGGCAAAAACATCAGCGGCAGAATGGATTCCATCCGCAAATACAGCATCACTGTGTCCATACCAGCCAATTATTATTTTTCCGAGCGTGAGGATAATGTTACTGACCACACTTATCCAAGCCACTTTTTTTGCAAGAGATTCTCTCATTTCCATCGTCAACCACCCTTTATATTTAACGAAAGCACGCCAACTGTATTCCCTTTTCGTTTCGACAGAGGCGGAGTTCACTCATGCGTTCGAAAATTTTCCACATCCATTTAGTTAACCTAAGAAATCATAGCAAACGTAACCCTTTTGGGTCTAGAGAAAAAATCTTGCCTCCATTAAGAAAAATTGAATGGAGGCAACTCACCATAAACTCTTATTCTTTCTTTCCTTCTTGATCCTCTTTCCTCATTTCTACTTCCTCTACAACAGAAATCCGATTTATTTGCTCATGAAGAAAATGGAAGGCTTGGTCTAATTCTTCACGAGAGGGAAACTCTTTTTTTCGATTCATTTGATCTCCACCCTTCAAAGTTTTATTTTTTACAGGAGTAATAATTTTAAAATAAGAAAAAAATACCGTTGTATCACTATTTGAAAAGGGAGGATTTCACATGGACAATAAAAAAGCTAATCCTAAAAAAGAGTTGGCAGGGAGTTTTTACCACCCGAGTTATTATCAAGAAAAGGACGACCTTTCCAAAGGAATTGCCACCTCACATGAGCAAGTAAGCGACACGTATACAGAAGGAGAAATTGGTGCCGTTATCGATGATGTGGATGGTAAGGATATTCCGATTCCACAAGAAGGCAACGAATAAGTTTCTTAAGTAGAAAACAGCTCTCATCCGAAAGCTGTTTTCTTTTTTAGACCGTTAAAATTTCCGCTTCAGGCGTCTTAAGCCGTTCTTAATCTTTATCTTCCACATAGGGATCATGTTCATAGGCTGGTAAATCACCAAAGCTTGTCATAAGGCCTTCTTCATCTAGAGCCTCTTCATATTGTTCATGTTGCGCATTCGGATACACTTTAATGTCGTTTCCATACATATCGTTCCCAACAAAATTTTCATAGTCCTCCACATAGCCAATATTTTCATCAGATTCCGGATAAATATCTTGGTAATTATCCTCCGAAAAAGCCAAATCAGAGGGAGTTTCAGATGTGCCCCAAGAGGCAACCTCTTGCCATGCATCCTCGGCATCAAAAGCAACATTTTCATCCTTTTCATCCATATCGAATTTACCGAAGTCAGGCATCAGAACACCCTCCTCAATGGGACGATTATGGGATACCACCTGATCAGGACTATGTTCAATGCAGTAGGTTGTGTTTGGCAATGCCTCTAGTCTTTCAATTGGAATATCCTTTCCACAAACCTCGCATTTCCCATACGTGCCGTTTTCCATCGCGGCCAGCGCTCTGTCTATATTGCTTAGCTGCAATTCATAATGTTCATTTAGGGCAATATCCTTTTCTCGTTCATATAAATCTGTCCCCTCATCTGCGGGATGGTTATCATAGCTTGATAATTCTCCCATCGATTCATGGTAATGACCACGTTCCAACCCGAAATGGTCATTCTGATCAAGTCGTTCCGTTACTTCACTTTTTTCTTGCAATAATCGTAACCGAAACTCAGCTAACTGCTGCGTCGATAACATGTCATAACCCCTTTCATAGTAAAGCACGATAATAACGATTGGAAAATCTATTTCACCATTAATATGTTCAGCTTTAGAGTTCCTTTATATTTTCATTTGTTTCACGGTGGATTATGTAATAAAAATTTAATTCCAACAAAATACCATTGAACCTTTGTGAGGAAACTGAATAAGAATTGGGTGCACGCGTATCTTAAGAATGATGAAGTTGATTAGAAATGAGGAGATTCGATGGTTAATGAAAACTTTGACAAGTTTAGACAAGAGCAGCGCAAACATAAAGCGGAATATTTAGGGGGCAAGAATAACCAACCTCCTGGCCTGAATGATCCAGACTACAATAATCAGGAAATAACCGATAAAACGCCCGGGGCAACAGGACGCAAGTTATAACAATTTTTATAAAAGGGTTGGGGTCCATTTTCCTCAACCTTTTTAATCGAGAAGAGATAAAGTGCTGTAAAAGGAGAAATTCAATGAGTAAATCAACGAATGGCGCAGAGGAAAAAAAATTGAAATGGTGGCAGCTTTCTTTATTCGGGGTCGGCTGTACGATCGGGACAGGCTTTTTCTTAGGTTCAAGTTTAGCCATAAAAATGGCAGGACCTGTTATTTTAATCGCCTTTATCCTTGCGGCAATTGGCACATACTTTGTATTTGATGCCCTTTCAAAGATGACCTCAAAGGAGCCACTAGAAGGGGGCTTTCGTTCCTATGCCAAAAAGGCTTACGGGCGTTGGGCAGGCTTCAGTAGCGGTTGGGTCTATTGGTGCTCGGAGGTTTTAATAATGGGAAGCCAGATGACGGCCCTATCGATTTTTTCTCGTTTCTGGTTTCCGAAGATTCCCTTATGGATTTTTGCAACGATCTACGGAGTATTAGGACTAACGGTCATTCTCATCGGGGTAAATCTATTAAATAAACTGGAAAATATTCTTGCCATTTTAAAAATTTCGGCCATTCTCATGTTTGTTATTATTGCGGCATTAGCTATTTTCGGTGTCATTGATGGGGACCGTCCCATCCAATACCCAAACAGTAAAAAGGATTTCATTCCAAGTGGAATTATGGGTTTATGGTCTTCCGTTATATTTGCCTTTTACGCCTTTGGCGGCATTGAGATATTAGGGTTAATGTCAATGAAATTAAAAAATCCCAAGGAAGCACCAAAGGCCGGAAAAATCATGCTCTTTTCGCTGACGTTCATTTATGTCCTTTCAATTGGGCTGGCTGTTATGATGGTTTCTTGGCATTCATTCAACGCCAAGGAAAGTCCGTTTGTGATTGCCTTAGATACCTACCATCTCTCGTTTGTACCCCATTTTTTTAATGCTTCCTTAATTATTGCTGGTTTTTCAACCATGACAGCTTCACTTTATGGGGTGACAAGTGTGCTAGTAACCTTAGGGAAGGAAGGCGATGCTCCTGCCTGCTTTGCCAAGCAAGGGAAACTAAAAGTCCCACTAATGACCTTAGTTATTACGATGTTGGGGATTACAGCGTCGATTGTATCGGCATTGGTTATGCCTGATCGGATTTATGAGCATATTACGACAGCCGCTGGACTGATGCTGCTTTACAATTGGATCTTTATCTTGGCGTCATCGCGAAAAATATTAAAGTTGAAAATGAAAGAAAAGGTCATGTATTCGCTCGGTGCCTTGTTTATTTTGGTGGCTGTTTCAGGCACATTGTTTCATGACTCCAGCAGGCCTGGCTTCTTTGTTAGCCTTGCCTTTCTAGGCATTATCGGCATCCTTACCTTAATCATGAACTTCCAATGGAATAAGAAAAAGAAGAAGAAAAAAGTACTCTACCCTTGGCCAACAGCATAGGATTCTTTCTTTCATAAAGAAAACTTGCAGACTGGCGAGCCCCTAAGGGCGAAGACAGAGGCGTAGTTGCACTTATGCCTGATTGGAAAGTTATACTTTCCTATCGGTCAAAAAAAGTCAGCGAACTTCAGCTGACTTACTTTTTTGGCCTAAAAGAATCTAAGCTTTTATCCAAAAATATTTTGAAAGGCCTGCATGCCAAAGTAGATCCCAAATCCGACCATTGAGATTCCGGATAGACAAGAGATCACCACTAGTAAATGAGTGGTTAAGAATTTCCGAAAGCTACTCGCTACACTCGCCATCGTAATATCCCATATCAACAAGCCAATAAAAATAGCGCTACTATAAAGAACTAATTGACTGGTGTCATATGTATTAGCAGCCTTCGCCAAAACGGATCCATAAATTCCTAACCAAAAAAGAATGGTCAACGGATTAGCAATCGACATCAAGAAGCCCGAAAAGAACGATTTTAACAAGGGTTCCTTCCCTCTAGCAAGCTCTAAATTAATTTTTCCAGCATTCATGAAGGTCTCTATACCTGTATACATCAGCACAAAGCATCCGAAAAACCAGAGAAAGGTTTGCACGAATTCTGATTCAAGAAATTGGACAACTCCTATGTAAACAACAAGCATATACACGCCATCAGCAACCACAGCACCTACCCCAATAAGCCAAGAATGCATAAACCCATTTCTGATTCCTCGATCAATTTGGGCGGCATTAATCGGTCCAATCGGAGCAGCTAGCGATAATCCTAACAAGATATAACCTAAAAATACGTTCATTACAGTCCCCTTCCCTCCAATATGGATAGATGCTTGTCTATCCATATTTATTCACGAAGGAGAGGTTGTACGACAAAAATAAAAAGAAATCTATTTATGAGTTTCAGATACTTTTAGAAAATCCAATCCACCATTTCCATCCTCTTTGCTTTGGATTAGTGGGTGATTACTAAGTCTCGGAATAGTAAAAGAATCAATATCGACAATATATTTAGGCCGATGCTTTGTTTCTTTGTAAATTTTTCCTATATATTCTCCTACTAAACCAATCGCAATTAATTGGAGACCACCAATTAACCAAATCGACGTAATCAACGATGTCCACCCTGTTTCCGTTCGCCCAAAGAACTTTAACGCTAAAAAGTAACCGCCAAAAAGGAGACTCATGAAAAAGGAGACAAACCCAGTCATGAGAACAAATCGTATCGGCGATATCGAAAATGAGGTAATCCCATCAAAAGCAAAGCCCAACATCTTCTTTAAAGGATACTTTGTTTTCCCCGCTTGTCTTTCTAAGCGATCATAATAAACCAAATCGGAGCGAAAGCCTAGCAGCGGAACCATTCCTCTTAAAAATAAATTCACCTCATTAAATCGCTCCAGTTCCTTCACTGCCCTATTACTCATTAGTCGAAAGTCGGCATGATTATAAACTAGGTCCACGCCCATTTTATTCATTACTTTATAAAATGCTTGTGCTGTACATCGTTTAAACCATGTATCAGACTCCCTTCCCTTTCGAACACCGTATACAATTTCATAGCCTTCACGAAACTTCATAATAAAGTCACGGATAATCTTAATGTCATCCTGAAGATCTGCATCAATCGACACAATACAATCAGATTGTTCCTTTGCAGTAAATAAGCCCGCCAACAGAGCGTTCTGGTGCCCGACATTTCGCGATAGCTTCAGGCCGCGAACAAAATCGTTTCGAAGACCTTCCTTATAAATCAATTCCCACGTACGATCCTTACTCCCATCATCGACAAATAAGATTTTACTTTGCATGGCAATCAGAGAATCATGAATCAGGTCCTTCAATACCGTCTGCAGCTGGTACATTGTCTCAGGTAAAACATCTTCCTCGTTATAACAAGGTACAACAATTGTCAAAACAGGTTCCATCATTGGTGACTACCCCCGGTATCTACATTGTCTTATATAAATAAATTTTCCAAGCCGACGTTTTCGACTCAAATATTCTCTCTAATAACAGCTGGTTTTGCTGGGCATTATCAATGGGGATCGCTGAAAAGATATAGCGCCCTCCCATCCCCTTAAACACTTCTGTATTTAGTTCTAAATGTTTTAAATGCCGCTTTGAATCCTTCTTAATCATGTATCTTTTCCCCAATTGGGCTGTAAAAAGATAACAGCGGCCGCCCCACTTATCATAATATTTACGAATCGTATAATTTTTCGCTAGTTCCTTTTCAATGATTTTTCTAAATTGATGTTTATAGCTTAATGGATAAAAATTATTGTACGTATCAATGGTAAAAAAGCCATTATATTGGGCAATAGATGGGTGAATTCCGATACTTGCAATCCGGTATTCCTCCGGCTTTAAACCGATGTACTCCTTAACATCGGTGAACAATTCTTCGGCAAAAAACTCTTTGACAGTAGGCTTTTCACGATAGATGATTTCGTCATTACATAGACATAAAAAAACAATTTGTGCGACCACTAACCACTTTGCTAGTTTTACCCGTTCAATCCCTTGCTGGGAAATGATTTTTACGGCAAGAGCAAAACCCACATATATCACAAGCGGCCGTAAAAAATGATAGCGAGCAAAATTAAAGGTATCCAGGAAATGAAATCGTTTCGTTAATGGCTGCCAACCTTCATAAAACCAAAATGCATACCACAAGGATAAGAAAATATTTAAAAAAAAGAAAAAAACAAACAGCTTTTCCTGTTTCCATAGCCTTTTAGATAAGACAATGTAGATGGCGAAAAAGGTGACCGGCAGGATGATTAGACTATGTAGTGTTAATACATGGGTATGTCCAAGGAGATAGTTTTTTATAAAAAGCCGTACCGCCCCCCAAAAAGGCAGGTGGGCATGAAAATACTCATCCCGACTATTTGGTTCTGCAGAGAATAAGAACGAATAGACTAGCCGATACTCCACTAGCATAAAAATCCCCGTCATATAAGCAATTCCGAACAAAAAGCGGAAGTTCCATCCCTTTCCGCGGATGACATCCCAAATCCAAAATAACCCCATTGCACTTAAAAAAAAGAAGAATCCTAGCACAATGCTAGAATATAAAGGCAATAAAGTAAGGACAAGATAGTCTTTCCAAGTATCCTCGCTGTTACGGATGTTGAGAAATGCCCATAAAGCGAAAGGCATTCCAAGCGTACTAAGCATACCTGATGGCCAAAAAGGTGTTAAGGCAAAGGCAAGGGCACTGCCAATCTGAAAGGTAAGCCATTTATCTCCGCGCAGAAAATGATCCTTAAGTAATAAATACATTCCGAAGAATGCGACTACCCTTGTTAAGGCTTGACTTAAACCGTAGGCAATCATGGTTGGAAAAAGGGCGTATAGCCAGACAATCAAACTGTATTCTGTCCCAAAGGCATTTCTTGACAGTTGTCCATTAATAATTTGTGGAATGACAGCCTTAACCCCACCAAACATTTCTCCACTTCTTGCTAACACCTTGTACCAGGCCAAATTTGAATCGAGATTATCATGTACCCGGATATGGGCGTTTTCTTGCAAAATAAAGAGCGGAGAGAGATAGATCGCTAGAACTAGTAAAGCGAAAAAGATAAGAGTTCGCTCTTTTTTCGTTTCAGTAACCATTCTTCTACACCTCTAAATTTCTTCTTATGGGTACTTCCATTTTAAAATTCGCTTTTAAGCTGAAAATTATTCCCACTTTCCCATAAATAAGGAAACAAACTGTGATTGTCTTGAAAAAAGCAATTAAACATGTTGAGAAGAAGTGCATTTGTCAATAATAGATAGTAGTCGAAAAGAGGTGACAACCTTGCCAAGCAAATTATATATTGGATTTTTACGCTTGCCACTTTTAATAAGAATTCTTGTCATGGCCATACTTGTATTTCTATCATTCGGAATTTCGATTCATTTATTAGAGCCCCAAACCTTTCCTACCATTTTTGATGGGATTTGGTGGGCTATTATTACCGCTTCCACCGTCGGTTATGGTGATTATGTGCCACATTCCTTCTTAGGCAGACTCACTACATTAATTTTAATATTATTGGGGGTTGGCTTGGTCTCCTCCTATTTCGGGACATTAGCGGCAGCGGCTGTCACGAAACAAGATGCATTGTCTGAAGGCCTAATTCCATTTAAAGGAAATGGCCACATCATTATTATTGGCTGGAATGAGCGCTCAAAGGAATTGATTAGTAAACTGACTAGCGTGAACCTTCCACCTACGATTGTCTTGATTGATGAAACACTGGAGGCCAACCCGGTAAAATCTAGATTTGTTCATTTTATTCAAGGAAAAGGTCATGTAGATGACACCATTATGAAAAGTGATATTGAAAAAGCACAAAAAGTATTAATCACCGCAGATCGAGGAAATGATGAACTCCAAGCCGATATGAATAGTATTTTAACCCTGCTAACGATCAAGGGATTATGCCCACAAGTAAAATGCATCATCGAAATACTTACCGCTGAACAGGTTCAAAACGCATTAAGAGCTGGAGCTGATGAGGTTATTCAATCCAATAAACTAACCAGTGTGTTTATGATTAATAGCCTTCATGCTAATGGGGATGGGCTGTTATCAAAGATTATTCACCAATTACAGGAGAGCAGACTATCAACCTATTCAGTAAAAGAAACGGATATTGGAAAGTGCTTCAAGGAAGTCAGTCTTGAGCTATTTACGAGGGGTTACTTATTGATTGGGATTAGAAGAGGGGAAGAAACCTTCTTAAATCCTTCCCACTCCTTAGAATTAGAAGAAGACGATCAATTATTAACCTTTAAATGAATGCTTCCATTCTTATAAAAGAAGCATTTCTAATTCGGCCACTAATGATTTACCTGTATCGATATATTGATTTGGAAAATCTGCATCCTTATTTGTAGGTTCTTGAAACTGATTAAAGGATCCTGAAAAGGTCCCTGAATTCCCTTGTTCATCAATTCCAGCTTCATACTCATGTGCCAACAGGAATGGCCTCCCTATTTCAACAGTACAATTTCGAACATCTAGTTCGCCATCTACTGCCGTAAATGGAACACGTAAAAACTGATAGCCTTCCGCCGCATTGATTTTATAATCAAAGGCACCATGGTCATAGTCCCAATTCCCACCAATCGAATAACCAATTGGTTTTAACTTTTGTTCAAGCTTGTACAGATCAAACTGCTTGCCTTCAACTTTAGATGGCATTTCAATCATTTGCTATTACCCCCTTAAATAATTATCGTTAGTTTCTCCAAACCACATCGTTTCATAACAAAAGAGTGCTGATACCATGTTGGTATCAGCACTCTTTTGTTATGATTATAAGCGTTTTTCTAACTCTGCTTTCTTTTCTTCGTATCCAGGTTTGCCTAATAATGCGAACATATTCACTTTATAGGCCTCTACTCCTGGTTGGTCGAATGGGTTAACCCCTAGAAGGTACCCGCTCATTGCACATGCTTTTTCAAAGAAATAGACAAGGTAACCAAATGTATACTCATCCATCTCAGGAATAGTAACGATTAAGTTTGGTACACCACCGTCTGTATGAGCAAGCATGGTGCCTTCAAAGGCTTTATTATTAACAAAATCAACGGTTTTTCCAGCTAGATAATTTAAGCCATCCAAATCATTTTCAAATGCTTCAATTTCCAACTCATGACGAGGCTTTTCCACTTTAATGATCGTTTCAAACAAATCACGGCGACCTTCTTGAACATATTGTCCAAGTGAATGTAAATCTGTCGAGAAGTTAGCGGAAGAAGGGTAGATCCCCTTTTGGTCCTTGCCTTCACTTTCACCAAATAGTTGCTTCCACCATTCAGAAAAATATTGAAGTCCTGGCTCATAATTAATTAACATCTCAATCGTTTTTCCTTTATTGTAAAGGACATTTCTTACTACGGCATATTGGTAGGCTGCATTGTCCTCAAGCTCTGAATGACTGAAGTCGTTTTGTGCTTGAGCTGCCCCCGCCATCATGGTTTCAATGTTCGCCCCGCTAACAGCGATTGGCAATAATCCGACAGCTGTAAGAACAGAGTAACGGCCGCCTACATCATCAGGAATGACAAATGTTTCATAGCCTTCTTCAGTCGCTAACGTTTTTAATGCCCCTCTAGCTTTATCAGTTGTTGCATAAATCCGTTTGCGTGCTTCCTCCACACCGTATTTCTCTTCAAGGAGTTTACGGAAAATACGGAAGGCAATGGCTGGTTCTGTTGTTGTACCTGATTTCGAAATGACATTCAGAGAGAAATCTTTTCCATCAAGGAGATCCATTAAATCGCGCATATAGCTAGAACTAATGCTATTGCCGACAAAAATCACTTGTGGAGTACTGCGTTTCTCTTTAGGAAGGGCATTATAGAAGCTGTGTGACAGCATTTCAATCGCTGCCCGTGCACCTAAGTAAGAACCGCCAATCCCAATCACAAGGAGGATATCTGAATCTGACTTAATTTTTTCAGCAGATTTTTGAATACGTGCGAATTCTTCTTTGTCATAATTAGTTGGTAATTCAACCCAACCTAAAAAGTCGCTACCTGCCCCAGTTTTCTCATTAAGCGAATGGTGCGCAACTTTAACAGCATCGCGTAAATATGTAATTTCATGTTCACCAAAAAAAGTGAGAGCTTTCGAGTAATCAAAACGAACGTGTGTCATGTATGATCCTCCATTTTTATATTTTCAATAACCACTTTAACCAAAGATGGTCAGATAATCAAGGAAGCTTTCCCTATGAAAACGGAACCAAATTTGATAAATTTATAAATTTTATAATGATGCCCGATAAATGGCTAAAACATCTTCGCGATTTAACTTTGCGAACGTACCAAACTCTCCGTTTGCCATAGCACGATCAGCCATTAGCTCAAGTTTACTATCATCAATTTCATAATCCGCTAATCGTGCTGGTGCTTCGATACTGTTCCAGAATTCACGAAGCTTGAGAATACCTTCGAGACCAGCCTCTTCGGCACTCTTACCTGCAGCATCCACTCCGAACACGCGCACGGCAAGTTGCTTAAAGCGCTCTGGTTTTACGTGAAGGTTATGCTCCATCCAATGTGGGAACAGAATGGCAAGTCCACCGCCATGTGGAATGTCATACACAGCTGACACGGCATGCTCCAGGTTATGGGTTGCCCAATCGCCACGATAACCCATATTTAATACACCATTTAAAGCCATTGTTCCGCCATATAAAATGGTTGAACGATGTTCATAGTTTTCGAGATCAGCAAGCAACTTAGGCGCTGTCTCCATAACTGTAATGAGTAACGATTCGCACATCCGGTCTTGAAAATTGGTATTTTCTTCAAGATGAAAATAATGTTCCAATACATGTGACATCATATCAACCATGCCATAAATCGTTTGGTTCCTTGGGACTGTATACGTATTAACAGGATCTAAAATAGAGAATTTCGGATAGGTCACGGCACTGCCCCAACCATACTTTTCATTTGTTTCCCAATTGGTAATAACAGAGCCTGCATTCATTTCTGAACCAGTTGCAGCAAGTGTCAACACAGTCCCAAATGGGAGAGCTTCACGAGCAAATGCCTTTTTAACCACCAAATCCCAGGCATCTCCATCATATTTGGCACCAGCAGCAATAAGCTTTGTACAGTCAATGACACTACCACCGCCAACGGCTAAAAGGAATTCAATCCCTTCTTGTTTACAAATTTCCACTCCCCTTCGGGCAGTTGAAATACGCGGATTGGGTTCTACACCAGAAAGTTCAAAAACTTCGGCTCCCATCTCTTCTAAAAGAGTCGTGACCTTTTCGTACAACCCACTTCGTTTAATACTCCCTCCGCCATATACAAGTAACACTTTTTTCCCATATTGAGGAATTTCTGTTTTTAAGTTTTCTAACTGATCCTTACCAAAGATTAATTTTGTAGGGTTCCAAAATGTAAAATTCTCCAAACTTAACACCTTCCTTTTCTTTTTCCATTATTATTTATTCTGCTCCTTTTTGCAAAAAACTTGATCTATTCTTTACTATACACAACGCATTTTCTAATAAAAATTCCCTGCATCCGCACTTGATGCAAGGAATTATATTTATACCCAACCTCTGAACAAGGCTGCCTCTGCCAGTCTCCTCACACCAACCATGTAAGCCGCTAAACGCATGTCAACCTTACGTGAATGGGCGAGCTCGTAAATGTCATGAAAGGCCTTGACCAGCTTTTCCTGTAACCGTTGAGCTATTTCCTCTTCACTCCAATAATATCCTTGATTATTTTGCACCCATTCAAAATATGAGACAGTAACCCCACCTGCTCCTGCTAAAACATCTGGCACAAGCAGGATATCGCGCTCAGTCAGAATGTTTGTTGCCTCAAGTGTTGTTGGCCCATTGGCAGCCTCCACGACAATGCTAGCTTGAATGTTACGAGCATTTTCAGCTGTAATTTGATTCGAGATCGCAGCAGGTACCAAAATATCACAATCTTTTGTTAGTAGTTCTTCATTTGTGATCGCACCTTCAAACAAACTCGTCACCGTACCAAAGCTGTCACGGCGATCCAATAGATAAGGGATATTTAAACCATCCTGATCATATAGGGCTCCGTACACATCCGATATGCCAATAATCTTTGCGCCTGATTCATACAAAAATTTAGCAATAAAGCTGCCGGCATTTCCAAAGCCTTGAATAATGACACGTGCTCCATGAATCGGGATTCCCCGTTTTTTTGCCGCTTCCTCGATACATATGGTGACCCCTTTTGCTCCAGCCCTTTCCCGCCCCTCAGATCCACCTAATACAAGGGGTTTCCCAGTGATAAAGCCAGGGGAATCTGTTTGGCTAAGCCGGCTGTATTCATCTAGCATCCACCCCATAATTTGTGAGTTCGTATACATATCTGGTGCTGGTATATCCTTGGTCGGACCGACAATTTGGCTAATGGCTCGTACATAGCCACGACTTAACCGTTCCAGTTCACCAAACGAAAGAGCTCGGGGGTTACAGATAATCCCGCCCTTTCCTCCGCCGAATGGTAAATCCGCAATCCCGCATTTCATGCTCATCCACATCGCTAAGGCCTTAATTTCATCTTCATTTACCTGGGGATGGTAACGGACACCGCCCATTGTTGGGCCAACCGCATTATTGTGCTGGGCACGGAAACCAGTAAAAGTCTTAGTTGACCCATCATCCATCCGGACCGGAATCCTCACCGAAACCGATAGCAAAGGCTCTTCTAAAAAATGATACATATCCTGGTTATATCCTAATTTCTTTAATGCATCATGAATAACAATTTGCGTTGATGTAAGAAGGTTGAGTGGCTCCTTTTCCTTTCCATCTTCATCAGTAGTCCCCATTTTCGCACCCCTAATTGTTTACAAATTTATCCTAATACTTTATTGATCCGCTCTATTGCCCAATCCAATTCTTCTTTGGTAATCACAAGTGGCGGTGCGAAGCGGATGACTGTGTCATGCGTTTCTTTACACAATAGTCCTTGCTCTTTTAATTGTTCACAATATTTACGGGCAGGCTCAGTTAGTTCTACCCCAATAAATAAACCTCGGCCACGAACCTCTTTTATGGCTGGATTATTCATTTCTTTTAATTTGCTAATAAAATACTCTCCAAGTTCCAATGATTTTTCAGCAAGTTTTTCATCTACTAATACATCAAGGGCCGCGATGGAAACCGCACATGCCATTGGATTTCCTCCGAAGGTAGAACCGTGAGATCCTGGATTAAATACGCCTAAGATATCCTTATTGGCGACCACACAAGAAATCGGGAATACCCCACCCCCCAGTGCTTTTCCCAGGATATACATATCAGGCTCAATATTTTCCCATTCACAAGCAAACATTTTACCCGTCCGTGCTAACCCGGCTTGAATTTCATCTGCAATAAAGAGAACATTGTTTTCCTTACAAATCTCCATTGCAGCCTTCATAAACCCTTTTGGTGGGATGACGATCCCTGCTTCGCCTTGGATTGGTTCAATTAAAAAAGCAGCCGTATTTGGCGTAATCGCAGCTTTTAGAGCTTCTAAGTCACCATACGGAATAAGCTTGATCCCTGGCAGCATCGGACCAAATCCTCGTTGATATTCCGCATCAGACGACAATGAGACCGCTGTCATCGTCCTGCCATGGAAATTCCCAACGCATGCGATAATCTCCGCCTGATTTTCTTTCACACCTTTGACATCATAGCTCCACCGACGTGCTGCTTTAACCGCTGTCTCAACAGCCTCAGCTCCTGTGTTCATAGGAAGAACCATATCTTTGTTTGTTAAGTGGCAAACCTTTTCATACCAAGGACCAAGCAGATCATTATGGAAGGCACGAGAGGTTAATGTCACTTTATCGGCTTGGTCCTTCAATGCTTGAATAATTTTAGGGTGACGGTGACCTTGGTTGAGGGCAGAATAGGCACTTAGCATGTCCATGTATTTGTTGCCTTCAGGGTCTTCTACCCAAACACCCTCAGCTTGTGAGATGACAATAGGTAGTGGATGATAGTTATGAGCACCATATTTTTCGGTTTTTTCAATCAATTCACTTGTATTCGTATTTGTTGGCATGAAACAATTCCTCCATTCCACAGATTTATGTATAGTCAATTCTATTGTAGCCGAGCCTGAAAAAAGAATGAATACTTTTTCAATTTTATTTTCCTAACAAAAAAATAAAAGCCTAGTCCTACTAACGAAGTAGTAGGTCCTAGGCTCACTAAAACTTATTTTTTAATTAAATCATCACTTTGTGATTGGTCAATCCACTCTTGAAGCTTATCTTTTAATGTATTGAACCCTTGTTGTCCTTCAGCTTCAGGAATAATCGCTGCTGCAAGACGCTTACGAGGCTTCTTTGGTTTAGCTGCCTGTTGTACAGGTGCTTCTTCAGTTGCGCGGATAGATAGACCAATTTTACCAGCACCTTCATCTACTGATAAAACCTTCACATTAACCTCGTCGCCAACTTTAAGATGATCATTAATATCTTTCACATAACCGTGCGTAATTTCTGAAATATGAACAAGACCTTGTGTATTTTCGTCTAGGGCAACAAATGCACCATATGGTTGAATTCCAGTTACTTTACCTGCTAATATACTACCTGTTTCGATTTTTTCTGTCATGAAAACACTCCTAAGTAAAAAATTATTTTATCGATTATATACGCATTAAATGATTATATCATAGAAAAGGTCTTTAATCAAAAAAGCTTTCAATATGTAATTGGGACTAGTCCTTAATTTCACAAAAATAGTAACATAATGTTCAAAACCTGGACAAGAGGTGGTGCAATTACCATGATATATTATTAGTGAGGAAATATCTTTTTCTAAAGAGGTGAACAGTATGAATTCGATTGGCCACACTATTAAAACATGCCGGGAAATGCTCCATATGACCCAAGCAGAATTGGCTCAAAAGGTAAGAGTAGGAACCCATATCATCGAAAAATATGAATCAGGGGAACAAATTCCAAGTACTCAAACCATCTTAAAGCTTTCTACCGTCCTAGATGTCCCTGCCTCGGAGCTATTACAGGACAACTCCGTTCATATAAACTCTTCAGCATTGAATACTTGATACAATCCAACATAAAAAGCGGTAAATCTACCGCTTTTTTTATTTTTTACACATTTATCGTTTAGAAAAGGGGAAAACTGGTCATTCTAATGGTATAAGGCTTTCTAGTATTCCCCCCTTTTTGAAGAGGACAACCAAATTTGGTCGTCCTCTTTTTTTCATTATAGCGTGCAGGATTCACTTGCTTTAATGGCAAGTAATCGCTCTGCAATTTTTAGGCATTGGTCCATTGGAATAACTTTTTCAAATGAGAATCCATAAATCGTTTGGATTCTCCCCGCCAACGCAGCAGGATCATTAAGCACATGTACTGCTTGAATGGTATCGGCAATTTCCGTGTCATATCCGCCCCCATTTATGTGAAAGGGATCCCATTCGTTTAAAACATCGACAAGCTGTAAGTTAGTATGAATCTCTTTTCGCATATGTTTATCTCCTATAGTGTTTTACATTTGATTAACACATTTTATCACAAGATAGTGGACTAGTGATAAAGTTGGGCTGTTTAGAAGCAGACTAACGGATGAGCGTTACCATATGTTGAAGAATTTGCTCTCCAGACACAAGTGCTTCCCCGCCACCTTGGGCAAAGGTTTTGTTTCCTCCACCCTTCCCATTAATCAATGGGAGAATTTCGGCCATTAATTGTTTCATATCTTCATTTCTATCGGAGCCGCATCCACAAACGAGCTGTAACCGGTTCTCGTTCGTTGCGACAAATACTACTACGGCCATAGGGTCTTGTGCAATAACGTAGCGAGCCAATTTCTGTAGTACTTGAATCGTCCGATTTTGAAAATGCTCGGCGACGATTTGATGATGGGTAACCGCCAAATTGTTTGCTTCATATTGGAGTAACCTGTCTTGAGCCTGCTCCAGTTCTTTCTCTAGCCTTTTTCCATTATCCAATAACCTGGTTACCACTTGCTCCATTTCTATTTCTGGAGCATTAAGAAGTTTTGTTAACCCCTGCAGTACCTTTTGTTTCTTTCCGAGTTGGTGAAGAACTCGCTTCCCACAAGCAAATTGAAGGCGAACCTTTTTCTTTTGTCTTTCCCAATCCAAAATTTTAATCGCACTCACCTCACCGGTTGAGGTAGGATGTGTTCCGCCGCAGCCATTATAATCAAAGCCAGGAATAATGACGAGTCGGATGTTTTCTTTTACCTTCGTCTCTTTTCTTAACGGGTACTGTGCTAGTTCTTCCTCAGTTACCCACTTCACTTCTATCGGACGGTTTTCTAAGATGATTTTGTTAGCTAGCTCTTCTGCTTTCTCGACTTCCTCCACGGTTAGGGTCTCTGTTTCTAAATCAATCGTTAAATTGTCTGAACCTAAATGAAAACCAACCGTATTGTAGTCATACAATTTCTCAAATGCTGCAGATAAAATATGCTGCCCGGTGTGTTGTTGCATATGATCAAATCGTCGTTCCCAATCGATGGTACAAGATACCTCTCTATCAGTATCTTGAATGGGTGTCTCAAGGTAATGGCGAATATGTCCGTTTATTTCTTCTACATTAATGACTCTTTCATCTTCGATTACGCCTGTATCATGTGGCTGTCCACCACCAGTTGGGTAGAAGGCCGTTTGATTTAAAACGACATACCATTGGTCCGCTTCGTCTCTTTCCTGTTTTAAAATACGCGCAGAAAAAGTCCGTATGTAAGCATCTTGATAAAATAATTTATTATTCATCGTTTTTCACTCCATTTACTATTTAGGTATTAATCTTATTGTCTTGAAAGTTTGAAATTAAATCAATATTAAACGCAAATAACCTGTCCCTTCTTTTTACGGAACAGGTTTTCCCTATGATTAGTTTTATACCATTAGTGAAAAAATAAAAGCCACCCCCATGGAGATAGCTCTTAGCTTCTATTTCTTTTCATCCTGGGCCTTTTTCTGACCTGCTTTCTTATCTTTAGAAATTTCTCCACAAGCAATTCTATTTCCTGCGTCACCTGCCGGCTGGCTCATTCCGTCATCCTTACCATCATGGACTACGATGGAGGTACCTTCTTTTGTAAAGAGTGATGTTTTCCCATCCTTCAAAGTGACATTAGGTGCCATTAGTTCAGCATTTACTGATCCATCATCATCGACAATTAAATTTGGCAAGTCTCCGGCATGGGCTCCCTTAGGATGGAGGAGTCCATGTTCCTTTTGTTCAGGGTTAAAGTGATTCCCTGCCGATTTGAAGTCTGGTGCGACACATTTTCCTTTTTCATGGATATGAATGGCATGGTCACCAGCTGGAAGTCCCTTCAAATTAACTGTCATTTTTACACGGCTCGACTGCTCAGCCATCTCTACTGTTCCAAGCGAATCTCCTGCTGCATTGAACATCTCGACATCAATTTGTTTGACCTCCTTTTCCATGCATCCAGTTAACATGAGAAGTGGAAAGATCATCCAAGCTTTTTTCATATGTAATCCCCCAACTATAGACAATGCCTATAGTATAAGCAAACAAGTCAGTCTCTATTCATCTAGGGCAAAAGGATTACTAGGCAAAAAAGAAGGAACAGCTATGATTAACTGTCCCTTGGAGTAGTCTGGTTGTTTTTTAGTTGTTCCTCTAACTCTTTTGCCTTTTCGGCTTCCCGGTTAGAAACTTTCATGATCAATCTCATCGTTAAAAAAGCACCAATAAGAAAAATAACACAGGTAATCGCTGCCGGAATGTATTCTGTTTTATCTTCGGGAAAGTATAAAAATAATGATAAAACTAACGGTTGAAACATTTTTCTTCTCCCTTTCTTTTAAAGGAATTCTAACAATTTATTATAACAACAAAAAACGTTTCATACCAAAGATTCATTCTCGGCACGCAGACATGTGAATTATTTTAATACTTTAATCTTTTTAATCAAGACATCTTCTTTCGGCTTATCTTGTGCTCCCACTGGGGTATCGGCGATCTTATCAACAATATCCATACCTTCAATCACTTGACCAAAAACCGTATGACGGTGATCAAGCCACGGAGTCCCACCGTTTTTATCATAGGCGTCAATAATCTCCTTAGGGTATCCCGCTTTATCCATTTCCTCCTTCATAGATGAATCTAGTGAAGTACTTTGAACAATAAAAAATTGACTGCCATTGGTATTGGAACCCGAATTAGCCATCGACAAGGCGCCACGAACGTTATACAAATTGGTTGAGAATTCATCCTCAAACGGCTTGCCCCAGATACTTTCACCACCGGTTCCGTTGCCTTCAGGGTCTCCCCCTTGAATCATGAAATCTTTAATGACTCGATGAAAAATCAGACCATCATAATAGCCTTCTTCACTATGCTTCACAAAGTTCTCAACAGCTTTAGGGGCATATTCAGGAAATAATTTAATTTTAATGCTCCCCATCGACGTTTCCATTTCAACTAGCTTTTCGTTTTCCGCCACTTCTGTCGTAAGCTGTGGATAAACGGCATTTGTCACTTGTCCGTCTCCTTCCTTTTGCTCCGTTTTTGGTTCGGGAGTTTTCGTGTTCGACTGACTTTCTTCCTTCTTAGAGCTTGTCCCACATGCTGCCAATACTAGAACTATCGCCAATACTGTCATCATGGTTTGCAGATTCTTTCTCATATATCATCCCTCCATTTTTCCACTTTAAACGAAATGAAATTTTTTTGCACTATGTTTTTAAATTAGTCATAATGGAAGGGAGAATCAAGTGAAAACGTAAAAGTGGCCGAGCTGTTTACGCAAGCACAGCCCTTATATCACAAAAAATTTACTTAGGAGTGAACCAAGTGACAGAATTCCAAATCGGCACAGTAGTTACGGGGATTTATAAGACTGGAAAGTATATAGGAGAAATAACAGAAGTGCGACCGCAACATTATTTAATGAGAGTACTAGCAGTCGCAAAACATCCGATGCAGGGTGACTTGCACAATCCCAAAGACGCCGATGTCCTTATTTTTCATGAAAGACGAGCACTTAGCTTTAGAGAGCAAGCCAATATTCCCAAACCGATGGTTAAACTGTTTGAAGGTGAAGTTCCAGAATATCAGGATTCCTTAAAAGAAGCATTGAGCAAGATGAAAAAAGAGCTGCAAGAGACCTCTACAGAATGGGCCGAAATGAGCTTAAACGCAATTCAAGCATTAGAACGGGACTATAAGTTTTAAAAATATTTAAGGCCAAATCAGTTTGAATGATTTGGCCTTTTATGCTAATTCACTTAATAGCTTTGAAAAATCAATCCGATCACCAATCGTCGTTGGTTTTGGTTTTTCCAAATAGCGTTTATCCTTTTCAACAAGTTTGAATATATTATAGGTAGTCAAAGCATCATCCAGTGCCCGGTGATGTTTTCCTGTCCCCTCTTTACCATATTCCTGTACAGCTTTCCAAAGGCCCGTTTGATTTTGGTCACCAAAAAACCGTTTGTATTCCATAGATAAATCTAATTCTACCCCGTTAAATGGAAAAGCCACCCCAGCCTTTAAACAATTCTGACGAAGCACCTTCATATCCATATTCCCCCAAGTAACAACGGTAGTTTCATAATGTTCCTTATTGAATTCCTCCAATTTCTTTACAAGTTCAAAAATAGACAATCCCTTGTCAACTTGTTGCTGGGAAATATGTAAGAATGATTTGCACCGCTCTGTTAATTTCGGGAACTTTAATGGAGTTACATAGGAAGAAAATTGCTCAGTAACATGCTCGTCAACAACCGCCACGATTCCAACCTCAATAATTTCCGCGAAAAAGTCTTTCATCCGAACATTTCTTTCAGGCATTGTGAACTCAAAATCAATAAATAAATATTGTTTCCTAGCTCTCACCATTTTCACCACCTTTTCTTTTCCAACCTATTACATTATATAAAGAAACCTGTACAAAAAATTGTGCTTTTTTTCTATTTTTTTAACATTATAACATGAATCTTACAGGAATTTTTTTAATTTTTGAACAATTGATTTAAAAAAGAATGGAAATATCCATTCTTTATCCAGCTGTTCATTTTCTAAGCTTTATTACCGCAATCGTACATCTGGAAACACAAATCAGCTTATCTTGTTCGTCGGTAATTTTGATGTCCCAGACCATCGTTGATTTTCCCTGGTGCAAAACGGTTCCGACTGCTGTAACAATCCCTTCTGTTTTTGGACGAACATGGTTGGCGTTAATTTCTAGGCCTGCCACTCCTTCTGTTTCTTTGTCTACTAGTTCATATGCACCAATACTTGCTACTGTCTCCGCTAAGGCAACCGATGCACCTCCGTGCAATAATCCAAATGGTTGTTTTGTGCGGTGATCAACTGGCATGGTAGCAATAACCTTGCCTGCTTCTAAATGGGTAATCTCGATACCGAGTGCTTCAACTAAGGTATCCTTAATCATTTTCATCCCTCCGTTATGTAAT
The DNA here is from genome assembly GCF_000612625.1 of Neobacillus jeddahensis. Lineage (GTDB taxonomy): Bacteria > Bacillota > Bacilli > Bacillales > Cytobacillaceae > Neobacillus > Neobacillus jeddahensis. Next base: position 82,946 of record NZ_CCAS010000014.1, read on the forward strand.
AAGTTTCCATCCTTACATTATTCTCCACCATCATGAATATTCCTTTTATTTCTCTCATTTTACAATCCTGAAAGGAAAAAAACAGCTTAGACAGCTGTTTTTAACGAAGTTATTAATAAAAACCAGGATATCCCGCTGTTGGATAGCCAATTGGTGGGTAACCACCTGGCGGAAAGCCGTAGCCTGGGTAGCCATAAAATGGCCGAGCTGCAAATGAAGCACCTAATCCGCCTCCAAGTAAACCACCTAAAAAGCTAAGCCCACCGATTGCTAACGGCCATCCAAGAAAACCAATAAATCTTTGATCCTGCACCGGGTACGGGCCTCGATAAGGGTACACGTCCCATGACCTCCTTTTACTTGCGATACTTGCCTACACTATTTCATATGCGAAAAAGGGGGGATTGGAGTGGGCTGGCATAAATGTGTAAGCGCCCGTTTAGCATGGTACAAGTTCATTAGCCACTAAAGCGAGTTTGCTAAATAAGCGGAGAAATTTGCCAAAGTGTTGATAACTCAATAAAAAACGCACTGTGAATTCAAGTGCGTTTTCATACAATGTTTGCCCCCCAAAGGAAACCCTTTAAACTGTTCTTCCTGGTGGCGACCTTTTTAGTTTTCGATTGGCATAAAACGTTCCACGAACAATGCTAATGTTCGGGTCATTGCACCCGTTGCACCGGCTGGACCAAGGTCATAGGCCTTTGATGTGGTCGATGTTCCGGCAATATCTAAATGCACCCATGGAGTACCTTCGGCAAATTCACCGATAAAGGCACCGGCAACAAGGGCATGACCTTCCCTACCAGGAGAATTATTTAAATCAGCTACTTTACTGTTTCTTACCCGTTCTTTTTCAGTTTCAAACAATGGCAATAGCCACATCTGCTCTCCAGCCTCCATTGAAGCTTCAAGAACTTGTTCATACAATGATTCATGATTGGTCATAGCGCCGGTTGTATGCAGCCCAAGTGCTGTAATAACGCCGCCTGTTAAGGTCGCAATATCAACTAGATAATTAGCACCATGGTGCTTTGCATAGGTAACAGCATCCGCTAAAACTAGTCGACCCTCGGCATCTGTATTTAATACCTCAATAGTTTTCCCGCTCATTGATGTAATCACATCATCTGGCTTAAAAGCCCCGCCACTAATCATATTATCGGTTGAAGGAATGACAGCAACGACATTTTGTTCCGGTCTAATTTCACCGATGATTTCCATTGCACCAAGTACGGCCGCTGCACCACCCATGTCCGTTTTCATTCCGACGATGCCTGCTTTTGTTTTAATGGAATAACCGCCTGTATCAAAGGTAATTCCTTTTCCAACTAGACCGATGACATCCTCCCATTGCTCTTTCCCTTGATATTTAACCACAATCATTTTTGGAGGCTCATCTGATCCTTGATTGACCGCAAGAAATGCCCCCATCCCTAATTTTTCAATTTCCGCTTTATCAAGAATTTCAACCTCGAAATCGTACTTCGCAGCCAATTCAACTGCATAGTTAGCCAAATCTGATGCTGTTAGTAAATTCCCAGGAATATTGACTAAGGTTCGGGCAGAATTGGTTCCTTGACCAAATGCATAACCAACCGTCAATGATGCTTGTACATCCTCTTCCTCTATGCCTTCACAATAAACCGTAACATTCTCCAGTTTTTTCTCTGGCTCATTTGACTTTTGTTTATAGCCCTCGAATTGGTAGGTTGAGAGTGCTAACGCCTCGGCCATGGCATGTGCTGTGTCGAGCCCATCCAGTTTCTCGGTCATAAAGGAATCCAAATAAACAGCGGCTTCTTCAAGCTTCCCCGCCTTTACTTCCTTAAATAGCTTTCCAAATGCCTCTCGAAGCTTATCGAAGCTTAGTTCTTTTTCTTTTCCTAACCCAACAAACCAAATTCGTTTCGCTCCTATTTTTCCAAAGCTATGTACTTTATGAATCGTTTTTACCTTTGCGGAAACATCCCCCGCTTTAACAAGCTCGGTAAGCTGTCCTTCAAACTTGGTATCAAGCTCGGCTAATAAACCCGTAAATTTTTCTGGTTTATCAAAAAGACCAACTACCAAGGCTTCATGATCGGTTGCTAGATCAAATGGTTTTTTGACATGAAACATGATTCCTCCACCTCCGTGTTCATTTTCTTCTCCATTATACCGAAAAGGCTTATTTATTTCGAGAAACTAATTATCTTCAAAAAATAAAAACCAGCTTACTATTTTTGAAACGAAAAAAACAGGCCATGGCCTGCTTGAACTATTTATCTTTTTTCTGAGCTAATATATTGCTGGCGAAATACTTGTAGTGATTTATCTTCATTCAATGTCTGCAACTGCGCCTCTGTAAGGGTTCCGTTCCCTTTCTCCACCACATAGACGTCAACCTTTTTTTTGCCCCATTTTTTATATACATCTTCCACCGTTTCATAATAAAGGTCTAGTTCATTTCCCTTAATTGCTCCTCCTTTATCAGCAACGACCCCATATCCATATCCAGGGATAAACAGAATCGTTCCAATCGGAAAAACAGTTAAATCTGCTGCTACCGTCGAAAATAAATCCCGTTTCACTTTTACCCCGGAGTAAGTAATTCCGTATTCTGGGTGGCCCTGGTTTTTGCCTGTCGATTCAAATCCTGCTGTATAGCCTGTAGCTGTAACTGTATGTTTAGGGTACTTTGACCAATCAAAGGCATCCTCTAGTAATGGCGTTGTTGTCCCGGAAGCGGGTTCACTTGACGAATTGCTAGCGGCTATGGAATTAAGTAGTAATGTAGCATTTACTCCTGAAATGGATTGGAAAGTCGCTCCGATTGCTAACAAGAAAAGACAGGACATCAAAAAGCGTTTTGTCCAATTTTTCATTTTAATCATTGAAATTTTTCACTCCTCCCAAAATATTCATTCCCAAGCTGAAAGGAATTATTCAAAAATAGGAGAAGAAATTAGTTCCAAAGTCGTTTTTTCAAAAAAACGACAAAAAAAGACCTCTACCATATGGTAAAGAGTCTAGAACATTTGATATCCACTTTTACGCAATTGTTTGATGGTAATGCCAGCTGCAATCGCTCCAACAAGTCCGCTTATTAAGATAAGAATATCTGCCGTTCCTAGAGCGGTCAGCTTAGAACCAAGCTCATGAAAAGCGGATTTGCTGTTCGTAAAATAGTCTAAAAAACGTACTTTATCAACAATTAATATCGCTACAATGGGGTACACTATCGCCATTACCCACGACATTCTAAGGAGCATATTCAAGATAAAGCCAATTCCAAAAAATAATACAAAAAATAGCACAATCGATATAATTAAAACAACGATGCTCATTTGCACCCGTGATTCCCCCTTTGTACATCAACATTTAGTGTACTGAATGTCGAAAAGGGAGTCAATAAAAACAAATAAAATTAACTACTAGCCGCAAAAAAATGGCCCCTCGAATGAAAAGCAGTTGTTATGTTAGTTGAGCCCGGCTTATTCCTTTTTCTTACCTGATCCACCACAACTTGAACATGTCTCTGAGCCGCCAAGCACTAATTGAAAATATCCCTTTCCCGAACAGTACTCACAATTTTTCGTATCCACGCTCTTTACTGCCATACCATCATCCCCTTAAATTATTAACTTAATTTTCTGATAATATAACAAGAATAGCAAAAAAAGAAAAGAGCTATATTTACGCAAATACCGAAGAGAAAACGGATACATTGAAGGTTTTCTTTGATTTTCATGGTTTTTCCTAATTTTCTAAAAATTTAGATAACATTTCGGTTGATCATAAAAGGGACAGTATACACTGTCCCTGGTCTAAATGAAATTCCCAATTTCACTTATTTTCTTAGAATACGTTGAATTTACCTTTTTTCAATACAAGGCCTGCGCCACCGATCATGTAAAGTGCTCGGTTGTCGACTACCTTTTTCATGAAGGAAGCTTTACCACCTGTAATCTTTTTACCAAAAACAACGCCAATTGCATCATCTTCACCAAGTGAGCAAACCGTTCCTTTATTTTCAAAACTAAATGATTCAAGCTCCGTTTTATTACGAATTAAAGCAGCAATATTACGTGCACAAACCTCACCTTGCTGCATCGCAATTTGTGCTGTTGGTGGATACGGACGGTTGATTTCTTCATTAATAACAAGTGAGCTGTCACCAATAATGAATACATCCTCAAATCCTGGTACACGAAGATCAACTTGTACCTTCACACGACCACGCATAGCTTCGAAACCAGATTTTTCGATGATGGCATTACCGCGAATCCCTGCTGCCCAAACAACCGTGCCAGCCTTGATTTCATATGGCTCTTCCTCACCTTTACCAACAACAATACCTTCTGGATTTGCTTCTTTAATAGCTGTACCAATCAAGAACTCGACGCCTTTACGCTCTAATTGTGAAACTGCGTAGTTGACTAACTCAGGATCAAAACCAGGTAATACAGTTGGAGCTGCTTCCACACAAGTAATTTTCACTTTATGGAAGTCAACATCATACTCATGGCATAATTCTGGAATACGGTTAGTTAATTCACCAAGGAACTCAATTCCTGTGAAGCCTGCACCGCCCACAACAATCGATAAACGATTATCATTTTTCTCTTCTTCCATATTGTAAGTAGCAAACTGATATTCAATATGCTCACGTAATTGACGTGATGAATTCACATTACTAATACCAAATGCATATTCCTTTAACCCTTTAATGCCGAATGTTTCAGATTCCCCACCAAGAGCGATAACAAGGTAGTCATAAGCGACTTCGCCTTTTTCTAAAATGACTTTCTTTTCATCTTTATTAATTTCAACAACCGTATCTTGAACAAAGTCGACCTTGCTGCGATCAATCACATCACGAACTTCGTATCGCACTTTATCGTGATGAAGTGTTCCCGCTGATGCTTCATGTAACCATGTTGTTTCGTAGTGGTAATCATTTTTATTAACTAATACAATTTCTGCTTCATTTACACCAATTAACTTTTGCAAGCGAACTGTTGTAAGAAGTCCACCGTAACCTGCACCGAGAATAACAATCTTAGGCTTTCTCAAAGTGATCACATCCACCTTTTAGTATTTTTGATTAATCTCTTTTTCTTAGCTTCCACTGCTTTGACTATTTTTATTTTACATAGCAAAAAAATGTATGTGATATAATTCACGTAATAGAACAAAGAAAAAGAATGAAATGGTACGCCAACAGGAATGATAGAAATTTAAATGCTTATGGAAAAATTATGAAAACCATTCCCATCATTCATAAAAATGTACTTATTTCGTCACAAAATATTAACAATATATCCACATTACATCTTATGCTACTTCAACTGTATTTTCAAGCGATTTTTAGAAATTTTATACCCAATG
>NZ_CCAS010000015.1 GCF_000612625.1 Neobacillus jeddahensis
TTTATATGGAGAGCTGTCCGAGTGGCCGAAGGAGCACGATTGGAAATCGTGTAGGCGGGTAACCCTGTCTCAAGGGTTCAAATCCCTTGCTCTCCGCCATTATTTTATACAATATGGCCCCTTGGTCAAGCGGTTAAGACACCTCCCTTTCACGGAGGTAACACGGGTTCGAGTCCCGTAGGGGTCACCATTTTGGAGGATTAGCTCAGCTGGGAGAGCATCTGCCTTACAAGCAGAGGGTCGGCGGTTCGATCCCGTCATCCTCCACCATTATAATGTTTTTATTGTCGCGGGGTGGAGCAACGAGCGTTGCTACAAAGAATTATCTGCGAGTTGTACCGACTGAGCTGCTACTTGAGTAAGCTTTCTGAAGTCGGGACAGTCCTTAGAAACTAAGGGCATCGTTAAATTTTATATTTCTTATTGTCGCGGGGTGGAGCAGTCCGGTAGCTCGTCGGGCTCATAACCCGAAGGTCGCAGGTTCAAATCCTGTCCCCGCAATATGGTCTGGTAGTTCAGTTGGTTAGAATGCCTGCCTGTCACGCAGGAGGTCGCGGGTTCGAGTCCCGTCCAGACCGCCATTTAAATATGGCTCAGTAGCTCAGTCGGTAGAGCAGATTGCTCACATCACTGAATAGCTTCTGCGGCAATCTGCGAGAAAGAACGAAGTTCTTTTGAGCAAAGGACTTGTCGCAATTTATTTGTAGGGTACAATTTTATTTTTTGGCTCAGTAGCTCAGTCGGTAGAGCAAAGGACTGAAAATCCTTGTGTCGGCGGTTCGATTCCGTCCTGAGCCACCATTTATTCAAAGCTTTTGCCGATGTAGCTCAATTGGTAGAGCAACTGAATCGTAATCAGTAGGTTGGGGGTTCGATTCCTCTCGTCGGCACTTGTTGCTGGCAAAATGAATAATATATGTGGAGGGGTAGCGAAGTGGCTAAACGCGGCGGACTGTAAATCCGCTCCCTCCGGGTTCGGCGGTTCGAATCCGTCCCCCTCCACCATTTTTAGGGGTATAGTTTAAAGGTAGAACGAAGGTCTCCAAAACCTTTGGTGTGGGTTCAATTCCTACTACCCCTGCCAATTTATTTTATTATTATGGCGGTTGTGGCGAAGTGGTTAACGCACCTGATTGTGGTTCAGGCATTCGTGGGTTCGATTCCCATCAGCCGCCCCATAAATTTAACTTGAATAAAAGTCTAATTCAAAATACATTGGGCTATAGCCAAGCGGTAAGGCATCGCACTTTGACTGCGACATGCGTTGGTTCAAATCCAGCTAGCCCAGCCAATTTGCGGAAGTAGTTCAGTGGTAGAACACCACCTTGCCAAGGTGGGGGTCGCGGGTTCGAATCCCGTCTTCCGCTCCAATATATGGCGGCATAGCCAAGTGGTAAGGCAGAGGTCTGCAAAACCTTTACCACCGGTTCGAATCCGGTTGCCGCCTCCATAAATTACTTTTAATGAATTAGAAATAGTATTATTTTGCCGGGGTGGCGGAACTGGCAGACGCACAGGACTTAAAATCCTGCGGTAGGTGACTACCGTACCGGTTCGATTCCGGTCCTCGGCATTGCTCTAAAAAAATATTAATACGCCGGTGTGGCGGAATTGGCAGACGCGCACGACTCAAAATCGTGTTCCTCTGGAGTGTCGGTTCGACCCCGACCACCGGTATCATTTCATCGATTGTCAAAGCGATGAAGAAAACGTCTCTTACACATAGTAAGAAACGTTTTTTATTTATCTAAAATACGATTATTTGAAAAATATCGTGTACATAAAATCGTGTGCGTACCTTGTCATTAAACAGGGAGGAATTAATAAATGGCAAGACGTACAAACGAATTATCTATTGAGGAATTATCAATTATTAACACAACAAAGGTTGTAAAGGAAATTGATTTTAAAACAGCTTTATCCTTATTTATTGACGATTGTGAAATAAGAAATCTTAGACCACAAACAATCCAATATTATAAAAATGAGATGTCTGTATTTTATAAGATGCTAAGGGAAAAAGAGTATAATCCTGCTCCTGCAAACATAACGAAAGACCAAGTAAAAAGTATAATCCTGTACATGAAAGAAAAAGGATTAAAAACAGTAACCATTAACACACGGTTAAGAGCCATTAGAGCATTTTTCAATTTCCTCCATCGTGAACGGCACATTAAAGATAATCCATTAAGTGATATTAAACTACTAAAAGACCGTAGAAAGGTTGTTGAAACTTTTACTAATGAACAGCTTCAAACGCTTTTTAATCAGCCAAATTTACGCTCTTTTGTCGGAGTAAGGGATTATACTTTTATGCTATTACTGCTTGAAACAGGCGTGCGTGTGAGCGAATTAGAAGGAATTTGTGTTCAAGATATTTTATGGAATGAATCTAAACTTCATATTAGAAATACTAAGACGTATAAAGAACGGATCGTTCCTATACAATCAAAAATGAAAAATCAGTTACAGAAGTATATTCAAATACGAGGGGTAATGGAAACGGATGCTTTGTTTGTCACGCTAGACGGTGAGAAGATGTCAAAAAGGCAATTCCAGAACAGAGTGACATTTTACGGTAAACTAGCAGATATAAAAGGGGTTAGATGCTCCTGCCATACTTTTAGACATACCTTTGCAAAATTGAGCGTAAAGAACGGTGCAGGGATTTTTGAATTACAACAGATATTAGGTCATACAAGCATGGAAATGGTAAGAGTATATGTTAATTTGTTTAGTGACGATGTTTTAGATAAGCATAAAACTTTTTCACCATTAGTTAATCTTAAAATCAGAATGTAGACACTATAATTATTTTCTATTTGAATAAACAGACGGCTTTACTTCAAAAGGAGTAAAGCTTTTTCTTCTTTCTTTAAGTATCGGTCAGTTTCATTTAAAAAGCAGGAAATCTATTTAAGATAACGAAAATAATTAAGAAAATATATTTTGGAAAGGTGCAAAAAATAATGTCTACAAAACCTGATTTAGTTTTAGATATTGCAGGAGTGATTGCAACTAACTTTTCACCAATGTTCTGGAATGATTTATCCTCAAAATTTGAGATATCTTATGGAAATCTAATTAAGTTTAAAAAAGTAGTTCGGGAGGAACTATGGACAGGAAAGATAGAAGAAAAGGAATTTTGGTTTAGGTTAAAAAAAGAGTTCCCAACTATTGATATTGAATATGCAAAGTCTAAATTACAATTTTTAATACAACCTCTACCAGCCATCGAAGAAATACCTAAATGGAGTAAATATGCAAATATTCATTTATTGAGTAATCATCGTATTGAATGGGTGAAACACATAATTGCTCCTTTTCGACACTATATAAAAAGTATTACTATTTCTGGGGAGGTAGGGTGTTGTAAACCGGAAGGTGATATTTATTTAATAGTGAAATCACATATTGATAACGAGAAAAATGTTTTATTTGTTGATGACCAAGAGAAAAATCATAAGGAAGCAATTAATTTGGGTTGGAAAACGCTACTTGCAGATGAAAAAGGAGAATGGACTAAAAAGGTTGTTCAATATTTATAGTCCTTGTTTTGTTTAACTAATTGTAAATATAGACCATGACCTAAATGAACGTTTTAGCAACTCCTTATTCATGTTTAAATAGAATTATTTTTCTACTTTATGAACAATTTGTTCACTACATTATAGACTTCAAATGAACAATTTGGTAATATATAGTTAATACCAAATAAGGAGCGTTTAAAAATGAGTAAGGGGAAATTTTTAAGTTATGTTAGGGTATCAACAGTTGACCAGAACGAGCAAAGACAGGTAAAAGCTATTGAAGAAAGAGCGAGCATTGACAAATGGTTTATTGAGAAAGTAAGTGGAAAAGATACGAAAAGACCACAATTACAAGCCATGCTTGAGTATATGCGTGAAGGCGATACAGTTATCATCAATGACTTCTCACGGCTGGCTAGAAGTACAAAGGATTTACTTGAATTAGTGGAGTTAATGCAAGAAAAAAACGTTACTTTGATTTCTCTAAAAGAAAACATCGATACTTCAACGCCACAGGGAAAACTAATGCTTACAATGTTAGGGGCAATAAACGAATTTGAAAGAATGAACATGCTAGAACGACAGCGTGAAGGAATCGCAATCGCCAAAGCAAATGGCAAGTACAAGGGAAGAAAGGCGATTGAAATAGACGAGAAATTCAAAGAATTATATCAAAAATATATGGCACGTAAAATCAACAAAACCCAATTTTCCGATGAACTTGGAGTAAGCAGAACAACCTTGTACAAGCTGATTGAAGAATATGAAGCAAGTTAAATAATTTTTTATAAAAGTTTTCTTTTATCAAGGTTGTTTTCGTATGTTTATTGCTTTCTTGACCAAAAAATATTGAGTATTGATATAATGTTGGTCAGAAGGCAAGAAAAAGGGGATGTAGATTTGAAATTCATTGAACTTGGTATTGGAAACAGATGGTTAATAAGAACGGAAACAGAATTAAGTGATGGTACTGAATTTGAAGAAAAAGGAATAATATACCCAATTAAATTTCAATCTTTATATTTAAGGTTTTGGATTGGAAAAACAGTTTTAATCTTGGATTCAAAGGATGGTTTTAAAAGGACAACAAAGAACCGAAACGAAGTCAAAATAATATTAGGAATTAAGAGTCTATGATTTACATAATGAAAAACAACAAAGTGTACGAAAACAGTCTTTATCAAAGAATAAATAAAAGTCGCTCTAATGACATACTTTTGAAGGGTTCTAATTAAAAAAGACCAATCGAAAAATATCCTTTATAGAGCGATTTTTTTGATACCACATTTTATTTAATAAGTCAATAATATCGTAAGAGGAAAATTCGACAAATTCACTAAAAAGTGCTATAATATAAGAGTAATTAGTTGACAGATTGATATTTTTAGTATCAATCTGTTTGTTTTTTGAGAGGTGAGGGATGGCATAGAATAAAGGTTAATAATGAAATAATGAAATACATACATAATAAATTGTTGGTTATGTACTTTGACCAGCAATGCAAAACTGCTGTCGCAGATTTCGCATTGTTGCGACCAAAGTACCAAAGTCGCTGAACATACTTTGATGTTGTTGGAGTTTTAGGGGAATGTCTTAGGATAGGAACTTGGGTATTAATATATATTTCTTTTTATACTACCCTAGTTCCTATCCTAAATGAAATAAGAAAGGGTAATTGGAAAAATGACAAGTTATAACGATGAAATGATTTTAACAGTTGCAGAATTTGCAGAAATGTTTGGAACAGAAAAATGTAAGGAATACTTTGCAAAATATAAAAAGCTAGGGGGTCATAAAGATACAACTATAACAACAGCTAAACAGAAATGGCATATTGTTGAAGTTGTGAAGATTGATAAGAAAAATTTGTACAGACTAGCAGGTGAAAGAGATGAAGAAGTTGAAAGGAAACATTTACAAAACTATTCTAATTGTGGTCAAGAGCAGATGCCATATAAGGAAATTCTACAAAATATAATCTTGATTTATTTGAAAAATCCTAATAGGAAACCATCGACAACTTATAGGGTGCTTGCCCGTGATTTAGAAGTCATGAGTGATGTATTATTTTTTGCATCTGAAAAAATAACTATTGATGAACAGAAAGGTTATTATAAAAATCTTGACGATAAATATAAAAAATATGGATATGTGATGTTTTGGGATGCAGTTAATAAAGAAACACAAAGAATTAGGAAACATATAGAATCAGTGGTGAAAGACATGAAAGAAAAAGGAATCATAAGACATATGGATGTTGTAAATGCTGTCAGTCTAGATAAATTCGGTAGGGAAATCCATGACCCTATAATTGTTAGTGAAGTTTGTAAGATTGACAAAATGCTAAAAAGTTTACGTGAAAAACATGAGGTTACAGCTACAGATATTAGATATAAACCTAAAAACTTATCTGTATTAGCTTATAAAGAAGATGAATACAAGTATTTGCAATCACTTGGATATGAGTATGTTTATGATGCTGTTTACATTGATTTAATTGCAACAGATAAAGAGATTCAGAACTATATGAAAGATTCACTTGTGATGGATTTTAAAAAGGAACATTTAGCATTTGCTTACCAAAAAGCCGTGGCAAGAGAAAATTCATTTTTTAATGATGTTGTTAGAGTAAAAGACAATCATAAACTTCAAAAGATACTAGGAGGTAAAAAGAAATCGGAAGTTATAAAGGGAACATTAACAGCGTATGATTCCATTCTTATAGATGATTTATTGAATGATGGTATCAAACAAGAAAAATTGAGTAAAACATATGCAACCAACTACAAAGAATCACTAAAAACAATACAAGATGTTTCTGACGAGAAAGAAAACGCAAGCAATAATTAAGGTTTTTGGAATTTTTGATTAACCTTATATAAACACAAAAACATAAAAACATATAACGTTAATCAAGTATTTCAAACACAAGGCAAGGTGTCGGGGTGCTTATAACCAAAGGTAGTAAGTCAATATTAGTAAATGGTTATAGCACTCCTAATCCTGCAATCAGAGTTAAAAATACAGCCGTATGAAACATAAGAAAATGTCCTTATTAGACAGTATTTTACGTGTGATTTTCTTGCTATATTTGCTATAATAGGAACATAAATTGACAGGTCGTATGACATGATTTTAAGAAATAGTTGATAAATAGCTTAATACAAGTGGTTCAAGGGTTCAGACGTTCAAGCACGACTCAAAATCGTGTTCCTTCTGGAGTGTCGGTTCGACCCCGACCACCGGTATCTTTAAAAAAACGAATACATATTTTTAAAAAAAAGTACTTCCAGGTGTTGTTAAATCAATGTCTTGGAGGTGCTTTTTGTTTTGATAATAGAGTAGAGCAGGCCGGGATAATATTTATATATTTTTCACAGAAGTTCGGCTAGCGCTGCCAACAGTTCAAATACTGTCTGCCCTTCCAACCTTCCCTTTTAATGACGATGAATAATGTTTACCTGTTAGGGTGATGAATATTTTGTAATGAATAAAAAGACATCCCATTTCAAAGTGAGAAAAGAAATGGAATGCCAATTTTATTCATTAGATTTGTACAAATTCATTATAGTATTTACATAATCTTTTATGAAGAAGAGCACCTTGATGATTAGTATCTTGGACTAATACCTCATCGAAAAAATTCAGAGCCTTTTTATATTGGGATAGCCCTAGATGTCCAAGTCCCATCATATATTTGCAATGAATTCTGTTTCTTCTACTCAGATCATCTTCGAAAACAAGGAAATCAGGTAGTGACACTGCAAAATAATCTATTTTTATCTTATCAAAAATATGAGATTCACCATAATCAATTAGCTTATTAAATCTTCTCTTGGCTTCTTTCTCATTATTTAATTTGATCCAAGCGAGTCCTTGATAGAAAATCATTTCAGGTGGTTGGTCGTTATAATACATAGCACTTTTTGGTTCATGTAACCCCAATGATGCAATCTGGAAGCATTCTTTTGCTTGCAATGATTGACTTGCTTTTTCATATGCACAACCAAGGTAGTAAAAAATATCATTTTCTTGGGCACCGGCAAGCTTTCCTTCTCCCAGATTTAAGGGATACTTAAGGGCTGACGTTAAATAATCTATGGCTTTATCATAATCGCCTGCTTTGAGGTGTTCTTTACCCAATTCCACATTGGCAAAAACGTATTGTCTTGTAACCTTCCCTTCGCCGCCTTCCCAGGGGTGGAATATCCGTGATTGTAAAGCGATCAAAGCATTTTCATATCTTCCAAGGATATTTAGAAGAGATACGTATTCAATATAAAGATCATCCCTTGTTAGAACTAATTCCATATAGTTTTCTAAATTTACTAATCGCTGTTCCGGCTTGTAATTTAGCCTTTTACATAATTGGTCTAATTCATAAAAGACTCTTGCATCTTTTAAATTAAGTTGAAAAGCAACTTCTAATTCTTGTAGTGCTTGTTTTGCGTTGCCGAGTTTATTATAGTATCCAAGAGCCAAATTTCTGTGGACTGTTGGAAATTCATGATAAATATCTCTTGATATTTCCCAATGTTCAATGGCTTCAGTATGTCTTTTCTTATCATAAAGCAGATTGCCTAAATAATAGTGTGCACGATGATCTTTCGGGTTTTCTCTTATTATGTCTTCCAATACAAGTAATTCAAAAAGGCAATTAGGGAAGCAGTAGTCTGGTTTTGCCCTCATACCGGATGCTCGATGAGCTTCTGCTCTCTCTGATTGTCTAAGTTGACTAAATAAGTAGCTTAAGGCATAATGCAGCATTGGGTAGCCTTCCACAGTTTCATCTGGAACCAAACGTAAAAGGACATCAATTGCTTCTTCAAGAAGTCCAGAGCTTTGATAATCATCAGCTAGTGCTAAATGGTTGAATACGTCCTTTCTCATTAAAGAATTGATCTCAGATTGTGACTGTTTGGCTTGTTCTACTTCTCCGCTTTCTCTTTCTAATAATAATACTTCATTATGTGAACCAAAGTCCAAACGGTCAAATTGGAGGGTTTCTTTAGCAAAAACTTTAGCCTCTTCAATGTAGCCTAGCCTTCTCAAAATTGCAGTCTTTAATACCCGTGCTCTAAAGTTATGATTATTGCGGATCAAGGATCGATTGATAAGCTCCAAAGCTTCCTCATAATCACCTTTTCTAGTAGCAATTTGTGCAAGGGAGAAGTACCCGCTTTCTTGCCACGCGGCCGACCATGTCGCTTTATAAAAGGCGGCAAAAGCTTCATTAAGCTTGCCTTGCATTTTTAAAGCAACGCCTAATTGATAAAAAGCTTCTCCATCGTATGGATTTGGATTCCTAGTTTTCAATGATCTGATGGCCGTTAAAAAGTACGATTCACTTTCTTTGAATTTCCCCCTTCTTAACCATAATTTTCCGTAAGCCACATTGATTCTTATATCATTTGGGTTACGTTTTAGCCCTTCTAAATAATAGTTTTCTGGTTCAAATGTAGCATGGCGATATTGCTCAAGATGTAGGCCCGCCAAATATAGCTCTTCAATAGTCTTTAACTCTTCAGGGGTAGGGATGGCTTCCGCCGCCTCGGGTACCTTTTCGATATCAGGCTTTTTAGGCTGATAGGAAACAAGTACCTTTCCTTTATCATTTTTTACAGTAAGCCTTAAATCATGTGCCTTTTCAAGATCCTCTATTTTTATGACAGATGTATACGTATTGTTAGGGGATAAATTGATAGTTTCATTGATATAATTATTCTGTTTCCCCTTTAATTCGACAACTGCTCCTTTAAAATCAGATGTTGCATAAACCTGGACGTTTGCCTTTTGCGTTTTTTCATCCACTTCCAAGTTCACTGCAGCATCGATCGTAGCATTTTTGACGATACCGATCTCTTTATAAGGCATAAAATATTGCTTGAAAGATTTTTCTTCATAAGGCTGAAGCCAAGTGAAATCGGGTTGGTTATCTGTATACACCCCAGTCATCAATTCAATATATGGACCATCTACATCCGTAAGCTGTCGGTCCCATGCCTGACCAAAATCTCCATTTCCCCAAGTCCATTGTTTTTTGCCAGGTGATACATGGTGGTTGGCCACATGTAATAAGCCAGCTTCCACTTTATTGTCATAGGCCCCCACAAAATTATAGTCTGATCTATAAGCCATATAGGATGTAGGTACAGGGATATTTTTATATCTGGAAATATCTACGCCTTCAGAATAATCTATTTTGTAATAAGTTCCAGTTGCAATTGGAAATTTAGAAACATCCCGTTTTCCATGGTCGAAAACGGCATTAACATCAGGAGGGAAGACAGATTGGGTGTAGTCGTTTGCTGGAATAGCAGGGTTTGCCCACCATAAAAAGGTTTGGGTTTCTGCTGTTCTATTGTACAAGATCACTTCAATTTCTAGGTAGGCTCTTTCTGGAAACAGCCGGAATCCGGTTGTCACTTTCGTTCCATACATCCGATCGATTTCGCCTACCCAAACTGTGCAGCTTCCATCTAGATCTGTTTCCATCCTGTATTCGACAGGACCAAAGGTGTTTGGGCGATGGTGCTGCGGCCAGTTAAACTCTATGCCACCAGAAATCCAAGGTCCTGTGAGTCCAACCAGTGCAGGTTTAATAACTTGGTTATGGTAGACAAAATCATAATCATTGGTTTTATCCAATGCTCTGTAAATTCTCCCACCTAACTCCGGTAAAACTTCAATCCGAATGTAATCGTTTTCTAAAATGATCAGCTTGTAGGGCTGTGATTTTTTGTCATTCTCTATTTTGTCAATAACAGGATGAGGGTAAACTCGTCCAGAGCTTCCTTGGTAAACACGTTTTTCAAGAAACATCGGATTTTTATCTGGTTCACCAACTCCATAGGTTGGAATATCTCTTATTTCTTCCCAAACCTTTACGTGATCCTTCATGTTTATCACTCCTCATTGAGTTTGTATCAATTTTAGTTATTAATGCTAGCAAGATTTAATAAATCGGTCAGAGTCGTGTCTCCTTTGAATATTTCATTGATCCATAATGTTCCTGCACCTAGTACATCTGCTTTTTGGCCTAATTTAGATGTAACAAGCTCAAAATGTTTAACATTAGTTTTTAATGCATGCATATTAAATGTTTCATTTAAAGTGTCTAAAACAATATCTTTGGATCTTATTACACCGCCAGTCACAATTACCTTTTCAGGATTGAACAAATTAACGAGCATCGAGATACCGATACCTAAATAATGAGCGGCATGATTTAAAGTGTTTAAGGTTAGTTCATCACCTGTAGCAGCTGCTTTATAGATGTGATGAATATTGATTTTATCGGGATCAGATTCAATATGGGTGATAGAAGAATGGTATCCTTGTTTGACTTTCCTTTGGATATTCTCCACAATAGAATTTTCACTCGACATAGCCTCCAAGCACCCATACTTACCACAAGAACATAATGGACCATTATCTGAAACCACTGTATGTCCTATCTGTCCGGCACCGAAGTCTCTTCCATGAAAAATATTTCCATCCACAATGATACCAGCACCAATTCCATAATCTACATTCAATGTAATAAAGGAATTTAGGCTCCTGCCACCTCCGTACCAGTATTCAGCAAGTGCCAACGTGTTACAATCGTTATCTACCAAGACAGGAAAATGAATCCGTTCTTCAAGCAAATCCCTAATGGCAACATTTTCCCATTTCAAATGAGGAGGGTAGATAGATATTCCATTGACTGCATCTACAATGCCATGCATTCCCAAACCGATTCCACGCACCTCATGTCTTTGTGTCTTTGTTTCATGCAAGACACGATCCACTATTGATGAAACTGCATCTGCCATGACTTCTGGTTTTGTATTGGATGACTGGTATTGTTCCTCGTAGTAGAGAATATCTCCTACTAAATTAATAAGACCGACTCTTATAGAATGAGAGCGGATGGTTACCCCGATTACCTTAAAGGCATCACCATTTAATTGATACATGGATGGGAATCTTCCACGAGTTATTCGCGTTTCCCCAATGTTGTTAATTAAATAGAGGGACTCAAGCTCTTTTGTAATTTCTGAAATGGCTGGGAGCGTAAGACCTGTTATTTTAGAAAGATCAGATCTTGAAATAGGTCCTTTCTCTTTAATAATTCTTAAGAGCAATTTTTGATTATATAGTTTCATTAAATCTTTACTGATTTTTTGTTTCATAGATGTTCCTCCTGAATTATAAATCCAATTTTCACACTATCGACATAGTTGTTCTTTAACAGATTGCTTCACCACCAATTAGAGAATGAGAATAGCTGGTATCGATTAATCCAGTTTTATTTTATTAACTGAGTTTAGTATATATAAAGAATTCAGATAAGTCAAAATGGTTTTTGCTTGAATTTACTAATAAAACGTATGAGTATTGGTTGAAATAAATTAAAAGTTCTGAAAAATAAATTGACTATGTAAAGTGAGTTTAATATAATAAGGGCAAATGAAAGCAAGCGCTTTCAAGAAGGGGGAGGTATTTTTGAAAAAGTATGTTTCTAGTTTTCTAGTTTTAATGATCGTTTTGTTCTTATTTACAGCGTGTTCAACTAACCAGAAATCTGGGGGAGAAGCTAAGGGGAAAGATGGGAAAACGGAAATTACGGTGTGGACTTGGCCAAACAATGATCAAACTTTTGAAGAAATCACAATTCCTTTATTTGAGAAAAAATATCCAGATATTAAAGTTACTGTACAGGCATTTTCACAAGACAAATATCATGATAAATTAGCTACTGCTGCTGTTTCTGGTAAAGGGCCAGATGTGGCTATGGTTGAAATTAATAATGTTATTAAGTTTAAAGAATTGGGAGCATTTGAAGATTTAAGTAAAGATCCATATAACGCAGATGAATTTGATGGTAAATATGTTGACTTTTTTTGGAATTATGTAAAGGGGAAGGATGGTTACATATTTGCTCTGCCAAAGAATTCAGCCCCCGCTGCGATGTTCTATAATAAAACTCTATTTAAGGAAGCTGGACTACCATCTGAACCAGCAGAGGTCCATGAGCTGTTGAAAACTTGGGATGATTATGTTGAAGTGGCAAAACAACTATCTAAATCAGGAAAGCAGTGGATGATAGATACTCCTGGAGGAATCGTAGATACGATTATGCAGCAAGGAGGTACTTCTTATTTTGATAAAAATGGAAAATTGCTGATCGGTAATGAGCATTTCAAGTTTGGGTATGATTTAGTGGACAAATTAAATGATATAGAAGCTGTTTCTCCATATGAAGCATGGTCTCCAGAATGGAATGCTTCCATGCAAAATGGTACAGTCGCTACCTTCTTCTCAGGTAATTGGTTTGGGAAATATTTGAAAAATAACGCAGTTGGTACAGAAGGTGAATGGGGTGTAACGTATGCTCCTGAATATAATGGACAAAGTTCCTTCAATAACGGTGGAGACTTCATTGGTATTTTGAAGGATAGTAAAAACAAAGAAGCTGCGTGGAAATTTACTCAATTCGTTTCTCAAGATATGGAAAACTTAAAAGGGATGTACGAAAAAGATGAATTATACCCTGCCTTTTTAGCGGGAATGGAAGCGGATTGGATGAATCAAGAAAATGAATTCTTTGGTGGTCAAGTAACGAATGAAATCTTCAAAAACGTCCAAGAAAAAATGGGGATTCCATACCCTACTAAAAATGACCAAATTGCAAAAGATGCTGTAGGTAAAATGTTGACAAATATTACTTTTGGCGGTAAGACGATAAACGATTCTTTGGAGCAGGCAATCAAAGAGGTAGAATCTAGGGTGAAAAAATAATAGATTTTAGTATTAAGTGTGGAGGGCCCAATAATAATGCTCTCCGCACATTTATAGGGGGTGGATAAAATGGACAGAAATGTAATTGTCGACAAAAATGTGATAACTCAAGCTAGTACAATTGACACGACGAAAAAAATATCCCTTCTCAGAAGAATGAAAAAGTATAAAATGTTTTATTTTTTTATTGCTCCATTTTTTATTCTTTTTGCGATATTCAGTCTTTTTCCGATTATCGCCTCCTTTTTCATAGGGTTTACGGAATGGAATGGGATGGGGACGCCAGAATGGGTAGGGTTCGAAAATTATATACGTTTGTATCATGACCCCGTTTTTATAAAGTCACTCCTCAACACCCTTTATATTTGGTTTTTCTCCACTGTGTTGACACTTGGTCTAGCTTTTATTTTAGCATTCATGGTGAATTACTATATTCGACGTGCTAAAGGGTTTTATCGTGTTGTATTTTTATTTCCATTACTAGTTGCTCCCGCACTTACTGCTGTCATGATCAGTGTTATTTTTTCTACAAACTCAGGGATCATGAATATGTTTTTGAGCTTTTTTGTAGAAGGTACTGTAAAAATAGAATGGTTGCGCTCCGAAACATGGATTAAACCCTTAATTGTATTAATCATAATTTGGAGATGGACTGGTTACCATTTTATTCTTTTCTTGGCAGGATTACAGACCATCTCTAGTGATGTATATGAAGCTGCAAAGATTGATGGGGCAAGTGGAGGACAAATCATACGAAAAATTACGTTGCCTCTTATGTTGCCAATCATTATGGTGAGCGTTTTAACGGCGACCGTTGGAGGAATCCAAATATTTGACGAACCTTACGTATTGACTCAAGGCAGTGGTGGAACGAATGATGCAGGATTAAGCATGGCGATGTATCTTTATCAAAATGCCTTCGAATATTTTGATTTTGGTATTGCTTCAGCGCAGTCCTACATATTATTTGCTCTCATCTTGATCTTTACATTGATCAATTCGAGATTTTTACGAAATAGAACATGATAAGGGAGGTAAAGGGATGATGAAAAAAGCATCAATGAACATTCGTAAACTAATTCCTCAGATTTTCATGGTAATCTTATCGGTCATTTTTGTATTCCCGATTATTTGGATGTTTATTTTATCCACAAACTCTCGGGAAGATGTTTTTCGATTTCCTCCTCCTCTATTGCCGGGAGATGAATTACTAAATAATTTTAATAGATTGCTTGAAACTATTCCATATTTCTCCAACCTTTGGAATAGTGTTTATGTATCCATTCTATCAACCTTGCTCATATTATTTGTGTGTTCCTTTGCAGCATATGGATTTGCAAGGTTCACTGATGCACCGGGTTATAAATGGTTCTTTTATATTGTAGTTGGATCCATCATGGTCCCGCCTCTGGCTGGTATTGTCCCTTGGTTTATGGAAATAAAATCGCTTGGCTGGATCGATACCCACTGGGCTCTGATTATTCCTGCTGCGGCTTATCCTTTTGGGGTGTTTTGGATGATTCAATATTCAAAGCAGGCCGTTCCGGCGGAATTGTATGAATCAGCCAAATTAGATGGGGCATCCGAATTGAGAATTTATTGGCAAATTGTCATTCCTTTGATTCGCCCAGGGTTGGGTGCGCTGGCAATTTTATCCTTTTTAAATTCATGGCAAAGCTTCCAAACTCCGTTGATTGTTTTGAATAGTGAAGAGAAATTCACAGTTCCCTTGGGGTTGACAAATCTTACAACCCAGTTTGGGACCGATGTATCGGGGGTCATGTTAGGAACATCAATTAGTATTTTACCAATATTCATAGCATTCATTTTTGCAAGTAAGCATTTTATCGAGGGTTTAACAAATGGATCTGTTAAATAAATATGTGATCCTACTCCGTTTGGTCATTATATATGAAGTTAACTTTCTTACATTAAATAAATTAATTTTTTATAAAAATGGAAATGGGTGAAATGAATGGATATTCGAACCTTGAAAGAGAATAAAGTGGTTGAGAGTCTGAATGGGAAATGGTTATTTTCTATAGACCATGAGGATAATCAAGATTGGCACAATCGATTAGCAGAAGCGCCAGAAAATATCATTCAAGTTCCTGGTTCCTGGGAGGAACAAGGGTATGGTACCAATTCTTCCCATTACCCAATTGGAACATGGAAGAAAGATTTGGAGTATGAAGGAGCTGCTTGGTATATCAATGACATCCTTATTCCGGATTCTTTGAAAGGACTTAAAACGAAACTTATTTTAAAAGGTGTCAGATGGCATACTGAATTATGGATTGATGGAAAATTAGTTGGCAAGGGTGAGAGCTTGGTTGCTCCGCATTCCTTTGATATCACCTCGCATGTTGAATCTGGGAAGAAGCACCATTTTGCCATCAAAGTGGATAACAGGATGGATTTAGCTTTGCATGAAAGTCATATTCATTCCTATCACACGGCAACAAATTGGGGTGGAATAACAGGAGGCATAGAAATTGAGGGTGTGATCCCTCATACGATTACTGATATTAAAATTCAATCCAATACGGTGGACAAAAGCATCGATTTACAAGTCCAACTCAATCATGAAGGACTTAAGCAATGTAAACGATCCTTATCAGTAAAAGTAATAAGTGCAGAGGGTCATGTCGTTACAGTAGAAGAAAGAGAGATCCTAAATCATTCAACATTATTAGATGAATTATTCTTGCTGCGATTGGGAGAGAATGCACAAGTTTGGTCACCTGAAAATCCATATTTGTATCAACTAGAGTTAACGACTTATCATGATGGTGAAATCTATGATACAAGAACAGAATCATTCGGTTTAAGAACATTTAAAGCTGACAAAAATCAATTTCTGCTGAATGAAGAACCAGTCTTTTTGTCTGGTTATGTAGATTGTTGTATCTTTCCTCAAACAGGCTATCCGGTATGGGATAAAGAGTATTACCAAGAGAATTTTAAAATTGTCAAAAGCTATGGGTTTAACCATGTGCGCTTACACGGTTGGACTGCTCCTGAACCATTTTGGCAAGCGGCGGATGAGGAAGGGATGCTTGTCCAAACAGAATTGCCTCATTGGAGCGTTTTTTATAGAGAAAGAGAAAATGATGCACCTGAAGAAGTAAATTTATTCTTGAAACGTGAATTGGAGCGGATCATACATAACCTGCATCTGCATCCATCATTTGTATTATTGTCGATGGGAAATGAGTTGACCAATCAAGAAGGCCATCCGCAATTAAATCAATTTGTGCAATTTGCAAGGGAATTGGATTCCACTCGTCTTTTTACAGATAATACTGGGTTTGGTGAATTGCCAGCGAATGATCGTGCAGGTGACTTTTATATACCTACATTAAATTGGCATCCGCCATACCATATCAATCAGGCAGCATTACCAGATACAACATCTGATTTTAGAGAAGTTACTAGATTGGAAGAAAAACCTCTAATTGCACACGAGCATGGCCAATTTACGATGTACGTTAGACCGCAAGAAGCTGAACTATACAAAGGAGTCATCAAACCAAGTTGGTTGGATTCTATTCAAGAAACGTTACAAATAAAAGGACTGGAACATCGTGTGGATGAATTTATTGAAGCTACCGGGGTTCATATGGTACGTACGTTAAAAGAGGGAATGGAAAAAGCGAGACGTACTCCAAACTTGGCTGGCATTCAACTCCTGGATATTCGTGACTTCCCTGGGCAAGGTCATGCGACGGTAGGGATCTTGGATGTTTTTTGGAACTCGAAACGGGTCATCACTCCCGAAGTTTTTAGCCAATTTAACAGTCAAACTATCCTGTTGATGAGAAGTTGCAAACGCACTTACTTCGTTGGTGAAACATTGAAGGCAAGTCTCGAAGTATCCCATTTTGGCAAACCAGCTACAAGTGCGAAGCTAAAATGGACCTTATCATCAGAGGATACGACGATAGCTGAAGGAATTCAAACTATTCATAATCTAGTGAGCGGTCATAACACGGAACTAACCCAGCTTGAGGTTATACTTCCTGAAGGGAGTTCCCGAAAATTGCAATTAGCTGCAGCCATTGAAATTGATGGAACGATTTATCAAAATCAATGGGATTTCTGGTCAATGAGCCGTGGAAAGCTGCCGGACAATCAGTCGCGCATCTGGTCTAATGAAAATTCACTTAGATCAATTATGTATGGAGCTAAATTCGAAAAGCTGATCGGGATTAAACAACACAGTCATGTACAGGTGAATGGAGTCGACCTTGCCATTACCAACCGAATCTCAAGAGATGTGCTTCAATATTTAATTGACGGTGGATCGGTATGGCTGATGGCTCAACCGAATGAGGCATATGATGAAATTCCTACGAAATACTTGCCGATCTTCTGGAACTATCTCTGGTTCTCAGGCCAGGCAGGAACAACAATGGGGATGATTATTGATGAACATCCTGCATTAAAGCACTTCCCACATGATCGTTTTACAGATTGGCAATGGTATCATATCGTGAACGATACAGTGGCATTGAACCTTGATTCCCTGCCACAAGTAAAACCAATTGTGGAAGTAATTGATAACTTCAATCGTGCAAAACGATTAGCCTATGCTTTTGAAACGAAGGTTGGAAACGGAAAACTGTTTGTCTCTACATTTAACTTTTTGGAGAAAAATACAATGAAACAACCGGAAATTCATACACTATACTTAGAATTATTAAATTATCTAAACAGCGAAGAATTCAATCCAACTAGTTCAATAAGCGTTGGGGAATTACTTAATGTCTTTAAGCTTCGTTCCTTATATTAAATTTACTATTATTTTTCTTATAGTAGGAGAATCATATAGAGGCTGTATAAATGAATCCGGCCTCTCATTCCCTTCCATCCTATTGCAGAAAAGGAGATTTAGTTATGGATAAGTATAAAGGAATATTTCCAGCATTGGTCACTCCTTACACTAATAAGGGTGAAATCCATGAGGCTTCATTAAGAAAAATTGTTAGAATGAATCTTGAAAAAGGTGTAAAGGGTTTCTATGTGAACGGAAGTACTGCTGAAACCTTTCTTTTACATATGGAGGAAAGAAAAAGATTGATTGACATTGTTACTGATGAGGCGAAAGGAAAGGCCACTATCATTTATCATGTTGGATCCATTCGGACAGATGACTCAGTAGAAATGGCGCAATATGGTGAAAAAGTAGGAGTGGATGCCATTTCAGCCATTCCGCCTTTTTACTATCAATTTGGTTTTGAGGAAATTACAAAATATTATCAGACGATTATCGAAAGTGTAAAAGTGCCAATGATCTTATACAATTTTCCTACTAATTCTGGTGTTAAAATTTCAATGGATCATTTTTATCAATTGTTAGAAAACGAGAGAATTATCGGGGTCAAACACACATCCATGAACCTGTTTGAATTAGAACGATTTAAGAATAAAGGGAAAATTTTGTTTAATGGTCATGATGAAATATTTTTAGCCGGGTTAACCATGGGAGCTGATGGAGGTATCGGTAGTACGTATAATTTAATGTCTGAAAAGTTCATTCAAATCTATAACCTATATTACGAAAATAAATTAAAAGAAGCGAGAAAAATTCAAATTGAAGCCAATAATGTGATTGAAGCACTCATCAAAGTAGGGGTAAATCAAGGAATTAAATATGGCCTTGAAAAAATGGGGATTAGTTGTAATGGGTGCAGGGAGCCTTTTAAAAGATTGAATGAGGATGATATGCGATATCTTGATCAAATTTTTAAAGAGAATCATTTAAACCTTTAGGTGGAGTGTAAAAGATGAAACTTGAATAAGGAACAAAAACACCCGTTAAATCAGCGTTTAAGGGTGTTTTTTTGTTTTCAAAACTAATAAGGAAAAAGATATGATTTCATTATACACATTTTTATAAAACCATCGATATAACAATCTCAACATGACAAAAATGTCACATTAAAGATTGTTATATCGATGGTTTGCGGGCAAATTAGTCGGTATAGTAAGGTTGTGAAGGAGGACGAAACAATGACTAAAATTATACAAACAAAGAACTTATCGAAATCTTACGGAAATACACAATTGTTAAAAAATATTGATTTAACAATTGAACAAGGTGAATTCACCGCGATTATGGGGCCGTCTGGCTCTGGGAAAACAACCTTAATGAATACCCTATCAACAATTGACGCTTTTAGCGGCGGTGAAGTTTGGATAGAGGGAAAATCGTTATTAGATTTAAAAAAGAAATCGTTACGAGAATTCCGCCAAAAACGAATGGGATTTATATTTCAAGATTACAATCTATTAGATACCTTAACGGTGAAAGAAAATATCCTCCTGCCGCTGGCATTACAAAAAAAACCTCTTTCCCTAATGGAGCAGCGCTTAGCGAAATTGAGTGAAGCATTAAATATTGAATCGATTTTACATCAATATCCATCTGAAATTTCCGGCGGCCAAAAACAGCGCACGGCAGCCGCTCGAGCGCTCATTACTGATCCTGCGATTGTATTTGCCGATGAACCAACCGGCGCACTTGATTCAAGGTCGGCTACCCTGCTGCTAGAACAAATGCAATCACTCAATAAAACGTTCGATACTACGGTATTGATGATTACCCATGATCCATATGCAGCGAGCTATTGTCAGCGTGTGATCTTCTTGCGTGATGGAAAAATCGTCAATGAAATGTTTAAAGGGGAACAATCGGAAAAAGAATTCTTTGATCGAATTCTGACGATTCAAAGTGCCTTAGGAGGCGACCGGCGATGAGCTTAGTTGATTTATCATGGAGGAATATGAAGCGGAATTTCCGTTTGTATACCATCTATTTCATTTCCATGCTTGTCGGGGTTGTCATTTACTTTACTTTTTCTGGTTTAATGTTCAACGAGGATGTTGTTGAGGCCATTCAGAATAAAGAAAACTACAAAACAGTTATTTTCATTGCCTCGATGATCGTCTTTTTATTTATTGTTTTCTTTATCTTGTACGCTAACTCATTTTTCATGAAGCAGCGAAAAAAAGAATTTGGCATGTATTTACTTTACGGAATGAAAGAAAGACAAATTGCCACAATGGTCTTTTTTGAAACGTTTTTCTTGAGTGCCATTTCTGTTGCCAGTGGGATCTTAATCGGTGGACTACTATCAAAATTTTTCGGTGCGGTATTAATGAACCTAATGCACTATAACGAGGACATTTCTTTTGCTTTTCCACTTGAAGCGATCGCCTCCACAATTCTGTTATTCGCCTTATTAATCGTCATCATTACGATTCAAAGTTATTTTAATGTCCGCCGTGTCCAGCTAGTGGAATTGTTTCATGCAAAAGAAAAAATGGACAAACCCTTTAAATTCTCATTTGTCTTGGCGATAGTATCGATCATTTTAATAGTGGGATCTTATTACACGATTACGCTATCGGGAGACACAGATTTATGGAAAGATCATTTTAATGAAACATTAATGGCTACAACAGTGGCATTGATAGTCGGAACGTATTTATTTTTCCGCCAGTTTTCCGGGTGGATTTTACAAAAAATGAGTCAGAATAAAAATTATTTTAAAGGGAATAAAATGTTATGGATTTCCTCACTGCGTTTTTCTATAAGAGGAAATACAATCAACTTTACGTTTAATTCACTGATTAGCGCGATTGTCATCTTTGGGGTTGGATTTATTGCAGTCGATTACGCTGTGAAAGCTGACGTTGTAAAAAAAGAATTTCCCAATCATCTAGCCTTTTCCACACAAGATAATGAAACACAAAAACAAATCGAACAAATCATCAATGACTCGCATCCGATTATGGCCCATGAAACGATCACGGGAATTCGGACAGATAAAATCTCAGATAGAAAAAGATATTATAGCTATCCTGAATATTACACAGAGGAGTTTACCTTATTCCCTGAATCGCAATTAAATGCCATTGTGGATTTGCGCGAAGTTGGCAGCAAGATCAATATCAAAGGGGAAGAGGCTGTTCTTCTAACACGAGGAATTGATGACCCGACAAAATATAAAAGTAATCAGCCTGAGATGACAGTTTTAGGTGAAAACACTTTTCATATAGTTGAAAAAATAAGATATCCGTTGTTAAGTATTCCGACAGCACCTAATGGGGAAACAAATAAGCCACAACCTTCTGTACTCATTATTTCGGATGAGGCTTTTGAAAAATTGAAAGATCAGCATACTCTCTCTACTTATGAAATTTATCAAATCGAAGATGCTAAGACATCTAATGAAGTATCACGTAAAGTATACGATATCGTCATGAAGACTGATGGTGCCTATTACTCTGCCTTTGTGGATCAGTATTCTTCTAATACGGAGTCTTCGTCATTAATATTGTTTTCCGTTGCCTTTTTTGCCGTCATTGCGCTGTTTGCTTTAGGAAGTGTCATCTACTTTAAACAGCTGCGTGAAGCGACGGAGGAACGGGAACACTACACTATTTTACGAAAAATAGGTGTGGGCGACAAAGAGATAAAAAAGATTATTCGGAAGCAATTGCTGTTTGTATTTTTACCACCTCTCATACTTGGATTATTGCACAGCTGGTTTCTTTTATATTACTCGGTCATCCTAGTGATAAAAGATTTATCTTCCTTAACGACGATTATCTTTTCTGTGATGGGATTGTATGTGTTAACATATTTTATTTTTTACGTATCATCTATCTCTATTTACTACAAAATTATCAGCGAAAAAAATACACGGTGAGTGATTTTACTCATCGTGTATTTTTTTTCATGATGAAATACGGATCGCTATCGAGCGGGAAGTGAATAATAAATTGGGTGAACTTCCCTACTTCTGATGTACAACTAATGTAATGTCCTAATTTGTTACATAACTGTTGAGCTAAATATAACCCCATTCCAGTCGACTTCGTAAAGGAGCGTCCTGTTTCTCCGGTAAAACCACGTTTAAAAATACGCGGCAGGTCTTTTTGGCTGATGCCAATTCCACTGTCCCGAATGACCAGCTGTTTTTCTTTTGGTGTTTCGAATGCGGAAATGGTAATCTCTCCGTCAGATTCTGTATATTTTAAACTATTTGTCACTAACTGATTGACGATAAATTGCAGCCATTTAGGATCACTTTGAACCTCAAGTAAATCTGTCTGGATGGTAATGCGGATTTTTTTTGAAAAAAAGGTTTTTGAATGTGACTTAACAATCTCCTTTGAAACTTTGATAATATCACATTTTTGAATATCGTAATCTTGATTAAAGCTGTCGAGCTTGGCGTAATAGAGAGCTTGATCGACGTAATTTTCAATTTTTGAGATTTCTTCTCTTAAACTTGCCGTATCCATATCGGTTTGCTGCAGTAAGCGAAGGACCGCAATCGGTGTTTTTATCTCATGGAACCAGGAGACGATAAAATCATAGTGCTCATTTTTTCTTTCTTGAATTCGATTCATTTCACGGATATGCCTCCGATTAAGCTCCTCGATATGCACTTTAGCGAATTCTCCTTCCAGAGACAAACTGTCATAATCCTCACTTTTCATTTGTCGGATCACACGGACATTTTGCTGGTAGCGAAATAATAAAAATCCCAGTAATACAAGCGATGATAGCGTGAAGGCATAGAAGAAAGTCCCCCATGCCCAGCCGCCATTGCTATCGGTAAAAAATACCGCGGCTGAGATCAAGAAAACAGTTAGAAAAAGATAAATATAAGGCTTTTCATAGGTTAGATAGCGGAGGAAGGTCATTCAATCATATACCCCATTCCTTTCCGGGTGACAATAAAGTCCGCCAGCCCAAGTGCAGCGATTTTCCGGCGCATCCGGTTCACATTCACGGTCAATGTGTTTTCATCGACGAACTGATCTTCATTCCATAGTGCCTGCATTAAGTCCTCGCGTGAAACAATTTTCTCGATATTCCGCATCATCAATTGTAAAAGGATAAATTCATTCCGAGTTAACTCCGTGCATTGGCCTTTATATTCAATCGTTGAATTGGTGACGTTTAATTGCAAATCCCGATGGATAAATCGGCTGCCCTCATCCTCTTGATACGTATATTTTCGGCGGATGAGTGCACTTATTTTCGCTACAAGAATATCTAAATCAAATGGCTTTTGAATGAAATCATCCCCACCCATATTAATCGCCATAATGATATCCATATTTTGATTTCTGGATGAAAGGAATATAATCGGCACCTTGGAAACCGAACGTATTTGCTGGCACCAGTAGTATCCATCAAAAACCGGTAGATTGATATCTAATAGAACGAGATGCGGATCTGTCTTCTCAAACTCCGATATCACTTGGTCAAACTGGGTCACTTCCACTACATCATACTGCCACTTTTTCAACGTATCAGCGACAATCTGTCTAATTTTTTCATCGTCTTCAATCATCATTATTCTATACATATGAAATCCCTCATCATTGTTAAAATAGTCATCACATTTATTTTAGCATAATTAGAATTAATACTTTCATTATCAGCTAATTGGCAATGGTTTTATAGTTTCGGTAGGTTCTTATGGAGCAGAACTAAATGAGGAAGAAAAGTAAGAAAAATCGACATAATTCGCAATAATCCCTTGACGGTCCTAAAAAAACTGTGTATTATATAAAAGTCAGCTGGTGTTCATACTTTGTTCATAAAATGCGGGTGTAGTTTACTGGTAAAACCTCAGCCTTCCAAGCTGATGTAGTGGGTTCGATTCCCATCACCCGCTCCATACATATTAACTAACGCAGTGTATCGTTACATAGGAGAACGATGCATTGCGTTTTTTTATATTTGTTTATTAGAGAGAGCTTTGCCTCTTTTTATGAAAAAAAAGAGGCGGTTAATGGTTAAGAAATAATTTGGTAAGAAGCTTCGCCACCATGAATTTGGGTAAACATGTTCATTAATGATTCAGTGAGTTTTCTTGCTTGATCAAAATCAGTGGCAGGGCGGAGATAGATGATTTGTAAGGCATTTGTTGTCCCAATCGTGACGGGGGTTTTTTCAGAATCAACAAAAGGACTTCCAAATGGTCCATTTTGGTCGGCAGTTAGGATAAGATCGGTTAAGGAATTTTTTCTCCCATTTAAACCTCTGTAATCCTCTCCATCTTTACCAATCCGAATGATGACAGGTCCTTTTAGTAAATCAAGGTCGTAGATTCCAATGGGTACTTGATATTGCAACGAGAAAAAATTATTGATATCAATGGCACTTTGAACGGAAGTAAGATAGTTTTGCTTTTGCACCCTTCGATACAGAGCCTCAGCAGCGTGTCGATATCTATTAGGATCCTTACCTGTGGTTTTAAAAATACTCCGCCATTCACGAATTCCAGGAAGGTCTGACACCTGTTTATCTTGTAATTCAAAGTAAATGGATTCTTGAAAAAGCTGAAGTCTTCCTTTAATCATTTGTGGCGAATCCCCGACTGTAATATTTTTATATTCGATCATTCCTACCTTGAAATTAGGAATTTTCTCGATTATTTCCGATGAAAGTTGAATTTCCAACCATTCCACCTCCAAATTTTAATGTAGATAGTTTATCATAAATAGATGTGCTACTTATAATGTTAACAACTTTCATAGATGATCTATGTTGGAAAGGGGGTGTCGACAATGGATGTCAATGGGTTAAAAGAAGAGATCAAAGTTTATTGCCAAGAAATCGGAATTGATAAGGTTGGCTTTACAACGGCAGATCCCTTCATAGAATTGAAAAATCGCTTAGAAAGGCAACAGCAACTTGGCTATCAGTCAGGATTTGAAGAGCCTGATATTGATAAACGGGTCACGCCTTCATTACTTCTTGAGGAACCACGTTCCATTATTTCTATCGCCCTAGCCTATCCTTCTAAAATGAACACTCGTGTCGAGAGTAAAAAGGGTGAACGAAGAGGAATTTTCAGCCGAGCTTCATGGGGGCTTGACTATCATCATATACTTAGAGACAGGCTAAAAAAGCTAGAAGACTTTATTATTACTAAATTTCCAGACGCTCGACTGAAATCGATGGTCGACACAGGGGAGCTCTCTGACCGAGCCGTAGCTGAAAGAGCTGGGATTGGTTGGAGTGGAAAAAACTGCGCGATAATCACTCCGGAATTTGGCTCATATGTTTATATTGGTGAAATGATTACGAGTATCCCGTTTGAACCGGATACGCCGATAGAAGATCAGTGTGGAACCTGTACAAAGTGCTTAGAGGCATGTCCGACAGGTGCCTTAGTCCAAGGGGGGCAGATTAATGCCCAGCGCTGCATTTCTTTTTTAACACAAACAAAGGAATTTATTCCTGATGAATTTAGAGAAAAGATTGGAAACCGTGTCTATGGCTGTGATTCCTGTCAAACAGCTTGTCCGGTCAATAAGGGAAAGAATTTTCATTTTCATGAAGAAATGGAACCTGATCCCGAGGTAGCTAAGCCATTATTAAAGCCCATTTTGAAATTAAGTAATCGGGAATTTAAACACGCTTTTGGAACTGTTTCAGGATCTTGGCGTGGGAAAAAGCCCATTCAACGAAATGTGATCATTGCCCTGGCTCATTTTAAAGATGAAAGTGCGGTCCCAGAATTAATTGATGTATTAGAGAAAGAGGCAAGTCCCGTATCAAGAGGAACAGCAGCCTGGGCCCTTGGAAAAATAGGCGGAAAAGCGGCCTTATTAGCTCTAGAAAAGGCAAAAGATCAAGAGATGGATAAAGAAGTTCAAACTGAAATAGAAAAGGGCCTCCACTTTATTAAAAGATAACAGAGCAAACCACCTAGGTTAGCTCTTTTTTTAATAGTTAAATCCTTCATTCTTTCATATGTATGAAAAGAAAGGGGGAAAGTATATGCAAGAATTACTTCAAGATTTATTTGAACAGCGGGTCAATCAATTTGTCTCAAATAAAAGGAGTCATAAATTATTTTTTCCAAAGGCAGAAAATAAACAAGCAGCTTTAGCAAAAAGGGCAGCTGAAATGGTAAAAGTAAAGGTGTCAGGCAAGATTATCGAGGAGTCTACTGAAGATGACTTTCAAGTAATAAAATACCAAGCCCATTATCAATATTTAATAAAGCAAAAAGGGATTCTATATATGGAAGAAGAAATGGAAGCTAGATTAGCAAAGTTTTATAAAGGTGCTTTGGTAATGGATGAAGAAATCCAATGTTTAGGTGAACAGGATTTACTTCATGAAACTACGATAGTTGACCAAACAGTAGAAGAGGATGAACGACTGAGCTATCAGTATGACCGTTTAAAGGCTGTTCAATATGCGGAACGCTGGTGGAATAGCTACAATCCTGCGTATAAAAAGTTCGAGGTGGATTGCACCAACTTTATCTCGCAATGTCTGCATACTGGAGGGGCACCGATGAGAGGTTATCCAAACCGTGGAAGTGGGTGGTGGCTGCAAAAAAATAACTGGAGTTATAGCTGGGCCGTGGCACACTCACTCCGATTGTATTTATCCAATTCAAAAAGCGGTTTAAGGGCCAAGGAACTGAACAGTCCTGAGCAATTATTATTGGGGGATGTCATTTGCTACGATTTTGAAGGAGATGGACGGTTCAACCATAACACGATTGTTACCGGAAAGGATGCCAATGGGATGCCACTCGTCAATGCTCATACGTACAATAGCAGAATGCGGTACTGGGCATATGAGGATTCATCCGCCTATACCCCAAGGATTAAATACAAATTTTATTCGATTATCGAATCATGATGGTTCTTTCTTGAAAGGACGTTTGAGAGTGGTATAATTGCAGATAGAGTTTTTTAAATGAGGTGAGCTTCATGGCAATAAACGTCGTATTATATCAACCACAAATACCTTCTAATACTGGGAACATTGCGCGGACTTGTGCAGGCACAGATACTAATTTGCACTTAATCCGACCGTTAGGCTTTTCGACAGATGACAAGATGTTAAAAAGAGCAGGATTGGATTATTGGCAATACGTAAATATTATTTATTACGATTCATTAGAAGATTTTTATGAAAAGAATGCTGGTGGGGCATTCTTTTATATAACGAAATTTGGAAAAAAGCAGTATAGCAGCTTTGATTACAGTGATCCAAGCAAGGAGTACTATTTCATTTTTGGAAGGGAAACAACGGGTCTACCAGCTGAAGTCATTGAAAATAATAAAGAAACAGCTTTGAGAATCCCAATGACCGATAATATTCGTTCTTTGAATTTATCTAATACGGCTGCAATTCTTATTTATGAAGCGCTACGACAACAGGCATTTGCCCATCTTAAATAAAGGAAAGGAGGCCCGTTTATCGGGTCTCTTTTTGCAAAAGAAAGGAAGATACCTATGAATCAAGTGATTTCGACGATTCTCAATCATCGTACTATCCGCTACTTTGAGGACAAGCAACTAACGGATGAACAAATTAAAACGATCGTTTCTTGTGCGCAAGCAGCAGCAACCTCAAGTTTTATTCAGGCCTATTCTATTATTGGCATTAAGGATAAAGAGAAGAAGAAAAGGCTGGCTGAACTGACTGGTAATCAAGAATACGTTGAAAAAAATGGCCACTTTTTTATTTTTTGTGCGGACCTTTATCGGCATACGGTCATTGGGGAAAAGGAGCAACGTAATGTCACTCCAGCACTTGAAAGTACTGAGAAATTTATGGTTGCTCTTATCGATACTTCTTTAGCGGCGCAAAATGCAGCCCTTGCAGCAGAATCGATGGGGCTAGGTATTTGTTACATAGGTGGAATCCGCAATCATTTGGAAGAGGTTAAGAAGATAGTAAAAATACCAGACCGTGTAATCCCTTTGTTTGGCTTAGCTGTCGGCTATCCAACTAAAATAACGGACCAAAAACCAAGGCTTCCATTAGAACATGTCTATCATGAGGATGAATATGAGCAGGATCAGCAGAAATTCATTCGTCAACTTGATGAATATGATGCGTTGATATCTAGCTACTATGAAAAAAGAACAGAGGGGCAAAGAACCGATCGCTGGAGTGAACAAATAGCCCAAATGCTCTCCAAGCAAAATAGAATGTATATGAAAGAATTTATCCAAAAAAATAAGCTAGATTTGCAATGAAAAAATGGCTGCCATCGTGGCAGCCATTTTTTCAGATTGTTCAGTTCTACTGTCCAACTACTATCTTACTTTGTACCTGGTTTGTCGTTATACCCTGATGTGAAGATTGCTGCTAAGAATGCAACCATTACTAAAATGACGATAAACGTATTCATATTATGTATGGCCCCCTTTGAAACGAAAATAATTAAAAATCTCCATTTAGTCTTATTATAGCCTAACTTTATAAAATGAAAAGACCATTATTCCTATTATTGAAATAAAAAAGATAGACAGTAACTCGCACAGGTTACGCATGTTCAAGTTCTTTGATGCATAGAGTATATTAATCGTCTCTGATAAAGCTACAGGGGGAGGTCCTTATGGATATTTTAAAAAAAATCGAGATGTATCGAGAAGAAGAGGAAAAATTGCGTTGGGAAGGTTCATTCGCTGATTATTTACTGCTGTTAAAGGAAAAGCCATGGGTAGCACAATCTGCACATTCTCGAGTTTATAATATGATCAAGGATGCCGGGATTGAAGAAGTAAAAGGGACGAAAAAGTATAATTTCTTTAGCAATCAATTATTTGGACTAGAAGAATCACTGGAGAGGCTTGTGGAGGAATACTTTCATCCGGCAGCAAAGAGATTGGATGTAAGAAAGCGTATTTTACTCTTAATGGGCCCGGTAAGCGGTGGTAAATCGACGCTGGTTACTATGTTAAAACGGGGCTTAGAATCCTATTCACATACGGATAGAGGCTCTGTTTTTGCTATCAAAGGATGCCCCATGCATGAGGATCCACTTCATTTAATCCCACATCATTTGCGAGCGGATTTCCAAGAGGAATATGGAATTCGCATAGAAGGTAATCTTTCACCATTGAATATGATGCGTCTTGAGCAAGAATATGGTGGTAGAATTGAAGATGTTTTGGTCGAGAGAATCTTCTTCTCAGAAGATAAACGGACCGGGATTGGAACCTTCAGTCCCTCCGATCCGAAATCACAAGACATCGCTGATTTAACAGGTAGTATTGACTTTTCAACCATCGCCGAATTCGGCTCTGAATCAGATCCGCGTGCCTACCGCTTTGATGGCGAGCTAAATAAAGCTAACCGTGGGATGATGGAATTCCAAGAAATGTTGAAATGTGATGAGAAATTCCTTTGGCATTTGCTGTCCTTAACACAAGAGGGCAACTTTAAAGCAGGCAGGTTTGCTTTAATTAGTGCAGATGAGCTAATTGTCGCACACACGAATGAAACAGAATATCGCTCTTTTATTTCTAATAAGAAAAATGAAGCTCTGCATTCTCGTATTATCGTCATGCCGATTCCGTACAATTTAAAGGCGTCACAGGAAGAAAGAATATATGAAAAAATGATTAATGAAAGTGATGTTTCGAATGTTCACATTGCACCGCATACTTTAAAGGTTGCTGCGATGTTTACGATTCTTACCCGCTTAAAGGAGCCGAAAAAAGGAGATATTGATCTTCTGAAGAAAATGCGCCTATATGATGGTGAAAGCGTCGAAGGATTTAATTCGGCGGATGTAGAGGAGTTAAAACGCGAATATCCAGATGAAGGGATGAGCGGAATTGATCCTCGTTATGTGATCAATCGTATCTCGTCCACCATTATTCGAAAAGAAGTACCGTCGATAAATGCCCTTGATGTACTGAGATCATTAAAAGACGGGTTGGATCAACATCCATCCATTACGGCTGAGCTCCGTGACCGCTATATGAATTATATCTCTTTAGCGCGAAAAGAGTATGATAATATT
The DNA here is from genome assembly GCF_000612625.1 of Neobacillus jeddahensis. GTDB lineage: Bacteria > Bacillota > Bacilli > Bacillales > Cytobacillaceae > Neobacillus > Neobacillus jeddahensis. The sequence continues at coordinate 30,140 of NZ_CCAS010000015.1, forward strand.
GCTAAGAAGGAAGTCCAAAAAGCATTTGTTTATTCCTATGAAGAGTCAGCTAAGACCCTTATGGACAATTATCTTGATAATGTGGAAGCCTATTGCAACAAAGCAAAGCTTCGTGATCCACTAACTGGTGAAGAGATTAATCCAGATGAAAAGCTCATGCGGTCCATTGAAGAACAAATTGGTATTTCTGAAAATGCCAAAAAGGCGTTCAGAGAAGAGGTATTAATCAGAATTTCAGCCTTTGCGAGAAAAGGAAAACGGTTTGATTATAATTCACATGATCGCTTACGAGAAGCCATTCAAAAGAAACTGTTTGCTGATCTAAAGGATGTTGTTAAGATTACGACTTCTTCGAAAACCCCAGATGAGCAGCAACTGAAGAAAATTAATGATGTCGTCGCGCGATTAGTGGATGAACATGGCTATAATTCATCATCAGCTAATGAACTATTAAGGTATGTAGGCAGCTTATTGAATAGATAACTGAGGAGTAAAATAGGGGGCTGGCAGAAGGAATCTGTCAGTCTCTTTTTTTCCAATAGGAAAGTATGCGGGCACATTAAGTATTTCTAATCCGGACAGTCTCACTACTTTTGGGTTGTCCAAATCATAGGCAAAAGCCTAATTGTCAAAATTATTTGTAAATTATTCGCGAATGCTGCATAGGATAAAGTAATCCATCTTTTAGGTTTATTTTTACACTCGCGTTATAGTATGTAAATCTTAAAAAATGTGTGCAGTATGGATGTAAAAAAATTTCATAAGGAGGGGTATATAATGTCTGACGATAACCATCAATTTGTGATTTCTAGAGAAGATTGGTCCCTCCACCGTAAAGGCCACGATGATCAGCAGCGGCATCAAGAAAAAGTCCAGGAGGCGATTCGAAACAATCTTCCTGACTTAATTACAGAAGAGAGCATTATCATGTCTAATGGTCGAGATGTAGTGAAAATTCCAATCCGTTCATTAGACGAATATAAAATTCGCTATAATTATGACAAAAACAAACACGTGGGCCAAGGGGACGGTGACAGTCAAGTCGGTGATGTAGTAGCACGTGATGGATCCAGTGCACAAAAAGGACCTGGTAAAGGGCAAGGCGCAGGTGATCAAGCAGGTGAAGATTACTTTGAAGCAGAAGTTTCTTTAATGGAGCTTGAAGAAGCCTTGTTTAAACAACTAGAGCTGCCTAATTTAAAGAAAAAAGAAGAACCAGAACATCTAATCGAAAATATTGAGTTCAACGATATTCGGAAAACAGGCTTAATGGGGAATATTGATAAGAAACGAACGATGATGTCTGCTTTTAAACGAAATGCGATGAGTGGTAAGCCAGCCTTTCACCCGATTTACAAGGATGATTTGAAATTTAAGACCTGGAATGAAGTGATTAAACCAGATTCTAAAGCGGTCGTCATTGCGATGATGGATACAAGTGGGTCAATGGGAATATGGGAAAAGTATATGGCACGTAGCTTTTTCTTCTGGATGACTCGTTTTTTACGAACGAAATATGAAACAGTTGAAATTGAGTTTATCGCTCATCATACGGAAGCAAAGGTTGTTTCGGAAGAGGATTTCTTCTCGAAAGGAGAAAGCGGTGGAACGATTTGTTCATCCGCATACCGCAAAGCCCTGGAGATCATTGATTCTAAGTATAATCCACGAAAGTTCAACATCTATCCATTCCATTTTTCAGACGGTGACAATCTCACATCGGATAACGCCCGCTGTGTGAAGCTTGTAGAAGAACTAATGAAGTTGTCTAACATGTTCGGGTACGGAGAGGTGAATCAGTACAATCGTCATTCCACATTAATGTCAGCATACAAGAACATTAAGGATGAGCAGTTCCGATATTTTATCCTAAAGCAAAAAGCAGATGTATTCCACGCAATGAAGAGCTTTTTCCAAGCAGAAGAATCAAAATTGTATGCATAAAAAGATCGACAGGACGATGTGCCTGTCGATTTTTTTATGGCCAGGGTTCATTGACAAGTAAATATAGATGTCTATACCAATATCCGGACCCGTCTATATGCTAAAGTCAATTCATTAGTTATGTGGATAAAAAGTGAATTTTTTTTGTATACCATTTAGAAACATCAAATTGGTATAGACAACTAGAACTTGGTGATGCTAAACTAAAGCTATAACCTGAAAGGAAGTTTTTAAAAATGACTCCAAAGGATACTTCTATTTTACTTAAAGGAATTCGAATTTATTCAGAAGACCATGTGATTGAAAATGGATATATAAAAATAATGAATCAAAAAATAGCTGAACTTGGCTCATTAGCGGAACCTGTTAATGAAGATGGGGTTGAGGTAATAGAAGTTCCAAGTCAATTTCATGCGGTTCCCGGTTTTATTGATGTTCATATTCATGGCGTTAATGGTGCAGACACAATGGACGGAACAAAGGATGCATTGGATACAATGGTTACGGCATTGCCTAGAGAAGGAACGACGAGTTTTTTAGCGACAACTATGACCCAAGATGGTAAACAAATTGAAAAAGCACTCGTCAATGCTGGAGAATATATCGAAACACAGGCTTCCGAAGGGAAAGCAGAGGTACTAGGGCTTCATCTTGAGGGGCCGTTTGTGAACGCAAATAAAGCAGGAGCACAGCCCGTTCAGCATATTATTGATCCAGATCTGGCCTTATTTAAAGAGTGGAAAAAGCTGTCCAAAGGAAAGATTAAACTTGTCACCTTAGCACCAGAACGGCCAGGTGGACTTGAAATGATTCACTATTTAAAGGAAAACGGCATCGTTGCCTCCATTGGTCATACAGATGCCACTTATGAAGAAGTAAATGATGCCATTGTTGCAGGGGCAAATCATGTCACTCATCTTTTTAATCAAATGAGAGGACTGCACCATCGTGAACCAGGAGTTGTGGGGGCCGCCTTTTTACGTAAAGAATTAACAGCGGAAATCATAGTGGACGGCGTCCATGTTCACCCAGAGATGGTCAATCTTGCTTTCAAAACGAAGCAGAGTGAAGGATTAATATTAATAACCGATTCAATGCGGGCAAAGTGTTTGAAGAATGGCATGTATGAACTCGGTGGACAAGAGGTAATTGTTCAAGATGGAAAAGCAGTTCTAGCTGATGGGACTCTTGCTGGGAGTATTTTAAAATTAGGGCATGCAGTAAAAAATATATTAGCCTATACCGGATGTTCACTAGCGGAAGCCATCGTCATGGCGTCAGTCAATCCAGCCAAACAGTTAAATGTTTATGATAGGAAGGGCAGCATAGCAGTTGGTAAGGACGCAGACATCGTCATCCTTGATGATAATATGGATGTTTTTATGACATTTTGCCGGGGAACACTAGCTTATAAACGGGAGGAAAAATAATATGAATATTATTGAAGTAAAAGATTACGCAGAAATGAGCCAAAAGGCCGCCGAATATATCATTGAAAAAGTTTGTAAAAGTCCAACACTGAATATGGGCCTTGCCACTGGTGGAACGCCAATTGGAACGTATGAAAATTTAATCGCGGATTTCAAAAAGAACAGTACCTCCTATCGAGACGTAACAACCTTTAACTTAGATGAGTATGTTGGACTTTCCGGTGATAATGAGAATAGCTATCGCTATTTCATGGATGATCACTTTTTTAATCATATTGATATTAAGAAAGATAATACGAATGTCCCATGTGGAGATGGTAACGATTTAGAAGAGGAATGCAGTCGCTATGAGCAATTAATTGCTAAACACGGTGGAATCGATCTTCAAGTTCTAGGCATTGGCAGCAACGGCCATATAGGTTTCAATGAACCAGGAACATCCTTTAACACGAAAACCCATGTAATTGATTTAGCACCGTCTACGATTAAAGCTAATGCCAGGTTTTTTAATCGAGTAGAGGACGTGCCTACAAAGGCGATTACAATGGGAATAGCAACGATCATGAAAAGTAAAGAAATTCTTCTTCTCGTGTCTGGTGCCAGTAAAAAAGAGGCAATGAGCAAGCTTTTAACAGAAAATGTATCGGAAAGTTTTCCTGCATCCGTGTTGAAAAATCATCCATGTGTTACAATTATTGCGGATAAAGCAGCCGTTTCAGGGTTAAAGATACACAGTTAATATACTTAAAGTACTATTAATTATTTTTATGAAAGCTATATAAATGCTCATTGTTGATTTTTGCTTACTAGTTGATTGGGGCGGAAATCAACAGGCATTTTAACAAAACCTTATGAAGCCTGAATGGGTCCAGTTTAATGAGAAGGGTGAAAAAAGGAGAATGATAAACAAAAATTCCCCCATTCCACTTTACTATCAGCTTGAAGAGCATATAAAAGAGTTAATTGAAGAGGGTGTGTTAAAGCCTGGTGATGCACTTCCTCCAGAAAGAGAGTATGCCGAAAAGTATCAAATTAGCCGAATGACAGTCAGGCAGGCCTTTACCGAGCTCGTGAACGCTGGTTTTTTGTATCGGTTGCAAGGGAAGGGGACCTTTGTTGCCGAGCGGAAGATTGAACAGCCGCTACAAGGACTAACTAGCTTTACGGAAGATATGAAAGCAAGAGGACTCACACCAGGAAGCCAGCTGATTAACTTTGAAATTATTCCAGCTTCCAATCAGGTTGCTGGCCAACTGAAAATTCCAGAGTATGGTCCTGTTTATGAAATTACCCGGATTCGTATGGCAGACGATGTCCCAATGGCATTGGAAAAAAATTATATTTCGGCAAATCTCATCAAGGGTCTTACAGAAGAAATCGTGAATCATTCTCTTTATGCCTATGTCGAAGGGAAATTAAATTTAACTATTGATAGTGCTTCACAGCTTATTGAGTCTGCAATTGCCAGTCAAAATGAAGCGAAATTGTTACACATTGCAAAAGGGGCGCCAGTCATGCTAATTCAAAGAAATACCTATCTTCATGATGGTACTCCTGTTGAATTTGTTAAATCTGTTTATCGTGCAGATCGATATAAATTTATGATACACATGAAACGATAAATTTTATCAAAAAGCCAAATAGGTGCGCTCGCATCTATTTGGCTTTTTTAGCATTCATACGCATTCTTTATGTTTCACCTACAGACGTTTATTACCATTAATACTTTCCTTGAAAAAATCAAAAATAAGAAGGCAAGAAAATTTTCTTCAAAGGGGGTATTTCAATTGATAAAAAAAACCATGGGAATCCTATTAACGGGATTTTTAACGATGGGGTTAGCGGCATGTAATAACAATGACAGCAATGACGTTAATGATCAGACGACAAATCGGGTAGGAATGAATACAAATAATAACGATAACGATTTTGTAAATGTTCGGAATGGTCGAGATGATGGAATTGATCATAATGGACCATTAACTGAGGATTACACCAATCGTGACAATAATGATAGTGATTGGGATCGGAACATGTTTGATAATACGAATAAAGTCAAACGGAATAACGATGACATGATTTCTGCTTACCAAACAAACTTGAATAGCAGTCAGTATCCACATACACGGGCAGTAGTCATCCGCGATGCAAAATATCAATTTATTCGCATCGATCCTAGAAGTGGAGCCATCCAACAAGGACAGCCGAATACACAGGCGCAAATTCAAAATCCTAAAGCTATAGCACCGGCACCAGTTCCAAAGCAAACACAGCCGGCGCCAAAACAGACGCCCCCAACGACTCCAAAGACAACAACACAAACTCCAGCATCAACAGCTGGAAACGTTAGTCAATACGTTCAACAAGTGATTGACTTAACGAATGCCCAAAGAAGTAAAAATGGTCTGCCAGCTTTAAAGGCCGATTCACAATTAAATGGTGTAGCTCAGAAGAAGTCAGTGGATATGCAGCAAAATAATTATTTTTCTCATACGAGCCCGACCTATGGTTCCCCATTTGACATGATGAGAGATTTTGGAGTGACCTACAAATCTGCTGGTGAGAATATCGCACAAGGGCAACGGACACCGCAGGAAGTTGTTACAGCATGGATGAACAGTGAAGGGCATCGCAAAAATATTTTAAGCGCAAATTTCACTCATATTGGCGTGGGATTTGAAGACTCCGGCAAACATTGGACGCAAATGTTTATTGGGAAATAATAGTATTAGTTAACTCGAAGGGATCTTTTTCAATGAAAAAAAACCGGTAGCAGCTTAGGCTCTACCGGTTTGTTCATTCATTAGAATGGAAGGAATTGTAGGGAATTCAAAAAGAAAGGTTGTTCCTTTTTCCATTTCACTTTCAACGCTGATTGAACCATCCATTGCACGGACGATGCTATAAACGACCATCATCCCTAAGCCGGTCCCATTTTTTCCTTTAGTGGAATAAAAGGGTTCTCCTAAGCGCTCCAGTTGTTTGCTACTCATACCTACCCCTGTATCTTTCACCTTAATCGTTACATAACTTTGGCTAAATTCAGTAGAAATGCTTAGATATCCGCCATTAGGCATGGATTCAATCGCATTTTTGAGGACATTTACAAAGCACTGGCGAAATTTTTGACCGTCTCCTTTAATAAAACCTATAACAGAAAAATCAGTGATTATCTCAACTGAATTTTGATTGGCTAATGGTTGTAGGATATTGATAATTTGGCGGAGTTCACTTTTTACATTCAATTCTTCAAACTGCTCTAAAGAAGGCTTAGCAAATGTCAAATAATCTTGTATGACCCGTTCAGCAGAGAATAATTCCTCTTTTACGATGGATAAGTATTCTCTTCTTTTATGCCTTGAAAGGTAATCATCCTCGAGAAGCTGGACAAAGCCACTAGCAGCCGTAAGTGGATTTCTAATTTCATGTGAGATCGCAGCCCCCATTTGTTCGACGGCTTTAAGTTTCTCGGCTTTAATCAGTTGTTGTTGCATTTCATTAATCTTTCTTACAAATTCAATTCCATAGGAAATGATCCCGATACCAAGCGATGGGATGACAAGGTAGGCAAACCAAGCATCGAATAAGTTGGCATGGGTATTAGCAAAAGTCATTCCGATGACTGTCAGCACCCCGAGGCACATCCCTATACATACAGTAACGAGGATCCGCCGAACAGGGACTTGTTTCAAAAACCAAGGATATAATTTCCAAAGAATAATGGAAAGCGGTAGATAAAGGATAATGGTTTGATAGAAACCCAAATGTAACCCGTAAAAGGAACGTAGGATGATCAGGGCTACAACTAGTATGGGACCTATTCCAACATAAAGTCCACCGAGCACGATTGGAATAAGCCGTAAATCATACCTGACGGATGGGATGGGATTATAAGAAAATTGAATACAAAGCCATAAAATGACGATAAACAAGCATGTAATTCCAAATCTAGATAGGGAAAATTGTTGCCTTTTCTCAAGAATAATTAAACAAATGAATAAGACAATAATTAATAAGGAGAGATTTAAGAAAAGGTGTTGCGTAATTTCCATTTTCTTCACCATCCATAAATGCTAATAGGGAAATTTTACATTTATTTATCGAAAGTTACAAGAAAATTTGCGAAATATTTAGATAAATATCGAATTTTAGGAAAGAGTGGGGAAAGGTAGGATGCAAATTCATCTTCCTTTCCCCCTCAAGAGTGATAGTATGAAAATTGACTTCGAGACGTGGCCAGTCCGAATCCTGTGTATTTCTTAGTTTGTTGAAATTGTATTTCTGCCATTTTCTTTGGATAAGTATAAGGCAGTGTCCGCCGCTTCAATTAGCTTTTCCGGTTCTGATGGTGAAGTAGGAATCTTTGTTGCAAGTCCTATACTTAAGGTGATCTGATTGGATATTTCTGATCCTTCATGTGGAATGTGAAGTGATCGAATGGAATTTTGTAAGTGCTGTGCCACCTTTATTCCTTCTTGCAACCCTTTGGATGTTAAAATGAGTGCAAACTCTTCACCACCATAGCGGCAAAAAGTATAATCAGAGGGAACGACGATTGCGTTATTAATGGTTTGAGCAATGGTTTGTAAGCATAGATCTCCTGCTGGATGGCCGTACGTATCATTGTATTTTTTAAAGTAATCAATATCAAACATGATCAAGGTGAGCGGTGTGTTGGTTGAATAGGCATTAACCCATTCTTTCTCAAGCGTTTCATCAAAGTATCTCCTATTGGAAATCCCTGTCAACCCATCCATATAGGATAACCGATTTAGCAGCTCGTTTGCTTCTTGTAATTTATGTTCTGTTAATTTTCGATCGGTAATATTTCTAGACACATTAATCACTCTTACTTTTCCATCCACTTGAAACGGTACTCTTTTAAGCGTCGATTCAATCCAAACATAGTCACCCATTTTGGAAAGGTAACGATAGGTTGAATTAGCTGTCCCTTCTAACAGTGCCAGTTTGAACATTTCATTGGTTCGCTCCACATCCTCCGGGTGAATGAACATCTCCATTTTTTTTCCGAGAAGCTCAGGATATTCAAAATGAATCACTTCACTTACAGCGGGAGAAATATAAATGTACTCTGTATTTTCATTATGCATGGTAATCATATCACTGGAGTATTCAGCGATTAGCCGAAACCGTTCTTCGGTTTCTTGTAACCTGATAATATTTTGCTTTAATTCATTTTGGGCCTGATTAGATTCTGTGATAAACACAAAACAATGGTAACCAAAAAAACCACCAATTAAAGAAATAAGAAAATGTAGAGGTAAGACATGTTTGAGGATAATAAGATCATCAATTTTAATAAGGTAAATGATAGTTAATATTAGCAAGCCGCACAGATTCATAAGAAATGCCTTTAAGGTACGAGAGCATCTTAAATTGAAGAGAACCCCACATATAATACCGATTAATAGCATGCCAATAGAAGGAATAATGGCCGATTCACTAAACCCGAATAAAACAATTCTTCCAATTGCAATAAGACCAGCAGCAATAATAGCAGGAAAAGCACCACCAAAGGCAGCTGCAATAACAATGGCTACGTGTCGTAAATCAGCAAAACTATTGGCACTTATTTGAATTGTAAATGACATTAATATATTCCCAAGGATGCCAAAGCAAAGTCCCCAGTATAGTTTAGTCTGGAAGGAGGAATGGGAGGATAATGGTTTATCCTTAAATAATGCTCCAATAATAGAGAACGAAGCGATTAACAGTGTCGCATTTGTGATAAAATCTTTTAGCATGAATAATCTCCTGTATGATTAGTAGCGGCTGGCAATGTTATTTGCCAAAGTATAACAAATGAATTCAAACGGTCCTATTATACTATACCTTGATTAGCATTTCATAGAAAGAATATTTCATGTACAAGTATATCTTTACACCTTATCAAGATTTAGTTAATTCATCACCTTAATTATAAGGAAAATTTATATCGGCAATATTGCATAATGAGTGAAGTTCTTGAACATTACGTGGCTACTTTGAAAAAGGATCCTCTTCTTTTTCAAAACTTATCATTAAATAGATTGATTAAATAAGTGTTATACTTCTTTAATGGAGCAAACTATATAATAGATAGTTGCCTCATATGTAAAATGAATAAAGATAGAAAGAGGGATACGGAATGTCTAAACAACAAATTGGTGTGATTGGATTAGCTGTCATGGGTAAAAATCTGGCTTTAAATATCGAAAGCCGTGGTTATTCTGTTGCGGTCTTTAATCGTTCCTACGATAAAACAGAGGCCTTTTTAAAGAATGAAGCGGAGGGAAAAAATTTCGTTGGAGCCCATACTGTTGAAGAATTTGTCAATTCTTTAGAGAAACCGCGAAAAATTTTATTAATGGTTAAAGCAGGTTCTGCCACTGATGCTACGATTGAATCGTTAAAACCATTCTTAGAAGAAGGCGATATTCTTATCGACGGTGGCAATACATTCTTCCAAGATACGATTCGCAGAAATAAAGAACTCGAAACAGCGGGTTATCATTTTATTGGTACTGGGGTATCCGGTGGGGAAGAAGGGGCTTTAAAAGGACCTGCGATTATGCCTGGTGGTAAAAAGGAAGCCTATGACCTTGTCAAGCCGATTCTAGAAGCCATTTCTGCTAAAGTTGAGGGAGATCCATGCTGTACTTATATTGGTCCAAACGGTGCGGGTCATTATGTGAAAATGGTACATAACGGGATTGAATATGGAGATATGCAATTAATTTCTGAAGCCTATTTTATTTTGAAAAATGTGCTTGGATTAAATGCTGATGAATTACATAACGTCTTTGCAGACTGGAATAAAGGGGAACTGGATAGCTATTTAATCGAAATTACTGCTGATATTTTTACGAAGATAGATGACGAGACTGGCAAACCAATGGTGGATGTGATTCTAGACACGGCTGGTCAAAAAGGAACTGGTAAGTGGACAAGCCAAAATGCCTTAGATTTAGGTGTACCGTTACCGATCATTACCGAATCCGTTTTTGCCCGCTTTATTTCTGCCATGAAGGACGAACGGGTAAAAGCAAGTAAGGTCCTAACTGGTCCTGAAGTAAAGCCATTTGAAGGCAGCAAGGAAGACCTAATTGAAGCTGTCCGCAAAGCATTATATATGAGTAAAATTTGCTCGTATGCCCAAGGTTTTGCGCAAATGCGTGCGGCATCTGAGGAATATGATTGGAATCTTCGCTATGGTGATATTGCGATGATCTTCCGAGGCGGTTGTATTATTCGTGCACAATTCCTTCAAAAAATTAAGGATGCATACGATCGTGATGCAGAACTAGCTAACTTGTTGTTAGATCCATATTTCAAAGAAATTGTTGAGAACTATCAATCTGCGTTGCGCCAAGTGCTTTCGATCGCAATCGAGCGTGGCATTCCTGTCCCATCGTTCGCGAGTGCTGTTGCTTACTATGACAGCTATCGTACGGAAACATTGCCAGCGAATCTATTACAGGCACAACGTGATTATTTTGGTGCCCATACGTATCAACGTATCGATAAGGATGGAGTTTTCCATACAAACTGGATGGAATAAAAAGAAAAGCTCCAGGCGCCTGGAGCTGGACAATTCTCAAAGTCGAAACAAATAAATTTTGATACTATAAAAAATACGGCAGCCGTAAATGGGCAGCCGTATTTTTTTACGACCATCGGATAGCTTGTATGAGTTGAAAGCGAAATAACTGGATAATAAATTCGTTGTAAAAGTCCTTTTTGACAATTACTTGATACTTATTCTGTGGATGAATGTAGTAAAGAAGATCTGTTAATACATCATTGTCATCGAAATATTCACGGACTTTTTGTAGTCTGTTTTTTAACTCTGGCTCAAGCAACTTTATTGAGAATTCAATATCATTCTCGTTAGCTGCTTCTTTTAAAGATAGAAGTTTTTTATCATAGACATACTCTAGCTTCATTGTTAACCCCCCTAGATTAAATAGCGTAAATAAATGTAGATCGTACAAATCACGATGGAAAGAATCATGAGTGGAAAAGAAATGAATAAAAACTTTCCAAATGAGATCGGATATCCTTCTTTAGCAGCGAGTCCTGCAACAATAACGTTCGCACTAGCTCCAATTAATGTGCCATTTCCCCCTAAACATGCCCCTAATGAAAGGCTCCACCAAAGTGGTTCTAAATTATTTACACCAAGCTCTCCCATATCCTTGATCATTGGGATCATCGTGGCAACAAAAGGGATGTTATCAATAAAAGCCGATGCAATGGCACTAATCCAGAGAATTAAAATTGATGTAGAAGTTACATTTCCTCCCGTTAGATGTACGGAATAATCTGCTAAAAGGGAGATAACTCCTGTTTCTATTAAGCCTGAAACGAGTACAAATAAGCCGATAAAAAAGAAAATAGTTGTCCACTCAACCTTAGAAAAAGACTTATCTAAATGTTTTTCTCCAGTTAATAGAAGCAAAAGAAAGGCCCCCGCCAAAGCAACTGTCGCAGATTCAATATGTAGGAGCTGATGAAGGAAAAAGCCTATAATCGTAAACGACAGGGCGAATAACGACTTTATTAATAACTTTTTATCCGTTATTTCCTCTTTCTCATCTAAGTCTAGAAGGTTCGCCTTTAATTCTTCGGACGTATGAAGCTGTTTCCGATAAATAAAAGCAAGGATAGCAATATTAACAAATAAGATAAAAAATGAAATGGCCGTTAAGTTATTGATAAACGCCATAAAGGTTAACTCTTTTACGGCACTTCCCAACATGATATTAGGTGGATCGCCAATTAAGGTGGCAGTCCCACCGATATTGGACGCGATAATTTCTGTAATTAAAAATGGGATTGGATTTACTCGTAATTGTCTTGTGATACTAAAGGTAACCGGAACCATTAAAAGGACGGTTGTAACATTATCTAGAAAGGCGGATCCTAATGCGGTAATGATTCCAAGAACGAGTAATATTTTGAGAGGATCTCCCTTCACTTTTTTTGCTGCCCAAATGGCGATGAATTTGAATAGTCCTGTTTCAGAAGTGATGGCCACGATAATCATCATTCCTGTGAGTAAGCCAAGGGTATTAAAATCAATATGATGGAGGGCCGTTTCCTGACCGACTATCCCTAGTAATACCATCATGATCCCACCCGCCATTGCAATAATGGTGCGGTGAATCTTTTCTGTCACTATAAAGGCGTAAGTAATAAGAAATACGCCTATAGCAACGATTGCTTGCGTTGACATGTATCGACCTCTTCTCTCGTATGTATTTTACAAACATTGAAAAATGCAAAAAGGAGCCTGTATTGACAGACTCCACCCTTAAATTCAATATATGTATTATAGGCTTTATTTTATTACTCTATACTCTGGTTGTAAAGCATGATACTTATTTATCTTCTTACAAGCCTAATTTTTTAATAAAATCAACGGTCTCTTCATGTTCTCGCTTCACCAACCTAAAAAGTCCTTTATCTGTTTTTACAAGGGCCTTTCCATTTTCATCCGCAATCGGTCTAGTCAAGGCCTTCCCCGTTACGATTTCCCACTTTCCAGCATGATTCCATAACTGTAAATCAATAATTCCAAGTCGACTGCCAAATGCACCTGCCATGACGACAGGCTTTCCATTGATTTGACCTGTCTTCAAGTTTGTATTTTTAATATCCTGAAAGACAGGACCTGGAAATACACTATGAGAATGGCCAGATAAAATCGCATCAATACCAGGAATTATTGTCAAATAATAGGCATCGTTTTCCGAATCAGGGCGATATGGCTCGCTGCTGATGCCGGTATGGGCTAGGGCAACGATAATATCGGCGCCCTTTGCTTTCATAATCGGAACAAATTCTTTTGCTGTTTCTACAATAGGCTTGGCGATGACCTTTCCTTCTAGATTTGCTTTGTCCCACTTCATTATTTGTGTAGGCATAAAGGCTATCACGCCAATATTCAACTGATACTGTTTGCCATTTTCGTCAACGACATTTCTTTTTAAAATAGTATAGGGTGTAAATAGGGGTTTGTTTGTTTTAACGGAAAATACATTTGCGTTTAAAGCAGGCATTTTTGCCCCCTTCAACGCAGTCATTAAAAATCCTAAACCGTAATTGAATTCATGATTTCCAATCGCGATGGCATCATAATTCAAATAATTAAACGCCCGATATACTGGATGTGTTTTTCCCTTATGCATTCCTCTGATTCTAGCTAGATACTCTCCCAGTGGATTTCCCTTTAAATGATCACCATCATCAAACAATAAGGTATTTTTTGCTTCATTCCGGGCCTCATTGATAAGAGTAGCCGTCTTGACGAGACCAATTCGATTGTCAACTTTTGTTTGATAATAATCATAATTGACCAATTCAGCATGTAAATCAGTCGTTTCAAGGATCCGCAACTCCACCATAGTTTGAGGAGTTGAATCCGCTGCAAATGAAAGAGAAGAGCAAGAAAGCCAAAAAAGGAAGCATCCAATTAACAGGTATGGAATCTTTTTTTTGTCCACTCAGAAAACCTCCCATTTCATGTTTTGTGTAGTCATAGTATTAGTTTATTTGACTAATTTATCCGACCTTAACGAGGTCCTCCTTTCTAGCCAGAGAAGTTCACTTTATGACAATCCGGTGAAGTGTGACATTATTCAAAGCGATAGATATCTTGTTTGACTTATAATAGAAGCAGAAATGAACTTGGAATACTTTCCTATACGCTTATTTGTAAACGTTTTCTTTTTTGTGGAAGGGTGTGATTTGATTGTTAAGGACAGATAAGAGAATTACCATTTTAGCTGGTCACTTTGGAAGTGGTAAAACGGAGATTTCCATTAATTTGGCATTAGCAAAAAGACAAAAATATGAAAAAGTAGCTATAAATGATTTAGATATCATTAATCCTTACTTCCGCTCACGAGATGTAGCCGCGATTCTTCAACAGCAAAACATTGAATTACTTGCCCCAAGCAATCGTTTGGCAACAGCCGATCTCCCAATTGTCACGGGGGAAATTTATCGGGTTCTCCATGACTTTCGGTATCAATTAATCGTCGATGCCGGTGGGGACGAAGACGGGGCAAAAGCATTAGGGCAATATTATCTTGAATGGAAGGATCTTAGCCCAGAATTACTTTTTGTCTTAAATGGGAATCGTCCATTTGTTAGTTCGCTTGAAGGCGCGGCATTTACGATTAAACAAATAGAGAAATCCTCTCGGCTAAAGGTTACAGGTATTATTAATAATTCTAATATTGGCTCCGAAACCACAATAAAGGATGTTGAAAAGGGGTTTGCTCTAAGCAGTAGATTGTCGGAAGAATTGGAGATACCATTTTTATATTCCACTATTTCAGTTGCTTTAAAACAAGAGGCAGAGGATTTTCAGAAAACACATGATGTTGTTTTTATCAAACGGTTTATGAAATTACCTTGGGAAAAGGAGGAGACTTTCCTTGGAGAAAAAAGTCGTTTTTAATGAGAAGATTTGTAAATCATGCAGCCTATGTGTCCAGGTCTGTCCAACAAATGTCATTTTTCTAGCCGACTATTTAAATGGAAGTGGGTACCGACCAGCAACGGTTGTGAATCAAGAGAATTGCATAAGTTGTGCAAAGTGTGCCCATGTTTGTCCGGATTCGGTCATTTCTGTTTATCGCCCGGTAAAGCTATTACAAACTGTTTAATTTGAAAGGAGTATTACACATGGGGAAAGTGTTAATGAAAGGAAATGAAGTGATTGCTGAAGCAGCTGTTCATGCTGGATGCAAGTACTTTTTTGGCTACCCAATTACTCCACAAAGTGAACTGGTAGCCTATATGGCAAGGAGATTACCTGAGGTAGGAGGGTTGTTCTTACAAGCAGAAAGTGAAATTGCCGCCATAAATATGGTCTGCGGTGCGGCAAGTACGGGAGTCAGAGTAATGACCTCTTCATCAAGCCCGGGATTCAGCTTAAAGCAGGAAGGGATTTCGTATTTAGTCGGATCTGAGCTTCCAGCCGTTATTTGTAATATCGTCCGCGGTGGTCCTGGGTTAGGGAATATACAACCGGCACAGTCTGATTACTTTCAAGTAACAAAGGGCGGAGGACATGGAGATTATAATATTCCCGTTTTAGCACCTGCGAGTTTACAGGAAATTGTTGAGTTAATTCAGGATGCCTTTGATATCGCTGATCGCTATCGTACGCCTGTTATTATTATGGGCGATGGAATGCTTGGGCAAATGATGGAGCCAGTTGAGTTTGGCGAATATTCTGAGCCAATTGGGCAAACAAAGGATTGGGCGACAACTGGAACGCGCGGCGATGGCGCTCCTAAAATAATTTCTTCACTTGAGCTTGATGCCGAAAGTCTAGAAAAGCGAAATGAGCAGCTCCAGGAGAAATTTGCTCTCATTAAGGAACAGGAAGTTCGCTATGAAACATACGAAATTGCTGATGCTGAATATATTTTGGTTGCTTTCGGAACAGTCGCAAGAATTACCATGAATGCCATCCAAAAAGCAAGAAAGCATGGGGTAAAGGTTGGCTTAATTAGGCCTATTTCTCTCTGGCCTTTCCCAGATAAACCATTTATCGAAACGAGGAACAAGGTAAACGGTTATCTTGCTGTTGAAATGAGTGCTGGACAAATGATTGAGGACGTTAGATTGGCTGTAAATGGATGTGCACCGGTAGGCTTTTTTGGACGAACTGGAGGGGTTGTCCCAAGCCAAGAAGAAATCTACGAAAAAATTATGTCGTTTGCCGGGGGGCTACCTGTATGACAATGAAGACAGTCTTTAAAAAAACAAGCGGCTTGACAGAGAAGCCTACCCATTATTGTCCTGGCTGCACGCACGGTGTTATTCACAGGCTTGTCGGTGAAGTGTTAGAAGAAATGGATATTTTAGAAGATACCATTGGAGTCGCATCGGTAGGATGTTCAGTACTATCGTATGAATATTTTAATTGTGATATGACCCAGGCTGCCCATGGTCGGGCGCCTGCTGTGGCAACTGGGGTGAAACGTGTCTTACCTGATAGATTTGTTTTCACCTATCAAGGTGATGGTGATTTGGCATCAATTGGGATAAGCGAGGTGATTCATGCTGCAGCAAGAGGTGAGAATATTACGGTTATTTTCGTTAATAACGCTATTTATGGCATGACGGGGGGACAAATGGCCCCAACGACGTTGGTTGGTCAAAAAACAGCTACTACCCCTTTTGGTCGTGATATTCATATTCAAGGCTCGCCCATTAAAGTGTGTGAAATGATGGCTACTTTGGATGGTGCCGCCTATATAGAGCGAGTTTCAACCCATGATGTTCCACATATCCAAAAGGCGAAGAAAGCGATTAGGAGAGCATTTGAAACACAAAAAGAGGGAAAAGGTTTCTCAATGGTAGAAGTCCTGTCAACGTGTCCAACCAACTGGGGACTTGATCCGAGCGAATCCCTTGAATGGGTGAAGGAAAATATGATACCAATCTATCCGCTTGGGGTCTATAAAAACAAAGTGGGAGGGAAGTAGCCATGCTTGAGGAAATTATTATTGCCGGCTTCGGGGGTCAGGGAGTGATGTCGATGGGGCAACTTATTGCCTATGCGGGGATGCTCGAAGGAAAAAGCGTTTCATGGCTTCCCTCTTACGGACCGGAACAACGGGGGGGAACAGCCAATTGTGCAATTGTGGTAAGCGATGAACTGGTTGGGTCACCACTTGTGACAAGACCAACAACAGCTATTGTCTTAAATAATCCATCCTTCGATAAATTTGAGCCTCGTGTTCGTCCGGGAGGGCTGCTATTATTGAACTCTTCACTAGTGGTAAGAGCTTCAGGCCGTAAGGACATTAAGGTAATTGAAATAAATGCTACGGATTTAGCGAATGACCTCGGGAATTCTCGGGTGACCAATATGATCCTATTAGGGGCATTTTTAGAGTACCGAAAAATTGTTTCGATTGAATCGATTGTGGAGTCATTAAAAAAGGTTCTTTCACCAGATAAACATCATTTAATTGACGTCAACAAGCAAGCCCTGAAAAAAGGAGCTTCCCTTGTTAATATAGCTAGAATCTAAAAGAAAGTCAGCCGTTCAAGGCTGGCTGTTTGCTACTTGTTAGTATTTCGTTTCATCCATTTTCCCATATTGTAAGGTTCCATTCATTGCAACAAACTCATATAAGTATGATAAAACGTTCAGATGTTATTTTACAATTGTAAAGATATTATGAGTTGCTTCTCTTTTTTTGATACAATCAAGAGAAGAAAAAATATAACAATATGGGTGATACATGTGGATCAAGAAAAATTGACTAAGGTTATTGAGGCAGCAAAATTATATTATTTATTGGATTATAACCAAAACGAGATTGCCAAGGTTTTGGGGGTTTCTCGGCCCACTGTATCTCGGTTATTACAGCAAGCAAAAAGTGATGGTATTGTTCAGATTAAAATTATGGATCCGACAGAGGATATTGAAAATATAGCCGTACAACTAGAAAAAAAGTTCGGTTTAAAAAAAGCAGTGATTGCCTCCATTCCCCAATATGAAAACCATATCATCAAGAATTATCTTGGAGAAAAAGCTGCAAACTATCTAGATGAGATCGTTAAGGATGATGATATAATCGGAGTGACATGGGGAACGACACTTTATCATATTGCTATTGAGTTAAAACAAAAGTTTGTTAAAAATGTGAAGGTGGTTCAATTAAAAGGCGGTGTAAGTCATGCGGAAACAAATACTTATGCTTCTGAAATTTTATACCTATTTGGCAAGACCTATAATACAACACCGCTTCATTTGCCTTTACCTGCAATCGTGGACCATGTGGTCGTAAAACAGGCCATGGAAGCAGACCGTCATATTCGAAAAATTTTAGAACTTGGAAAGCAGGCAAATATTGCATTATTCACAATAGGTTCTATTAAAACAGACTCTCTTTTATTTCAGTTAGGTTATTTTACCGAAAGTGACTTGGAATCCCTAAATGGAAAAGCAGTCGGTGATATCAGCTCACGTTTTTTTGATAAAAATGGCGAAATATGCAACGAAAGTTTGAATCAACGCACACTTGGGATCAATTTGGATGAATTGAGAAAGAAGGAGTACTCAATTGTAGTAGCAGGAGGACCAAATAAAATTGAGGGACTATACGGAGCGCTAAAAGGAAAATATGCCAACGTCCTCATCACCGATCAATTTACCGCGAAGTTTTTACTGGATAAACAGGAATAAAGAAACTGCGTTCAAGCTGTTTTAGAAACATTTTTTACATTTGTTCATCACGATATTTACAAATGTTCATTTAGTTGTTATAGTTAGGTTGTAAATGAAGAGATATTTATATCGAGAATTTAAAAACTAGGGAGGATTTCCAAATGACTAAAAATGTTGTCAATATGATAGATCATACAATATTAAAAGCTGATGCCACGAAAGCAGAAATCGTAAAGATTGTAGAAGAAGCGAAAGAATATTTATTTGCTTCCGTATGTGTGAATCCTACTTGGGTTAAAACAGCGGCAGAAATGCTTGCATCTACTCCAGAAGTGAAGGTATGTACAGTAATTGGCTTTCCTCTAGGTGCTTCAACTTCAGAAACGAAAGCATACGAAACAAAAAATGCGATTGAAAATGGGGCAAATGAAATTGATATGGTCATCAACATTGCAGCCCTTAAAGATCAACAGGATGAAGTGGTTGAAAATGATATCCGTGCAGTAGTAGAAGCAGCCAAAGGTAAAGCAATCGTGAAGGTCATTATCGAAACTTGCTTGTTAACAATGGAAGAAAAGGTTAGAGCATGTGAGCTTTCCGTGAAGGCTGGGGCAGATTTTGTAAAAACATCTACTGGTTTTTCAACAGGCGGGGCAACAGTCGAAGATATTCGCCTTATGCGTCAAACAGTTGGTCCAGAAATCGGCGTAAAGGCATCTGGTGGTGTTCGCAGTCGTGAAGATGCATTAGCAATGGTAGAAGCTGGAGCGACGCGAATTGGAGCAAGTTCAGGAGTGTCAATTGCTAAAGGTGAGCAGTCTTCTAGCAGCTATTAATTAGATAAATGTGAGGATAATCGAATGCGGGGGGTGAATAGTATGGAAGAAAAAATACTGATCAAAGAAGCAAATCATGCAAGAAAATTTGCCTATGTTCCCTATTCAAAATTCAAGGTGGGGGCTGCCCTTGTATCCAAGGATGGCCAAGTCTTTCATGGTTGTAACATCGAAAATGCTTCGTACGGTATGACCAACTGTGCAGAGCGTACAGCATTGTTTAAAGCTTATTCAGAGGGAATAACCCAATTTGATGCACTAGTGGTTGTTGCTGATACCGAAGGTCCTGTATCACCTTGTGGTGCCTGCCGTCAGGTGATTTCAGAGCTTTGTGATGAAGAAATGGAAGTCGTGCTTACTAATTTAAAGGGTAGTGTTCAAAGGATCAAAGTGAAGGATCTTCTTCCTGGTGCATTTTCCCCTAAAGATTTAAAATAGAATTATTATAAAAAAGAAGTTAATCAACCTGATTATCTTCTTTTTTTATTTTCTTCATGATCACTGATAGGATGGTATGAAAATTGTGTGAGCAGACTAATAGAAATTATTAAGATAGGTGTTGAAACAGATGAATAAAAAGATTGGTTTTATTGGGGCAGGGAAGATGGCTCAAGCAATGATAGCTGGAATGGTAAAATCAAATGTCATTCCTCGGGAAAATATCATAGCAAGTGCGGCAACAGAGTATACATTACAACAAATTGAGCAAATTTATGGGATTTCTACAACCCTCGATAACAAAGAAGTTGCGAAGATAGCAGATATCGTGATTTTGGCGGTGAAGCCAGACATCCATGAATCAGTTATCAATGAGATAAAAAACGAAATGAAGAATACTGCCATTATTGTTACCATTGCAGCGGGAATTACCCTGCAAGAACTCATCCGCTATTTTGGCCGACCGATAAAAGCTATTCGGACAATGCCAAATACGCCCGCCCTTGTTGAGGAAGGTATGAGCGTAATTTGTGCAAATGAACAGTTAAGTGAGGAAGAGATTGCTGAGGTGGAAGAACTATTTCAGTGTTTTGGTAAAACGGAACGCATGTCTGAAAAGCTAATGGATGCCGTCCCGGCCATAAGCGGCTCCTCCCCAGCCTATGTTTACTTGCTCCTCGAAGCAATGGCAGATGGAGGAGTTCGACAAGGCATTCCACGGGATCAAGCTTATCGTCTCGCCGCACAAGCAGTTCTTGGTGCTGCTAAGATGGTGCTTGAAACAGGTAAACATCCTGGTGAATTGAAGGATCAAGTATGTACCCCAGGTGGAGCAACAATTGAGGCAATAGCAACTCTCGAGAGAGAACAATTTCGCGGTGCAATACTAGCGGCAATGGAAAGCTGTACAAATAAAGTAACAACATTAAGTTAGACAAACTTTAATCAACTAAGCCACCGGACTGATTAAACGGGCGGTGTTTTTATGTGGTTATGAATCTTTTCCCTAATAACAAAACCCCAGAGACAGTGTCCCTGGGGTTTTGTTTAAAAGAAAATATTTAGGATGTAGTAACAGATTGCTGCAAAGAGCGCTGTAATCGGAAGGGTGATGACCCATGTTACGAGCATACGTTGAGCTGTATCCCATTTAACCCCTTTTAGACGATGGGCAGAACCAACCCCTAAAATTCCAGAAGAGATAACATGCGTCGTACTTACTGGAAGATGAATTAAGCTCGCTCCGAAGATAATCCCTGCTCCAGTTAAGTCTGCAGCGACTCCATTAATAGGGCGGATCTTCATAATTTTACCACCGACTGTTTTAATGATTTTCCAGCCGCCAATCGAGGTACCTAATCCCATCGCAATGGCACATGAGATTTGAACCCATAATGGGACATCGGCATTTTTTGGAAGAAACTCATTGGCAATTAAAGCCATCGTGATAATCCCCATCGATTTTTGGGCATCATTTGTCCCATGTGAATAGGATTGTAATGCGGCAGTAGCAATTTGAATAAATCTGAAGTTTCGATTTGTCTTTGTTAAATTGTTATTCTTAAAGACCACTTTAAAAATACTGTAAATAATATAACCGACCACAAACGCTAAAATCGGAGAAAGAATAAGTGCCTCAATAATTTTGATAAACCCACTATAGTTCAACACATGTAACCCTTGTGCCGCAATCGCAGCACCCGCAATCGATCCAATTATGGCATGTGACGAACTACTTGGAATTCCGAAATACCATGTAATCAAGTTCCAGGCAACAGCCGAAATCAATGCGGCAAGGATGACAACAGAGCCATTAGAAAGATCAAAGGGGTCGACAATATCCTTTGAAATGGTTTTAGCGACGCCAGTAAATGTCATTGCCCCAACAAAGTTCATGACGGCAGCTAACATGATCGCCTGGCGGGGTTTTAATGCTTTAGTTGAAACAGCTGTAGCGATTGCATTGGCAGTATCATGGAAACCATTAATAAAGTCAAATGCAAGGGCACCAATTACGATTAATATCGTTAGTATTAATACAATGCTCATATTTTTACTCCTTAGGCATTTTTCATGATAATCGTTTCAAGAGTATTTGCAACGGACTGGCAGTAATCAGCAATATCCTCAAGATTCTCATAAATTTCCTTATATTGAATAATGCGAATCGGGTCCTTTTCAACCGTAAATAGATTTTTAATGGATTGACGTAAAATATTATCGCAGTTTGATTCATAGTCCTTAATTTTAATCGCATGCTCGCGAATTTGCTGTAACTTTTTCGAAGATAGAAGTTCAACTGCATGATCGATTTCATGAACACTACCTTGTATAGCATCCACAAATTTGGTCATAAACTCGTCCGCGTGTGTGATCGAATACATTTCAAATAATGCGGCACATCCTTCAAGGCCATCAAGTACATCATCCATGCTCATGGCGAGGTGGAGAATGTCTTCACGTTCAATTGGAGTAATGAAGGCATCATTTAATTCTTTAATAACTTCATGAACGTAGGTATCTCCTTTTGTTTCGAGTTCCTTCATCTTTTCAGAGAAAATTTTCAAATCACTAACGTTTTTTAATTTATACTCTGTAAAGAAATTAGCACTTTCTTTAAGGTTAGTTGAAATATTTTTTAGCAGAGCAGAAAATTTATCTACTTTTTTAAATGCCATTTGATTTAACCCCCGTTTTTCTTTAAAAAATTATATACGAAACGAACTAATTTTAGCTGAAAAAGTCGAAAAATGAAACAAAAGCTGTGAAATTTACAAAAACTTAACATTAGAATTTTCAAAAAATAACTATGGGGTAGTTTTATTGTTTTACTTTTACCTAGAAATAGTAATTTATGTGTCGTCACTGAATTTTTATCAGTACCATCAACATACATTTGGCATTTTATTCGTTTAATGAGTATTAAAAAGATATTTGGGTACTTTATAGGTACAGGCAGTAGAGAATTCTTTGAAAGAGGGCCAAAATTGCGGTTGAGAGGCTTAGTTGTATGTAAATAGAAGGTTCAGCCATCTGATCCTCTCTGTTTCTAACTCACCTTTCAACTACTGTCTGATTATTAGAAGAGATACTAAAAAGGAGTGTTCTAAATGAGTTTCATTTGGGCATTAATTGTAGGTGGAATTATTGGCTGGTTAGCAGGACTAATCGTCGGAAGAAATATTCCTGGTGGCATTATTGGTAATATCATTGCAGGTTTTATTGGTGCATGGCTTGGGACTGCAATTTTAGGCAATTGGGGACCGCATGTTGCTGATTTTGCGATCATTCCGGCCATTATCGGTTCTGCCGTATTAGTTCTACTATTAAGTTTCATTTTGCGTGCCTTTAGAAAAGCTGATTAAGCATTGGCTATAAGATAGTAGCAAAAATAAAAAGGATGTCTCATCGGTCTTCATAATGGCCGGTGAGACATCCTTTTTTAGCAGATAGGAAAGGATAAACTTTCCTATTATGCATAAGTCCACTACGCCTCTGTCTTCGCCCTTAGGGGCTCGCTAATCGGCGAGGTTTCTTTATATGGAAAATACATCAATAGGCTGAAAAATCTCTTTTAAATCGGTAAATGGAGCATGACAAATGATTGATTCCATGGTGAAAGGATGGATAAATTCAAGCCTAGCGGCATGGAGTGCCTGTCTATTTATGGTGGGTTGTCCACCATATAATGTATCTCCCACAATGGGATGCCCAAGGTGGCTTAAATGAACTCTTATTTGATGTGTCCTTCCTGTTTCAAGCCAACACTTTACATATGATATCTGTCTATTTTTATCTTCTTTTACTAACTGATAATGGGTGATCGCAGCTTGGCCGGAAGGTGAAACCCTTCTTCTTGTGGCATGATGACGATCACGACCAATCGGTTTGTTGATGATTCCTTTTTTTTGTGAGAAAAAACCATGAACGGCGGCAATATATGTCCTTTTGATGCCCCGTTGCTCGAGCATTCTATCTAAAATGGAACCTGCTAAGGCATGTTTAGCAAAGAGAATTGCGCCTGAAGTGTCCCGATCTAATCGATGAATTTGATGGATGTTTCTTGATTCTCCTTGAGCTTGCAAATAAAAGACTGCTGCATTCATTAAAGTATCTGTATCCCTATCATTTGGATGAGTGTTCATAAATGGTGGCTTATTTATAATTAACACATGGTCATCTTCGAATAAGATGTCAATTTCTTGAGCATTCGGTCTAACTCGAAGCTCTTCTTCTTCAAATAGGTGTAATAGTAACTTGGAGCCTGCTGCCAACGGCATATTCCAATTCACACGACTTCCGTCTAGAAGAACTTTATTTTCCATCCGGAATTGATGGGTTGTTTTTTTAGGTGCTTCCCATATATGACGGAAAATCTCGTCAACCGTTTTCCCTTCCCATTCTGTCGGGATGTTGATTTGTAACCATTCTCCCATTCGTTTCGGATTTAGCATGGTATACTCCTTTTATAACGGACTGTGGTGATAATTACCACCCAAAATGCGCCCGAATTTATGTTATTCTTATGATATATTTTACGACAGAAATATAGGAAGGCAAAGGTGGGTTAAAAGTGAAAATAGTATTTGCCTCAACACCGAGTCAAGAGGAAGAGATTAATGATCTGGTGGGGTACATTTATTCTAATATTTTTCCTGTTTATTTTACTGATGAAGAGATTTGTCAATTTGAGAAATTAAGGGTTTTGCAACCGACTGAGGATTTTAACACATTAAAAGATGCTTTTCAGGTAATGACCAGTATGCGGACGTTAATATCTATTTTGGAGTCAACACAACTAGATGAACAATACGCAGCCGTTTTTAATAAAAATGTAACCATATTGCAGGAATTTGGTTTGTTTTTCCCATTTGAATATGAACAATTTCTCGAGACAAAATGCATGAGAAGCATGATGCTCAGTGTTTATTCTAAAGCAGATAATGAGTTGATTATATAGGATAACAATGGCCTGCATTTTTTTTGCAGGCTTTTTTATATTCCAATTGACTGTAATTTTGAGGTATTATAATATTTGATGGCGTTTTCTAACACATCCTGAAAAAAATGTCGGTTGACTTACGCGGATTTTTGCAGGAGTAACGAACTAGAATTTAGAAACAATAACAATAGCCAGAAACAGGAGGGACATCATATGAATTGGAAAGCAATAGCAAACAGTTGGATGGAATTTAACGAGTTGGATCATGAATTAAAAAATGAATTAGCAGAAATGAGAAATGATCAAAAGCTGCTTGAAGACTCCTTTTATAAGAATTTAGAATTTGGAACGGGTGGAATGCGCGGGGAGATTGGTGCTGGGACAAACCGGATGAATCTTTATACTGTCCGTAAAGCATCTGCAGGCCTTGCAGAATACATAAAAGAACATGGTGAAGAAGCGAAGCAACGAGGGGTAGTCATTGCTTATGACTCACGCCACAAATCTCCTGAATTCGCATTGGAGGCAGCAAAAACTCTTGCTACAGAGGGAATTCAAACATATGTTTTCGATGAACTAAGGCCAACTCCAGAACTTTCATTTGCCTTACGATTCTTACATGCTTTTTCCGGTATTGTGATTACTGCCAGCCATAATCCGCCAGAATATAACGGTTATAAGGTGTATGGTTCTGATGGTGGTCAATTGCCACCAGATGCAGCAGATACCGTTATTGCTAAGGTGAATGCAATTGAGAATGAATTGTTAATTGAAGTCGATAGTGAAGAAAAATTGAGGGAAGCAGGATTAATAAAGACGATTGGTTCAGAAATTGACGCGGCTTATATTGAAAAATTAAAAACGATCTCAGAAAATCCCGACCTTGCAGAAGAATCAGATATAAAAATTGTGTTTACTCCACTACACGGAACAGCGAATAAACCGGTTCGTGCAGCACTAGCAGCGTTAGGCTATAAAAATGTTACAATCGTAAAAGAACAGGAACTGCCAGATCCTGAATTTTCAACAGTCAAGAGTCCAAATCCAGAAGAGCACGCTGCTTTTGAATTAGCCATTCGTGATGGGAAAAAAGTAGGAGCTGATATTTTAATTGCAACGGATCCCGATGCCGACCGACTTGGTATTGCTGTCCTCAATCACGAAGGAGAATATGTTGTTCTAACAGGCAATCAAACGGGTGCGTTACTTGTGGATTATATCCTTACCCAAAAGAAGCAAAAAGGTACATTACCAAACAATGGGGTTGTGTTAAAAACAATTGTTACTTCTGAAATAGGACGGAAAATTGCCGAGTCTTACCAATTAGAAACCGTCGATGTTCTAACTGGCTTTAAATTTATTGCTGAAAAAATTAAGGAATATGAAACGACAGGTGACCATACATTCCTATTTGGATATGAGGAATCATATGGCTATCTTATCGGTGATTTTGCGCGTGATAAGGACGCTGTTCAGGCAGTGTTAATGGCTGCAGAGGTTTGTGCTTATTATAAAAAACAAGGAATGACCTTGTATGATGGCTTATTGCAAGTTTTTGAAAAATACGGTTTTTATCAAGAAGGACTTCGCTCCTTAACCCTTAAAGGCAAAGAAGGGGCAGAGATGATCCAACGTCTTCTTTCCTCCTTCCGTAGTGAGCCATTATCAAATCTTGGCACCTTTAAAACACTAGCGACGGAAGACTATTTGACAAGTGTTCGCGTCACTAGAAATGGTGAGGAAAAAATCAACTTACCAAAATCCAATGTTTTAAAATATACTTTTGAGGATGGATCATGGGTGTGCCTGAGACCATCAGGAACTGAACCAAAAGTGAAATTTTACTTTGGTGTAAACAGTGACAGCCTAACTGAAAGTAAAACGAAACTCCAAACGATTGAAAAGGACTTTATGGATTTGGTCGATCAAAAAGTGAAAATGGTTCAAGGAATATCCAAGTAAATGAACAGATTAAAGCGGCTCCCATTAAGGGAGCCGTTTTTTGGTGGAATTCTTTGGTCCGGTTATTAAAAATTTCTTCACTAAAAATTGTATCCACTTGTTTTTTCAGGAAAGACTATACAACGGTATCCCATTTTCATCAGGTTCGATATTGTCATTAGCATGATCGATGTAACGAAGAAGGCTATACAGCTTTGATTCAATCACAGTGTAATCACGTTCAAAATTGTAGGCATGCAGGAATTGTTCAATCTTTTTTGATAAAAATTGGTCTTTTGTCCGTACCATTAAAATCAATAAGTTATCCCATTCAGATCGGTGCGTATAGTATAACGCTCTGTCATAATCTAATTTATTCATTTGTTTGTCTCCTCCTTATTAGGAGTTGAGATTATTGTATGTCATTCTCGCGATAACTTTCACAGAAAATGTTGGACACTCAATGTTTACGCTGTTTTCAACATTTACCTGTATAGTTACATTCCTTAATGTGAATAGGAGGGTTTGATGACTAAATATGTATGTCACCTTTTATTTGTCTTTTGTCTATTTGAACCAGTTAAAGCGCATGGAGAAATTGTCACTGGTGATAAGCTATATTCTGTTGAGCTATTAGAACATGACCTTAAGTTGATTCAAACAAAATATCAACAACAAGTGATTGTAAAATCAATTGGAACCTCCCATTTTGGCCAACCAATTTGGGCAGCAAAACTTGGAAAAGGGAAAAAGAATATCGTCATTATTGGCAGCCATCATGGTCGTGAATGGATGACGAGTACTTTAGTGATGAAAATGCTTGAGACCTATGCAGATGACTATAAGGAGGGAAGAATTTGGCCTCGGTCAACAAAAATCCTTGATGAAGTGTCTATATGGTTTGTGCCAATGTTAAATCCAGATGGAGTATCGATTCAACAGAATAGGATTGATACCCTTCCGATTAAACAGCAGCGTCAATTAGTGGGCATGAATAAGGGGCAAACGAATTTTAAACGGTGGAAAGCTAATGGAATAGGTATCGATTTAAATCGCCAATATCCTGCTGGATGGAGTTCCCTTGAAAAAGTACCAAAAGTACCCTCGTATCAATTTTATAAAGGGAAAAAACCATTGGAGGCAATGGAGGTCATTGCCATAACAAATTTTATAAAAGACATCAATCCCTCGATTGCAGTTGCCTACCACACAGCAGGTAGAGAAATATTCTGGAATTATAAAAACGGGAACCATCTTCAACGAGATCGAAAAGTGGCTAAGAAAATGGCTAAGCTAACTCATTATAAATTGGCGAGACCACCTAAAGAGGCAACTGGTGGGGGTTTTACTGATTGGTTTATTACCACCTATCATAGGCCTGCCCTGACGATTGAAATTAGCTATCTGGTCGGTGAGACAAGCCCACCACTATCAGTCTTTAAAGAGGAATGGAAACGAAATCGCTATGTTGGCCTTAAGCTTGCAAAAGAGGCAAAAAAGATCCCTGTTCACACTCATAACTCTAAAGGGGATGGGGAAAATAATTAGGACTAGAAAAGCGGAGGGAAAATGATGAAAAAATATTTGATATCGGTCTTCGTGACTGTATGCTTATTTAGCCAGATTAATCTACATGGAAATGCACAGAGACCGGATTATGAAAAGTATGGAAGAATTGCCATGGCAGTAGTTAAAACCGATTTCCCAGGTGACCCAGTTCGGGATTATCGATACTTAGGGAGAAAAAATCTATCAAAGTCAACAGTCGAGGATTCTTTTCGCTTTAAGGTGCAGGAAAAAAATCAAACTTTCAATGTAACTGTACGAATCAATCACGACACGAAAAATAAAAAACTTCTTCATTTAACAGTGGAATCTCAAAAACAATAAGCAGCTTGCTTATTGTTTTTTGGCTTCTTTTTCATCATTCTTCTTTTTTCTTCATACATTGTGTTAAGAGGAAAAGGGGGAGTGGCTAATGAATATTGAAGGTCGCAAGCAACTTGAATACGCCATTAGTGAAATAACTGAAATTGCCAGCGGCTTTGGGTTAGATTTTTATCCGATGCGTTATGAAATCTGCCCTGCTGAAATTATTTATACCTTCGGAGCCTATGGAATGCCAACCCGATTTTCGCATTGGAGTTTTGGGAAGCAGTTTCACAAAATGAAACTGCATTATGATTTAGGGTTAAGCAAAATTTATGAGTTAGTCATTAACTCAAATCCATGCTATGCCTTTTTACTCGATTCCAATACCTTGATTCAAAACAAACTAATCGTTGCCCATGTCTTGGCCCATTGTGACTTCTTTAAGAATAATGTCCGTTTTCAAAACACTAAGCGCGATATGGTAGAAAGTATGGCAGCTACCGCAGAAAGAATCCACCAATATGAAATCGAATATGGGAAAAAGGAAGTAGAAACCTTTTTGGACGCGGTGTTGGCGATCGATGAGCATATTGACCCGTCTCTAATGAGACCAAAACTGTCTTGGACTATTGGGGATGATGAGGAAGATGAGGACATAGTCCATCATGTGGTAACACCATATGATGATCTTTGGAAGCTGGATGATAAAGAATCACGACAAACCATTCAACCACGGAAAAAGAAATTCCCACCGAGGCCTGAGAAGGATTTATTACTATTTATTGAAACTTACAGCAGGGAACTAGAGGAGTGGCAGCGGGATATTTTAACGATGATGCGGGAGGAAATGCTCTACTTCTGGCCACAGCTTGAGACGAAAATCATGAACGAAGGCTGGGCCTCCTATTGGCATCAACGAATTTTAAGGGAAATGGATTTAACTAGTGGTGAGTCGATAGAATTTGCGAAATTAAATGCTGGGGTAGTCCAGCCATCCAAGACAGGAATTAATCCGTATTACCTTGGGATAAAAATCTTTGAAGATATTGAAGAACGCTATAATAATCCCACAGAGGAAATGAGACGTAGAGGAGTACAGCCTGGTTCTGGTCGAGAAAAAATGTTTGAGGTTCGTGAGGTAGAATCTGATATATCCTTTCTTCGCAACTACTTAAATAAGGATCTTGTTATGCGAGAGGATATGTATTTGTTCCAAAAGCAAGGCCGGGATTATAAAGTGGTCGATAAAGAGTGGGAGCATATCCGTGATCAACTCGTGAATATGCGAGTAAATGGAGGGTTTCCGTACATCACCGTCAATGACGGTGACTATCTCAAAAACGGTGAACTATACTTGAAGCATTGGTTTGAGGGTGTGGAACTTGATGTGAAATACCTTGAGAAAGTATTGCCTTACGTCCAGCAGCTATGGGGTAGACCCGTTCATATTGAGACCATGATAGAAGATCGAAAAATGTTGTTTTCCTACGATGGGAAAGGCGTCCATCGAAAATATTTATAAAAGATAAAGCAAAAAAAACGAGGCAGCTATTTTCTTATAGCAGCCTCGTTTTTTGTTTTTAGTAGTGGGTCACCATCTCTATTATTTAAAAAGAAGCAAGTTCTTTTGCTAAGGCATCTTCTACTGTTACATAGTCATACCCAAGATCTTTTGCTACTGCTTCGTAAGTGATTTCTCCGTTGGCCACGTTCACGCCAAGGTTTAGAGCAGCATTTTCAGAAATGGCTTTGAAAACCCCTTTGTTTGCGATTTGCAAGGCGTATGGAACAGTCACGTTTGTTAATGCAATCGTTGAAGTTCTAGGAACCGCGCCAGGCATATTAGCTACAGAATAGTGAACGACCCCATGTTTAATAAATGTAGGATTGTCATGTGTTGTCACATGATCGGAGGTTTCGACAATCCCACCTTGATCAATCGCTACATCGACAATTACGGAGCCAGGCTTCATTGATTTAACCATTTCTTCGTTAACAAGCTTTGGTGCCTTTGCTCCTGGAATTAACACTGCTCCAATTAAAAGGTCAGCTTCGGCTACAGCCTCGGCGATGTTAAACGGATTAGACATTAATGTTTTAATTTGGTTACCGAAAATATCATCTAGTTGGCGTAAGCGGTCAGCACTTAAATCGATAATCGTTACGTCTGCCCCCAAGCCGATTGCCATTTTAGCAGCGTTTGTGCCAACAATCCCACCACCGATGATCGTTACTTTTCCGCGACTTACTCCAGGCACACCTGCTAGCAAGATGCCTTGGCCGCCATTATTTTTTTGCAAGAATTGTGCCCCAATTTGAGCTGCCATACGACCAGCCACTTCACTCATTGGAGTGAGTAATGGAAGTGTTCTGCTTACAGAAACAGTTTCGTAAGCAATCGCAATGACCCCTTTTTCTTTAAGTGCTTGAGCTAATCCTGGCTCAGCAGCAAGGTGTAAGTAGGTAAATAAGATTAAACCTTGACGGAAGTATTGATATTCACTTGATAGGGGCTCTTTAACTTTCATAATCATTTCTGATTTTGCCCAAACCTGTTCAGCACCTTCAATCATTTCCGCGCCTGCTTTGGAATAATCTTCATTTGTGAAACCGCTTCCAATACCGGCGTCTTTTTCCACTAGAACTGTATGACCAGAATTTATTAATGTTACAACACCTGCAGGCGTTAATGCTACACGATTTTCATTATTTTTAATTTCTTTAGGTACCCCAATAAACATATCCCTAATTCCTCCCAAATGGTGATAATATGTTTTGCTATGGCTAAAGTATAAAAGGTTTGCCAGAGAATTTCATTGTTAAGAAAGGAGAAATATGTTTATTCCATTTGGGGATTTTCACAAACTGTTCATATATCTTGATATCTTTTCAATTTTAAATCAAGATAAAGAATCATTTTTTGATTGGGATCCTTAAAATTGACATCCCCAATTTCAGAAATTCGCTTCAAGCGATAATTTAAGGTGTTCGCATGGACGTTTAAGGCCTTAGCGGTTTCATTGATATTATGATCCTTGTTTAAGAAAACCTCTAGTGTTTCGATGAGATTGCTATTATGTTTTTGGTCATATTCATAAAGCTTTTTTAACGAATAATTTTCATACTCTTCCGCTTGTCTCTTTTCTAAAATGACCTCAAATAGCTGATAAATACCTAGCTTTTGATAAGTGAAAATGTCCTTTGTTTCGTGTGGGAATTTTTCTTTAATCGATAAAACGGACAAGGTTTCTTTATAAGCTTTGTCGATTTTTTGATAATCAATATAAAGACTGCTATATACAGGCGTGATTCCGCTGACTCCATATCGTTCGCTCATTTTTACAACAAAGGTCTGTATAAATTGATCGAATTCTTGAAAAGGAACATCACTATTAGCAGCTGACACTAACAAAATTAGCTGGTTACAATCAATTGTATAGAGCATGATTTTCATTAATTGGCTGGTTTTTAATAAATAGGATATATTTTGTTCTTCTTTACTAGTAATGTTTTGCTGAAATTGGAATACAGCCACTGCAAAGGATGGAGAGGGGCTGATTTGCAATGACTGGAAGTTACTGAATATTTCCTTCTCACCCTTAAGATGTCCTGTTAAGAGCTTCCAAAAAAATTCTTGCGAATGCTCTTCTTTTTTATTCTTTCTCGTCTGAAGTTGAAGAAGTTTATTTTTTGCTGCATCTGCTGCCTTTTTTAATAAATCAAAATCTTCTTCTGTTAATATTTTGTCAATTTCGATTGCCCATATAAATCCTAGGACTTCCTCTTGCTTCCATATAGAAATTGCTACGCGATGATTAAGCCCAATATCATTCATATTTTTCACACGAATAGGCTCACGTGTTTTTAATAAAGCTGGGATCGTTCCTTCTTTCCATAATTGGTTAATGACCTTTTCAGGCACCCTCCGCCCGATGATGGTGGAAATCCTTGCAGGATCAGTACGTTCATCATGGGTACTGTAGGCAAGCAGCCGATGGTTAGCATCTTCAATCGTAATCGGACAATTCAACACATGGCTAATGAGGTCGGCAAATTCTTCTAAACTATCAAATGCTGCTTTAAAAGGATCATATTGATTAGGACTCACTGGACAACCTCCACATTGGATATATAAATAGTATAGGTGATTTTTTGCGGAAAGCTAATTTCGAAAAAGGTGGGTTTGTTTAATTTTACAAAAAAAACAGCTAAATTTCTCGTTATTTCACAAAAAAAGAATGTTCACAATAATGTTAAAATAATTTCAAGAAATGTTCAAAAAAAGAAAAATTTCAATTATTCTTAATTGGAAGCGCTAACAATAGAAACGAGAGGAGAAAAATAGTTTAGGGTATTATATAATGAAAAGTATTGTTCTTATTTTACTACAACAAAAAGGCGACAAATGGATGAGGCACTAGAAGTTTATTAATCAAGGGGAGATTAATATATGAATAAAAACGCTCAAAGCAAACAACTTCATCGCGGATTAGAAGAAAGACACATTACGTTAATGTCGTTAGGGGCAGCCATAGGGGTAGGGTTATTTCTAGGGTCGGCATCAGCGATCAAAATGGCTGGACCAGGTATTTTACTTGGATACGCATTTAGCGGGTTAATCATGTTTTTTATTATGAGGGCCTTAGGTGAAATGGCCATACAAAAACCGGTAGCAGGATCCTTTAGTAAATATGCACGTGATTATTTAGGACCTCTTGCGGGCTACATAACAGGTTGGAATTATTGGTTTTTATGGGTGGTAACCTGTATGGCCGAAATTACAGCTGTAGGTATTTACATGGAATACTGGTACCCAAATGTACCTAGATGGATTTGGGCCTTGGCAGCGTTGGTGATAATGGCTACCGTAAACTTTCTTGCTGTGAAGGCATATGGTGAGTTAGAATTCTGGTTTGCTCTCATTAAAATTGTCACGATTATTGCCATGATAGCAGTTGGCGCAGGCATGATTTTCTTTGGATTCGGTAATGGCGGAATAGCCACGGGAATTAAAAATTTATGGGAGCATGGCGGTTTGTTTCCAAACGGAATTAAAGGCGTATTCCTTTCTCTGCAAATGGTCATGTTTGCCTATCTTGGTATAGAAATGATCGGAGTCACGGCAGGTGAGGTTAAAAATCCTGAAAAATCGCTTGCAAGGGCAATTGATTCAGTATTCTGGCGCATCCTTATTTTTTACGTAGGGGCATTGTTCGTGATTATGTCGATTTATCCTTGGGAGGAAATTGGCACAAAAGGAAGCCCGTTTGTACTTACCTTTGAAAAAATAGGTATCCCTGGGGCGGCAGGCATTATCAATTTTGTTGTCTTAACAGCGGCTCTTTCATCGTGTAATAGTGGTATTTTCAGTACAGCTCGGATGCTATTTAACCTTGCTGAGCATGGTGAAGCACCAAAGAGCTTTGGAAAAATCACAAAAAATGGCGTTCCAGGAGTGGCGGTAATTGCTTCTGCAGGTGCTTTATTATTTGGAGTTGTTTTGAACTATATTGTACCAGCTAAGGTATTCACTTGGGTTACGAGTATTGCTACTTTTGGCGCAATATGGACCTGGGGAGTTATTCTATTATCACAAATCCGATATCGTAAAACATTAACTAAGGGTGAAGTGAAAAGCTTGAAATATAAGATGCCGTTATTCCCTTTTACTTCTTATATTGCTTTAGCCTTTTTAGCTTTTGTCATTGGACTTATGGCATACAATCCGGATACGAGAATTGCTCTTGTGATTGGACCACTTTTTCTAATCTTCTTGGTGGCAATTTACTATGTAAAAGGATTCCATAAAAGAGAGTCAATTACTTCTGACAATAAAAAACAAGTAAGTTAGCTTTCAGTCGTTAATATCTATAAAGCAGATGGTCCTAACAAATGGCCATCTGCTTTTGTTATTTTTATCGAAATAAGGCTTGGATTCTTCTTTTTTTCGCATAATAACAATGGGAATGTAAAAAGGAGGTTCATTTTGGAATGAAGAAGATCATTGGTGTATTCATGGCTGTGATAATGTTGTTCTCTCCTATATGCATAAAGGTAGACGCAGAACCAGCAGTTAGTCCCTCTCTAGACCTTTATAAGCAAAATACGATGTCTGTACTTTGGTTTCAAAAGTCTGGAGAAGCAAAAGCCTTATATTATCAAAGTTATAATATGGGAAGAATGAGATTGGATGCAATACTAAAAAGTTTTCCGAAAAATAATGCTCTAAAGCCGGCGATTGTGTTGGATATTGATGAAACCATCTTGGATAATAGTCCACATCAAGCATGGTTTGTCCTGAATGGAAAAGGAAAACAATTTGATTGGAATGAGTGGTTTAAGCGTGGAGAAGCAAAGGCACTTCCAGGTGCGATAGAATTTTTGCGGTACGCGGATGCTAGAGGCGTTAAGATCTACTATATTTCCAATCGCAATGAAGCACAAAAGGGAGCGGCGATAAGAAATTTAGTAACAGTAGGTGCTCCACAGGTAAACAATGAACATGTGTTATTGCAGCAACCTGGTGAAAAGGGCAAGGAGCTTCGCCGCCAACAAGTCGCGAAAACAAATGAAATTGTGCTCTTGTTTGGTGACAACTTAGGAGATTTCGATGGATTTGATGACTTAACTGTTTCCGGAAGAATTCAGGCAGTCGAACAGCATAAAAATGACTTTGGCACAAAGCTGATCGTTTTCCCTAATCCAATGTATGGAGATTGGGAGGGAGCAATTTACCGTTATAATTATCGAAGAACAGATGAGGAGAAGGCGAAGCTTAGAAAGGAATTTATGGAAATTTATAAACGTTAGTAAACGCCGCTACCATTTGGTTGGTGGCGCTTTATTTTTCCTTCTTAAAAGGAAAATAAGCATATATCCATATTTTTCGTTGGACGAAATTTGTGAATGGTAGTATAGTAGTCTGCGTAAGTCTTGGAGCTTAGGAGGACAGCTATGTTTGGTATATCATTACCTCAATCATTCTTACAGATGAATACCATTTTTATTTCAATCCTAATAGAAGCATTACCTTTTGTTACTTTAGGTGTACTCATTTCAGGTATTATTCAGATTTTTGTTACCGATGAAATGATTGCTAAAATCATGCCTAAAAATCGCATTTTAGCAGTAGTTTTCTCAACCTTTTTAGGGATTTTATTTCCGTCTTGTGAATGCGGAATTGTTCCAATTGTTAGCAGGCTTGTTTCCAAAGGCGT
Source organism: Neobacillus jeddahensis (assembly GCF_000612625.1). Lineage (GTDB taxonomy): Bacteria > Bacillota > Bacilli > Bacillales > Cytobacillaceae > Neobacillus > Neobacillus jeddahensis. Next base: position 65,965 of record NZ_CCAS010000015.1, read on the forward strand.
ACCAATCTCAGCGGGGATTGCCTTTATGCTCACAGCTCCCATTATTAATCCTGTTGTCTTATTTGCAACCTATATTGCATTTGGCAGTGATTGGAAAATGCCGCTTTTTCGTGCTGTTGGTGCGGTTTTCGTAGCGATTGCAGTTGGTATTTTCATAGCCTATCGATATAAAGGGAGTCCGTTTAGGGAAGAGCATCATCACGAACACCATCACCATCATGAAAAAACAACCTTTTGGAAGAAAATTTGGCAGACACTGGAACATGCTGTGGAAGAATTTTTCTCGATGGGGAAATATTTGGTCATAGGTTCTTTAATTGCTGCTGCTGTTCAAACTTATGTGAAAACAGCTACGCTTGTATCGATTGGTCAAGGTCCTGCCTCATCGTCGATTGTCATGATGACTTTGTCATTTATACTTTCTTTATGTTCTGAAGCAGATGCCTTTATTGCTTCTTCCTTTAGAACGACGTTTTCAACAGGTTCACTATTAGCCTTTTTAGTGTTTGGCCCAATGGTGGATATTAAAAATTTAATGATGATGCTGGCAACATTTAAAAAACGACTTGTTTTTATGATTGTGGCTGCAGTGTTTGTCCTTGTATTTGGATACTCTTTGCTGTTTTAAGGAGTGATGACGATGATAAGAAGTTTGATACTAATAGGATTTACTTATTTAATTTTTCATCTGCATATTACAGGGGATATTAATAAATATATTAATATGAAGTATTCGTACCTGTCTGCAACTGCTGGTTATGCCTTACTGGCATTGACTATCGTGCAAATATTTTTAATGAACAAGGAGAAATCGGATGAAGCAGATTGTGATCATGAACATTGTGGACATAATCATTCGAAGGAAGACAAATGGTATAAAAAATTGGTAGTTTACCCGATTTTTCTCTTTCCGATTATTTCTGGTTTGTTTTTTCCGGTTGCAACTCTTGATTCCAATATTGTGAAGGCAAAGGGTTTCCACTTTCCGATTTATGATGAGAGTGAAGGTGACTCATTCATGCAGCAGCAATTTTTGCGTCCAGATACAAGTGTGTATTATGGAAAAGATGACTATGCTGCGTTAATGAAAAAGGAAAAGAAAAAATATGTTAATCAAGATGCGATTACGTTAGACGATAAGAACTTTTTAAAAGGGATGGAAACCATCTATAATTTTCCAGGGGATTTTCTAGGAAAAGAAATTGAATTTAAAGGGTTCGTGTTCCATGATCAGGAAACTATCGAAAAAAATCAAATATTTGTTTTCCGATTTGGTGTGATTCACTGCATCGCCGATTCAGGTGTTTTTGGAATGCTTGTGGATATGCCGGAGGGGACAAAGTTGAAAGACGATGAGTGGGTTACGGTGAAAGGGGAAATTTCTACGATCTATTATCAGCCCTTTAAAACCAATGTTCCCTATTTAAAAGTCGAGTCATGGTCAAAAACAAACGCACCTAAAGAACAATATGTTTTTAGAGGATATTAAAATGTGAAAAGACACCGAGACTTTGGTGTCTTTTCATTTGGCTTTCTGCGGTTAAATTCAGATAGATTGATTAAAAAAAGGCTCTAATTCCCACTAAAATTAGTCCAATTAAAAAGCCGCAAACAGCTCCATTGACTCGAATCCATTGCAGGTCTTTTCCAACATTATTTTCCACCATGTTGATCAGTGTTTTATTATCTAGTCGATCCAAATTTTCTTGCACAAGCTTGCCGATTTTGGCATGATTTTGATCAACAAAGCTACTAAGTTGCTGCTTGATCCAATTCTCGATTGAATGGACCTTTTCGGGATTTGACTGAAAGTCATCAAGCCGATTGAAAACAAAAGGAAGAACATAATTGTCCATAAACGTTGGTTCATCAACGAATGAAATCAATTTTTGTTTAATTTCCGTTAATAAATTGGAAATTTTCTCGCTTGGTTCCCATTTAAAAAGTATTTGGGCTTTAAAGTTAGTGAGTTCCTCATAGATTTTTTCATCACTTTTAATTGACTCGAGTTTTTTATGAATATGGATTAATAAATTTTGCCGATTTTGATTATAAGGGTCTTGATAGCTTGCGACCCCTTTTAAAATTAAATTTTGAATAATGTTTCCTAATTTTTCTTCGTTTACCAGGTTACTAAAGGATTTTAGCGCAAATTGCATAAAGCCATCAGCTTTGATATTTTCAACTGCCTCTACAGCCATCCCGCCAAGTTTATACTTCGTACTATCTTTTTTAGCCCATTCATCAATTTCATTAAGAATAAAATCTAAGGTTTTTTCATCGTATTTTCGATTGGTTACCTGGTCAATTAATAATGGAAGATAGTCTTTTATATCCCACTCATTTAAACGTGATTTAAGTTCTTTTTCAATCATGGGAGTTATTTTCGCGATTTCCACCTTTTGAATTAGCCCTTTAATCAAATTAAGTAAATATGTTTGAACGACAGTAGTCCGTATTTGCTGGTTGATTACAGTGAATAATTTAGTGGCGAAAGGAATGGTATCAATTTTTTTTCGGATACTCTCCTTTGTCAGCCAATCATTTTCTAGCATCGAAATAATTCCAGCGATAATTCTTTTTCGGTTCTTTGGCAGTAAAGCCGTATGGGGAATAGGAACCCCAAGTGGATGACGAAATAAAGCAGTAACCGCAAACCAATCTGCAAGTCCCCCCACAAGACCTGCCTCAAAGCCACCCTGCAGAATGCTTCCCAAAAAGGAATGCTGAAGTGGAATCGTTACGACAAAACCAATTCCCATAATGGCAAGAGAAATAGTCGCTAGGTGCTGCGATTTATTTTTCTGTTTTAACATCTTTGTACCCCTCGTTTATAAATAATTTTTACTTAGTGCTATTATCTCAATATTGCTGAAAAAAAAGCAAAAAAAACTTCTTTTTAAAACAGAATATCGTTTAAAAAAAGAAGTCCGTCATGTTTTTTCAGAATATAGGGTACGTAAGAGGCAGGGCACATTATAGAAAAATTTCTCTCAGAGTTGAGAGGAGTTCTTTTTCTTAGGTTTAATATGTGTGATTAGACCATCTAAATCAGTCATATAAAATTGTGTCTCTGGAGTTTTTTTTAGATAATGATCCTGCATTAATTGGTAATAATTTACCCGATGCTGCGGATCAAATTTTAACATCGGATATTCGTTGTGCTCCTTCACATATTGGTCGACAGCTTTTTGCACCATATCCATTTCATATGGAATTATTTTTTCACTTTCTTCAAATAAATCATAGGTTTCCTTCGACATATAAAATATTTTAGAAGGAACTCCACCAAGGAACTCAGCAATCTGTGTAAAATCGATACTGTTATCATCGTTAACAAGAATCGTTCGGTATACACCTTTAGGAAGTTTATCGGAAAAAGTTCTTACTGCTCTACGGACCTCATCGATGGTTACATCAATAACAGGGTAGTGTTGGTTATCATTCCTATCCGTAGTATTCTCAGTTTCCCTTTCTTTTTGTATAGAAGATTTAAAGTACCTTTGAACCATCGAATAAATGGTTAAGCCCCCTAAGCCTATTCCTAGAAAGGACCCAATCAAAGTAAAAGTGGGGTAGAGTTCATATCGATCATCTAAAAATGCTCCTGATTTGTATCCGAAATAAATCGATATGGCAGCGGCAATTCCAAACACCATATTTAGTGAAAGGGCTTTCATTAAGAAGCTCGAAAATTCATTCCAATGGGTATCAGGATGGCTTGCATCATTTTTGATAAATTGTGTAACCTCTTTAATCATTTCTGTAGATACTTGGTTCTCTACAAAAAAGTCTTCTAGATATTCTTCATTGGATTTATTAGCATTTTTCAACAAACAGGCTGTTTTTTCGATGGAACCTTTTGTGTAATGAACATAAATCCACTTTTCTTCCAGACCTAATTCCAGATTTTCTTCCACTCTTCCCAATTGTTTTGTAAACTTGTGTTTCATTCTTTTATGCCCCCTTAATTTGGTTATTTTGCGTATAGGAGCTTGTTCGTGCTAATGAGGATTCTTCCTGCGCCTCTTGTAGGATATGTTTTGCCTCCTCCTTTGCCTCTTGAACCAGTTGCTTTGCCACTTTTTCATTATACTTAATTAATTCTCTTGCATCTATTTTAGCTTGATGAAGAATTTCATCACTCTTCTCTAGATTTTTTTTCGCCTTCAGTTTAGAGTCTTCTGTTAATCTCAGTTGCTCTACTATCGCTTCCTTTCGTGTATCAAGAATCCCGATTAACTTTTTAAAGACTAACTTTTTTAAAATAAAAACAAGGATGGTAAAAATAACAGCTTGATATAACATAGTCCCTAATGAAATTGGAAGACCAAATAACATTAAATCACCCAAAACAGTTCAACTCCTTTCTCTATTCAGGCTAATCTGTGAGCAATATAGACCATTGTAAGTGTGACAAAGATATAAGCTTGTATCACGCCAATGAAAATACAAAATGCCTGCCAAATCAGCATTGGGATTGATACAAGTAGGCTAATAAAAATACCATGACTTACAGCACTAGCTAAAAAAGCAAGCAGAACCTCACCAGCATAAATATTACCAAATAAACGAAGTCCCAGTGTTAACGTTGTGGCGAGCTGCTCGACCGCATTCAATGGGAATAGGACCATAAATGGTTTGAAAAAACTTACAAAGAAGTGTTTAAACCCATGTAGGCGGATATCGATGAAATGAGTATAGGCGATGATCATGATGGCCAGTGTCAAGGTTACATGCGCGTCAGAAGTAGGGGATTTCCACCAGGAAACAGGATGCTCTCCTACAGTAATAATCGAAAAGGGGATCCCCATAAGATTGGCAATAAATAAGTACATTAAAAGAGTGACGCCAGTTGAAATAATAAATAAATTACTTGAAGCGACCATCGAGGATTTCATGATGTCCTTTACAAACTCTACTATCCATTCCATAAAATTTTGCCATTTGTTCGGGACACTTACTGTGGCATTTCTTGTCAATAAGTAAGCGATGAGGAAAACAATAATTGCTGCAATTGTCGTCGTTATAATGATTGATAAATCAAAGGTTAAATGAAATAATACCATCTGCGGCCTCGCATGTTCCATGATGTTCAACCCCTTTCTAAGAAAAAGTGTGGAATAGAAACAGATAGAACCGTAGCTAATAGGAAAAAAGTAGGATGCTGTCATACTCATTATATACAAAAATGTTATTATTGTAATATATTTCACAAAAATTTCTCAATTTTCTGAATTATATCATTAACAAGGTTGGAAATATTAAAAGATGATTTAGTTATCAAGCTTGTTTTTGTCAAAATAATAAAAGGGGCAGGGGTATTTTCCTATAAACTAAAGTTATGTTTCAATAATATTTGAAAGGCTTTTATTATTGAAACTTTAGTACTTTTCTTGTCATTTGTTATGATGTAAAATATTCAAGGCAGCAAAAAGACTTGTAGGGGGAAATGACAGATGAAAAAGTTTTTCTTATTATTAGCGGCGTTATCAATGGCTCTTGGATTAGTAGCTTGTTCAAGTAATGACAAGGAACAGTCAGAACAAAATGAAGCAACAGTGACTAAAGTGGACACTAAAAAGGAATTAGTGAAATTTTATATGGACCTCGGGAACAAAATTAATGCAAAAGATACTGATTTAAATGCATATATGGCGAAAGCGACTAAGGAAGATGCAAAACCTGAAGAATTACCAACAGTAGAGGATCAAGCTAAAGCTAGTGAATCTGCAGCTGCAGTCGCAACAGAGTTAAATAACATCCAAATCCCAGCTGAACTTAAAGACCAAAAGACAGACCTTGAGGCCGCATTAAAGGATTATGCAGCTTCCTACCAAATGAAGGCAGATGAACTGAAAAAGGAAACTCCGGTACTTGATGCAGGTGATGACAGCTTCGCTCAAGGGGAAGAAAAGCTTGGAAAGGTTTACGAAAGTGTAAAATTACTTCCACCAAGTTTAGGAAAACAAGTGAATTAATATAGATAGGAAAACAAGCCGAATGGTTTAGCATCCGGCTTGTTTTTATCTAATGCATGAAAATTAATTCTAATTCGTTAATGTGTTTCAGGCTATTTCCTTGTACGTAACCTTTAATTCCTCGAGGAGATCATCAACAGTTAAGTAGGTCTCTGTATCTTCAAAAAACCATACATCATTGCCCTCGACAAAGAACGTAATGCCATTTATTTCTTTTGTAAATTCAATATTTGACGGATATTCGGCTGAAAATGCAAGGCTAAACCCTTTATGCTTTTGTCCAAATCCAGCGTATTGAGGAAACAGGCGAATACTGATTGGCTTACTAATATCAAATTCCTGACTGAACCATGAAGTTGCTTTTTCATCAATTGAAATAAACATTTTTATACACCGACCTTTTCCTAGTAGATAATGAATCAAATCATAAGGGCCGAAATGAATCAAATAACCTAGTCATTATTTTTCATTCCTTATATGGAAAGAGTATAATTTTTTATCCGTTTTGCCTGTGATAATATTCACGTACATCGCACAATCGTTTTAGATTTTATAAAATGTTCATTTTTTTGCTTCAAATTGTTCACAACCTGTACTTTATATTTCAGCTGCTAGGATTTCTTTTCAAATCTTTTTATAATAAAAACAACATCGTTTATTGTTGCTGTTTTTGTAACATGTTTATAGTGAAAACCATGATAAAATGAAAGAAACCAGCAAGGGAGTTTTTGACTATGGAAAAGCAATTCGAAAAGCTATCTGAAAATGTCATGGATATAAAAAGTTTAATCGAAACATTTAATACAACATTGGATAATATTGAAAAAAGGCTGTCGAGACTAGAAAAGATGGACAGTATTGAACACAGGGTCGAAGTGAATCAAATTGACTTATCGGACATCAAGGATTCACTTCAGCGTATTGAGTCATCACAGAGCAATGATATTCAGCATCTCAATCGCCGGCTTGATTCACATTTAGTCAAAATAGCCAAAGCAGAGGAAGATATATTGATCTTAAAAACAAAGTAATAACAGCCGTTACAAATCAATAACGAAGAAAGCAAACAAGATCAGAGAATGAATCCTCTGATCTTGTTTGCCTTTGGAGATAACTAAAGGCGTGAGCGTTTACAATTTTGAGAAAAGTGCTTTGACGCCTAAGTAAAGTAAAGCAAAGGAAAAAACTAAAATGGCGAGGCCGCCAACAACAGTAAAAAACGGAGTTAAACCAGCTAAAAATGAGATTGTTGGCATATGGACTAAGGCAAAACCTGCTAAAATACAAGCTAAAAATAAGGTTGCTACTTGATTCATTTTTATCCCCCCCTTGTGCTATAGGATATGCGACAACAGACTTGTTGCTTGGTTATCTATCCATATTCATTGGTAAAAAAAATAGACCGTTAAATGTCCCGGTCTATTTTAAATAAAGTATTCAATTTTCGATTATTTCAACAAGTTTCCCTATGAAAGAACTTCTGATTGGGATACGGTTATATGTGGTATGTTGATTTCTTCAAGAGATTGTTTCGTTACTTCAATATATTTAATATGATGTTCTTCCATATCTAAAATTTTAAAGGAATAGGAATCGTGAAGGATGATGTCGCCTTCTTTTGCTTCATAATTTTCGGTCAAAATCCATCCGCCAATTGTATCGACATCCTCGTCGTTAATTTCAACACCCAATAAATCATTAATCTCACTCACTAAAACCTTAGAGTCAATAATATAATGATCTTCCTTAATTTTACGGATTTCTGGAATTTCATCCATATCAAATTCATCACGAATCTCGCCAACAATTTCTTCAAGGATATCTTCAACCGTCACAAGGCCTGATGTCCCACCGTATTCGTCCATTAGAATCGCCATATGGACACGGTCTTTTTGCATTTTTACTAATAAATCATGAATGGGAATGGTTTCTATTACTCTAATAATTGGCCGCGTATAGTTTTCCAATGTTTGAGTGGATAGTTTTTCATTTCCAATCAAATCGGTCATAAGTTCCTTGATATTCACAAGTCCGATAATATGGTCTTTATCTCCATCAATGACAGGGTATCTTGTAAACTTTTCTTCTCGTAAAACCTCAAGAAAAGTTTCTAAGGTGTCATCCTTTGACAAAGAAACCATTTCAGTTCTTGGCACCATGATTTCTTTAGCAATCCGGTTATCAAATTCGAAAATTTTATTTACATACTTAAACTCAGATTGGTTAATTTCACCACTTTTATAGCTTTCAGATAGGATAATTCGAAGTTCTTCCTCTGTATGGGCAATTTCATTTTCAGATACTGGCTTAAGTCCAAAAAGACTGGAAACAATCCGCGCTGATCCATTTAGTACCCATATGAAAGGATACATGATCTTATAAAATAAAATCAGCGGACGAGACACTAACAAAGTAATCAGTTCTGCTTTTTGAATAGCGAGGGTTTTAGGTGCGAGCTCTCCCACCACTACATGGAGAAAGGTAATAATCGCAAAGGCAATCCCAACTGATAGGATGTGTGTCGCACTTTCTGGAATGTTCATTTTTTGGAAAACTGGGCCAAGTATATGCTCAATGGTCGATTCCCCAATCCAACCTAAGCCCAAGGCAGTGATTGTAATACCTAATTGACAGGCAGATAGATATTCATCTAAGTTGGATATCACTCTTTTGGCTGAAACAGCCTTCGAATTTCCTTCTTCAATTAACTGATCAATTCTTGAACTTCTAATTTTCACGATAGCAAACTCAGAAGTTACAAAAAAAGCAGTTAAGGCAATTAAAATGGCTATAATAACCAAGTTAAATATGTCCAAATAAGTTCCCTTATCCCGTTGTAGACGGGTAAGGAGTCACCTCCCAATAATATAAAAAAATTAGCTCGTTACATTCAAAAGAGAATTCATGAGTGCAGAGCGTAGCATGCTTAGATTCTTGTTAAGCTTCTTTTTTTGATGCTCATCCAAGTTCTCTAAAATGGGGATGAGATCAAACAAATCGCTATTAAGCTGCTTCATTTGCTGTGTTACAGCACTAACATGTTTTTCCACTTCTGATTCACGGATATTCTTCGTTTTTCGCATGTCTATTTTTCTTCTAATCTCGTCTAATGGAAAGTGCAGACTCTTGCATTCTTCTATAAATTTTAAATCAGCTAAGGATTCATCTGAATAAATGCGGTAATTTGATTTAGAGCGTTCTGCTTTTAATAAGCCAATAGACGTGTAATAGTCAATGGTTCGTTTTGACACATGCGCTATTTCTGCTATTTCACCAATTCGGTAGACAGCCCCATCTTACCACCTCAACAATTATAAATTAACCTTAATTATAAAGAATTTAAACCATACAGTCAAACGTTCTAGTTGGTTTTATACGTTGATACCAACAGTTTATGGAAATTCTAATTAAATATGATTAATAGAATCCAAATATTACAAAAATTTTCTCGATGAAGAAACGTCTCCTATTCGGGGGACGCTCCGCTTTTTCTAACCTCTATAAATAATATATGGTGACCTTCAATTTCTTTTATTTGGAAAGTGAATCCATCCTTTTCAATGGTATCCCCATTATGAACATCGAACTTTTGTGTTAAAAACCAACCACCAATTGTGTCTACGTCTTCTTCTTCCAGTGTAGTACCCAAGAGGTCATTCACTTCACCAATCAGGACCTTACCATCTAAAATATAATGATCGTCCCCTTTCTTTTGGATAAGGGGGAGTTCGTCCAAATCAAACTCATCTCGAATTTCACCGACAATCTCTTCAAGAATATCTTCCACTGTAACAATTCCAGCTGTTCCACCATATTCATCTGATAAAATGGCCATATGTGATCGGTTCTTTTGTAACTTCACTAAAAGTTCTTGAATCGGAATCGTTTCAATGACATGAATCACCGGTTTTAAATAGGGGATCAACGGTTCCTCCCCGGTGCATTGTTGTTGAATACAATCCGTCAACACCTCTTTAATATTGACAACGCCTAAAATATTATCTTTGTCTCCATCAATTAGAGGATAGCGTGTATATTTTTCTACCTTTACTATGTGGATGACGTCCTCCATCGATGCATCCTTAGAGAGGGTAATAACCTCGGTTCGAGGAACCATGATTTCCTTCGCAATTCGATCGTCAAATTCAAAAATTTTATTCATATAACTGTATTCAGATTGATTGATTTCTCCGCTTTCATAGCTTTGAGAAAGGATCATTCGCAATTCTTCTTCAGATAGAACGATTTCATGCTCGGAAGTGGGGCTAACGCCAAATATCCCTGTTACAAAGCGTGCTGATCGGTTAAGAATCCATATAAATGGATACATCAGTCGATAAAACATAATAAGCGGTTTTGCAAACAGTAAAATAATTTCTTCCGCCTTTTGAATGGCAAATGTTTTTGGAGCCAGTTCGCCAATGACAACGTTGAAGAAGGTGATGATGGCAAAGGCGAGAAAAAAAGAAATAATTTGTTTTAGTGAGACAGGGATTTGAATCCATTCAAAAAGAGGGCTTAAAATCCTGCGAATGGTTGGCTCGCCCAACCAGCCTAATATTAATGAAGTAATGGTAATTCCGACTTGAGTAGCAGATAAATAACCATCCAGATTAGATATGACCCTTTTAGCGGCTTCTGCTTTTGTATTTCCCTCTGAAACTAATTGGTCAATTCTTGTCGTTCGAACCTTTATCATCGCAAATTCTGAAGCTACAAAAAATGCAGTAAAGGTAATGAGAATTGCAATAATAACAACATTCATCCAAACCATTTGACGCCTTACATGTGTAAGGCATGCCACCTCACTTACTTTTTACTCTATGTACATATAATTTCCTCTAATTCAACTTTTAGTTTTTTTCTTGGTTATATCGTCTTTATTATTTCAAAAAATATTTTGATAAGCAAATAATGACAATTTCAGCTAAAAAAAAAGCCACCCTTGTAGGTAGCAGATCACTTAACTTTAGATGTGAGAGGAGTCCATTCACGGGCTAGCATGCTATAGACAATAAGATCATGAAAATGTCCATTTAATTGTTCGCCATCTCGGAGTTTTCCTTCCATCACAAAACCAAGCCTTTCGGGAATGGCACGACTTTTTTTATTGTTCACTCCACAGCGAATCTCGATTCTGTTAAGTCTTAATTGAAAAAAGGCATAATGAAGGAGGGCTTGAACCGACCGTGTGATAATGCCATGTCCTTCGGCTTTTCGAGCAAGATAATAGCCGATACTCGCCATACTGTTATACCAATCAAATTGATGGATTCCTAAGGAGCCAACCAATTCTCCTTTATATAAGATGCCCACGTTCATTCCACTATTTTCGGCAAATTGCGTTAGCCATACGGGAATAATCGTTTCGAATTGATAGGGGGAAGTCATACTATCTACCCATGGCATCCATTCACGTAAATGGTCACGATTCTCTTCGACCAATTGATACAGATTTAAGGCGTGATGCTGTTGAAACAGCTGAAGCTCAATTTCATGATCAACCCTTAATGTAAACATATGCCTATCTCCTGATAAAAAGTTTTATTCCATCATATGCACTTCAGAGTGATATCGGGAGATGAAACAGAAAAGAAATAAAAAAATCCCTGCTTAAATAAAAGTGGGATTTGGGATAAAGACTGTTGCTTGTTATCAATCTGTTATCGTGATAGGTAAGTAAATCGAAAAAGTGGTTTTATCATGCGATGAATCACACGTTAAATTCCCTTTATGTTTTTCAATGATCTCTTTACATACAAACAGACCAAGACCTGTTCCAAGTTTTTTTGTGGTAAAAAATGGTTCGAAAATAGTTTTTCGTAATTCTGCGGGAATGACTGGACCATTATTGGAAACACTTATTTTTATATTTTTACTATCATTCAAGCAACTAGTAATTTCTATGGTCGGATTAAGCACCTCGTAATGATTTAAAACATCAATGGCATTAAAAATGATATTAATTAAAACTTGCCTTATTTCATCCGCATAACCATTCAGCGTAAAATCATCATCAATACTTTTTCTAATCTTCACTTTACTGTCAAGAATACTTGGATAAAGGAAATTTAAAACTTCTTCAATGAGATTATTTACCTTAAAATCAACTTTTTCCTTTCCGATTAATTCCTTTTTTGAAAGTAATAAAAATTGGGATATGCGAAAATTGAGCTGATCTAATTCTCCTGATATAATGTCTAAGTATCTCATATTTGGATAATCTGCCTTCAGTAATTGAATAAATCCTTGCACCGAAGTGAGTGGGTTTCTGAATTCATGGATGAAACTTGAAGTCATCTGCCCAAGAAGTGTCAAACGATCCTGGTGTGTTGAGTCAATAACCATTGTCTTCTCTTCAATAATTTTATTTTTTGCTTCAGAGTAATGCGACACGGCAAAATATAAAAATTTATCAAAGCAAAAATTAACCATATTAATCGATTCTTGTAATTGCGGCCATGAGAAGCCTGTTTTACTTAAATAACTGTATAAAATAGTTCTACCAAGATTGACATTATAAACAAAATCTCCAATGTTAATATCAGACATAACCCTTTCTTTAGATACGTGAATGGCAATTCTTTCTATAACCGATAATAATTCTTGTTTGGAAATGGTATTTATGGAAAGTAACACATTCAAAAGTGCTTCCCCATTTTCACGTATTTTCATTTTGAAAGGGTCACCTTGATTGATAAGAATGGCATCTTCCCATTCCTGAACTAATTTGTCTTTGTTTTGATAAAAAAAATCGATCAAATCCGTTTGTTCTCCCGTAAACATGTTGTTTTCCCCCTATAGGTATTCACAAAACTGATTACCATTTAATTCGCTGATGAAAGCGAAAATCCTTTTAAAAATGAAATAAAAAAATTTTCCCTCAATTGGATATTTCATCCTTTTTGGTTTAATTCTTCTTTTTAGTACAGTAAAAGATTACAACACGAAGTGATAATTTCTTGTAAAAATGTTTAAACAATAGTATATTTTTTATGGAAACAATTGAATACTTCCACAGGGGGGGCTGCTGAAGGCGGCTGAGAGTGAACGTTCGAGTTCTGACCCTATGAACCTGTTAGTTAGCACTAGCGTAGGGATGTGGTTTGCCGATATGAAAAGCAATGCAGACAATCCTCACCGTCAAGCATTGCTTTTTTTGTTTTTTATTAAGATAAGAAAGCATAAATTTTGACTTTGAGAATGGTCCAGCTCCAGGCGCCATCGGCTCGAGGTCACAAGCCAATCCGTCGAGAAGGTTAAAGAACAACCTTCCCGCCGGCTCGTCTTGTGCTTGTCGCCGATAGTCGGGCGCCTTGTGCTTTTCTTATTTTGTGGCACCATATGACTTCTGGAAGAGATCAACTAAGTCCAAATAGATATACAGGGGGAGAAGTTGGTGAATCAAAAAAGGAGTAACACATTATTTATTTCAGAGGTGGCTGTATTTACAGCGCTGGCATATTTATTAGATTTTGTAGCGGGAATTTTATCATTAAAAATTTGGCCGCAGGGTGGTTCCATTTCGATTGCGATGGTGCCGATCTTTCTGATGGCCTATCGATGGGGAATCAAGGGTGGTCTTTTAACAGGCTTTTTATTAGGATTATTACAGTTCATTTTGGGATTTGCACAAATTTATACGATTGTTCAAGGCATCATCGATTATTTTATCGCGTTTACGGTTGTCGGGTTTGCAGGGATTTTTGCAAGTCAGGTGAGAAATGCAATTGATGAACAGAAAAAAGGCAAATGGGTTGCCTATGTCCTAATAGGGGCGTTTTTGGGAAGTGCCCTGAGGTACCTGTGTCATGTTGTTTCAGGAATTGTCTTTTTTGGGGAATATGCGCCAAAAGGACAGCCGGTAGCGGTTTATTCATTACTATATAATGGAACATTTATGTTACCAAGTTTTATTATCAGTGCGATTATCATCATCCTAGTTATGAGTGCTATGCCCAAGAAAATGGTGGTCCAAAAAATGCGATAAGAATCGGGAAAAGGAAAAGAGGCGACTCTTTTCCTTTTTTTTTGCAAATAGTTCGAACTTTTGTCAAATATATTATGCCAATTTCCCACAGGAGGGTGTTAAGATACGATTATAAAGATAATCATTCTCAATTACGGATAGGGTGATAAATACATGTTTGAATCTTTAAAAATGGGCGATAAAGGGAAAATCATTGACATTTCTCGAGTAGGAAAGTTGGTTCAAAGACGATTGTTAGATTTAGGTATTACAGAAGGCTCAGAGGTATGTGTGAAATGTGTGATGCCCTTTGGTGGTCCTGTTATGATCGAATCATGTGGACAATGTGTGGGAATTCGCCGCAAAGAGGCAGTCCAAATTGAAGTGGTGAGACTATAATGGAAATCGCTCTAATCGGTAACCCAAATACAGGTAAAACATCCTTATTTAATAATTTAACCGGTTCTTATGCATACGTGGGAAACTGGAGTGGAGTAACAGTTGAAAAAAAGGTTGGGGTTTTCAAAAATAATATTGGTCAGCTTATCGATCTACCGGGAGTATATACGTTAAATCCCCTTTCAAAAGACGAGGGAGTAGTTACGTCTTACTTTTTAAATGAAGCAGTTGATCGGCTGCTGAATATATTAGATGCCTCCCAATTAGAACGAAATTTACATTTAACGTTACAGTTACTAGAGTTTGAAAAGCCAGCATTAATTGGCTTAAATATGATTGATGTGGCTAATAAGCGGGGAATTCAAATTGATGCTTCGAAGCTATCGAAAATTCTCGGAGTACCTGTTGTTCCTGTTGTCGCCCGAAATGGAAAAGGCTGTGATAAGTTGGTTGATGTTATTGCAACGAAATCCATCCAACCGGCAAACAAGAATCTTGTGTGCTATGGCCAAGCGGTTGAGTCAGCTATAGCAGCCATTACTGGTGAAATGACGGCTAAAACAAATCATTCGACACGCTTTCTTGCGATTCAATATATTGAAGGAAATGAATATGTACGAAACTACGTCAATCATATTGCTGATCAGCAAAAGCTAACTTCCATCTTGGAAGAGTTGGAATCTCAATTACTAAATCAATATGATACAAAATCATTAGCTAATTTCATTTATACTAAAAGAAAAGAAGTTATTGAGAAGATAGTGGCAGAGGTTGCCCGAAAAGGTGATGCAACGATTCCTTTATCGGAGAAAATTGATAGCATTGTCACGAATCGTTATTTGGGGCTGCCGATATTTTTGCTGCTTATGTACTTCATGTTTATGCTAACCTTTGATTGGTTGGGAACTCCGTTATCGGATGCACTAGATGGTCTGTTAACAGGTCCAGTTACGTCGGGGATCGAATCAGCCTTAGGCGCTATTCATGCATCGGCCTTTATTCATGCTCTTATCTTAGAAGGATTAGTAGCGGGGGTTGGTGGTGTACTCGTATTCGTTCCACAAATTTTTATATTATTCTTCTTTATTTCTTTATTAGAGGATTCCGGATACATGGCACGTGTTGCTTTAGTTATGGATAGAATTATGGAATCTGTCGGTTTAAATGGAAAGGCGTTTATTCCAATGATAATTGGCTTTGGCTGTAATGTTCCAGGAATTATGGCTGCTAGAACGATAGAAACCCCAAGGGAAAGGCTGTTAACTGTGTTACTTACGCCGTTAATGTCCTGTTCGGCGAGGTTACCCGTATATGCCTTGTTTGTGGGAGCCTTCTTCGCTGGTCATAAGGCGTTTATCGTTTTAAGTTTATATGTTCTCGGAATTGTCATGGTCTTAATCCTTGCGAAAATCTTTTCATCTACCGTTTTAAAATCTGAAACGTCATTATTCGTTATCGAACTGCCACCTTATCGCCTTCCACAGTTCCAATCACTATGGAGAAGTACCTGGGATAAAGGAAAAGGGTTTGTAAGAAAGGCTGGTACATTTATCTTTGCAGGGTCGGTCATCATCTGGCTCTTATCTTACGCTGGTCCAGGGGGCTTGGAAGTCGATATGGATGATAGCTTCCTAGCAGCGATTGGAAATGTAATCGCGCCAATTTTTGCACCTATCGGCTTTGGAACATGGCAGGCAGCCGCTTCATTAATTACAGGTTTCCTGGCAAAAGAAGCGATTATCTCGACGATGAATATCATTTATTTTGTTCCTAATGATGCTAGTCTTCAAGCGTTATTGGCAGATTTTTATACACCGCTTTCTGCTTATAGTTTCATGGTTTTTATTTTATTGTATATTCCTTGCTTGGCAACAGTTGCGACAATTTATAAGGAAACCAACTCTAAAAAGTGGACTGCATTTTCGATGATTTATGCCTTTGTGATTGCCTATGTATTAGCTTTAATCATTTATCAAGGTGGAAGGTTAATTGGACTTGTCTAATTTGAAATGAGGTGCGGCAAATGATCGCGAGTATTATTATTGGAATTGTAATTTTTGGATATGCTGGCTGGGCACTTGTTAGGTTTATCAATAAATCAAAACAGGGAAAATGCGCTGCCTGTGGGGTCAAGGATTCATGTTCCAGTCAATGCAGTCCTATCGTTAAAAATAAATAAGCCCCGATTGAAACTGCTATCATTGCTGATAGCAGTTTCAGATTGTCGACAAAAGGCATCGAGAGGCCTCCCTTTCGGTGTCTTTTGTCATTTTTGGATAGGATTGCGGTTAAAATACGTTGATTTCCGCTCCAGGCGCTTGCTTTCCAGGGGGCAGGCGGTGAGCTTCCTCGTCGCTACGCTCCTGCGGGATCTCACCTGTCCTGCTAATCCCCCAGGAGTCAAGCGCCTTCCGCTCCAATCAACTAGTTTGGCTCACACTAAAGCAGGTTGCCAAGTCCAAGTTGCCATTTTCTTCAAATTCATGGCAGCAAACGTAAGCATCGCCTTCACTTTTTTCATAAAATTTGATTGATACAGGGAACTTGTGTAAAATTACACTAGATGGAATTGAAGGAAGGGCTAAATGTGACCAGGGAAGAGATCATAATGCAAGTTTCTGAAAAGCTTCGTCTGATCCGGACTGAGGCTGGGTATACACAGGATAAAATGGCGGATGTCATTGGTGTATCAAAGAAAACACTTGTACAAATTGAAAAAGGAAGAGTTTTAGCGAACTGGTCAACAGTGGTCTCAATCTGTGCCTTGTTTCGGGAAGCGGAAACAGTCCAATTTTTATTTGGAAACGAGCCTCTTGAGGTACTAGAAACAGTTGCCCTTGATGGCATTGATGTTCGTAAAACGAAAACAATGGGCGGTAGAATTTGGTGGAGAGTACTATCACAAAAAAAAGGCTTTATTCTCCAACAAAATATATTAAGCAAACATTTTCGGATATTGGATGAAAGAAATTACCGCATCTTTAGTAGTTTTGATGAAAAACATTCAAAACAGCGCTTTAAAGAACTGACAAAAAGTATATAATTGGAAACACTAAAAAGACGAGGTTTCGGCCCCGTCTTTTTTATATGATTGAATTCTTGCTGAACCGTCATAAAAACTCTTTAATTATCGAAAATTATAGCTGTTATAGAAGATTATAGATAAAGGATGTCATCGAATTGGTATATAAAGATTTAGGAAATGACATTTTTCAGAACTTAAAAAAGTGGCATTTGCTTCAAGTAATCGTGTTAATCGTGTTGATCACCATCCTTAGTTTTTTCGGCCTTCTTGCTTATTTTTCAAAGGATGCTGATATATCAGAGCTGAAAAATGAACTTCCACAACCAACTATTTTTTATGATTTAAATGGAAACGTGGCAAGTAAGGTATCAGCTAATAAAAATGAAGGAGTTCCCATTAAAGAAGTTCCAGTTTCTATGAAAGATGCGATCGTTGCTATTGAGGATCATCGATTTTATCAACATAACGGTGTTGATTTAATTGGTACATCAAGAGCGCTCATTCGCGATATAAAAGCAGGTGGGATGGTTGAAGGTGGGAGTACGATCACGCAGCAATTAACGAAAAATACCATTCTAACTTCTGAAAAAACAATCAAAAGGAAAATGCAGGAAGTATTTCTCGCTATTGCAGTGGAACGGGAATATTCAAAACAGGAAATCTTGCAAATGTATTTGAACCAAATTTACTTTGGCAATGGTGCCTATGGGATTAAACAAGCTGCCAGCAAATACTTTGCAAAAGATGTAAAGGACCTTTCAATCAGTGAATCTGCCCTATTAGCTGGGCTTATAAAGGCACCATCAGCCCTAAATCCATATGATCATATGGAAAAAGCCAAAGAAAGACGGAATATCGTGTTACTTCAAATGATGAAACAAGACTTAATATCGAGTCAGCAATATGAGAAAGCAAAGAATGAAAAAATAGTCTTGAATGATAAGGGTGGCGACCCGTTCCGCGGGAAGTTCCCCTATTATGTGGATCAAGTATTAGATGAAGCCATTAAGCAATACGGATTTACTCAGGATGATTTGTTGACTGGAGGCTACCAGATTTATACGGAGCTTGATCCAACCATGCAAACAGCGATGGAGAATACCTATCAAAAGAATGAATTATTCCCAAAAGGAACCGATCGACTTGTTCAAAGTGGTGGGGTTTTACTTGATCCAAAAACGGGTGGGATTAGAGCGCTTGTTGGTGGAAGAGGGGAGCATACCTTTAGGGGATATAACCGTGCCACACAATTACAGACCCAACCTGGTTCTTCATTTAAACCATTAGCGGTTTATACTCCGGCTCTTGAAGAAGGATGGAAGATAACAGACATGTTAAAAGATGAACCAGTGAAGTTTGGTGATTATCAACCTAGTAATTATGATTACCAATATGAAGGTGAAGTACCTATGTATGATGCGGTAAAGGAGTCAAAAAATGTTTCTGCCGTATGGCTCCTTAATGAGATAGGGATTGATAAAGGGATGAATGCTGTTAAACGTTTCGGTATTTCCTTGGATCAGGAGGATGATAATCTATCAATGGCGCTTGGCGGGTTGCATAAAGGTGTCTCACCCTTAAATATGGCTGAAGCTTTTGCCGTCTTTCCTAATCATGGAATGAGGATGAAGGCACATGTGATCACCAAAATTGTTAATGCCGATGGCAAGGTTGTTGCTGAACAGAAATCTCACCGGGAACAGGTCACAACAAAAGCGGTAACTGACAATATGACAACGATGCTTCTCGGGGTTGTTGAACAGGGGACGGGAAGTGCAGCGCAAATTCCTGGGAGGGAAACAGCTGGAAAAACAGGCTCTACCCAAGTTCCTATTAAAGGGATTAATGGCTTGAAGGATCAATGGTTTGTGGGGTATACTCCACAGCTAGTGGGTGCGATCTGGGTCGGTTATGATCAGACGGATGCGGAGCATTATATAACATCAACGACTGGGACCGGTTCGGCTGTTGTTTTCCGTGAAGTAATGAAGGAAGCGCTAAGCCAATTACCAAATGAGAGTTTTAAGGTGCCACATATTTCTGGCCTGATTGAACAGCAAAAGAAGGAAGAAGAAGCGAAAAATTATAACGGCTTTCAAGAAAACTTTAACAATGAAGTACAAAAGTGGGAAGAAAAGTGGAACAAGCAAAAAGAAAAATGGGATAAGAAAGGAAAGAATAAAGGGAAACCGAAGCCACATTAACAATGAAAGGCACGAGGAAATTCGTGCCTTTTAAATTTAAGGATTCTGAAAAATGGGAATTGACTTTCAAATAGACTAGTGATAATCTAACAAAGGAAGAAAAAATAGGAAATGGAGGGTTATAAAATGAATTATCTTCAACAACTACAATTCTCAACTACATTCACTTATGTAACCTGTCCTAAGGAACTACTTTCCTAACCTTTCTATGATGAAATGATGAAATGGTCAAACGCAGGTTACGTTCATGATTTTGAACCGTATCCTGTGTTTTTTTGTCTCTTTAATGAAGGGGGCATACTGCACTAATAGCGGTATGCCTCTTTTTTTAT
>NZ_CCAS010000016.1 GCF_000612625.1 Neobacillus jeddahensis
CAGCACTCTGAGTGCTGTTCTTCATTTAATTGGTAAGACATACAATAACACACAAAAGAAATGAGCAATACTTCCAACCATTACAAAGAGATGCCATACCGCATGGTGATACTTGAAAGCCCGCCAAACATAAAAGATCGCTCCCAGTGTATAGGCACCGCCGCCGATGACTAGGTACATCAACCCTTCTGGCGAAAGATTTTCAAGTAAAGGGTTCCAGGCTAAAACAATTAACCATCCCATGATGACATAGAGAATGGTTGAACTAAATAAATACTTTTTTACAAAAAAACATTTAAATACGGTACCAGCAATAGCGAGACCCCAAACGACGCCGAAGAGTGACCAACCCAATGTCCCTTTAATGACGATTAATAAAAAAGGCGTATAGGTCCCCGCAATAAAAAAATAAATGGAGGAATGATCTAAAATCTCAAACACATCCTTGGCCTTTCCTTCAGGTAAACTGTGGAGCAAGGTGGAGGACATATAAAGGATGAACATAGTAATACCGAAAATCGAGAAGCTAACGACATGCAAAATTGACCCATAAAGGGATGCATAAACAATTAAAATAACTAAGGCAGAAATGCTAAGTAATGCTCCAATTCCATGTGTAATCGAATTAGCTATTTCCTCCTGTTTAGAAAAAGTATGTGTTGCTGCCAATGATAAGACTCCTTTCTATACTTACTACTCCACGCAGGGAGAGTTTCAAATAAATTCACATCTATTTAATCAAAATAACATGTTCATAGATCCTAGACAATGGACACTTATCATATGAAAAATGACAGAAACGGAAAATAATTTCCCACCGAACCTTTCTTAAACTATTAATTAAACCTTAATAGTTTGTTCATATTTGTCCAATACAATGTAAATAGGTTCTCGGAAGAACCTTAAACCTCCGCCCCCTTTTATATAGATTTGTTTAACTGCCCGGTTATGTAGCCGGGTAATTTTTTTGTCTACATATCCATTTTTTCTTTTCAAAACACTTTTCTTTAATCGTAAGTATACATTTCTAAAACCCTGTCAATAACAATATCAACTAAGTGTAACTGAGAGGGTGTTAGTAATGAAGGGAATCTATTTTATTAATGAGAGGATCAGTTTTGAAGGTTTTTCGAAAGAAGAAAGTATACAAATGCAAGAACAAGCCATTAAGAACTTTCTATCTGTTCAAAACATACAAGTAGTCACGCTTAATCCGCACCAATTGAATGAATATTATAGCATTCCACATGCCCTACTCTATGATCTAAAAAAAGAAAACAGCCAGTTTGACTGTTTAGTCTATTATTCACTTCCAGCTATTGCTGATTTTATTTATACCTATCCCGCAAAATGGCTTATCTTAAAAAGCTTTTTTAAAGAAATCATCAATGTCGATAAATCATCCGACTTTACTATTCAACAAGTTATTTAATCAAGTTTTATTAGCTGTCCTTCTGTAGATTATCACCAAGTTTAGGAAGAAAATAATGAGCACATAACAACCATATATCCCAATCGAATAAAGTTTATTACTGCTAAAAAGTGAACCAGCATAAGATAGGATTAGAATGTTAGGAATTTTCCCAAGCGTTGATGCCACGAAAAAAATGATCCATTTCACACCGCTCAATCCACAAATAATATTCACAATAGGAGCCGGAATAATAGGGATAAGGCGGCACGTTAAAATTGCCACAAACGAATTACGGTTTAGAAACTCCTCGTACTCCGTTATTTTCGGGTATTTTGCTAATTTCTCTACTGCAAAATCCCGAAATCCATATCTGCTTAAAAAGAAAAAGGCCATTGTCCCGACGATAGCGCCCGCTAACGAAATAAACACCGCTAAGGTAGCACCAAAGACCGCTCCGATTACCCCTGCTAATACAGGAAAAGGAATAATCGGAAAAAATACACATATCGCTACCATTAACATACTAATCAAAATGGATAAATTTCCGCCTTGCTTAATCATTTCTAGCAAATCATCCTTCTGCAAGAAACCAAGAATAATAATGACTAGTAAAATACCAACGCTACTCATTCTTTTAATCATCTGATTATCCTTCCTCGTCATACCTGACGCTTTTTCTCCTACAATTTATTCAGAATTGTTTGTCTTAATAGTAAAGTAATCCCTTGCTGATTTACAAGCTTAAAGACCTTGATAACTTCACAAACATGTAATAGGAATGTAGAAATATTGTAACAAAGCTACCATGCACTTCATCTGGTTAAAATTATAATTAACCTATAGAAATCGTTTTTATGGTTAAAAATAAAACAGAATTTGGTGATAAATATGCAAGGTATTGGTAAAGGACATCCACATTCAATGGGACATCCACATTCAATGGGACATCCACATGGAGCAGGAATGAAAATTGATTATGATATGAATCCGTTTATTGTCATTTGGGAAGTAACACGAGCATGTCAGCTTAAATGCGTTCACTGCCGCGCTGATGCTCAACTCACAAAAGATCCAAGAGAATTAACACACGAAGAAGGCATTAATCTAATTGATCAAATTTACGAAATGGATAATCCTATGCTCGTCTTTACCGGCGGGGATTGTATGATGAGAGAAGATCTTTATCAGCTTGCTGATTATGCAATCAAAAAGGGAATGCGCGTTTCCATGACACCTAGCGCAACGGACAATGTGACCAAGGAGAAAATGAAACTCTTTAAGGACGTCGGTTTATCACGCTGGGGCTTCAGTTTAGATGGACCAACCCCTGAGATTCATGACCATTTCCGCGGAACCCCAGGTTCATTTGATTTAACGGTAGAAAAAATTAAATACTTAAATGAATTAGATATGCCGTTACAAATCAATACGGTCATCTCACGCTATAACTATGATTCGCTTGAACAAATGTCCAAACTAGTCGGAGAACTTGGGGCTGTTATGTGGTATATTTTCTTACTTGTACCAACTGGCCGTGGTCAAATGGATGCTTGTATCTCTCCAGCTGAACATGAAAAGGTATTCCGCTGGTTGTACGATTTAAGTAAGACCGCACCATACGATATTAAAACAACCGCAGCACAGCATTATCGTCGAGTCGTCCTACAACAAAAACAGCGGGATCATTTAATTGAAAAAGGAGAACTTCATTACGAAGACACCATTACAACTGATTTCGCTTCCATGCATGATGGCTTAAAACGTGCTCCAAAAGGGGTTAATGATGGAAATGGTTTTGCCTTCGTCTCCCACACTGGTGACGTCAT
The DNA here is from genome assembly GCF_000612625.1 of Neobacillus jeddahensis. Lineage (GTDB taxonomy): Bacteria > Bacillota > Bacilli > Bacillales > Cytobacillaceae > Neobacillus > Neobacillus jeddahensis. The sequence continues at coordinate 3,241 of NZ_CCAS010000016.1, forward strand.
GCCTAGTGGTTTATTGCCAATTGTTGGCGGGAATATCCGTGATACGCCACTTGCTGAAATTTATCGGGAAGCCAAGGTCTTTAAGGAACTTCGCCAGCCTGACAATTATAAAGGCAAATGCGGCGTTTGCGAGTATAACAAAATTTGTGGTGGTTCCCGTTCAAGAACCTTTGCCGTTACAGGGGACTATTTGGAAAGTGAACCATTCTGTGTGTATATTCCACAAGCCATGCGGAATAAAGAGTCTACAACAACTATATAATTTAGAGGAGGCATTTCATCTTAAGGGAATGCCTCCTTCTTTATTCAATTAACCCTGTATCCTCGATTTGAACTTTTGTTTGAACTTTAAAGGCAATCGTTGGATAAATCTGTTTCCATTGTTCCCAATCATCATTATTGAAGTGCCTAGAACGGTACCGCAATCCAAATCCAATCGGATCTAGATTCGCTTTTTGAATTTTAACAAGTATATTTTTAACTTCCTTACTGATTGATTTTTCGGCGGCTCTCTCAAAATCAGATAATTTTTCTTTTGGGACCCGCTTTGTAGTTTCCTCCAAATTCCCCTCAACTGATACATTTACCTTAATAAAGGGTGCTTTTCCTTTAGGCGTTACTATTTTATATTTCGTATTTACCTTATGGGTATCAATAACGATCGTCGTTTTTCCTCTGGTAATCTTATTTGAACTTTTCTCCTCACGTCTTCTAAGAAAATTTAATATTTTTGTCTCTTCTGGTGGTAGTGTCAATATCATATGACTTTTATTAAATAAACCAACCTTATTTATTTCAAAAAAACCCTTTTTGGCATCTATTATAGGAAGGACTGGGTCTATTCCTCTTTCAATTAACCTGTATTTCATGTCGAATAGGAATTCTGACATCACATAAGGGCTCTCCGAACCATCCTTTCCTAATGAAAGGAACAAGGCATTTGATGGAATACGCTCTGACTTAGGTTTTACTTTTAAGACCTTGAGAGCACTAGGACGACCAATGGCTACCCAAGAGATTTTTTGGATATCTCTTCTGCGGGCAAACCAATAATAAATACCGGCATTCCCCTTTTCTCTAACCAATTCCTCACTGAGGACGATGGCTTTAGCATGACTGAAATCAATCTCTTTATCCACCTTTGTTTTAATCATTCTAACTGCTTCTGACATGGAATTTGCCTTTTCCGAAATAATTTGGAATTCAGTTGGAGTTTCTTTTGAAGCATTTGAGACTGCGAACTTTAAGCTAACCAAATAACGTTTACTATTCGTTTTATCCAGATCCACTCCGATACTAACCACAAAATATCGCTTATCAATATCTTTAAAACCACAACTTGTTAACAAAAGGACGGACATAACCACAATCATCAAATACTTCCATTTGTTTAAGAAGTTCAAGCAGCCCGCCTCCTAGCCCAGAAGAAAAATATACAGACCACGAGAAGTTCAAAGCCTAAACGTCCAATCAACCAGTACACAGTTATTTTATTTAACAGCAGTGCGTTCAGATAAATAACACCGATAACAGAGAAAACACCAAAGAAGCTAAGCACGATCCAATTCTTTTTCATATTGACCTTTCCCCTAAAGGTTCCTTTTAATAATTCTAAAGCCACATGCCAATGAATCGAGATACTCATAAGGGATATACTCATATAGAACATAAGAAATAGGAAGATAACACGTTCAATCGGACTATAGACTAATCGAAGTGAATCTGCTGTTGTGATCCATGGATAAAGCAGTTCCTGAGCCCCATCTGAACCATGGAACCCAATTGGGATAAAGAATGTAGTAAATAAATTGAACACCCCTAAAACTGTAATAATAAAGAAATTCCATAATTTTAATTTCCCTTTTATGACTCTATTAAAGATAATTAAGTTTGTATAACCTGAAAAGCAGTAGGTTGCCGCAGCAATCGCTTTTAAACTAGGCCACGCCCATATATGCGTGCCTACCTCTAGCATCGAATCCCAACTAAGATACTCATTTGAGAATGCCTTAAAAATAATAAAGGCAATTAAGGGAGTATTGAGGAAAAGGATAATTTCTAAAAGATACATAACCCTATCTGTCGGCATCTGAATAATTAGAAATAATGCAGCTAAAAAAATGGTTAGTAGCAGTAGCTTAGGCATCTCGGGGTTAATAAATCGAGTTAAAATATCAATAAAACTTATCAATGTAATTAGCCCTGCTGTGAACCATACCAGTTGAATGCCAACTAAATGTACTACTCCGAACCAGTGATGCTTAAGTAGACTTATTATCTCTGGAAGACCTTGTTGCGGAAACTTAGTGAGAGTAGTGCTAAAAAGGTAGTTTAAAGCAATGCCAATGGGAATGGCGATTAACACCCCCATTACAGCTCCATCATAACGATATTCAATTAAAATCTTCGGTACAAAAATAATGACATTAATGAGCATATTCAGTAACACTAAATATAAAAAGTAACGATTCATAGCCCACCCCCTCCTAATAATTTCACAATTTCTTACTCGGTTTACTTTGAATCAGGGTAAGGAATGGCTGTCCAAAGCTATCTAGTTTCACCATATAGGCCACCAGCAGCAAAAATCCAAACACGACACCAACTAAACCAAAGATGGTTCCCAAGACTAAGACAAAATATTTCATAATTCTTAGTGTAAAACTGAAAGCGTTGATGGGAACAACAAAGTTTGAAATGGCCACTGAAGATGTAATGATAATCATAATATTACTGACAAGTCCTGCCTCCGTTGCTGCTTGTCCAAGGATTAACCCTCCTACTGTTGTTGCCGTTGGTCCAATTGCTTTTGGCAGCCGAATACTTGCTTCAGTCAGCATTTCCATCATAAACAGCATTAGCAATACCTCTATAAATGATGGATATGGGACACTTGTCCGACTTCCAGCGATATTTAACGCTAATTGAACCCTAAATAACTCGGGATTATAACTGGTTACTGCCACATAAAGTCCTGGGAGAACTAGGCTAGTCATAAAACCGATATACCGTAAAACCAGTAAAAATTTTGCCACCCAATAGGTTTGATAAATATCTTCCATCGACGACATAAAATCCTTCATGACAGTTGGAAGGACAACCGCAAATGGAGACCCACTGACAAGTAAAATAATCTTTCCAGCAGCGATATTCACTACCACCCTATCAGGTCTTTCCGTCACAAGCATTACGGGTATGAGTGCCCGGTTGCTTTTTTTTATGATATCTAACAATTGTTCCCCTGTTTGAAACATTTCAATGTCAATGGATGATAAAAATTGCTTTATTTTATGTAATGTTTGTATGTCGGCAACCTTACGATCATGAATTATCATGACTTTCGTTTTTGAAATGGTCCCAACTGTTGTTGATTCCACTTCTAGTGTGTTTTGAGGATATCTCTGCCTAATAAGTCCGATGTTCGTCGGTAAACTTTCACTGAACCCTGATTGTGGGCCTTGAATGGTTGTTTCAACAGTTGTATCCAAAACCGAGTTATTTCGATCAACCTTACTATCCAACAGGAAAATATGGTCCTGATAAAACAGAATGGCATCCCCTCTAATTAATTCATCAAGAGCACCATCCTCTTTTTCAAACATTTTTATAGTAGGCAGCGATTGAAGATAATCTAAAAACTGGTCAGGATTAGCTATTTCGAAAAAAGGGATAATCAAATTATCTTTAATAACCATTCCATCACTGACTGTTTTAATATAGAGTATTTCAATGTATTTTTCTTTTGTATGGAGTTCTTTATAAACAACATCTTCAGACGGCAGAATTTTATTTCTCAAGCTTTCTTTGATTATTTGAACTTTGTTTGATGGCATTTTTCTACCTCTCATTGAACTTCTTTCTACATAATGTCCCGCTATGATTGGCATTTTATTCTAAAAAGTAGTTCCCCGTATCGATTGAACTTCTTTAAAAATTCATTCCGTTCGTGTTTGTTTATTTTATTTTGCCAATCGATTATAGTGGATAGAGAAGAATGACAATAAGGAGATTTTATGATTAGAATAATTGCAGTGGATAATAATTTTGATGTGTTAAACAACGTTGAGATTGCAGAGGTGGTCAACGGGGATTTTCGTTGGTACTGGATTGATTTTCACCAGCCAAGCAAGGAAGAAATAGACTTTCTTAGAAGCCCTCTTTCTTTCCATCCTTTAGCAATAGAAGATTGCGTGAACCATTTGCAACGTCCGAAGCTGGATTACTACGAGGGCTATACATTTTTTGTTACACAAGCACTTAATGAACTATCAATGTCTAGAGAAGAGATTAATTTCTTTCTTGGTGAGAATTATATCGTCACTTTTCATCATCAACCATCAAGCGTAATCGATGAAGTATGGGAAAGATTAACCGTGTCAAAAACTATTGAAAAGTGGGATCCCTCGCATATTCTTTACTTTGTCCTTGATCAAATGGTCGATCATTATTTCCCACATGTATATCAAATTGAAGATATGCTATCTGAAATTGATGAGAATTCAAAAGGAAGATCGATGGAAACATTGCTAGATGATTTATTTGGCACGAGACATCGCCTACTTTCTTTACGGCATACGATTACCCCGATGCGTGATCTGTTATATAGAATATTAAACTCTCAACGGGAAACTTACATTCAAGGAAAACATGAGTACTTTTCTGATATCCATGACCATCTATTAAAATTAACGGAAATGGTTGAGGCGAATCGTGAATTAACGACTGACATTCGAGATAGCTATATTTCACTCAATTCCCATCAAACGAATCATGTAATGAAGGTATTAACGGTTATCACTACGATTTTCATGCCCATTACCTTCATCGCAGGTTTATATGGTATGAATTTTCACTATATGCCTGAATTAAGCTGGAAATATGGGTACTTTGGCTCTTTATTCCTAATGGTCATCGTTACAGTCGCTATGTCATTATGGTTTAAGAAAAAAGGATGGTTTAAATAGGCACATAAAAATACAGGCAGCAGGACTAGTGAATCTAATCATGCTACCTGTTCTTTTTTACTATCGTTACTCCCACTCTTGATAGTCAACGGTCCCACCCGTTAAGTCGATCGTATTTCGCTCGCCTTTATAAAAGGTCTTCCCATCTTTTTTAAAGATTAAATTATCATACGTATATACCTTTTGTCCGTTCGGTAAATGAATAACAACCTTTTCCCCTAAATCCTCTGATGGTGCTTCTATTTCGATCGTACTCTGATAGTAGTAGCGAAAAACAAAGAAACTTAACGATAGAATCATGCAAGCTACAATGAAAAGAAATAGACCTCTCCAAGAAAATTGCTTCGCCTTTTGGTTATATAGTTCTACTCTGGTCAACCTTTTCTCCTCCGTTTGTACAAATGTGATTCACAACCACAATTTTTAAAATAATTAGAATAGTTCCATTTATGCCCACATATATCACTTTTAAACCCTCAACACCCATTAACATATGCGTAAGGACGTAAAAAGTTGACCAATATCTTATTTTTTCACATGGGAATTTTGATTTTATGTATAATAGTAACGAATGAAAATTCAGAAAGGGGGACCATCAATGGTTCATATAAAAACAGATGAAACGGTTAAATTAATTGCAGACTTAGTGTCCATTCCGAGTCCATCCGGTAATACAAATGAGGTCATCACTTTCGTCGAAAAATTTTTAGCTGAGCTCCAAATTAAATCAGTCAGAAACCGAAAAGGTGGTTTAATTGCAACATTAGAAGGAAAAAACACAAGTAAACATCGGATGTTAACGGCCCATGTTGATACACTCGGCGCAATGGTAAAGGAAATTAAGTCAAATGGGAGATTAAAGATTGATTTGATTGGAGGATTTAAATACAACTCCATTGAAGGAGAATACTGCCAAATTGAAACAAGCAGTGCTAAGAAATTCACAGGGACAATTTTAATGCACCAAACCTCCGTCCATGTCTATAAGGATGCTGGAAAAGCAGAACGGAATCAGGAAAATATAGAAATTCGAATCGATGAAAAAGTACATAATGCCGAAGAAGTTCGAGCACTTGGGATTGAAGTGGGCGATTTTGTTTCATTTGACCCGCGTGTGGAAGTAACGACAAGTGGCTACATTAAATCAAGACATTTGGATGATAAAGCTAGCGTTGCCATCTTGCTTCAATTAATGAAGCAAATTAAAGCAGAAAATATTACTTTACCTTATACCACACATTTTTTAATTTCCAATAATGAAGAAATTGGTTATGGTGGTAACTCGAATATCACGCCTGAAACGGTTGAATATTTAGCAGTGGATATGGGAGCGATGGGTGATGGTCAATCCACTGATGAATACACCGTTTCCATTTGTGTCAAAGATGCGAGCGGTCCCTATCACTATGGATTACGTAAACAATTAGTCCAACTTGCCGAAGAAAATAATATCGATTATAAACTAGATATTTATCCATTCTATGGCTCCGATGCCTCAGCTGCGATCCGCTCCGGTCATGATATTGTTCACGGCCTAATTGGTCCTGGAATTGATTCATCACACGCTTTCGAACGGACACACCAAGCATCAATAGAACATACCGCAAAACTTTTATATCATTACGTCCAGTCAGACATGGTTTTATAAGAAAGGTAAAAGCCTTCCAGCGTTGAATTAAATGGGTTAGCAACGTAAAATGTTCGTACTAGAACAATCCGGAGAAAAAAGGTACAATAAACGGGAAGTCGAATGAATTAAGATTAGGAGATGTAACAAATGTTCTCTAATATAGGTGTTCCAGGATTAATTTTGATTCTAATAGTAGCCTTAGTTATCTTCGGCCCGAGTAAACTACCTGAAATTGGCCGTGCTGCTGGAAAAACAATACGTGAATTTAAAAAGGCAACTGAGGGAATTGCAGATGATTTAAAGGAAGAATTTAAAGACGATTTAAAAGACGATTTAAAAGAAGCCAAAAAAGTTGATTTAAAAAAATAAAGTAGTGTTTCATGCATCCCCTCAAATAGGGGGATGCATTTTTTAATAAGACTTTTTATCGTTTCGATTTTTCCGCAAATGCCTGGAATTGATTCATTAATTTCTTTCTCGATTTTGGATTGCGAAGTAAATATGCTGCTCCTAAGCCAATAGTCGTCATCATTAAACCTTTTCGCTTCATGGAAACCCCCTCCTAAAACTTGCTTACTACTTAAATGTTCCCTTTGCTGCCTCATTTAAAACTCGAAAATATTGACAAAACATATGGTGATTAAGTCCCTATTTACTATGGAATAATAATCATCCGAAGCATAAAAAAAAGTCAATCCTAGTCTGGAACTGACTTTTTTTATGCGACTTAGTTACTTCTTTAATTTCTCTTTCATCTGTTGATTATGCTGTTTAGTTTGTTCTAACAATTGATTCAGCAGGGTTGCCACTTGTTTATTATCCTTTTTCTCTACTGCCAGCTTTAATTCACGATAGGTCTTCCAATGTCCCATCTTTTTCTCGCCATGCAACTTGTTTATAAACTCTTCTTTGGTGATCTTGCCTTCATCTAATTGTTTCTTTAATTCCTGCATTGTCGCCATTTTTTCTTTTTTCCATTGTTCACGTTTGGCAGCATTTTCAGGGCTCATCCATTGGCCGCGAAGATTTTTCTTTTCCTCAAGAACTTTTGTCCATTCTTCCTTTTTGTCAGGAGTATATTGATTAACCCAAGCGAGAAGCTGCTTCTCTCTTTCAGCCATCATAGCCTGCCAATCTTTATGCATCATATGATGGCGACCGCCTTCATGACAATCACATGGTTTTTCCTCATGGTCGACAGGTATATTCATATTTGCTGCTGCAAAATTTGGCACCATGACTAATAGTGCAAAAGTAAGAAATAACATTTTTAGCTTCATAACGATCTCCTTCCATTCCTTTGAAATATGTTGCTTTTTTCAGCACGAAATTATCATGCCCAGTTTGTCAAAAAAAATTTACCATTTCGACAAATATTTAGTCAAAAACCTATTGTGATGTCAATTTATTTATCGTATTCTATGAATATAGAAGATATGTGAATGATTTCACATAAAAGAAAAGAGCATTTGCTCTAATTTTTTAAAATATTATTGTGAATTGATTCACAATTTAATTTAAAAAATATAAAAGGGGATTGGAGTGGAAGTTTTATGAATAAGCCAAAAATTGTTATCTTAGGTGCCGGATACGGTGGAATTATGACCAGTAAGAGTCTTGAGAAGTTATTAAAATCTGGGGAAGCAGATGTTACCCTCATAAACAAACATGAATATCATTATCTTTCAACACAGCTTCATAAAACAGGAGTTGGAACAGCAGCAGATCGCCAAATTGCCATGTCCATTCCAGAACTAATCAATCCAAGCAAAACTCATTTTGTCAAAGCTGCCGTATCCTCAGTAGATATTAATACGCAAGAGGTTCATCTAGAAGGCGGCGAGAGCATTAGCTATGATTATTTATTAATCGCGCTTGGCTTTGAGGTAGAAACGTACGGTACTCCTGGGATTAAAGAAAATGCCTTCGAAATTCGCAGTTTTAGAACTTCAAAAGCAATTTATCACCAAATCAATAAACAATTAAACCTATATAAGCAAGATCAAGATCCTTCTCGTCTAACCTTTGTTGTAGCTGGTGGCGGATTTACCGGCGTTGAAATGCTTGGCGAATTAGCTGACGGTCTTCCAAACTTATGTAAAGAGCACAATGTTCCATTTGAAAAAGTTAAAATTGTTGCCATTGAGGCTGCACCATCTGTGATTCCATTTTTTCCAAAGCAGTCCATTCAATATACAACTGAGGTACTTGAAAAGCTAAATGTCGAATTGATTACGGGGAAGAAAATTCTCGAATGTACACCTGAAAAAGTGGTACTTGAAAATAATATAGAAGTTCGCACACGGACACTCATTTGGTCATGTGGTGTAAAAGGAAACACAATTGTTCATAATTGGGGCTTACCAATTGTGAGAGGAAAAATAGCAGTTGAGGCTGATCTTCGTGTAAAAAACATGAAAAACGTTTTTAGCATTGGCGACTGCTCTATCTTCATGAAGGATGAAAAGAATGCTTTAGCGCCGACTGCACAGGTCGCCCTCCAACAAGCACCTGTTTGTGCGAAAAATATTGTCGCTGCACTACGTGGAGAATCCTTAACAGCATTTGAATATCATCACAAAGGTTCTGTAGCATCGATCGGACTGAAAGCTGGTGTAGGTAAAGTAGGGAATGTACGCTTATCTGGTCTTATTGGGGCCTTTATGAAACTCGTTATTGAGGCTCGCTACCTCTTTAATCTAGGTGGCCCAGCACTGATCATTAAACAACATTTTGGTGTAAACCGTGAACCGCTTAAAGTAACAGCAAAACAATAACATCACCTTGCTTATTTCCCTAGCAGTAGGACATCCCTCCCCCTACTTGCTATTTGTATAAATATATTGCTATAAACTTATGTCTTAAATCCCCCAATTTAAGACGAAACCCCCATTCCATATAGGGATGGGGGTTTTCATGCTGACTTATAAAGAAGTGAAACCTACTTACACTAGGGAGATTGAAATCTACCTTTAAAGTCAAAATCATGCTAAGCTATTCCTGCTTATCAGGGATAGCTTGTCTTTTTAATAAACATCCTTTTTCGTAAAGGCAATAAAAGAAACCACTAAAGCAGCAATCCACCAAATAATTAAGACCATCATGGAAAATGAAAGATTCATTCCTTCAATAGGAGGAGCGGTTCCTTTCATATAATCAGTTAATCGTAAATTCACCATAAAAAAGTATTTAGCTGATTCCCATGAGGACACCATATTATTTAGAATGGCTCCTGAAATGAGAGCGGCTAGCATCACGCCCATTCCTGCAGCCGTACTACGAATTAAAACTGACAGCATGAAGGACAACGTACCTACGACAATTGCCACAAACCATACAAGCCCAAAATCCATCAATAAGAACTTCCATTGGCTTAATAACTTTACTTCAGAGGTATTTAATCCAGTATCTGTCACATTAAAGCCTGTTAATATTGGCGCTCCCCAGCCTTTGTATCCAAACACTACTCCTGATATCAAATAGGAAAGGACTCCCGCTATTGCTATGATTAAAGAAATGGCTAAGCAAAGGGTAATATATTTACTTAAGAGAACCTTCCACCTTTTCACCGGTCTCGTCAACAATAGTTTAATTGAACCAAGACTATGCTCAGAGGAAACCAAATCACTTGCGATGACCATAACCATTAAAGGAATAAATAAATCGATTGAGCTTTCCAAAAAGATTCGGATGAAAGTTGGTGCACCTGGTTCTGATGGATTAATATCATGGTCGAGATAATATTGTTGCTGCTGCAGTGAAATTTGCAGTTGCTTTTTCCATTCATCTGAAATTCGACTACTACTTAATCGATTCGTTGTATCAACAATTTGCTGTTGTAATGTCGTCCGCCAATCACTTGTCCCTAATTTTTCACGTTGTGTTTCAACTTGTTTATATTGTGCATATGTAAATAGAATTACCAAAACTCCTATGATCAGGGCAATAACGACAAGTCGCTTTTTAGCAATTAGCTTCATCATTTCATTTTGTATAAGTCTATTCAATGGTGTCACCACCTGTCAATTCAAGGAATAAATCTTCAAGCACTGGCATTTTCCGATAGATTTCGGTAACAGATACACCAGCTTTGACCAATTGTTTATTCCATTCTGGTGTTTTCTGCTCATCAAATTCCGTCAACAGCGTTCCATCTTCCATTTCTTCAATGGACGTGAAGGAACTAAGAACTTGCTTACCTTTTTCTAATGGAGATATACGCCAGACTACTCGCTCACGATTGGCTAACAGCTGTTGAACGGTATCAATCCGAACAATTGTCCCCCTAGAGATAATTGCCACACGATCACATAATAATTGAATTTCACTCAATAAATGACTCGAAACAAGGACACTTAGGCCTTCCTCTTCAGCAAGAAATCGGATAAATTGCCGCATTTCCCGAATTCCCGCAGGGTCTAATCCATTTGTTGGTTCATCTAGAATTAACACCTTGGGTCTACCTAATAAGGCTTGGGCAATTCCTAATCGTTGTCTCATCCCCAATGAGTAAGTTTTCACCTTGTCATGAATGCGGTCAGAAAGACCAACTAGCTCCGTAACCTCTTTGATCCGCTCTTCCCCAATTCCGTCAATCATGCGAGCGAAATGTAACAAATTGTTATAACCAGATAAATATGGATACAATTCTGGATTTTCAACAATGCATCCAAGGTTATTCATCGCCTCTTGAAATTGCTCTTCGACGTTGTAGTCACAAATGCGAATGCTGCCTGCCGTTGGCTTTATTAGTCCTACCAACATACGGATCGTTGTCGTCTTCCCTGCGCCATTGGGTCCTAAGAAACCAAATACTTCCCCTTCGCGTAAATCAAACGTTAAACCCTTAATAATTTCTCGTTTACCAATGACTTTTTTTAAATTTTTGACCGCTAATGTAATTTTTTTCTCCATCTATATCCTCTCCTTACCAGGTGAGCAATGAGGCCACCCGTTCAGCAATTAACCGGTACCCTTTAGAATTCGGATGAAACTTGTCAGAATAAAGGTAATCATTTACTTTTAACTCAAATAAGTCAAAGGTTGGCACAAACACAATTTTGGGATAGGCGGCACTAATTTCTGCACTGTCATAATTCCAGTGACGGACCACCTTCGACATTTCTTTTCCTTGGTCTAACTCAATAAATGGATTATACAAACCAATGAAAAATACATTGGCATTACTATTATTCTTACGAATTTGATCAAAAATAAATTTTAGATTGTCTAGATAATCTTTTTCAATTGCAGCAATATCCTCTGTAGCAAAATCTTCTAATCCTTGCCCGCCACGAAACAAATCATTACCGCCAATAGTTACTAACACCAAATCAGCCTTTTTAATTTGCCTGCCGACCTCCGTTTGTTGAACTTGTTTCCGCAATTGATCGGATCTTTGACCATTTATTCCAAGGTTTGTCAGTTGAACAGGACGCTTTGTCTTTTCCTTGATTTCATCCATCAAGACACCGACATACCCTTTTCCTGTCTCATCACCTGTACCTCTCGTTAATGAATCACCTAAGGCTACAATCGTTATTCCTTTTTTGTTTTCAATCTTCTCGTTTACAAGCTTGGTAGTCGGAACTTTCTCTGGTTGCCCTGCATAATATTCACCAACTGCCCATCCCAGTCCGAGTAGCCAGATGAGGCAAAATAATGCGGCAACGACAGTGATGGAACGAATGGTATTCTTGTTCATGAACAACATCCTTTCTGGCCTTTTCTATTATTTAATCATAGTTAACTGGCAAATCAAACTTTCAATGACCTGTCTTGGCGATAATTTCATAAAGGTTCAATAAATGTTAACTTTTTCAAATAAATCCTTCCGTATGAAATGGTGAAATGAATTCTAGTAGTTAAATCCCCACATACCTCATATGAATCAATTTCATAACCAGCAGAACTATTCTTCACAAAAAAGCCGATCTCCCCTCAAGGAAATCGGCTTTAAGTGATTCTATTCTTCTAAATTACCCATTGGGCCAAAGAACTCAAAGTGAATTCTGTCATCATTTACTCCTAAAGCTTTTAATGAACGATTCATTGCTTTCATAAATGGAACTGGTCCACAGAAATAAAATTCTCCCTCTTCAATGGAAGTTCTTTCTTTTAACCATTCAGTAGTGATATACCCTTCCACATCAAAACGGTCATTTACACGATCCTCTTCTGTAGGTGAATCATAAAAGAAAAAGGATTGAACATGATCAAGTCTTGATAATTCTTCTACTTCATCTCTAAGTGCATGAACATTCCCATTTGCTGCCGCATGAACAAAGGTAACCTTACGACCTGGTTGAATGTCTACAACTGTTTTTAACATACTCATCATCGGTGTTAAACCAACCCCACCACTTAACAAAACAAGCGGGTTATTTTTCTTCGTATCCAGTACAAAATCACCGGCAGGAGCACTTATTTTCACAATATCTCCTTCATTTAAACCATCATGTAAATAATTTGATACAATTCCATCCGGATTCATCGGCTGAGCTTCTCGTTTTACACTGATTCGGTAATAATCTTTCCCAGGGGCATCTGAGAGACTATATTGACGAATATGTGTGAATTTCTCCCCCTCAATTTCCAGTTTTATACTAATATACTGCCCAGGGATAAAACCTGCGATTGTCCCGTTATCTTCAGGCTTAAGGTAGAAGGATGTAATAACATCACTTTCGATCACTTTTCGATCAACGATAAAATTACGGAAGCCATTCCAACCTCCCTCTTGATTTGTTGCTTCGTCATACATTTCTGCTTCCACGCTGATGAAAGCATCAGCAATCATGTTATAGGCTTGGGCCCAGGCATCAATAATTTCATCCGTTGCAGCATCACCTAATACCTCTTTAATCGCTAGTAAGAGATGCTTTCCAACGATTGGGTAATGCTCGGGCTTTATGCCAAGACTTCTATGTTTATGGGCAATTTGTTTTACGACCGGAAGTATGGCTTCAAGCTGATCTATATACATCGCCGCAGCATAAACGGTTCCTGCAAGTGCTTTTTGTTGTCTACCTTGTTTCTGATTAGCATGGTTAAATATATTTAATAGCTCAGGATGGTTACCAAACATTAGCTGATAAAAGCGAGTGGTAATCTTTTCTCCGTGTTCTTCAAGAACGGGTACAGTTGATTTAATGATGTCAATTGTGTGTTGATTTAACAAACTAAACACTCCTTATGATGTTTTTTACTATGAACATAGTGTTTATTATATGGAATTAAACACAGCAAATAAGTGATTCAAATCACACTTCACTATAATTTGCTCCCTTTTCTCGGACATATCCGGCAATCGTCACAAAATGTTCAATTTTACACATGACAAATATAACTAGTTGATAGGATGACATTCTTGTATCGTTAAACCTAGTTAATGAAGATTATGCCCAGGGTGTTGTTATTGAAGTTCCTTTGAAGTTGGCATAATCAGTGAATGTACTGGAGGAAGAGAATAATGACTAGAGGAAAAATTGCCTGGATCACTGATACGACTGCTTCGCTAAGTAAGGAATTTATTGAGAAGCATGATATACATGTCATTCCCCTGCACGTTGTGATTAATGATGAATTCTACAAGGAAACGATCGATATTTCCGCACAGGAATTTTATGATCGAATGGAAAAAGAAGAAGGTAAATTTCAATCTTCTCAACCTTCTATTAACGACTTTGTCGAGCTCTATCAAAAGTTAAAGAAAGATTATGACTTTGGTATAGCGATTCATGCCTCTAGTACTCTAACAGGAACCTATCAATCATCTGTTTGTGCGGCAGAAATGGAAGATTTTAAACTATTTGCGATAGATTCACAAACTGGTTCCTATCCTCTCTCCTTTTTAATTCAACGAGGACTTGATCTCGTAAATCAGGGAATAGAAGCCGAAGAAGTGGTAACACAATTAAAGGCATTACGTGAGCACACTCGTTTGTATTTGGTTCCATCCAATTTGGATCAACTGCACAAAAGCGGTCGTGTATCTGGTAGTCAAAAAATATTAGCCTCACTTTTTAATATTAAGCCGATTCTAGCGATTGAAGATGGAGCGGCACAGATTAAGGAAAAGGTCAGGACTGAGAAGAAGGCACTAGCATGGCTTGTTGCAAAATTAAAAGAAGACCTCGAAACTAAAATAGTAAAAAAAGTTGCCATAGTACATGCTAATGATTTAGAAAAAGCCATCAGTTTTGAAAAATGTTTGAAGGAAGCACTCCCTGAATTAGACACAGAAATATTAATGCTCATAACAGTTGCAGGTGTTCATACTGGTGTTGGGACACTTGGATTGTCGTGGGTTTGTGAATAAAAACTTGCTTTTTTAAAAGGAGTATCATAAAAGGTGCATGAGAGACTCATGTGCCTTTTATCGTTTTTTATTAAACGACAAAAATTGTTATAATATGGTACTATCAAAATATAATTAGTCTATGAACAAAACTACTAATTAAATCATAGGAATGGATTTGAAAAGATGAAGAAAAAGAGGACAATGTTACGTTTAATTGCTTTCTTAGTGGTAATAGGTTTGATTTATGTTGGGATATTACAATATAAAATCAGTCAGTATAGTGATGAAACACCTTCTAAGAATGCTGATTACTTAATTGTTCTTGGGGCAGGGGTTAGAGGGACTATTCCTTCATTGGCGCTTGCCAGCAGAATAAATGCTGCTGGGGCGTACTTAAAGAATAATGAGAACACTGTAGTGATTGCTTCTGGGGGAAAAGGACCTGGCGAAGAAATTTCTGAAGCGGAAGCCATAAAAAGAGAACTCGTCAAGCAAGGAATTAGCGAGTCTCGTATCATAATGGAGGATCGATCCACTGATACATATGAAAATATTGAGTTCTCGAAAGAGTTAATTCCTGGTGATGCTAGCGAAGGACTTGTCGTAACAAATAAATTTCATCTCTATCGTGCCCTGTCAATTGCCCATGACCATAACTTGGAGGTTAAGGGAATTCCAGCAGAGACTCCATGGAAGGCAGTTTTAAAATCGTACACACGTGAATACTTAGCCATTACCAAATATTATTTAAAGCACTTTTTTTAGACTGATAAAAAAGGAAAACTCGACTAAAATGGTCGAGTTTTCCTTTTTATTTTTGCATAGATACAAGTATCGCGCAGATCTACTCCATCGACAGACAAACTATCATTTTTCAATATCCCTTCTAATGTAAAGCCCAACCTCTCGGGAATGGCACGACTTTTGCTATTTACTTGATCACAACGAATCTCCACTCGTTTTGCCTTTAATTCAGTAAAAGCAAATTCCGTAATGGCTTCAGTCGCTTCCGTCATATAGCCCTTCCCGCTTAAACGAGAATCTATCCAATAGCCAATTTCAAACTTGGGCACATCCCAATTAATTCGGTGTAAACCAGAGGAACCGATGAATCCCCCGGTTTCTCTATTAAATAGATGAAATCTTAGATCCTCTCTCGTTAAAAACTTCGCATGGGCATTCCGCATATTGGCCTCAACATCTTGCTCTGTTTGCTCGTTTAGAGCCCAAGACATCCAAAGCTTTAGTTCTGGTAATGATGCCTGCATTGCATCATATACTGACTTCCCATCCCCGGGCATTGGCTTTCGAATAAATAATCTTTTCGTATAAAATTCTTCTGGAAAATCAATTAAGATCGGCTTCATCTATTTTCATACCCTCCTCCGTCTCTTTAGGATTCGCTAGAAAATACGTTAAATCCTTTTTAATCTGGGGAATATGAAAAGCTCTCCCAAAACGGAAGAGCCCACTCAATTACTTATTTTTAGTATGCTTTTGCCCAATAAACCATTTTATCAGCTTCTTGTCCACAGCATACACACTTGTCTGAAACCTGTTCTTGCTCGAATGGCATACATCTAGATGTTGCACCTGTATCTTCTTTAATTTTTTCCTCACAGGCTAATTCACCGCACCACATTGCCTTAATAAAGCCTGGTTTAGCTTCTAGCGTTTCTTTTAGCTCAGCAAGTGTTAATGCAACTGAGGTTCTTTGCTCACGATGATTCAATGCTTTATTATATAAGTTTGATTGAATTTCATCTAATAATTCAACAATCTTCGTTTCTAATTGATCCAAAGGAACGAACACTTTCTCTAATGTGTCACGTCTTACTAAAACCACTTGCTTGTTCTCAATATCCTTTGGACCTACTTCAAGACGCACTGGAATACCTTTCATTTCATACTCATTAAACTTCCAGCCTGGCTTTTTATCGCTAGCATCAATATCCACACGTGCAACATTTCCAAGTGACTTTTTCAAATCATAAGCAAAATCAAGAACGCCTTCTTTATGTTGGGCAATTGGAACAATCATCACTTGAGTTGGTGCAGCTTTAGGTGGAATTACAAGACCGCGGTCATCCCCGTGAACCATGATCAGTGCTCCAATAATTCTTGTCGTAAAGCCCCATGAAGTTTGGTGTACGTATTGTAATTTTCCTTCTTTATCTGTGTACTGAATATTAAAAGCCTCAGCAAATCCCGTACCAAAATGGTGAGATGTCCCAGACTGTAATGCTTTTCCATCATGCATTAAACTCTCAATTGTGAACGTCGCTTTTGCACCTGCAAACTTCTCTTTTTCCGTTTTTTGTCCCTTTACCACTGGAATTGCAAGAATTTCCTCACAAATAGCTGCATAAACATTTAGCATTTTAATGGTCTCTTCCATAGCATCTTCATCGGTAGCATGGGCTGTGTGACCTTCTTGCCATAAAAATTCTAATGTTCTTAAGAATGGACGTGTTGTTTTTTCCCAGCGGACAACATTCGCCCATTGGTTATACAGCTTTGGTAAATCTCGATAAGAATGGATGATATTACTGTAATGCTCGCAAAATAAAACTTCTGATGTTGGGCGTACCACCAATCTTTCTGCTAATGGTTCAGAACCACCATGTGTCACCCATGCCACTTCTGGTGCAAAACCTTCAACATGATCTTTTTCTTTTTGCAATAAGCTTTCAGGGATAAACAATGGCATATATACATTTTCATGTCCTGTTTCTTTAATGCGACGGTCCAGTTCATTCTTAATATTATCCCATAAAGCATATCCGTATGGGCGAATAATCATGGAACCACGAACACTTGAATAATCAATTAAATCTGCTTTCGTTACAACATCTGTATACCACTGAGCGAAATCCTCGTCCATACTAGTAACGTCTTTTACAAATTCTTTAGCCATCTTGACACCTCATTAATTTTTTATAAGAAAGAGCTTAACGGTCGCTTCCGATTTTCCACACAAAAAGACCCTGATCCTCAAAAAGGGACCAAGGCCTGGCGGTACCACCCTAAATTCATAAAGCAATAGCTTTAAACTCTCTCCATGATAACGGATTTTATCCGCTTGTATCTTCAAAAAATGATCCGATACAGAACTCGGAGGCAGGTTCAACTGAACGTCTTAAGAAACCTCACACCTTTGGCTCCCTCTCTTGGTAAGACAATTTCAATCTAATAGTCCTCGTCATCGTTTCAATAGTGTTTTTGAAAATTATATATTTCCCAATCATAAAAGTCAAATCTAATTATAGAAAGCTTACATTTACTACTAAAAAAGGGGTGAGACCTCTTTCACGATTACGATCTATCAGGTAAAATGTCATAAAAGATACAAAAGGGGTGGAATCATGTCAGAAAAGGATTTAGATGTAGTCGAACAAGAAGAAGCTGAAAAAAAATTATTACTCGAATACATCAGATTACAGAATGAAGCAATGAAAAGAATTTATAAAAATACACTGGATAAAGAAAAAAAGGATTAGTCCCATCTCCGGAAAAACCAACACAATATTTTCCCTTCAAAAAGATTCATAAAACGTTCATATTAGTCACTTAATATACAAATTCCAACTCTATTTTAGCATTTATAATACTCTTATGTTGTTTATTCAAATTGACACATAAGAGGAGACCAAACATGACAATTTTTTCGATTATTTCAGCAGCCATTGTTGCTCTTGGCACAGGCTATTCCATTTACCTTGTATACCGCAATAAAACCAAGCTGACCAATACCCCAGGTATTTTACTTAGTATGGTGATTGCTGTCATCACCGGATTACTTACTGGGAGTATCGTCGGAATTACATCTGGTGAAACCTTTCTTGTTGTAGGCGTTACGATGATCATTGGATTCATTGTTGGCTTCTTAGCAGGTCACCCGGTCGGGATTTTGGCCATCTTGATGGGTTCCATTTCTGGATTAATTGGTGGTATCAATGGCGCCCTGCTTGGACTTTTCCTTCAATTCATTAATCCAACTATTTTACTTGGCATATTATTAGGTTTTTATATTGTTATTATTGGTTTTGTTATGGTTTATATCCATGTTGCAACCAATAGTAAGTCATCGATTAATACCGAAGAGCTCTCACCTTTTGCCATTATTGCTGGTGGTATTGTCCTCGTAACCTTATTTTTATTTTTCTATAGCAGTGATATGGTGAAGATTCCTGGTCAAACTGATTCCACACAACCACAGACTACTCAGGAATCGAGCAAACAGGAAGTTTCAAAAACCGAAGTGGATGTGACGAAGGAAACCACCCCCTCAGTTAAAATGCTGGTCACGGCAAAAGGATATTCTCCAAACGTCATACGGGTTAAAAAAGGGATTCCCGTGGAGCTAGACATTGAAAATCCACTTGAGAATAATAGCTGTTTATCGACCTTTATGATTCCTGATTTTAATATTAACAATGTAGAGTTAAAGGTAGGGACCACAAAACTTTCCTTTACGCCTGACAAAACAGGTGAATATATTTTCAGCTGTGGCATGCAAATGTTTAAAGGAACCATTATTGTTGAATAACAAAAGAGGCAAACCAAATAGGTTTGCCTCTTTATATTAGATTGCTTGTCCATCTAGGTCATTACTCTGACCATTTTTTCGCTTCTTTTCAGCTCGGAGAACTTTAATGGATAAATAAATACCCGTACCTGTTAACACCATCATTGCTAGAGCGACCAGGTCAATGAGCCATTTAATATTGGTATTGCCAATTCTCCCTTCATGAAGCCCACGGATTGTAGTCATGACAGAATTCTGCCCCATCGCAGCCCCTGCTCGAGGTCCACCTGCTATATTCCGATTACCACCGAATCCAGATCGACCTTGAAATTGTCCGTTTTCAGCTGAACCCGCTTGTCCTTGTGACTGACCTGAATCTGATGGTACTCCTTGTCCACTTTGTCCTTGATTGAATTGACCACGATTAAATTGGCCTTGTTGGAAATTCCCTCCAAACTGTTCAATTTGTGATTGTTGCCCAATGAGCCATGGCTCATTCATCAGTAATCCTGTTAAGGACTCTATGAAGATAAAAATTGATGCCACTAATCCAATCCATAAATGTGCTCTTCTCGTTTTCTTCATTCTATTTAACTCCCTTCACAATCTAGCTGCACGTGTGTGCTATTTAAAAGAATAAACACATTATGAAGGGACATCCTTAAGATTTACTTAACAAAAAAAGCCCAATGTTAACTTTTTTGGGCTTTTGGAAAAATGATTTCAATTTTCGTTCCTTCACCAATCGTGCTTTGTACTTTCGTCTTTCCATGATGTTTCTCAATAATCCATTTGGCGATTGATAGTCCTAGACCCGTGCCTTCTGCCTCTGTTCTTGCCTTATCACTTTGATAAAACCTGTCAAAAATTTTCGGAATATCTTTTTCAGGAATCCCAATACCATTATCCTGAACATGAAAGAGAATAGAGGAATGAGTCTGTGTACATGAAAGTAAAATATCGCCGCCCTCTTTCGTATACTTCATGGCATTATCCAAGAGAATGACAATCAACTGGTGGATTCTTTCTTTATCCGCTAAAAATGTGACTGGCTCGTCTACCTCTAACCGTAATGTCTTTTCTTGGTACATTGCAATTTCTTCGTAATGGTGAATGATTTCTTTTAAAAGCTCGTCCATTCGAAATACTGACTTTTTCATTTCAATTTGATCAGAGTCAGATCTAGCAAGCGTCAATAAATTTGTGACTAATTTGGAAAGACGCCTTGATTCATTTGAAATCGTCGAAACGTCGAGAATTTTTTCTTGTATGGTTGCCGATGGTGCGCGAAATAATAAATCTGTTTTTGCCTGAATGACGGCTAAAGGGGTTCTTAATTCATGAGAAGCGTCAGAAACAAACTCCTGTTGCTTTTTCCAAGCCTTTTTTATCGGAACTAATGCCCGACCGGCTAAGAAATAACCCGAAACCACCGCACAGATTACCCCAACGCCACAACCAATCAGGATGATTAATAATAGCCTGTCTAATAATTCCTTTTCTGAGTTCACATTACGAATCACTTGGATAGTAATATCTCCAAATTCAGGTAGGTTTACCTGAAAAGCTAGATAGCGAAATGCAAAATTTTCCACCGTTACATCCTGCAAGCTGTCTAATTTTTTCGGATGAATACGTTCTTCATTATCGATAAAAATATCTGAGTCACGATTTTGCTCTGTTAGAAGCTGATCATTTTTCCAGACTAATGTGATAATCCTTGGATCTCTACGTATCAATCTCGGCCCCTCTACTCCATTTTCTTCACCATTGTCACTCAAACCTAAGGGCTTCTGAAAATGATCAACCGAATCCAAAATAGATTGGTTCACATCTTTATATAATTTATTATCCGTATAAAAATAAATGATGCTTCCGAGGATACTAATTAACACGATAAAGACTAATGAGTTTAAAAAGGTTAGTCTAATATGGGTTTGTCGAAACATATGCTACTCCTATTCTTCATTCAGCATATAGCCGACGCCGCGGATGGTTTTAATATCAGCATGATAACCAAAGGGTTCTAGTTTTTTACGAAGATGATGCATGAACACCTCAACAATGGCGACCGTAGTATCCGAGTCAAATCCCCAAACGCGATCATATATTTGCTCTTTTGTTAAAATGGCACCTTTATTTTGAATCAGGAATTCTAACAGTTCGTATTGTTTGGCCGTTAATTTGATTGACTCGCCATTAACAACAATGTCTCGTTCCTTCCCTAATAATTCAATGCCTCTGTATTGAATTGTTTGATTGGTTGTTAAGCTTCCGCTCCTTCGAAGTAAAGCTCTTATTCTTGCCTTTAGCTCAGCTGCCTGAAACGGCTTGACCAAATAATCATCACCACCGCTATCTAAACCCTTCACTCGGTCTTCTAAAGAATCTCTTGCGGTTAAGAATAAAACCGGAATCTTTAATCCTTCTTTTCTAATCGTCTGTAAAACCTCAAACCCATCAATCTCTGGAATCATGACATCTAAAACAATTGCGTCATGAATATTTTGCATTGCTAAAAATAAGGCATCTTCTCCATTTGATGCTTGGTCCACTTCAAATTCATCCGATAATAATTCTACAATCGATTCTAATAAAGCAAGATTATCTTCTACCACTAATAAACGCATCTCAATCTCTCCTCTATAAAAGGGCATTCACTTCATTATATAGAAAATAAAGCGGCCGCAACAGTGGCGAACCGCTAATTACTACCATTATTCGTATCTTAACGCTTGAATTGGATTCAGCTTAGATGCTTTATTTGCTGGGAAAACGCCGAAAATGACTCCGACAATTAATGAAAATAAGAAAGACAATACAATCACCGACGTAGAAAATGATACGGTCAAACCTGCGAGAGTCGAAACTATTTTACCTAAGCCTACCCCTGTTAGGATCCCAATAATCCCCCCGACACCACTTAATACAACAGCTTCAATTAAGAATTGGAGAAGAACATCTCTTCTTTTTGCCCCAATTGCTTTTCGTATCCCAATTTCCTTCGTTCTTTCAGAAACCGACACTAACATAATATTCATAATTCCAATTCCGCCCACAAGCAAGGAAATACTGGCAATGCCGCCTAGCATCATTGTCATTGTATCGGTAACAGAACTCATCGTATCCATTAAATCCTGTTGATTTGTTACACTGTAGGAGTCACTTTTACTTGGGTAAAGTGAGGCCATCTTCATTTCGACTTCATTCATCACAAAATCCATTTGTTCTTGACTTTTACCTTGTAAATACACTTGATTTATGGTTGTACTTTTCACCAAGCGCTGACCTGTGCTCAGTGGAACGATAATAACATTATCGCCGCTTTGCCCCATCGAGCTACCCTTGGACACTAATACGCCCACTACTTTAAAGGATGTTCCCTCTATTTGTAGATATTGACCAACAGGGTTATCCGTGCCAAAAAAAGTGGAAGCAGTATCAGCGCCAATGACAGCAATCTTTTGCCGATATTCAAGATCAAGGTCTGTGATAAATCGACCTGAACTTACTTTCGCATCTCGAACCGTTGAATAAGCAGCATTCGTCCCAGTCAAGCTAACCTGTGAGGTGGTTCGATCCTTTTTCACATTGACTCGGCCAGAAACGACTGGGGAAACTGCCTTTACTCCATTCAGTTTACTCAACTCACTAATTTTATCCTCTGTCAAAGCTAAATCGGTTCCAAAGGTATTGATCGTTAAAAGATTGGTCCCAAGATTATTTATTTGGCTCGTCACATTTTGAGCGGATCCTTGAGCAATGGAAACCAAGATAATAACAGACGAGACCCCGATAACCATGCCTAACATTGTTAGAGCAGATCTAAGTTTATTTCCCTTAATACTCTTTAGTGCCATTTTAATAGATGGCAAAATCCCCAACGAGCTCACCCCCATTTTCCTGTAATTGCCCGTCCTGGATACTAACCATTCTATTTGCTTGTTTGGCAATTTCTAAATCATGGGTAATTAAAATAATCGTATGACCTAATTCATTCAATTCCTTCATAACCAGCAGAATTTCCTTGCTCGTCTTACTGTCCAGTGCCCCAGTCGGTTCATCAGCAAGAAGGATAGCAGGATTACCAACAAGGGCCCTAGCAATGGCGACCCTTTGTTGCTGTCCACCTGAGAGTTGTGTTGGTAAATGTCCAGCCCGGTCCTTCAAACCCACTTTGTTCAAACCCTCTAATGCCCTTTCTCGACGTTCCTTCACGGGGACCCCGCTATATAATAAAGGAAGCTCAACATTTTCCAGAGCTGATAATTTTGTTAACAGGTTAAAGTTTTGAAATATAAAGCCTATTTTTTGATTCCGGATCGTTGCTAACTGATTATCATTCATTTTCCCTATATCCTTACCATCAAGCAAATACTTACCGGATTGTGGCCGATCAAGGCAGCCAAGCATGTTCATTAAAGTTGATTTTCCTGAACCTGAAGGGCCAATAATCGCTAAGAATTCCCCTTGTTCAATTTCAATTGATACATCATTTAAGGCGTGAACAGTTTCCCCGCCCAGCTTATATGTTTTCATGAGATTACTAATTTGAATAATAGGCTTGCCCATTAGTTTCCACCCCTTCCACTAAATTGTCCTCCATTGCCGCCCATGCGGTTCATTCCACCCATATTGCCCATTCCTCCGATTCCGCCAAAACCGCCGCTTTGTATCCCTTTTCCTTGATTACTAGAGGAACTTCCAGTAGCCAATTGTGGTAGTTGGACTGTTTCTCCTTCTGAAAGTCCTTCCGAGATTTCGACATAGTCTTCATTGGCTAAGCCTGTTTTTACGGTTATTTGTTTGGTTCCTGTCTTTTGATTATCTGTACCAGCAACAATCACATATTTTTCACCATTTCCCGTATGAACGGCATCTAGTGGAACATAGAGGGCATCCTCTTTACTTTCTGTTAATATACTTGCTTCTGCACTCATCCCAACTTTTAGATTTTCAGGTTTATTAATCTCAATTGTGACGTCAAAAGTAGACACTCCATTAGAAGAAGTTCCCTCGTTTGCTACTGTTTTTACTTTCCCTGTATAGGTTTGATCAGGGAAGGCATTCACTTTTAAATTAACAGCTTGTCCTTCTTTAATTTTGGTAATGTCTAGCTCATCGATTTGAACAACCGTTTGTAAGCTTTGATAGTTTGATATATGGGCGACAACTTGTTCAGTCGTCACTCGCTCCCCTGCTGTCACAGATAGAGTAGTAATTGTCCCATTTGCAGGTGCTGTGATAGGGTCACTCCCATCGGTAAAGGTAATTAATTCATCCCCTTCGTTTACCTGCTCACCTTCTGAAACTAATACTTCATCAATTTCATCATTATTAATAATGGATTTAATATCTTCACTGGTAACGGCCTGAATCGTCCCAGATCCGCTAATCTTTACTTCTAAAGTGCCTTTTTGAACATTTGCTGTTCTTTCTTGAGCGGACGCTGTTTGGGTACCTGCTTTTGCTGAATACCATTGATATCCAACAAACCCAACAACTAGTATACCGACTGCTATTAAAATCCATTTTTTCATATTTCCATGGCTCCCTTTCTTGCCTGAACATGCTTCAGGTCATGATCAATTTTTGCTACAGACCTCAATCCTGTTCGCCTTTCAGCTCTCCAGTCAATGAGTTTTCCTAAGATAAGTCTATTATTAAGTTTGTACCTTAATTTTTCCTTAAGGAAATCATTGATGAAAATTTCCCTTGAAGTTATCGTTAATTACATTATCAGTTAACCAATTGAATCTATGTAATTTCTAGATGGATTCATCATTTTATAGACTAGAACAATTTTATTTAAAAATAATTATAAAATTTAAAAAATTCTTTCTTTCCTTTTTACTTTTACTATATAATAAATCACATAAAATATAAGGGGGAAATGTATGGAACAGTTTGTAAATTGGCTTAGTGGAGTTATTTGGAGTCCTGCACTTATTTATTTATGTTTAGGGGTAGGTTTGTTTTACACACTTGCTACCCGATTCCTACAAGTAAGACACATGAAGGATATTATTTCTTTAATGTTCAAAGGGAAGAAATCAGATGCTGGTATTTCATCCTTCCAAGCATTAACCCTAGCATTATCAGGCCGAGTTGGAACGGGTAATATTGCTGGAGTTGCCACTGCGATTGCTTTTGGTGGACCAGGTGCTGTTTTCTGGATGTGGGCCATAGCCTTTTTAGGTGCAGGTTCAGCATTTGTTGAGGCAGCTTTAGGACAAGTATATAAAGTAAAGCAAGATGGGCAATTTCGTGGTGGTCCTGCCTATTACATAGAAAAAGGACTAAAAATGAAGTGGTATGCAGTATTATTTGCAGTTGTAACGGTGATTGCAACTGGTGTCCTATTACCAGGTGTACAGGCAAATAGTATTGCTGCAGGTATTGAAAATGCTTTTGATATAACGCCGGCCATTACTGGAGCAATTTTAGTTATTCTACTAGCAGTCATAATCTTTGGAGGAGTTAAGCGGATTGCCCGAGTGGCTGAAATTGTTGTGCCATTTATGGCTTTAGGCTATATCATTGTTGCATTGTTGATTACCTTGCTAAATATCTCGGAATTGCCAAATGTATTAAAATTAATTTTCTCTAGTGCATTCGGTGCAGATGCAGCATTTGGTGGAATTTTAGGTGCTGCTATTTCCTGGGGAGTGAAACGTGGTATTTATTCAAATGAAGCTGGACAAGGTACTGCCCCGCATGCAGCAGCTGCTGCAGAAGTTTCCCACCCTGCTAAGCAAGGAATTGTACAAGCATTTTCTGTTTACATTGATACATTATTTGTTTGTTCCGCAACCGCATTTATGATTTTGATTACAGGTATGTACAATGTTGTGCCAGAAGGAAAGGCAGCCATTGTCAATAACCTTGGTAATGTAGAACCAGGTCCCGTCTATACTCAAAGAGCAGTTGAATCTGTATTACCAGGATTCGGAGCACCATTTGTTGCTATTTCCTTATTCTTTTTCGCATTTACAACGATTATGGCCTATTATTATATGGCAGAAACCAATCTTGCCTATATTAATCAAAAAGTAAAACGTGTTTGGACCGATTATCTCTTAAAAGTAGCAATATTAGGAATGGTTTTTTATGGTAGTATCAAAACAGCCGGCCTTGCTTGGACCCTAGGTGATATTGGCGTTGGAAGTATGGCTTGGTTAAATATCATTGCCATTCTCCTCCTATCAAAACCAGCCTTAAGGGTGTTAAAGGATTACGAGGCACAGCTGAAAGATGGAAAAGATCCTGTATTCGACCCAGTTAAACTTGGAATCAAAGATGCTGAATTTTGGGAACATGATTACTCCAAATCATTAGAAAACGAAGAAAAAATAGGATAATATTAGAATGGATTATCAAGGGACAAACTTCCGTAGTTTGTCCTTTTTTCGGCTTATTCCAAATAAATATGAAACTTTTCGCAGCATATTTCGTACACTTTAGGAGTAGATAAAACACAAAATACTACGGAGTTTTACCCTTTTTTTAAAATAGATTTATAATGTACATAAGATGAAAAAATAAACAAGGAGTGAAAAGTATGGGAGTTTCTCTTAGCAAGGGACAAAAAGTGGATTTAACAAAGTCTCATCCTGGCCTGCAAAATGTCGTTGTTGGTTTAGGCTGGAACGTTAGCCATATGGGTTCCAATTTCGACTTAGATGCCTCGGCATTTTTATTAGGTGAATCTGGTAAGGTCAACAGTGATCAAGATTTTGTTTTTTATAATAATCCTTCAGGTGGAAATGGCTCTATCCTTTATAGCGGGGATAATCGAATTGGTTCTGGTGTAAAGGATGATGAGCAGATCCAGATTGATTTAAGCCGTGTACCAGCACATATCCATCGTATTGCCTTTACCATAACCATTCACGATGCACAGGTGAAACGACAAAATTTCGGACAAGTGTCAGATTCCTATGTGCGCATTTTTAACCAAATGAGCAATGAGGAAATAATGAGATTTAACTTAGGTAAAGATTTTACTGTTGAAACAGCGATTGTTGCTGCAGAGTTATACAGACATAATGGAGAGTGGAAATTCAATGCTATTGCAAGCGGATTCCAAGGTGGATTAGCGGCATTATGTCGTAACTTTGGAATAACGGTGGATGATCCCCCTATAATTACACAGCCATCCCCATCCACTCAGCCGCAAAATTTCCAACAGATTCAAAGCAGCGGTTACAACAATCCGCAACATCAAACGAATCAATATCAGTCAAACCAACAAAACCAGTCTAACCATCATGTATTCGAACAAAGTCAGCAGCCTGTCCATCTTCAGCCGGAAACTCGACCATATCAACAGCCTGCTTATGGTTATCCAGCGCAGTCAACGTATCCAACCAATACTAGTTCACGACAAACATATGGCGGAGATGATATTGTTTGTCCGCGTTGTCATTCCACAAATGTACGAACTGGGAAAAAGGGTTTTGGACTTGGTAAAGCTGCAATTGGTGGCCTAATCCTCGGACCCGTTGGCCTCCTTGGAGGATTTATTGGTAAAAATCAATTAAAGCTTACCTGTAATAGTTGTGGTAACTCATGGTCTCCTTCACAAACAGACTATGCCGAGTGGGCAAATAACCAAAAGAGGAAGGCACAAGACTTGTTCAATCGTTATAAGAGTCAAGATGTCCTCGATGCGGTTGTGGCAGCCTGTGCTTTAGTGGCGATGGCGGATGGATACTTAGATACTTCTGAGCGTCAAAAAATGCTCGAATTTGTTCATCAAAGTGATGAATTACGTGTTTTTGATACTAACAAAGTCATTCAACGCTTTAATCTTTTTATTTCCAAAATGGAAAATGATCGAATGATGGGCCGTGCAGAAGCATTTCGAGCACTTGGGAAAATTAGAACAAAACCAGAAATCGCCAGGCTCGTAGCGCGCTACTGTATTGCGATTGGTTATGCGGATGGAAATTTCGATCCAAATGAGCAGCAAATAGTGTCTGATATCTGTCGCGAGCTTGGACTAAATCCAGCTGAATTTCTTTCATAATCACAAAGAGCCTCATTTTCCGACGCGGAAAGTGAGGCTTTTCTCTTTAGTTCATCCAAACTCGTTTGTTTTCAACACGCTTTGTGAATCCCTTTGCATCTAATCTTTCTAAAAAAGGAATCATATATTTCCTTGAAAGGTCAAGGACATCCTTCGCATCTCCAACCTCAAATTCTTGACTTGTTTTACTTTGAAGTTTTTCAACGGCTTCTTTGAATATCTCGCCATGATAGGCGAACTGCTCATCCAATTGAACAATTATGCTTTGATCTTCAAGAAATTTTTTCAAGTCTAATTCAAGCTTTTCAGGTATACCAGCCGTCGAAAAATAGTCTTTTAGGTAGCGTACCTTTAATCCATCCTTTTTTAAGTCATCAAGGAGATTTTCGGTTCGCTTTGCCCAGCTTTTCGGAATATGGGGAACAAAACTGGAAAGAGATACATATTGTTCTTTCCGTTTAAAGATTCCGTTCAATATTCCATTTTCCACGACAAAATCGAGCAAGGCTTTCGGAAACCGCTTTTGCAATGATTGCAATAGTTCTGCCTTATTTATGCCCGTCTTCAATGAAAAGAGATGATGAAATTCCTGTAATTTATCATAAATATCTTCTTCGATAGAATTGATAATTTGCCCTAGTGTATACTCTTTTCCATTATATAAGACAAATTCACTTTCGTTTAAATGCTCGGCTAATGTCAATTCGTCAAGAGCTGTCCGCTTAATTAATTCATGAAGAGGAAGGCTTTTTGCCTCCACTAATGCTGCAGTAATACGTTCCTTTGGTGTCCCCACTTTTTTCTTCTCAAGTTCTTCAATGGTTTGGTTCCCAAATCTATACTTATTACCAAGTGGATCAATTACCCATCCTCCGCCAATTGTCTCTTGCGGACTTGGTCTACGTATAATAAAACGATCGCCACGTTTTGTAAGAATCTCCTCCTCCAGCCTTAGCTGGCAAAGAATCTCACCATTTTCCTCATTAATCTCATTCCGATCAAAAAACACAATTCGCCCCATCACTTCGGTCGTCCCTATATGAAGCCTGATCGGCATCCGCTGCTTGACCATATGATCTAGGTCCATAACGACTCGAATAGCTACATCAACAGTTTTGGTCACAATAAAATGATTGGAAGAAACCAGTACATCTCCACGTTCTAAATCCTCTTTAGAAATATTTGAAAGGTTGATAGCCGCCCTTTGTCCGGCATATGCCTTATGTGCCGACTTATGGTGGACTTGGATTTGCCTGGCCCTTACTTCCATTCCCTTTGGCATAATTGATAGAAGCTGTCCTTCCTCCACTGTTCCTTCATAGACAGTCCCACGAACCACAGTCCCTTGACCTTTAACCGTAAACACCTGATCAATCGGGAGTCGGAAGGCCCCTTTAGCATCACGCATTTCTTGTTCCTTTAATGTTCGAATGACCAATTCTTTTATTTCAGTTATTCCTTTTTTCGATAAACTATCGATTAAGACAAAGGGAGCTTCTTCAAAAACAGTTCCGTTTAGCTCATTTAAAATATCATCTTTGACCAATTCAATAAATTCTTCGTCCACTCGGTCTATTTTTGAGATGGCCACTATTCCATTTTTTACACCTAAAAATTTTAAAATATCAAGATGTTCTCTAGTTTGCGGCATAACCCCTTCATCAGCCGCCACAACAAGGACGACCAAATCAATTCCAGCTACCCCGGCGATCATTTGACGAATAAAGCGTTCATGCCCAGGAACATCAATGACGGAGATTTGGACTTCATCGTCTTCGTATAAAGGAGCAAATCCTAGTTCGATCGAGATTTGCCGTTCTTTCTCCTCTTTTAAACGGTCCGTATCGACATTGGTTAATGCTTTGGTTAACGACGTTTTCCCATGGTCAATATGACCGGCCATTCCAATTGTAAAATATCTTTTTTCCAAGCTACCACCTTCTTAATCGTTCTACCATTCTACTGTAGCCTTAATGGTACATTTGTTCAAGCTAACATTTACAAGGGAAAGATTTTCACGAATCCTCCACATTATCACCGTCCATGTTATACATAGGTATGCTATGTTGAAGAGAAGACATTTTAACAGCAAGGGAAGAAGGCAAATGAAAAAAGTAATCGGGCCATTTCTGGCTGCAATTATTCTAATTAGTGGATGTCAGAATAGTGAACCAAAGGCAAGTGATGTGAAAAAGCCCCTCTCTGAACCAAAACAAATGATAGAAACGAAATCAGGCTCTACCACTTTTCCATACCCAAACTTGTTAGCCACTCAAGAACAAACTTATTCTCTCTTAGCAATTGGAGAACAGGATGAGCAATCTCCCATTGAAGAGAATCAAAATGTCATTGAAAACGTAAAAAACATTTTGAGTTTACCGACACAGGAAATAGCCCAGAAAGCTTTTCCCGAGTTACAACTAAACAACATGGCATACATTCTGTTTAACCAGACTGGTATTGTACACCAATCAAAAAATTTAAAAGAACTTACTCGCTTTTTACAAGAACATCCCCCGAAGTAAAAATCAATTGTCTAGGGTTTCTCCCTCAATGTACTAGATAATTAATCATTAGCTTCCTTCACATAATAAAGCTGAGTTTCGCATTTTATGCGTAGCTCAGCATCATTTTTAAAACCAGACCGCATGCTCTGGTTTTTTATTTTTGCTTATTTTCCCTAAATTTAATATAATCATTTTATACAAATTGCACTAGTGCAACATTTATTCACATACGAACAAACCTTGCTCGTACGAAAAAAGATAAAAAGGATGGTGACTTATGACCAATACTAATTCATATGCAGTCCACAGAGACCAAGCAGCTGAACAGAGAACTATTTCTGCTGCTAGAGATGCCATAAATGGAAAAGTGAAAGGAATACGGGCGTTATTACCGTTCATTGGTCCTGCCTTCATCGCTTCCATTGCGTATATAGATCCAGGAAATTTTGCCACGAACATTCAAAGTGGTGCCCGTTTTGGATATAGGATGCTATGGGTAATCGTTTTAGCAAACCTGATGGCTATGCTTCTTCAAAACATGTCTGCGAAAATCGGGATTGCAACAGGAAAGAATTTACCCGAGCTTTGTCGTGAGTATATGCCAAAATGGCTCACGATGATCATGTGGATTGTTTCTGAACTTGCCGCTATGGCAACCGACCTAGCTGAGTTTTTAGGTGCCACTTTGGCGTTAAATTTACTGGCAGGAATCCCCATGCTTTTTGCCACCCTTATAACGGGATTGGTCACCTATTTAATCTTAATGCTTGAAAAATTTGGCTTCCGCCCATTGGAAAAGTTTATCGCTGCCTTTGCGATGCTAATCGGGTTATGTTATTTAGTCGAAACGATTCTTTCTAGACCTGATTTTTCACAAATTGCTTATCATAGTGTTGTTCCATGGATAGGGAACAAAGAAAGTATTATGTTAGCAGTTGGTGTGATTGGTGCGACTGTCATGCCTCACGCTATTTATTTACACTCTAGCCTAACGCAAAATCGGATTGTGCCAAGAAACGATGCAGAGAAAATAAAAATCCAAAAATTTAGTACAAAAGAGATTCTGATTGCGATGACGCTTGCAGGCTTTGTCAATTTGGCAATGATGTATATGGCAGCCTCCGTTTTCCATTCATCTGGTCAAAGTCGTATTGCCGATCTGACAACAGCTTATCACACGTTAACACCATTGCTCGGGGCAGCGGCAGCCAGTGTATTCCTTATCTCATTACTGGCTTCAGGAATTTCAAGCTCTGTCGTAGGGACGATGGCCGGACAAGTAATTATGCAAGGGTTCGTTGGTTTTAGCATTCCTTTATGGATCCGCCGCTTAGTGACAATGCTACCTACTGTCATCATCGTTGCTATCGGTTTCGATCCAACTCAGACGCTCATTATTAGTCAGGTCATTCTAAGTATTGTCTTACCATTTCCCATCATTGCCCTAATTTATTTCACCCAAAAGAAAGAATTGATGGGCGTGTTAACAAATAAACGGATCACAACTATTTTTTCTAGCCTTTTTGCGATCATCATCCTCGGTTTAAATGTCTGGTTAGTTTTGCAAATATTTGTAGACTAGTAAATTACCATTAAATTTGCATACAAAAAACACCATCTCTTGATGAATAGTGATGGTGTTTTCTCTGCAAATGTAATGTAAAGATTAGGCTGTGTTAAAGTTGTCTATCTACCCCAAGCACTCGTTTTTCAAAATGACTAATAAATAATCCAGTGGCTACCTCATGGTCATTAATATAATTATAACCACTTTTCAAATATAAGCTCTTAGCTGGTGAATTATCTTTACCTGTCGATACCTGGTAAATGGCAATATCTTTATTCCGATCTTCAACATCAATTAATAAACTTTGAGCAATCCCTTTTCGAAAATGATCTGGGTGAACGACCATGCGGCAAATAGTTATCACATCGCCATCAATTGTGAAGGAAACAGCACCTACTAGTTCATCTCCCTGAAAGTACCCTAAAAATTTTTCTCCGCAGGCTGCTAAATCATCGATTGTTTCCAGCAAAGGTGGAATATTAAAAAAATTGATTAATTTTGCCTCAATCAGATAGGAGACCCTTTGAAGTTTAAACAATTCCTTAAGTAGATTCCTAGTTTGTAAGTCAATTTCTTTTATCATGAAATGAAATTCCCCTCTAGCATCTAACATAAATATCCCCCACAAGGTGAGGGATTTGTTTCTCAAGCAACTTTAATTGCTTTTCCAAACGGGACACGCGGTAAGAATACCCCTGGCACAAGCCAGAACAATTCATAGTCTACTTTTTCCATGTCTTCCGCAAAAAAACCCGTCACATCGGTAATATAAAACAGTGTATCAATATTTTCTTCTTTTGCCCACTCCAACACTAAGGTATAGGAAGATTTCCCATGTGTATAGTATTTAATCGTATCACTTTTCACGGGAGAAATACTCCTAATTTTAAAATCTGCTTGAACTAATACCGTATCGGGCTTCAATTGTTCAAACAGTTTAATGATGTTATTAATAAGAACATCTGGTGCCTCATTCGTGGATGTATCTACAGCTAAGGCAACCTTTTTATCCTGTCGTTGTTGTATCATCGAGAGTATCGTTTTATGCCATTTCAACTCCAACCACCCCTTTGGTTTAAATCTGTGCACCATCTTATTTTGGATTACCATGAAAGGGATTATGATTGGATAAATACGGGAAAATAATCAGGTCCTAATCGGGAAAAACTAATTTCTAATAAGCAAATTGAGGTCATCTATTTATGTTGAGAAAATCAGCGTCTTATACATAAGTACTAACATTACTCCTTTTTACCGTACTCTTTTTTTTCCTTTATATAATCTTTTTCACACTTTAACAGCTTGTAATCAATGGCATTCCCTTCTTTCCTTTTCTTTTCAACCACTTCCCATTTTAAAGTTGCCAGTTTTAAATGGACGGCAACGTTCGTATTATCAGGCTGTTTATAAAGTAAATAGGCTTCTGCGGGCTTGATAAATAAAGTCGGTTTCCCCCGTGAGGCAACAATAAATTGATCATGCAAGGACTGATAGTACTCGTCTATTTCTTTACCACCATAGATCAGATTAGCGGCATCTAATCCCCTGTCGGTTACTTCGATATAGCTTTGTTCGTTAATATCTAGTTCTAGACTGGTAATAATATCATTCATAATGGTTTTATTATATTGCTCATCTCGATTCCTCATATTCTTAAGGCAATCAGCTGATAACCTCGGAAGTTCTTCTCCCTGAACATCCAGTAAATAAAGGAACATCGGTAAGAACAGACCCCCAATAAGGATTAATATTTTTCCCATGGAATCATTCACTCCTTATAAATTATGTACATATTATCCAACAGCAAAGGAAGTTATATACAAATTGCTAAAGATTATCCACCATTTTTTGAGTTTACTTATGACAAAATTAAAATTGGAAAAGCCACATTTAAAGAATAGTCATGATATAATTTAATGTATTGATTTTTCTGAATATATAACTTATTTTTCGAAATGGGGGAAATAACTTGAAATATGACGTAATAGTGGTTGGAGCTGGTCTTGCGGGATTAGTAGCGACAGCGGAACTCGCAGATGCAGGCAAGAAAGTTCTCCTCCTAGATCAAGAGCCAGAAGCATCACTTGGTGGACAGGCCTGGTGGTCATTTGGTGGCTTATTTCTCGTCGATTCACCAGAGCAAAAAAGAATGGGCATCAAGGATTCCCGTGAGCTTGCCTGGCAGGACTGGTTAGGAGCTGCCGGCTTTGATCGCGAAGATGATCAGGACTATTGGGGTAAAAAATGGGCAAAGGCCTATGTTGATTTTGCGGCTGGTGAAAAACGTAAATGGCTTCATGATATGGGGGTTCGTTTCTTTCCAGTAGTCGGCTGGGCAGAACGTGGTGGCTATACAGCGGAAGGTCATGGTAACTCCGTCCCCCGTTTTCACATTGTCTGGGGAACTGGGCCTGGACTTGTCAAACCCTTTGAAGATAGGGTTCGCAATGCGATGGCATCTGGCCTAATCGACTATCGCCCCCGCCATCAAGTCAATGAATTACTAAAGACTCAGGGAGCCATCATGGGTGTGCGTGGTAACATTCTTGTTCCGAGCTCTGCAATACGTGGAGAAGCAAGTTCACGAGAGATACAATCGGATTTTGAGTTTCAATCAAAAGCAGTCATCGTAACGAGCGGTGGCATTGGAGGAAATCATGAATTGATTAGGGAGAATTGGCCAGCCAGACTTGGAAAAGCACCAAAAAATATGATTTCCGGTGTTCCTGCGCATGTGGATGGAAAAATGCTCGCGATCACGGAAAAAGCAGGCGGTCGTATTGTCAATCGAGATCGAATGTGGCACTATACGGAAGGAATCAAAAACTGGAATCCTGTCTGGCCAATGCACGGTATCCGAATTCTCCCTGGTCCATCCTCCCTATGGTTAGATGCAAACGGTAAGCGCTTTCCTTCCCCTAACTTCCCAGGCTTCGATACTTTAGGAACACTCGATGCCATTATGAAGACAGGCTATGATTATTCTTGGTTTATATTAACGCAGAAAATTATTGAAAAAGAGTTCGCCCTTTCTGGGTCTGAACAAAATCCTGATTTAACGGGAAAAAGTATTAGAAAGGTGTTAGCTCGTGTCCTTCCTGGTCCTACTGCACCTGTAAAAGCTTTTATGGAAAAAGGTGAGGATTTTGTCGTTGCGAATACACTAGGAGATCTTGTTGCAGGGATGAATGAGCTAAGTGGTCATCATTTGCTTAATGTTCACGACATCGAGCGTCAAGTTATCGCAAGAGACAGGGAAATCGATAATAAGTTTACGAAGGATCTGCAAATAACGGCCATGCGTGGAGCCCGACATTATCTTGGCGATAAATTAATTAGGGTAGCACCACCCCATAAAATTTCGGATCCGAAGATGGGGCCGCTAATTGCCGTTCGATTAAATATTGTTAGTCGAAAAACACTTGGTGGATTACAAACAGACTTATCTGGTAGAGTACTAGATTCAAATGGAAGTCCTGTTCCTGGACTTTATGCTGCCGGTGAGGTTTCAGGGTTTGGTGGTGGTGGAATTCATGGCTATCGCTCGTTAGAAGGAACATTCGTAGGTGGCTGCTTGTTTACAGGAAGGCAGGCTGGTCGTGCACTAGCAGAGGAACTTTGAGATTCCATTACAATTTTTTCAAAAAAGCAGCGTGATTTTTCACAGATAATATCACGCTGCTTTTTCCAATTTTAATTCATATAGATAAATTCTGTCCGACTACCGGTCTGATCTGCTATCACTTCAAGCCTTACATCGATCCGCTCTTTCAGTTCCGGTACATGAGAAATAATCCCAACCAGCCGACCACTACTCTGGATATCCATTAACGCCTCAATCGCTTGTTCTAGTGATTCAGGGTCAAGCGTACCAAACCCCTCATCAATGAACATCGTTTCCAATGATACACCTCCAGCATAATTTTGAACCACATCCGCAAGTCCCAATGCCAATGAAAGCGAGGCTTTAAAGCTTTCACCTCCAGATAAGGTTTTAACATGACGTTCTTGCCCCGTATATTGGTCAAATACGAGCAATTCCAATCCACTTTGGGCATTCCCCTTAGAGCGATCTGTTTTTCGTAACAATTGAAAACGACCAGAGGTTATCTTTCTTAAACGTCCATTCGCTTCCCGTAAGATATCATCTAAAAAGGCGGCAAGCACATACCTTTCGAACGTTATTCTAAAGTTGTTTTGACCCTTAGCAATATCAGATAGATGGCCGATTAACTTGTACCTTTCCTCTAGCACCTTCATTTGCTCATTTAAACTCTCCACTCGATGATAAATCGCTTCATTATCCCGCTTTTTAACAAACAAATCCGTACGAAGCTGATTAAGCTCCTCAAGTTCGCTCGTCAGTTTTGTGAGTTCCAGCTTAATTCCCGCAACATCTGGCGTTTTCACATCTGCCAACAATTCTGTTAATTCTTTCAAACGGTCAGAAACTGAGCGTAACTCTTCTCGATAACTACGAATATCCGCCTCAAGGCTTCGTATTTCCCCTTCCGTCCGTTTGGAAGAAGCATACTCACCATATTTTTCAAAGCCCTGTTCCGATAATTTACTGATAAAAATGTCTCGCTCGGTATCAAGTTCCTTTTGTTTCCCTGTTTGATGTAATTCTGCATCTTTTAAGCGGGCTGTTTCATTTGATAACTTTTCTTTTATCGATTGGAAGTGTTGCTGCGTATCCTCGAGTTGCTTTACTAATAACCGATGTCGTGTTTGAGCTGACACGAGTGCCTGTTCATATGCATGTTCAGAGCGCAGGTTTTTTGGAATAACATTCATCATTCTTGTAAGTGTGGTCCTCTTCTCGGTAAATTGAACCGTTATTTCATTTACCATCACTGTCACCTGATGAATAGCGTTTTGAAGGGCTCCTTTTTCCGACTCACAATTGTCTATTTTCCTCATAACATCCTCATAAAGCTTACTCTCTTCTGCCAATTGTCTTTGAAATTCTCCAAGATTATTTTTTACTGTCATTGCCTCTATTTTTGCCTGTGCAAGGTCCTCTTCAGTAAAGTCTCGACGTGTGGTACGAATTTCATTCAGAATTTCTAGAACGGCTTCCTTCTGCATTCTCTCAGCCGATTGACTTTGATAAAATTGAGCTTCATCATGGGACTTTTCCTTTTCCCACTTTAGCATCTGTTCCTTGGCAACCTTTAAGTCGTCTTCTGTTGGAATCTGATCCTCTTGCTGTAGGGCAGGTGCAGGATGATGCTCTGAACCACAGACAGGACAGGCATCACCCGTTTGAAGTTTAGTCGCTAAAATGACGGCCTGGCCATGCATCCATTTCTTCTCCAACTCGTCGACAAGGACTCGAGCATCCCTATAGCGAGCCACCGTATTTTCATACCGACTAGCCATGGCTTTATGCTGTCCCTCTGCCTTATGTTGGCGCATCAAGTTGACTTCATATTTTTCAAACCGTTCAAGTTCATTTTTCAGCTTTTCTAGCTTACCTTCGTTTTCTAAAAAGGTTAATTTCCCCTTTTCAATTTTCTCCTTTTGCTGCTTAAGAGTTGCTAATTGTTCCTCTAAATGCGCAAGGCTCTTTTCATAATTGATTTGTTTTTCTTTCGCGGCTTTTAGTTCCTCATCCTTGATGGTAGTCTCTTTACGCAAAACAGCAAATGAATAGACATCTTCCTTCATATTGACTAGCTGAGTTACTTCATCTAATGCAGACTGCCGCTCTCCTTCTCGCTCAAGCTCCGCCTGCAGCTGCTGTTCAACTTTTTTCGACAGACTCTCATATTTTTCAATTTCGATCATGATGGATTTAACATTTTCCTGTAGCTGATCGACTTCCCGCTTTAAGCGGTGACAAAGCTCCTCCTGTTTGGATAATAACGCTGCTTTTTGCGCCCGTTGAACTTGTCTGTCTTTTTCGGCATATGTTTCCTCGTCCGTACTTAGTCGGGCTTTTCTCTCCTTCAACTCTTCTTTTATCTGGAGCTGTTTTAAAATGGTCTCAGCTTCAAAGAGCTTCCCCTTAAGGTTGTCCTGTGCTTGAATCTTTTGTTTTACACGATTGTCGAGCTGCTCAAGATTTTCTGACATTCCGGCAATTTCAGCTCGTAAAAGCGGCATGATGACGGTGTCATTAACACTCTCTTCATCAAGCTGGGTGCGAAGCTCTTCATTTGTCACTGCTTGAATACATCTAATCGCTTCATTTCTTGCTTGAACTTGGTCTTCTACCGAATTCTTCAACTCAGACGCTTCAAACTTAAGCTTCTCTTCTACCAATTTATAAAGCTGTGTATGGAACAGTCTTTGCAGGATGGCTTCTTTATCCTTGCTATCAGAAGTCAACAACTTTCGAAACTCCCCTTGAGGAATCATTAAAATTTGCCTGAACTGGTTTGCATCAATCAACATAATTTCTTTAATTTTTTCCTCAACATCACTGATTTTGGTAGCCA
Source organism: Neobacillus jeddahensis (assembly GCF_000612625.1). GTDB lineage: Bacteria > Bacillota > Bacilli > Bacillales > Cytobacillaceae > Neobacillus > Neobacillus jeddahensis. The sequence continues at coordinate 42,216 of NZ_CCAS010000016.1, forward strand.
GCAACTTTTTCTCACCATGATGGTCCACAGTCGATAATTCTGCTTTAGCACCAATCGAAGTGTAGCCATCCCCCTTGTCTTTTTTCTTCAGCTGTTGGGGGGACCGAGTGATAGAGTAGACTTTATTACGCAGTGAAAAATCAAGAGAGACTTCTGTTAACAAGTCGGCCTTCGCAAATTGACTACGAAGTTCGGGGCCATTGCGATCTTCACCACTTGCCTTTCCATAAATCGCATAGCTAATCGCATCAAAAATAGTCGTCTTACCAGCGCCGGTTTTTCCTGATATCACAAACATGGTCCGATTACCCAGCTGGGTAAAATCAATTTCTTCCCTACCAGCATAAGGGCCAAATGCCTGCATCCTCAGTCTTAATGGTTTCATTTCACTTCTTCCCCTCGTAACACTTTTTCTATTATGTCAGCCATAACTTCTTTTTTTTCACTCGTAAAATCAGAGGTCGTCATTTCCTTGTAAAACTGTTCAAATAAGTCAATTTCTGACTTTTTCTCACTTCTCTGCGCACTGAAGAACTGTTTTTTCTTCAAATCTGTCAAATCCATTTTCCGTTCCAAATGAAGGACATTTGGATAAATCTTCCGCAGCTTATTAATTGGGTCAATTAAGGCACCTTCGTCTAGTAAGGTGATTTTTAGATAATCATGGAGTTGTTCTTTTTCATAAAAATGTGGATCAAGTAATTCCTCTAAGTGGCCTTCAAGCTCACGCATGTCATGCTTTGGCGCAAGTGAACGATAACGATGCGTGAAATTCCCCTTTTCATCCATTTCAATGATTGAAATGGATTTTCGTTGTTTTGCTTCAGAAAAAGAATATTTCAAGAGGGATCCGGAATACTTCACTTTCTCATGTCTAATGGCATCAGGACTGTGTAAGTGACCGAGAGCTGTGTAGGAAAACGGTTCGAACAACTCGGCACCCACACAACCAGAACCACCCACTGATAACATTCGTTCAGAGTCTGACGTTTGCCCCCCAAGGACAAAAGCATGACCTACTAAAACATTGGGCTCATTTGGATTAAGGGTTTCCTCGATTTTACCAATAAATGATTTCATTGCCTCATGATGAGAGTGGATCGAGTCATCGCCCAATAGTTGTCGGACGATACCTGGCTCAGCATATGGCAGGAGATAAAAATTTACCCCATTAATATGAACAGGCCTGAAGCTATTTGTCAGTTTCCCTGTCAAATGAAAATCGCTATGCTTATACCATGAACTACCAAACGAAAGGCGTTCCGCACTGTCATGATTGCCAGCGATTGCTACAATCGGCGTCTTAAGTTCCACATTTATTTTAAAAAGGATTTCATCTAGTAACTCCACGGCATCTGTCGGCGGGACAGAACGGTCATAGAGATCGCCTGCAATGACAACAGCATCTGGCTTCTCTTCCGCTACAATGGAAACAAATTGCTCTAGTACTTCGCGTTGATTCTCCGTCATGTATACACCGTGGACTAGTTTACCTAAATGCCAATCGGCAGTATGGATAAATTTCATTTGGGCCACCTCACTTTTTTCTACTTCATTCACTTATCGAATACTACTATTATATCAAACTACTAATCCGTTTGAGTCTGGAAATCATTATTGGATTTACCACTAAAAACAGAGGAAGAAAGACAACAAAAAACAGCCCGGCACATATGTCCGGGCTGTTATAGTTGGTTTTAATTATTTTTTAGTTACGTTAGCAGCTTGTGGTCCACGAGCTCCTTCAACTACTTCGAAAGATACTTCTTGACCTTCTTCTAAAGTTTTGAAACCTTCTGTTTGGATTGCAGAATAATGAACGAATACGTCATTTCCGTCTTCTGCTTCGATGAATCCGAAACCTTTTTCTGAATTAAACCATTTAACTTTACCGTTTTTCATGTGAAAAAATCCTCCTATTGACTAGCAATCTAGTCATGTGTAAAATTCACCAAATTACAACGTGATAGCTTTACCTTCATTTTCTCATCCAAACATCGATTAACACTTTGAACAAGCTTCATATATAAATCTAATCTCGTGCAACGGCTGATTAAAATTTATCATTTTCGCCTAATTCTGTCAAGAAAGGGAACAGCGACACAACCCTACAGAATTCTACATTTCTCCACCTTTTCACCTCTAAAAAACAGGGTTTATGAGTAGATACAAAAAGAGCGCACGAAGAAATTTGTCGAATTCTGATGGAAAATAATTTGACTCGAAAACAGAATCTATTTATCTGTTTTCACACCCTATATTTAAATGTAGATCCGAGATTATTGTTGTTTCTCTGAACTTGAAATCAAGACGCCATTTCTATCAATTTTTCCAAATCGGCACTTTACTTCATTTATTATATCCTTCACCAGTAACTCTAAACCAATATAGGTTAAGGAAGGAAAATCTGCAAACAGCTTTTTAACCTCCCACTTTAATTCATTTTTTCCACAAATACTATGTCGATTGATTTGATCAACTTCTTCCTTTATTTTTGCAAGTTCTCGTTTTTGATCCACTACCGGTAAGAGAACTAATTCATCTAATCGCTTAAGGAATTCTAATGATTTTTCAATTTTAATAGCTACCTCATCATGGACATCTTTTGTGATAATCTTATTTATAAACTTAAATTCATTTAGCCTTAATGCTGAATCATACGTTGCCCTGACGATCTCCTCTCTTGTCATTTTATTTGTTTCATAGCTTAGCATATTTTTCCATGAAGGTTGTTTCATGGCATTTCTGAAGTCCTCAAGGTTATGACAGAATTTCTTATAACCATATTTTTCAGGATGTTCAAAAGCTGGACTTCCCGGATCTAAAAATGGTGATAGTGGGGCTACAAAGTAAGAAATTCTTAAATCTCCACCACATTCTTTGTGAATAATTTCACAAAAATCCACATTTCGCATTGCACTTTCGTAGCTTTGATTAGGGATTCCCGTCATGAAGAATAAATCGATTTTTGCACAATTATGCTTAAGTGCGTTTTGCAGCATTTCGATTACCTTGACATTGGTACAAGGTAGTTTTCCATTATACTTTCGGATTTCCTCATCTGCGGATTCAAGTGTCAGTTCGATGCTATATTTAGGGATTGCTTTGTCCAAGCGTTTAAAAAATTCTTCGTCTGCATAATTGAATAATTCAAAGACCATTTCGTTTTTTAAGTCCATTTTTGCTAGGCCTGTGAGAAATTCATCTACATACTCTTTCCCCCCCTGCCTGATATCATTTAACAGAAAAATAGGAGCGCGAGTAAACCTTTGAATCAAAGTAATATCCTCAAACATTTTTTTAGGTGAACGCATCACCAACTTTTTCCGGTTACAGTTGAGGGCGTATGCATCCTTCGAGCCGCCACATATTAAGCAATTATAAGTACAGCCTTTAGATGTCAAAATGGCGGTATTTGGATATTGGAGCCACCCTTTGTATGGCAATGGGTCAAGAAGATTAAAGTACTTAAATACGGAACGTATGATATAACGATACCCTGGTAGGTTAAATTCATCGAGACTATCTGGAACATAGGTTATTTCATTAAAATGATACGAAGTTCCATTTTTCCATGTAAGATTCGGGATATCATAGAAATTTGCACTATCCTTCTTCTCCAACTTATTCAGCAACATAAGAATTAACTTTTCGGTTGTATCACCGCGCATAACGAAATCAATACAAGGATATTCAATCAGCTCTTTGTGAAAGTAAGTGCTAGAAAGACCGCCAAACATGACCGGAGTATCCGGGTGATACTTCTTGATAATTTTTGCAAGTTCAACACTTCCATGTGCATGAGGCAGCCAATGGAGGTCGATGCCAAATGCTTTTGTTTTAATCTTTTTAATTTTCTTTTCAACATCAAAATTAGGATTTAACAACATTCGGTTGGCAATATTAATGATCTTCACCTTTAAGCCAAACCGTTCGAGATAATCACCGATACTGGTTAATCCAATCGGATACATTTCAAAAACAGGTGAGGAAGGAACAACATCACTAATTGGGCCCGTAAACAACATCTCTTTGCGGAAATCATAAACTGTTGGGGGATGTAGCAATACCAAGTCATACATATTCAATCACCTTCCAAAATTTTTATATGTAGTTTCACCTTAATCTTAATATAATTTTTTTGTTAAAAATGGATTAAATATTACAAAATACCGATAATTTCCAAAAAAATAACAAAAGTAGCTTTAATACCTTCGAAATAGAAAAAAGCCGAAGAAATTATTTCTTCGGCATTGCTGTTACATCTTCTTCCTCTACCTTAAACTTATCCAAGATCGTGATGGTATCAATAAGATGATTATTAAAAATTTGTCGTGCAATCGCTAAGAGCTCAATAATCATCGGATCCTTCAGTGTATAGATAACTTTATTTCCCTCTTTCATTCCAATAACTATGTTTTTAGCTCTCAGTATTGTGAGCTGCTGTGATACCGCGGAACCTTCGCTTCCCACAAGGGTCTGAATTTCATTTACATTCTTATCACCTTCAGCTAACAGTTCCAAAATACGGATTCTCAATGGATGTGATAATGCTTTGAAAAATTCCGCTTTAAATTGCTGCATTTCTAAATTCAATTTGTTCACTTCCTTGTTTTTCTAAAAGGTTGCTCTTAGCTTTGCTCTACTCTCTACTGTATCCATGGAAGATAATTTTTTACATTCTCGAAAGGCAAAATGCTTACAACCCAGACATTTATTTTCGTTTATTTGTGTGAGACCATATTGTAACGCTTCTCCAGTATGTTCAAAAAAGTGATTGTCACCAATTAAATCAAATAAACCTGTCTTTTTAAGAACATTTTCAGGCTGAGGATTTAGACCAGATATTATCACAATACCATTTTTTGAAAAATGGTTCACAATACTTGCTAGGATTGCTTCCCCAGTTGTGTCCATTAAAGGAACCTTACTCATTCGCAACAATAATATCTTAGGTCGATAATTGATCGTATCCATAATCGATTTTTCAAATGTTTGCGCTGCCCCAAAAAACAAGGGACCTTCGACATTAAAGATACTAATTTGTGGACAGTCATGTGTCTCTGTAACCATCGATGTTTCTACCTTTCCTTGCCTATGTGTAGGATTAGGTAATGCTTTCCTTGTCGTTGTGACATCACTCATACGCTTAACAAACAAAATGGCTGACATCACTAAACCAATTTCAACAGCTGTCGTCAAATTTACAAAAACTGTTAATAAAAAAGTAACAAGTAGAACCATTGAATCCGTTGATCTTGTTTTTAAAATATGGACAAATACCTTTCTTTCACTCATATTCCAGGCAACGACCATTAAAATTGGTGCCATACTCGCCAGCGGAATATACGATGCTTTTGGAGCAAAAAATAGTAAAACAAGTAAGACCACTACCCCATGTATGATACCAGAAAACGGAGAAACGGCTCCATTCTTAATATTTGTAGCGGTTCGAGCTAAGGCACCTGTTGCCGGTATTCCGCCAAATAGAGGTGCAATCATGTTGGCGATACCTTGACCGATTAGCTCCTTATTGCTATTATGACGACTACTTGTCATCCCATCTGCAACAACCGCGGAAAGAAGAGATTCAATCCCACCTAACATAGCTATAATAAAAGCAGGTTTCAAAAGCTTACTGATAATGTCTATATTCATATTTGGTATGTGTAGTTGTGGTAAGCTACTCGGAATTTCACCATAGGCCGTTCCAATTGTAGCGACTTCCCCTGGGTAAAATAATGTCGCAACGATCGTTGAAATGAATAATCCAATCAGTGGACCAGGTATTTTCGGTGCTATTCTTGGAGTAATCAACACGATAACCAAACAAATTGCAGCTGTTAAGAGACTATAAATATTAATAGTACTGATATTCACAATGATTTCCTTGAAATTTAAGATAAATTCCTCATGTTTCTTTATTCCTACTAATCCAAGAAAACTTGCCACCTGTCCTGTAAAGATAGTGACAGCGATCCCCGCAGTAAAACCGATGGTGACAGGTTTGGGGATCCATTTGATTAATGAACCAAGTTTCAGCAAGCCCATGATGGTCAAAATAATTCCCGCCATAAATCCGGCGATAAGGAGATTTTCATACCCATACGTCATTACAATACCAAATAGAATCGGAATGAATGCCCCAGTGGGTCCTCCGATTTGATACTTTGACCCTCCCAGTAAGGAAATGAGAATCCCTGCAACAATAGTGGTATAGATTCCATACTCCGGGTTCACCCCTGAAGCAATGGCAAACGCCATCCCAAGTGGAATGGCAATAATCCCGACAATCAAGCCCGAAAGGATATCCTTTTTCAGACTGCCTAAGGAATAATGCTGGAATCTCTTGTCAATAAACATAATAACCCTTCTTATCAATCGATTTTTGTATATCTGATTATTTGAATATAGAATAATACAAACTATTAAGCAAGCATTTTATTTTTAAAATTTCCACTTGCACTTTATCATAGGTTAGTGTTATAGTAATTAAGCGATGAGCTGAGTTGTGTAAGTCGAGGAACATTCCTACTTGGAACACACTATGTGGAGTGTGGTTTCTCGCCTCAATACGCGAAAGACGTCTGATTAGTCAGACGTCTTTTTATTTTTTTAAATTAGCACTTACAATAGAAATTTTTTATAATAAAGATAGGTTCACAATTAATGAATGGAGGAGTTTACATGAATAATCATGAAATTGATTACAAGATCTATGGAGATGATATGCAATTTGTTGAAGTAGAGCTTGACCCACAAGAGACTGTTGTCGCTGAAGCTGGAAGTTTTATGATGATGGATGATAATATACATATGGAGACCATCTTTGGTGATGGGTCAGGTGGCGGCAGCGGGCTGATGGGGAAATTATTCAGTGCCGGAAAACGAGTTCTAACAGGTGAAAGTTTATTCATGACAACCTTTACGAACCAAGGTCAGGGCAAGCAGCGAGTATCATTTGCCTCTCCCTACCCAGGTAAAATTATTCCTATGGATTTAAGTCAACTTGAAGGAAAAATCATTTGCCAAAAGGATGCCTTCTTAGCTGCAGCTAAAGGTGTTCAGGTCGGAATTGAATTCCAACGAAAAATTGGTGCAGGTTTCTTCGGTGGCGAAGGATTTATTATGCAGAAGCTTGAAGGTGACGGTTTGGCATTTGTACATGCCGGTGGAACGATTATAAAAAAGGATCTCCTTCCCGGCCAAACACTACGAGTAGATACCGGTTGTTTAGTTGCGATGACGAGCAGTGTAAATTATGATATCCAATTTGTAAAAGGGGTCAAAACGGCTTTATTTGGCGGAGAAGGCTTGTTCTTTGCCACATTACGTGGACCTGGCTCCGTATGGATACAATCCTTGCCATTCAGCCGACTCGCCAGCAGGGTTTTCGCTGCTGCCCCATCAAGAGGTGGAGCAAAGGATGAAGGAAGTATTGCAAAGGGACTATTTGATATGTTTAATGGTGATTGATCATAATCATAGTTGAAATAAAGCTAAATCACAATAGATCCTCATTCTCTAAGAATTTGAAAGAAGAACTCCCTGCATTTGTAGGGAGTTCTTTTCTTTACTGTATGAAATCAAATTTCTCTGATGATGGCGATAAATTCACAGGAAGTTGTCCATCCTTTTTCTTTTTCCGCTTCCTTTTCATTAATTGTACTCCGAGGATCTGATCTTCTAATTCTTTTTTTATCATATTAACAACCACGATTACAAAGAAGAAACCGATAAGAGGCATGAAGACTATCCAAGGCGCAAGAACAAACTCCGTGAAATTTTGTCCAATTAACCCAGCCCATTCATTCGATAAGGACGCTGGTTTTGGATTGCCTGATGCATCATCATAACCAAATACCCCTGCTCGATTTTGACCACCTAGATAAATATAAAAAATACTTAGCTGCATCGTGATCTGCAGGGTGCTTAAAATCTGTTGAACGGTAAATAAAATGCCATAGGATCGCATGTAGGGCAGTAATTGTCTTTTAATGATATGTAATTTACTGGCACCCAATAAATAAGAACTTTGGACAAAGGAGGTTTTTAATAATTCATCGGTAAGATCGGATGCAAATAGGGTGACGGAAGGGAATCCGATAAAAACTAAAATAATGATTTGATAGGTAACAATCGATGAAATCCCCACATCATTGGGTGCTCCGGCAACGGGAAGCATCAAAATATAAGCCACTAGAATGGCCGGAATATATCGCATCGTTAAAAAGAAGTCCTTAAAATACCCTTTTAGAAAAGGAGCCCATAAGGATAGAACCATGCCAAAAATCCCACCAAGCAAAACTCGAAGAACAGCAACGACAAAAGCGGTAATTAATGTGAATTTGGCACCATAAAGTAAGACCAAGTGTAAGTCCTCTCCATTGCGGGTCGTTCCCAGCCAATGTTCTTGTGAGGGAGGGAATGGTGCCCTGTCAATAACCTTACCATGCTCATCTCTAATTAATATTTGATGATTAAAATCAATTGGGGCGTAATAAGGGTATAAACAACTCAATACGAATAGAATCAGCAGCAGGGCAGTGCCAATGATTGTTTTTTTATATCTACTCATAAACTGATGGCCTCCTTTCCCTTGATTCTTTTCGATAGTAACCAACCTATCGCTTCAATAATTAGTAGTGGCAGGCAAAACATCAGTAAACATAGGACGAGCGAAGTGAAATCTCCACCTTGCTGTATGATAATAAAAAACTGGCGGGTAAATCCATTAATGTTAAATAAACTTTCAACTAGATAAATATTGGATAATAATACCCATATAATGGTTCTAAGCTGTAAAACTAACAACGGAAAAACGTTGCGAATAATATGTATAAATAATGTTCTTACACGTCCTATTCCTTTTGCTTTTGCATAAAGGACGTAGGGTTGACTTTGTTCCTCAGTCATTACCCGAATCAAAAACTGTAATAACAAAAACATAGGTAAGAAGGAGACGGTGACGATCGGCACAAAATATGGTTTATGACCAAACATACCATAAAGCTGTAAAAACTTTAGACCCGTGGTCTTATACAGTGTAATGACAAAAAACTGAAAGAGGAAGATGATTAGTAGATCCGGGACAGCCTCGAAAAAATTCACACCACTTTTTAAACGATTTCTAACCTTCTCTGGGACGATCAATATTAACAAAGCCATACCAATTGCAGCTATGATAATGACTACTAAGCTTGCAAAAAGGATAGTCATCGAATATTGATAACTTTCAGCAATCTCTAGTTCTTTAAAAAATCTTAGGTACATTGGATCCATTATTTGGAGTATTGATTGAAGATCTGAATTTACTGCCATCCAAAAAATGTTGCCATGAATTTCTACTGAATCTTTTCCAATTCCAAATAATGTTGGTAGATGAAAAATAAAGAAAAATCCTGCCAGAATCAATCCTATCCTAATAAGTGAGCGTAACACACGTTTCATTTTATCCCTCGCGCATCAATTTATTTTTTTAAAATAGAGATGTTTCCTCCTATTGTACTCCATTTTTTGTAATATTCTCAATTTATTTGACGAATTAACTTACCTAAAGTTTCACAATATGGAAAAAGCATGCAAGTTCCCTTGCATGCCGTTTTAACTAGTTTATTTGCATATCTATCAATTTTTCTGCTACTTGGACTCTTTTTAGATTATAGGATTGCCAAGACGTACTCTCTTCTTTAGCCTCTTGTTGCTTCGCTACTAAAAGGTCTCGTACACCTGGTAGATGCTTATCTTCTTCATATAGCTCAATCAAGGCTAGAACCCCTGTTGAAGATAAGCTGTTAAGATAGGCCACATCCAATTTCCCACTTTCTTCATAGCGGTTAATATTTTCCTTTACCACTATCCTATCCAGATCTATAACGGTGATCGCTGTATAGTAAATTAATGTAGTAATAAAGTAAAAGTGAAATAATGATAGCTTATCAATCCATATTTTTGTGAATGTATAGGAATAAATAACTGCTAGGAAAATCATAAAAGAATGGGACATCACTCTTGTAAAGGTAAACCCATATGCCTCCTCATACATGCTTAAACGTAGAAATGCAGAACAAAGCATAACAGAGCTAGCTATAACAAGAACAGTAAGCATTATTTGCGTCATCCGTTTGCCTAAATTTCTCCCCCGGTCAGCAAAGGTGATTACTGCCACAGTGATAGTCAAATTGATCATGGTAACAAACAAGAGTTCAAAAAATCCCTTTCTGGCATACTCTGCGTATGTATAGTCCCCTTGTAACTTACCGCTGAAGAAATACGTAAATTGAACAATGGTAAACAATACATAAACAATATTGATTAAAACAAGAACAGTATTAATAATAATAGAGTCCAGTTTTCCAGCTGGTTGTAAAGAGGTTTGCATAAATACCTTCACTTGTTTTTGGTATAGGGCTTGCATCAGACCAAAGAAGGCAACCATAAATAGAAATATTAAAACCAATCGTATAAAGCTTTCTGCGTCGACTACTCGGAACAGGTTTGGTATATCTCCAACCAGCCGTTCGAATTGTGTATCAGCACTAATGAGCAGCCTCAAGACTATCATAAGGACAGGAATCGCCATGACAACGCCAATCATGATTTTCTTCCAAATGACCGGCTTATTATCGTTCACTCCACCCTTTAATCCTTTTCCAGAATGAGCTGTAAATAAAATCGTATACTTTAGGGCATCGACCAGTCTTGAGAATAGATAAGGAATAAAGGCTAATCGAGTCCACTGCATTTGCTTGGGACTTGTAACCAAGATAAGATGAAAAATGACCAAACTAGGGATGACTAAGATATTTAAGGCATTAAAGAACATATTATCGTTAAGAAAGTAACCAGCCGCCAAGAGCCAAATACAACAAATAATCAGATAGCCAAAACGCTGATGGGAAAAGGAAAAGCCACGAAAACGCCAAAAAAACACCCCATAAAATCCGATCAGGAAGACAAGATAGGATATCCCCACTTGACTGCGAAAAAACGATTCTTCTGCTAAAATTCCGAGCAACAAGCATAAGACTAAGGTGAGCCAATCCATTTTACTTATTTTCATTCTCCATCCCTCTTCCTTATAGAAATTCTATATATATAGTTTTTCTATGTATATGAGCAAAAAAAACTGCTTATATCGATGCTTTACGTCCCCAACGATAACCAATCCAGCTGATTGGGTAAAGACTGATGGTAAAAATGATACAAGCAATAATAAACGTCTTCGTTAATAAAGGAGCAAACCATTCATGCGGAATAATTTTAAAAACAGTAAGAATCATCAACACCAAATTGGGAATGAGCGAAAGTAAGAATGTCTTTCTAAGAAGTATCCGCCCTCCATGGCCAAAGCCTTTTCCAATTTCGTACCCCAGTAATGCCCAAAAGAACATATACAAAAAGGCAATTAAGGTTGGCACAGCTGTTACATGACTCCAAATAGCCGAGAGCCAATCCCATTGATAAAGATTATGTGCGAGAGTCAATAAGCTGCCGCCGCCAAAAAAAATGATATTTAAAAAAATGAATAGCCATTTCATATTACTAGGTGTAACTGATAGCTCTTCTTTCCATAGTTCTGCAATCTCTGAAGGGCTTCCAAGTCTTGAAACAATCTGTTCCATTACTTCGTCATCATTTGTCCAATCATGCAATTCAATCAAAATTTCATCAATATGGGCCTCGTATTCAAGTAGAATACTTGCCTGGTCTTGATGACTGCCTAGTCCATTGCTTAGTTCTTCAAGAAAACTATTCTTCGGCCGTTCCATGCTTCGTTCTCCCAATAACCTTGTTCATAACCTGAACAAAATCCTGCCATTCACGAGTTTTTTCGCCTAAAAGATCTTTTCCTGCGTTGGTAATCTTATAATACTTGCGTGCGGGACCCTTCTCTTGCTCTTGCCAGTAACATTCAATGTATTCTTGCTTTTCAAGCTTATGAAGTGCCGGGTATAAGGTTCCTTCTTTTACACTTAATCCATTATCACTGCGCTTTTCTAATTCTTTTACTAATTCGTAGCCATACATATCACGTTCATTTAACAATTGAAGTAAGATTAAGGATGTACTCCCCTTGACCAATTCTCGGTTAAACATTTTTTCACCTACCTAGATATTTTAGGTACAAAGAAATTCTACAACGGATTGATATTGTTGTAAAGCCGTAGAGAAAACTTTTTTGCAAAAATGGGACCAAGCTTTTATACTCCATTGCACTAAAATGAGCTGTATTCCATAAAATATAGTAGGAATATACATGGTAAATGGCACGCATGATATAACCATTTCTTATTTTATAAAAACATTCAAGCATAAATATTCCATTTTTCTCCCATACTAAGAAAAAACTTGAGGTGAATAAAATGGGACTACTAAACTCAATTAATCAGTGGAGAGAGACAAAGTATCAAAATCACGTCTCCACAATGAAAGATCAGGGTAAATGTCCAGATTGTCAAGGACGGGGCTATACTGTCTACCCTTATAATGAATATGCCTACTTTAATTCATTTGAATGCCCGGGCTGTCAAGGCAGCGGCCAATACACTGATTGGGAAGAAATTCGCTAAGAATCATAAACATATTAGTTTACGACGTTTGTCGAGCAAAGAACCCTTCATGGACGACATGAAGGGTTCTTTGCTCAGCCTTAACCTCGCTTTTTTAATTGACTTTGATAGATTTTGGCCGTTCGCACCTCAACGGTTAACGAGCCTTTCTTAACAATCGTCTTTAAGAGCAAGGGTACACCTGTAGTATTTTTAAATCTAAAATCTTTCCCTCCATAAGAAACCGTTGCATCTCTTCCTGTCGGAACGTAGCCCACATGCAAGGAATGGTGATGTTTTTCAATATAACTCACCGCAAGTTGATCAATGGCATTATACAAGGTTGATGATGTTTGGCAGATGCCCCCGCCGATGCCATCCACCAATTTCCCTTCTACAATTTCCGGAGCTGGCTGGTATCCATGCTCTGCATCACTAGGTCCCACTGTAGTGTTAAAAGAAAAGGAATCCTCTGAACCAATGATAACATTATGAATTGCCGCTGCTGATAAGGCAATGTTTTGTGTCCGACCTGCGATCCCGCTATTAAAAGAGGTCGAAAAAGAGGCAACGACTACTTCCCCTAGTTGCGCTGCTTCTTCTCGCTTGTAGCCGCTCTCGGTAGCATAGAGAGGTAGTTCCACATCGCCCCCTTTTACGGAGGCTTGTATAATTTTATTTGCTAACTCCTCTTCTTCGAGGATGGTTTGTGGAGTTCCTTTTATAATTTGTCCATTGGCATCAAGCCTGTCCAGTATCATTCTTTTATCATATCCCGGTGTTTCCTTTGTACCTCTCGCTATTTCTTTAGTTAAATTTGCTATTTCAGCTTTATACTTCTCATCATCTGTTTTATATCCCAATTCCTTCGGATTAAAGGTTTTAATAATGCTTTTTGTGTTCGGATCAACAATATTGATAAAAACAGGTATATCCTCTTCTTTTTTCTTTTCTTCCTTTACTTTTTGCTCATTTTTGTTTTTCTGTTCCTGTGCCGATTCCTTTGCTTCTGTTTTTTTCGTCTTCTGTTCCGAACAAGCAGCTAGTCCCATTAAACTAACTGCAACTAAGATTGACAATAACCTAAAGTACTTTTTCATGTCTCCCCAACTTTTCTCATGAATTATAAAAAAGAATAAATTGCAATATATATTATGACGAATCAAACAGGATTTCGTTTCAAATTTTTTCCTATTCCACTCCATTTTTTTACTATACTCCTACAAACTTTTGAATTCACTTTAATTTTGGTCTATTTTAGCACTTTATCCTGGTCATAAATGAAAAGTAAACATCAGCCCCCAAAGACCTAGGTATAAACAAACGGAATTAGTAAATAGTAATCAATAAGTATGTTTATTTTTTGGAGGTGCAAAAATGTCTGTCTATGTCTATCAGACGTTTGTGATTAAACAGGATAAATTTAAGGAAGGGATTGAAAACTTAAAGGAAATTAAGAAGTTTAGAAATGAAAATTATGACCAACATGTCGAGATATTGACCCCTATTTCGGGAGAGGATCATACATATGCCCTATTATCAAAATACGAGGGATTAGCAGAAATGGAGTTACAAAATAAAAAAATGTTTGATGATGAAGAGTATGTCGAGTTAATCGGTCCTTTTTTTCTTGAAAATATCGTAGAGGGTAGTATGTATACTCAGATTTACCGTTCACTAAACGAAGGGAAAAGTGACAAAAAGAAAGATAAATAATGTGTATGAACTAAGAAAAGAATCTTAAAAAAACAAAAAAGGGCTATTCGCCCCTTTTTAATTTTATCAGATAAAATTAATCTCGCTCTAACAGTGCAGCACCAGCAATACCAGGTGCAGTCATTTCATAAATGTTTAAGATAAGGTCTAATTCTTCTTCTGTTAGTACATCATATTTTAAGCATAATTCACGTACTGATTTTCCGCTGATGGTCGCTTCTCTTGCAATACGTGCCGCAACCTCATATCCCAAGTGTGGATTGACAGCTGTAATAATCCCCACACTTTTTTCGACATATTCTTTTAAACGTACTTCATTTGCTTCGATACCTTTTAGGCAAAAATCTGTAAATGAACGGAATCCATTGTTCATTATACTAATGGATTGCAGCAAATTAAAGACTAATACCGGCTCCATCACATTCAATTCAAGCTGGCCTGCTTCTGATGCCAAACAAATGGTGTGGTCATTTCCAATCACCTGGAAGGCAATTTGATTGATAAGCTCAGGCATGACAGGATTCACTTTTCCCGGCATAATCGAAGATCCTGGCTGGCGGGCTGGCAGGATAATTTCCGCTAGACCTGCCCGTGGACCAGATGCCATTAAGCGAAGATCATTGGCTATTTTGGACATATTCATCATGCAAACCTTTAATGAGGCCGATACCTCAGTATACGCATCAGTATTTTGTGTAGCATCGACAAGATGTTCAGCATTAACAAGGGGGAGCCCACTTATTTCAGCTAACTGTTTCACAACATCGATAATGTATTTAGGATCTGCATTTAATCCAGTTCCAACGGCTGTTGCCCCCATATTTACTTCAAATAAATGAACCTTTGATTGTGAAATTCGTTTAATATCTCGTTCAAGTACACGTGAATATGCTTCAAATTCTTGGCCAAGACGAATAGGAACTGCATCTTGAAGATGTGTACGCCCCATCTTGATCACGTTTTCAAACTGCTTTGCTTTTCCCTTAAAAACACTTTGCATATCACTCATCGTCTCAAGCAATTTTTCAAGTAAGTTTAGGGTAGCAATATGAATAGCTGTAGGAAAGACATCATTTGTGGATTGTGACATATTCACATGTGTGTTCGGGCTTAAATGTCTATATTCCCCTTTTTCATGACCTAACATTTCAAGGGCCCGATTGGCAATAACTTCATTTGCATTCATATTCATCGATGTCCCAGCTCCACCTTGGATCGGGTCAACAATAAATTGATCATTCCATTTCCCTTCCATTACCTCTTCTGCTGCTTTACTGATGACATTTCCAAGCCCACTATACAAATGACTTGTATTCATATTGGCAATGGCAGCTGCTTTTTTTACCATGGCCAGCGCTTTTATTAATTCTTCATGTATGCGGTAACCCGTAATAGGAAAATTCTCCACTGCTCTTAATGTTTGGATCCCATAGTAAGCATCTGAAGGGATTTCTTTTTTTCCTAAAAAGTCTTGTTCGATTCTTTTTGTGTCCATCGCTCTGTCTCCCACCTTTTATAAAAAAACAGTCTATTAAGTAACAATCAATTTATTATCACACAAAAATACTATCAGTTAAATATTCTTCTGTCTCTTTTTTCACTATTAATATGATAATAACTTGTCCAGATTGGTTGAATATGTCGAACAATAAATAAATTGTAGAAATTTGTCTGAATTTTTAATCTTTAAAAACGTAATATTAAAACTATATACATGTTATAATCAGAGAAAAATTATTTCAATATTATAAATTCAAATAAGAAATAGGGGAATGAAAGGAAGGATTAATAGTAAATCATGCTAACAACTGCCATTGCAACCATACCACAGCCTAAAACATATGGACCGCTCGGTAATCTCCCACAACTAGATCTAACTCAACCATCACAATCAATCATGAAGCTCTCATACGAGTACGGCCCCATTTTCAAACTTAAATTCCCTTCTGGATCAGGGATATTTATTTCCAGCGCAGAATTAGTTGCAGATGCTTCAGATGAATCCCGTTTTGACAAACTTGTTAATGCCCCCTTGCAAAAGGTCCGTTCGTTCTCAGGTGATGGTCTTTTTACAAGCTGGACAAAAGAAGAAAATTGGCGAAAAGCACACAACATACTTCTCCCCAGTTTCAGCCAAAGTGCAATGAAAGGTTATCATTCCATGATGGTTGATATTGCCTTTCAGCTCATCCAAAAATGGGCACGGTTAAATTCAGATGAAAGTATTGATGTTCCTGAAGATATGACTAGACTCACTTTAGATACAATTGGTTTATGTGGCTTCAATTATCGTTTTAACAGCTTTTATCGGGAAAAACCGCATCGATTTATTAAAAGTATGGGGAGAGCGCTTGACGAAGCCATGAATCAAAGTAATCGCCTCGGTGTACAGGATAAATTAATGGTGAAGAAAAAACGCCAGTTTCATCGGGATATCCAGTATATGTTTTCACTTGTCGACTCTATCATTGAAGAACGTAAAGCTAGTGAGGATTATGATGCTGAAGACCTTCTGTCTCGGATGCTTAAAAGTGCAGACCCTGAGACAGGTGAAACCCTGAGTGATGAAAATATCCGCTATCAAATTATAACTTTTTTGATTGCCGGTCATGAAACCACCAGCGGATTGCTATCATTTGCCCTTTATTTTCTCATGAAGCATCCTGAAAAATTAGCAAAAGCCTATGAGGAAGTAGATCGTGTCCTGGATGGTGATACTCCCACTTATCAGCAGGTTCGCGAATTAAAATATATACGAATGATCTTAAATGAATCATTAAGACTTTGGCCAACCGCGCCCCTCTTTTCGTTGTATGCGAAGGAAGACACATTGTTGGCAGATAAATACCCTCTAAAAAGAAGAGACGTTGTTAATATCCTACTCCCTAAACTGCACCGAGATCCAACAGCATGGGGAGAAGATGTAGAGGAGTTCAAACCAGAAAGATTCGCAGATCGAAAAAAGGTGCCTTTCCATGCTTATAAACCGTTTGGAAATGGACAACGTGCTTGTATTGGACAGCAATTCGCTATGCATGAAGCCACACTATTGATCGGGATGATTTTAAAACATTTTGAATTAATTGATCATACAAATTATCAATTGAAGATTAAGGAAACACTAACATTTAAACCTGATAATTTAACCTTAAAAGTCCGTCCGCGTCAAACTTTTTATTCTGCACCGCTAAAGCAGGATGTAACAAGCGCAGTAGACCTACCGGAAAAACCAGTTCTGCCATCGAGGCTGAAAGAAGGGGGTGCCCACAACACTCCACTTCTTGTATTATATGGTTCAAACATGGGAACAGCTGAGGGAATCGCACGTGATTTAGCAGTTACAGCCCGATTCAAGGGCTTCCATAGTGAAATTGCCCCACTTGACGAATTTGTCAGGAATCTACCAAAGGAAGGACTAGTTGTCATTATTAGCTCATCTTACAATGGAAATCCTCCAAAAAATGCCCGTAAATTTGTTAAGTGGCTGAAGGAAGGAAAGTCTGAAGAATTGAATGGCGTTACGTACGCTGTTTTTGGCTGTGGCGATACCAATTGGGCAAGCACGTACCAAATTATCCCTACCTTTCTTGATGAAAAGCTTGCGGAAATGGGAGCAACCCGCCTCAGTCAAAAGGGGCAAGGTGATGCGAGCAATGATTTTGAAAAACAATTTGAATTGTGGCACGATCAGTTATGGTCAGAGGTTTTCAATACGTACAGCTTAGAAAACCCAGACGACTATGATGAGCTAAGCACTCCTTTATCGGTTCAATTTATTAGTGATTTAAACGAGGCTGTTTCAAGCAATTCCTCTTCCCCAACTGGGGTAGATTCGGCAGTGCTACCACAGAATTCAACTGAACTTGTTGAACGTGTCCTCCTGCGCTTTGGTTTAAAGCATCAGGAACACGTCATTATTAGTGGTAACAGTCGATCAATTACGTTCCTTCCATTAGACTTCCCTATCCGTATAGGGGATTTACTAAAGTATAGTGTGAATTTAACGGAGACTGTCACACCTAGCCAACTTCGTGAACTAGCTGAGTACACCGTTTGCCCACCGCATAAAAGAGAATTAGAACTACTTCTTAACGAAAACAAGCAAGGAGCAGTAACTCATGCAGGATTAACCATGTTAGACTTATTGGAAAAATATCCTGCCTGTGAACTTCCATTCGAAAGATTTATTGGACTGTTATCGTCGATTAAAAACCCGTACTAATAATAAAATGGCCGAAGACATGTTATTGTCCAATTCTTCGGCCATTTACTATAACTAGTTACACAATAAAAATGCAAGAAAACAACTCTCACACTCATTATATAAAGACAAAAAATAACCAGTTGAATTTTAATAGTTCTATTTAAGCAAAGCTTGATTAAATTTTTTTAGGAGCTCTCCAAATACTTCACATTCATCATCAGGCCAATCTTGTATGAGGCCTGCAATTCTTTCCAGGCGGGACTGCATATGCTCGTTTAATTCCTTTGTGCCTACCTCCGTTATTTGAAACGAGTACGCCCTTCCATCTACTGGATCAGGAATTTTAAAAAGATATCCCTTTTGCTCTAATACAGCTGCTTGGCGGCTAACTGTTGAAATATCCAACTGGAACTCTTCTGCTAAAACCTTTACGCCAACCGCTCCCTTCATAGCTATTCGACGGAGAAGTAAATAGGCTGATCGGTCAAGATTCCAGATTTTTTTATTGGTTGTCACTGATGTTGTTCTACGGATTAGGATCGCTAATTCAAGCTCGATCGTTTCCAAAGATTTCTCTTGCATTTCTATCAACCCTCACAGTTTACTAATACCTACTATGATATCACATTATCCCTGCCACTTATCAAATCATAGATCTAGAGGAATAACGAAAAACATCATTGACGTAGTGAATATTAGTTGTATAATACAATCATATACTTTCATTATACAACTAGTTTTTTCAAATTGAAAAGAAGGAGAAAATTTATGAAAGCACATGAAATCATGATCCCACAAGTTCATAAAGTGAAAGAAAGTGATTCGGTTCGTTCCGTGATTGAAAAATTCATTGAACATCGAATTAGTGGTCTCCCTGTAGTCAATGACCGTAACGAGGTTGTTGGCTTTGTCAGCGACGGGGATATCCTCCGCTATATTGGTAAGCATGAAGATCGAATCGTCGATAATTTTTATTATGCCTTTGTCATAAAAGGTGATGACGAGGAATTTGAGGAAAGAGAACAACGATTGTTGCAATTAAATGTTCTGGAGATTGCTAAAAAGAAAGTGATAAAGGTTACCTGGGATGAAGACATGGAAAACATTGCTGCTGTTTTAGGAAAAAAACAGATAAAAAAGGTTCCGGTCGAACGTAATGGGGTATTGGTTGGAATCATTAGTCGAGGCGATGTCATCAGAAATACGTTCAAATCTATATTATAACAACTATTCATTCGAATATGAGATTCGGGAGAAATTTACTTAAAAAAGGAGTAATATGAATGTCATCAACACCACCAACTGTTTCATCAACCAAAACAAAAATAGATTCCTCAATTGAGGTTAAAAGTAGTTTATTTGCACAGCCAAAGTCTGTTTGGGCCGTATTCTTTGCCGGTATTATTGCCTTCATGGGTTTAGGACTTGTTGACCCTATTTTGCCTGCCATAGCTGAACAGTTACATGCCTCGCATAGTCAAGTGACTTTGCTCTTTACAAGCTATAACGCTGTTATGGCCGTTGCCATGCTGATAACGGGAATGATCTCATCAAGATTAGGGATTAAGTGGACACTGCTTACCGGAATTGTGATCATTGCCATATTTTCAGCCCTTGGTGGTATCTCAAACGGTATCTGGACACTGGTCAGCCTTCGCGGTGGTTGGGGACTTGGGAATGCCTTGTTTGTGGCAACAGCATTAGCTGCGATTGTCTCTCTTTCCAATAGTGGTACAGCAAAGGCAATTATTTTATATGAGGCGGCAATTGGGTTAGGCATATCAGTCGGCCCACTCCTCGGAGGTTGGTTAGGCGCTATGTCTTGGAGAGGCCCGTTCCTTGGGGTTGCTGCACTAATGGTAATCGCCTTTATCGGGTTAATATTGTTAATGCCGAATACTAACAATCACAAAGTGGGTCAACCAAAAATATCTATATTAGATCCCTTCCGTGCCTTAAAGCACCGATCTTTATTAATCTTTGGTATTGCAGCTGCCTTATACAACTTTGGCTTTTTCACTTTGCTCGCATATGCCCCGTTTGTCATGGGGTTAGATGAACATGGTCTCGGCTTTGTGTTCCTTGGATGGGGAATCTTGTTGGCGATTACGTCTGTATTCATGGCACCGAAGCTGCAGCAATGGTTTGGAACGATAAAATCTATGTGTGCGATGTTAATCTTGTTTTCTTTACTTCTTTTTGCCATGGGTATCTGGACATCAACACAGTGGCTCATTATTGCGGCTGTAATTGCGGCTGGAGCCTTATTAGGAAATAATAATACCTTAATTACAACAGCAGTAATGAATGCCGCTCCAGTGGAACGTGCGACGGCATCTGCAGCCTATAGCTTTCTTCGCTTTATCGGTGGTGCAATTGCCCCATTTATGGCTGGGAAACTCGCCGAAATTTATAATCCTTCCGTCCCATTCATCGTCGGCGGAGCCTTTGTCCTCATTTCTGTATTGTTCATTTTTATTAACCAGCACCACATTAAACATGTAGATGATGTAGAAACAGGCCATTAATCAGCTGAAAGGATCTGCCATGTGGCAGATCCTTTCCTTTTGTTCATGACCATTGTTTTTAATATTAATGAATATCCCGCTTCTTAAAACGACCGCCGCGGACTTCGGCTATATCAGCAATGGCTAAGAATGCGGAAGGATCAATTTCTTCAACGATCGTGGTCAATTTAGACTCTTCCAATCTGGAAATAATACTAAAAATAACTTTCTTATTATCTCCTGTATAAGCACCTTCACCTTTTAAATAGGTCACTCCCCGTCCTAAGCGGGCATTGACGGCTTCTCCAATTTCTTCGGCATCATCACTAATAATCCACACAGATTTAGTCTCTTCAAGTCCAGCTACGACCGAGTCAATGGCTTTTGAAGCAATAACATAGGCTAGTAGAGAATACATGGCACGGTCCCATCCAAACACAAACCCTGCTGTGCCTAAGATAAAGATGTTCATAAACATAATAATTTGGCCAACGGAAAAAGGGAGCTTTTTGTTTAGCACAAGAGCAAGTATTTCCGTCCCATCTAGCGCGCCACCGTTACGAATAACTAAACCTACCCCAATTCCTAATATCATCCCTCCAAAGAGAGTCGCTAAGAGTATATCTTCTGTAAATGGTGGAATGGGGTGAAAAAACGAGGTAAAGATAGATAAAACAATAATTCCATATACTGTAGAAAACGCGAATGTCTTTCCCATTTGTTTATATCCCATATAAACAAACGGCAAGTTTAATAGAAAGAGAAAGATTCCAAGTTTCCAACCGGTTATATGTGATAGCATGATGGAGATTCCCGTGATGCCACCATCAATAACATGGTTTGGAACTAAAAAGATTTCTAGCCCAGTTGCCATTAGTATGGCCCCAATTGTAATGGCAATAATTCGAAGTATAATTCGGCTAAGTGGAAGCCTGCGATGTTGAACGTTTTCTTTGATTAATTCAGTCATTGAACCACACCTTTTCAATTAATTTTGTTCTGCCACGATATATCGATTTATAATGACCTTTATATTAGTATATCATATTTTTTCTGAAAATTGAACCAGAGTTCATTTTTCAGAAAAATAGGTATTTTAGCCTTTCAACTATACCAACAGGGATTGCAAGCACAATTGCAATCCCTGTTTTATAATATAAGAAATTATAAGTTTTGACTTTGAGAATGATCCAATTCTAGGCGCTTTGCACTTTTCTTATTATATCATTATTTTGCAAATATCATTCGTAAACTCAACTGGATCCTCTATAGGCAACCCTTCAATTAACAGGGCTTGATTATACAATAGAGTTGTATATAGGGCTAATTTTTCTTGATCCTTTTCAAAAGCATCCTTTAACGATTCAAATACGCCGTGTTGAACATTAATTTCTAGAACCTTGTCAGCTTTAATGTTTTGGTTATTCGGCATCGCATTGAGAATTTTTTCCATTTCAATCGATACCTCCCCTTCTGTTGTTAAACAAACTGGATGGGATTTTAATCTTTTCGAAACTCTAACCGCCTTCACTTTGTCATTTAAAATATTATTCATAGCATCAAAGAGCTCTTGATTCTCTTTTTCTTCTGTTGCCGTATTTTGATTGTCATCTGCTTCAAAACCTAAATCGCCACTTGAAACGGATTTGAATTCTTTTTCTTTGTAGGTCATTAACATTTTAATAGCGAACTCGTCAATTTCCTCCGTGAAATATAAAATCTCATATCCTTTATCAGCGACTAGTTCAGTTTGAGGTAGTTTATCAATTCGCTCAGTTGATTCCCCAGTCGCATAGTAAATATATCTTTGTTCTTCCGGCATTCTAGAAACATAGTCATCCAAAGTGACCATTTTCTTCTCTGTAGAGGAGTAGAACATTAATAAATCCTGTAATTCCTCTTTATGTGTTCCGTAGTCACTGTATACGCCATATTTAAGCTGTCTGCCAAATGAATGATAAAACTCTTCGTACTTTTCTCGTTCATTTTTTAATATGGTAACTAGTTCACTTTTAATCTTTTTCGCAATATTTTTTGCAATCAGTTTTAATTGACGGTCATGCTGTAACATTTCTCTCGAGATATTTAACGATAGATCCTCTGAGTCAACCATTCCCTTAACGAAGCTGAAATAGTCTGGGAGGAGGTCAGCACATTTATTCATAATTAACACACCATTAGAGTATAATTCTAACCCCTTTTCAAACTCCTGTGAGTAATAATCGAATGGAATTTTTTCAGGAATGTAAAGAATAGCATTATATCTGACCGCTCCATCCACGCTAATATGGATGTGTTTAATAGGTTTGTCAAAACCGTAATGTTTTTCCGCATAAAATTGATCATAATCCGCTTTTGTTAGATCTTTTTTATTTTTACGCCAAAGCGGGACCATACTATTAATCGTCTGTTCTGCTTGAACATCCTCATAATCATTGTCACTACCCTCTTTAAGCTTTGTTTCAGTGACATCCATTTTGATAGGGTAACGAATGAAATCAGAGTACTTTTTAATGATCTCCTTTATGCGATATTCTTCTAAATACTCATCATAGCTATCATCTTCGGTATTTTCTTTTATTTTGAGAGTAATCTCAGTTCCAATCGAATCCTTTTCACTAGGAACAATCGTATAACCCTCTGCCCCTTTTGATTCCCATTTGTAGGCCTGATCACTACCTAAAGCCTTGCTGTTGACTGTAACTTCATCAGCAACCATAAAGGCAGAATAGAATCCGACACCAAATTGACCAATGATATCAAAGCCATCCTTCGCTTCATTTTCACTTTTAAATGCCAAAGAGCCACTCTTAGCGATGGTTCCTAGATTATTTTCTAGTTCTTCCTTGGTCATTCCGATCCCTGTATCAAGGATTTTTAGAATTCTATTTTCTTTATCCGCCGATACTTTTATGTAGTAACTATCTTTATCAAAGGTTAAGGAATCATCTGTTAGAGCCTTGTAATAAATTTTATCAATGGCATCACTGGCATTTGACAATAATTCCCGTAGAAATATCTCCCGATGTGTATAAATGGAATTGATCATCATATCTAATAATCGTTTCGACTCGGCTTTAAACTGTTTCGTTTCCATTAAGACCACTCCTTCAGTGCGAATATATTATTTTTAGCACTCTAGACAATTGAGTGCTAACCATTATTTTAATACCATAATAGTAGGTACTTCGTCAAGAAAAAAAGCACCCAGTTGGATGCCTTTCACAGTTTTACAATAAATTCGTATCTATAACGAACCAAGAATAAAGTAGAGCAGAAAGAAAAAGGCAATCACATACATGGTCACTGATACTTCTTTCTTACGTCCAGTGGCAAGCTTAAGGATTGGATAGATGATAAAGCCAAACGCAATCCCATTAGCAATACTAAACGATAACGGCATAATCACCATCATCAAGTAAGCCGGAAATACTTCAGTAAAATCACTAAATGGAATTTCTTTGAGACTTTGAACCATTAAACAGCCCACAATAATAAGTACTGGTGCAATCGCTGCATTCGGAATGACTTTAAAAAGCGGAATGAGAAATAACGCTGGGATAAATAATAGACCAGTTGTGAAAGAAGTTAAACCTGTTCTTCCACCTGCGGCAATACCTGTTGCAGACTCCGCTGCAGTCGTGGTAGGGCTGCAGCCCAAAAAGCTTGCTCCAATGATGGAAATAGCATTTGCCTGAAATGACTTTCTAAACTTCGATTTATCTGGCAGCATCCCAAGTTGAGTACCCATATTTTGAAAAATAATAACCATTGATAGAGAAAAAACAGCGGTCCAAAAATTAAGGGTGCCAATCTCACTAAAATCAAAAGCAAAAAATATTTGATCATAGCCGCCAAAGGAAAAACTAAAATCGCGTAAAGTAGAAAAGTCGACAATTCCAAGGAAAGCTCCTATTAATGTCCCCACGATAATACCAATTAAGAAGTTCCCTTTCACATTACGCAAGGTAAGTGGAACTAAAATAAGCAACGTGAGCACAGTGGTTAACGCATTAGGATCCCCTAAATCTCCTAATTGGACAAAGGTTCCCTCACTCGCAACAATTAATCCGCCATTCTTCAATCCTAAAAAGGCAATAAAAAAGCCAATTCCCGCCGTCATCGCGTTCACCATTGTTTTCGGAATCGATTTTGATAAATAAACGGCTCCCTTTGTAACAGTTGTCAAAGTAAACACGATCCCTGCAATCAAAACAACCGCCAGGGCTTGTTGCCACGTAAGTCCTAAAGAAAATACAAGAGTAAATACAAAAAAGG
This sequence comes from Neobacillus jeddahensis, assembly GCF_000612625.1. Lineage (GTDB taxonomy): Bacteria > Bacillota > Bacilli > Bacillales > Cytobacillaceae > Neobacillus > Neobacillus jeddahensis. The sequence goes on from NZ_CCAS010000016.1 coordinate 67,472, forward strand.
CGTTATCCCCCATACCCGGGACGATAATTAAGGGTGAATTAGCAAAAAGTGCCATGAGCATACAGCCAACAAAGCAACAAATAACCGTAGCAAGGGTAACTGCTTCATACGGCATCCCGACTTGACTTAAAATCGCACCATTCACCGCGATGATATAGGCAACTGTCATAAAAGAGGTTAGTCCGGCTAGTCCCTCCGTCCGAATCGTTGTATTTGCTTCATTTAGATGAAAAAATTGCTGAATTTGTTTATTCAATCTAATTACTCCTTTTGATGCACGAGTTGAATCTTCCAAAATCGTGTTATAATTAATTTTATCTTTCTATTTTTCATAAAGGACCTCAAGAAAGGATGCATGACCATGATTACTAATATCTCAGAAATTGCGATCTTCTCCGATATTCCTGTGATGGATGCACCACACATCATTTCCCGGTTAAAGGAACGCCAGTTTAAAAAGAACCATGTGCTGATGTTTGAAAATGATCAAAGTGAGGATGTTTATATCATTCGTTCCGGCATGGTAAAGGTGTACCGTATCCATGAAGGGAAGGAAATCGTCCTAAGCATCTCCATGCCAGGTGATATTTTAGGCGAAGTAGAAGCACTCTCTAATGACAACCATCGGATTTCTTCTATTGAAGCACTTGAAAATGTGTCTGTATGGCACATTACCAAACAGGACTTCCTTGAAATCGTTGACAAATATCCTTCTGTTTTAAGAAAGGCTTATATGATTCTTGTTGAGCGGACTAGAATGCTCAATCGCCTCATTCGTTATTTGACGTTTTACGATGTACGAACAAAAGCTGCAAATTTGCTCATCGATCTCTATTACAATTTCGGAAAGGCTAGTGGCGATAGTTATAAAATCGATTTAAAGATTAATCAATCCTTGCTTGCTAGTATGCTAGGTGTAACAAGAGAATCTATTTCCAAAACTCTGGGTGATTTTCAAAATGAAGGCCTTATTGATATTCGGGAGAAATATTTCTACCTTTTAGATAAGAGCAGGCTTGAAACCATTTGTAGTCAAACCGAAGAGGTTCCAACACTTCGGAAATGGAATAACCTCTAAGAATCCCTACTAATAATAACAAATGATAGCGTTGCATTTCAGTTAGCACTCTTACGATTTTTTTGTTAACTAGTTCACAAAAATGCCTACCACCTTTTGACAACACACAATGTTTGTCCAATCTTTGTGAAAAACAAGAACACCCTGCCTCTTTTGAGACAGAGTGCTAAACTGATTTTGCGTCCTAGTAAAAACCGCCACCACCGACAAAACTTGCACCGATGATAATAAGCAGGATGAATAAAACCACAATTAGAGCAAATCCGTTACCAAAGCCTGCTGCACCACCCATAAGATCCACCTCCCGGGTATTTCTGAATTATCTTATGTAGATTACTCCATAATGTGTATAAAAAAGCGAACAGTGACTGGTCACTGCTCGCCATTTTGCATGAAGAACCTAATATTCTCACACTTATTTTATTTTATTGCACCCGTGTTGTCTGACTTACTGTAGTCATATGTTGACCGATCAACAGGAGTAAAATTATCTGGAGTAAAGAATCGCAATAAATCTCCATTTACGACTTTATCTGAATATAATAATTTAGTCTGGACCATTTCCTTATACTTATTAGCTTCCTTGAGTTTATCTTCCGCTAATTTCTCGCCTGTCGTAGAGTCATAGTATTTTCCCTTGATAGACGAAATCGTAGGACTCACATAATCACCATTACGGAATGCAACAAGGTCATCATGTTGTTCTGATAATAGATCTGTACCAAATTGGACATAATCTTTCGTATCTGTTCCTAACAAATGTAGAAGTGTAGGAAGAAGGTCTACCTGTCCACCATATTCATGGTTCACGCCGCCTTCCATTCCTGGTACGCGAATGAATAATGGCACTCGTTGTAGCCCCGCACTTTCGAAGGAATTAACTTCCTTTCCAAGAATTTTTTCCATTGCTTTATTATGATTTTCAGAAATTCCATAATGGTCACCGTACATCACAATAATGGAATGATCATATAAACCAGATTCCTTCAAGTAATCAAAGAATTGCTTCAATGCTTCATCCGCGTAACGAGCGGTTTGGAAATATCCATCAACAGATTTATCACCTGTAGTGGCTGGAGCAATTGTCGCATCTTCTTTATTAATTGGATACGGATAGTGATTAGATACAGTTATAAACTTCGTGTAAAACGGTTGCGGTAGTGTCTCTAACAGCGGAATAGATTGCTCGAAAAACGGCTTATCCACCAATCCGTATTCAGCCTGCTCCTCAGCGTCTATTTGATAAAAGTTTGAATCAAAAAACTTGGTATATCCAAATGATTTATAAATCTCATTACGATTCCAGAAGCTTCCTGAATTACCATGAAACACTGCAGATGTATAGCCTTGCTGACCTAATATTGCTGGGGCAGCCTGATAGGTATTTAACCCTTTTGTTGTAAACGCTGAACCTTGTGGAAGTCCGAACAGTGAATTTTCAAGCATAAATTCGGCATCAGACGTTTTTCCTTGTGCAGTCTGATGGAAGAAATTATCAAAATACAGGGTATTTTGATCCTTGGTCAATGAGTTTAAGAATGGTGTTACCTCTTCCCCGTTTAACTTGTAATTTATCAAGAAGTTTTGCATTGATTCAAGATGTAAATAAATTACATTCATGCCCTTCCCTGCACCAAAGTATTTACTGTTTGGTTCAGCATAATTTGATTTCGTATAGTTTAGAACTTCGGTAATATCATCACTATCTGCCATAACCCTTTGTGCTGATGCATGCGTACTTTTTACCGCATCATAAATCGTATAATTGTACATACCTAAATATTTCACAATATAATTTCGGTCGAAACCTCTTGTTAATAATTGAGGTCGATCTAGTTCAGCCAAGGACAAGTTCGCACAAGAAATAGCAAGTGCCAACGTAAATAAGACAGACACCTTCCTCCGTTTCATATCTTTCATTTCGATCTTAGTAAAACGGAAGGCAAGCATCGATACCAACACGATAATATCGACAAAGAATAAAATATCATATGGTTTTAATAGGGTAAAAACACTACCGCTGACATCACCAAAATTTTGTGTCTGTGTTAACGTTGGTAAAGTAATAAAATCATTAAAAAATCGATAAAATAATACATTGGCATATAAAAGAAAGCTTAATAGAAAATCAATGACAATGAGCAAAGTATATTTTTTTCTTCCTTTAAAAAAGAATGCAAACCCTAAAAACAATAAGGAAGAACCTAATGGATTAATGAATAGTAATAATTTTTGTAAAGAATTCTCTATCCCTAAATCAAATTGCGTTAATTGAACAATATATGTTTTCATCCAAAGGAAGAATACTGCTAATAAGAAAAAGCCAATATATTTATTGAAAATACTTTGACCCTTTTGAAATATGTTATTCATTTAATGCACCACCTTCTAGCAACTAATTATGACAAAATTAATTGCAAATATAAATATGTGTTTAAAACCAAAATCACTAAGTTCTATCATAACTGTTAAATATGAACAATCAATGAACAAATAATGACAATGTTGTTTTTTCGTGGATTTTTTTATGGGTAATCATCTATTTCCATATAAATTTGTACACATTTTACTTTTCCTTTTGCCTCTATTATTAACTAAATTTAGCAAACAGCAAAAAAACAAGCAAACATTAAAAAAGCCACCATTTAAAAATCAGAATGGTGGTTTTCTGAATTTATCTATTTTCTATTTAAGTGTTCGTTAATGAACTTGACTACCTATCAATAGGTAATTTTTCTATTACATTTTTAGCGGGGTATTCCAACGTTCTTCTATTTTGAAAAATTTCCAGATGATATAAGAAATTCCCCAAGAGAACAAGAACAATCCCACTAATAGATAACCAAGCCAGCCAATATCAAGATTTTGCAACCAGTGCCAGGCACCATCAGAAAAACCCATTTTTTCCGAAAAAACTTGTGCTAGCTCAATCATACCTATCAAAATTGCAGCAACAACCGATAATGCTGTAATCGTTAGGTTGTAATATACCTTCCGTAACGGGGTAGAAAATGCCCAGCGATAGGCATTTGTCATAAAAACACCATCTGCCGTATCCATCATACTCATTCCTGCAGCAAAAAGGATGGGTAAAGCTAAGATGCCTAAAATCGGCAAAGAGGTTTTAGCTGCACCAGCTGACAGTGCTAATAAAGCCACTTCGCTGGCCGTATCGAATCCTAAACCGAATAAAAAGCCTAATGGATAAACATGCCAGCTTTTGCTAATAAATTTAAATAGAGGTCCAGTAAAACGTGCGATAAACCCACGATTTAGCAGTAAATCTTCTACTTCTTCTTCATTATATGTACCTTTACGCATATTCAAGAAAACTTTCTGTAAATCAAACAGGATAACTGCATTTAAGATGCCAATTAATAATAAAAAAGTTCCTGAAACAATTGTCCCAATAATTCCGCCAATATCCTGCCATTGTGGTAATTGTTTTTGTGCCCAATGAACCGAAATTGCAAGTACTACCGCCATAATAAACACCACACTAGAATGCCCTAAGGAAAAATAAAAGCCAACTCCTACGGGATTCTTCTTTTGTTGGACTAATTTTCTCACTGTATTATCTATAGCGGCAATATGATCAGCATCAAAAGCATGTCTCAAACCTAATGTATAGGCAAGAAATGCCATACTAAACAAAATAGGTTGATTTCGGGCTCCAACAAACAAAAAGACTAGACCAATAATATGTAATAAAAGAACAATAAGACCATATGGCAACCAACTTACCTTTTTAAGTTTTTTCGGCACACAATTCACTCCCATTTGTATAATTTTTCTTATAGACAAATTATACCATGGTGTTACAAAAGTAATTAATCGTAGTACAGAAAAAAATGCCAAAAGGGTGAACATTTATGTTCATCTAAATGAAAATGAGTATGACGAAATCCATACTGAACCTATTCAGCCCTACTATCTCAAATTCTACTAAAACTCTGACAGATGTTCTTTAATGTGTAAAGTCTAGCTGATAATAGAAATAAATCATCGTAGTGATTTTGAACATATTCTTCAATAATACCGAATCCTTCCTTAAATCTATCAACTAAGTAATAAGTATACTTTTCATCCCAATCAAAATGGTTAATTCGTAGAAGTTCATCGGCAAGTATTTGAAATCTAAACTCCTCAATAAGCAGTTTAATTTGATACAATTTATCTGAATTAAATTTAAAGCTGTTATGATCAGCTACACTTTTATTGACGAATTGAATAAAACCATTCATATGTTCAGCCAACATATTTGCTTTTTGCATCTCGAAGTTCATTTTCTCTCCTCCTCAGGTGACCATTATCTACTAGTAGATAATATGTTATAAATAGCCCTTATAACACTAGCAATATATTTATTCCTCAATTCATTTTCCTATGTGGATTTACCTTCAAGCAAGAAAAAAGGGGCAGTTATAATTTAAACTGTCCCTCTCGTTCCCATTTTCTATAACAATTTTTAACCATTATCTTAACTGTATGTTGTCTTCATTCCTTAAGGCGAGGTTTAGTAGGATCACAGTTTGGTGGCTCAAGATTCGTAGATTCTGCTAACTTCATTAGATAATAACATTCTTCACGGAGCATATGATCAGCCATTAACGGGGCAAATGTTCCCAGTGCTTGCTTACTTAGCCTCAGTTCTTCAATTTCATTTAGAAAATTTTGAAAAAGTTTTATTTCTAACTGGGTATCCAAATTCATTTTTGACAAAGCCGGAAACTCCGTCAAACTAGTTCTTAAATACCCTGCTAGCTCAACAGCTTTTAGATAAAAAGCTTCAAAATTCTTCGTAAATGAATCACTTTTTTCCCTTAATTTCTTTTCAACACCATCTAAATTGGTATAAATAGCATCTGAATGTCCAGCGGCATCTAGCAGCCATAAAAGATGATGATGGAGTTCATGATAAACAGGCGGGACTTCTCCAGCTTTTAAATGATTTAGAATTCTTACATATTCCTCCAATTCATTTACCATATGATTAATAAAAGTAGGTGAAAGATAAATTTTGATATTCCCAACAAGATGTTTTCTGATTAACTCTAATTTAAAGTCCCGAAATTTAATAACCTCTAATTCCGCTTGATTTGTTAACTGCATTAGTTCGGTCGAGTTTGCCTGTTCCAAAAGTGTGTCAAATACTTGAATGAAATTTGAGGCCTGTGTAATTTCCACTTTTTGGTCAGGTGCCAAAGCTTCATAAATAAACCTAGAATGATCACCTAGAATTTGAAGCCAAAAGCGATGTTCAAATCTTGCTGTCCTTTCAAAAACCTCATTCATATTAGTTCCTCCTCGAAAAAAATACACAAACCACTTAATGTTTATTCATCTTAATGAGGTCCTATGTACAAAGGAGGTAAAATTCTCATGAAAGAAGTAAATTTCGCCCAAAATAAAAAGGCTTAATGAAAAATTATGGAAAAACATTTTCTATTAAGCCTTATATATTGTACCTTTAAGAAAGAAGTCTGGTTTTAAACCTTATCTAAGGAATTTTTACGTACCTTTGTCGAATTTCCTTCTACTAATGTTGCAGGGAAAGACACTTTCTTAATGGTACTCTCGCCATTAATCATTTCTAATAACCTGGTAACAGCCGTTTTTCCAATCTCATTTGCCGCTTGTCGCAAATGTGTAAAGGTCCAGTCGCACACACTTTTCTCTGGTTCGTCGAAACAAAGAATCGAAAGGTCATCCGGCACTTGAAGCCCTAACTGCTCAGCAGCCCTATGTACCAATATAGCTATTTGATATTCGAAGGCGAATAAAGCTGAGATTTCAGGATTCTTCATTAGATACTGCTTAATGATATCAATATCTTGTTCCGCAGTTGCTTCAGGATGTGGAAGTGTGCTCTTTATTTCCGTACACCATAATTCATGATTAACCCGCGAATTTCGTTCCGCATAGGCTTGAACTACTCCATTGAATCGATCTTCAATTGTCGTGGTCTCAATTGTCCGTGGTGAAAGAACACCGATATGCTCATGACCTAGGCTAAACAAGTATTCTACGCCCATTTTAGCTGCCTGAACATTATCGGTTGATACCGCTGTAGCGCCCACCCCTTTAAATAATCGGTCAATTAAGACAAACGGAAATTGATCCACGACCATTCTCAAAATTTCTGAACTGAAGTGCTCTGTCCGTGCTGGAAAAATAAGCATCCCGTCCACACCGAATTCAAGTAGCTCTTTAATATATTTCTCCTCTTTATCCGGCAACCCAAAAGATTGTTTTAAAATGACTAGACACTGATCTTCCGAAGCATATTCAATGCTTGAAATTAGCTTAGAACTATAACTATCATCGAAACTGGTCACGATGAGTCCTATCAACGGTTTTTTTAAAGATGATGCCAACGGATGTTTCTTTTCACCACTTACTTGAGAAACATATGTCCCTTTACCTTGCTTGCGGTGAACAAGTCCAACCTCTACTAGCTTGCCAAGCGCCTTCTTACTCGTAATTCGACTAATTTGATAGGTATCAGATAATTCTTTCTCTGATGGGATGCGATCACCCGGTTTATACTTTCCTTCCAAGATATCCTTCTTTAATGTTTGAAACACTTGCTCATATAAAGTTGTAATTGTAGCCACCCCAACATGTACAGGATCTTTATCAAGAAGGGGAACTCCCCCTTCCTGACAAGCATATTATTTTACCTCAACAATAAAAGTCTTTATTTCATATGGATTGAGGTCGAACACAAATGGTTTATTTTCTATTTTTTCATTAATACTTCTTTCTAACAAATCACATTCCTGCCAGGTTAAGATGTTCAAATCACTCTGAATCGCTACCCTACCCCTAGCCCCGGAGAATTCATGTAAGCGAAGAAGTAGTTGATTACTATCTTCCCTCTTTTTCACCGCATCAATCATGACATTCTGCTCATTGACGGAGAACAGCGAAGTCCGCTCGGAATGACCTTTTGTATATGTTAATGGATTATTTAATGCCCATGCTTCCTGAACGGTTCCCCCCTCATACCAACTATCAATATGGGGAAGTAGTGAATACGTAAACTGATGCTCACCTTGATCTGCTTCTGTATCAGGGTAGGTCGCCGATTTCAATAACGTTAGCCTCATCACATTCTCTTTAATATCATGACCGTATTTGCAATCATTCAATAAGCTGACACCGTATCCTCTTTCTGATAAATCCACCCACTGATGACCAACGGTCTCAAAGCGGGCATAATCCCAGCTTGTATTCCAATGGGTAGGCCGCTTTACATTGCCATACTGAATATCATAGGTAGCTTCAGTCGCCCGAATATCAACTGGAAATGATGTTTTCAATAGTTGATCCTTTTCATGCCAATCAATTTTTGTATTAAAATCAATTCGTGGGTTATTGGCATACACCATCATCCTCTGAGTAATTGTTGAATTTCCATAAGACCAGCCAAATTCAATCACACAACGAATGGGACCATTTTCAATCACACGACATCCAATCAAATTGGTGATTTCTTTCATTTTTTCTTGATAATAAATATCAATGTCCCATGCATCATATTGCATCGGCTTGTCTTCAAATACTTGAAGCACATTCCCCCATTTATTTGGAGCTAAAACGTTGCGTTTATGTCTGCGATCAAAGATCTTAGTTAGCTGACCGTTCTCGTTCCAGGTTAATTCATAATAAGGCGTTGTTAGGTGATGATCTAAAACTTCAAAGGAAGAAGAATGATGACCCTTCTCTTCTTCATATGAAATGGAACTCTTACCAAGTGATGGTACCTGTTCCACATTCACTAGCCAGACACCATTGCCAACACGCTGGGATTCCAGCAGCTTCCCGGTCTCATCTTTCCAAATAAGTTCCTTTTCAGAAGTAGTCTGTATTTTCACTATATCATTTCTGTCCCATGAGGATGAATTAAATATTGTGAAATCTCTCCGACTATTTTCGTTAATAACCAGTGATTGAGAAGCATTTTTCCATTCATTAGTGGCCAGCTGATGTGCCTCAGCATACTCTATTTTGCTGTCTTCATATACTTCTCTAATCGAAGAACCTGGAATAATATCATGGAATTGATTGCGCAGGACAATTTTCCAGCTATCCTCTAGTGCTTGGGCAGGATAGGCTGACCAGTTTCCTGCTAATACACTATTTAATGTATTCAACCACTCAGTTTCACGAAGCAGCAACTCCATTTTACGATTCATTCTCTTATTATAAGCTTGGCTTGTGTAGGTACCGCGATGATACTCGAGATACAACTCCCCATCCCATGTATGAACATATTGATCGGTTTGATTCACGGTCTCGTGAAGTCGTTTGAAATAGTCATCAGCCCTGCCTGTTTTCACTGACGGCAGGCCAGGCATTTTGTCCAATCGCCTCCGCATTTCTAACATCTCTCGGTTCACACCGCCCCCGCCATCACCATATCCATAGGAAAGCAGTAATTCCTGATTGACGGCCTTATCTCGGTAAGACTCCCAAATTCCTTTTACCGTACGTGGGGTAATTTTTCCATTATAGGTGTAAAACCAATATTCATCTTCCGGTGTCGTCACAAAATGGGTTAGAATTTCCGTTCCGTCAATCCCCTTCCACTTAAAGGTATCGTGTGGCATTTTATTGAACTGACTCCAACTAATTTTTGTCGTCATGAACGTTTTGATGCCAGACTTAGCTAGGATTTGTGGAAGGGCCCAACTGTAGCCAAACACGTCAGGTAACCATAAATACTCACATTCCTTTCCAAAGTTTTCGCGGAAGAATTTGGTCCCTAACAATAATTGACGGACAAGAGATTCACCGGAGGTTAAATTGCAATCTGCTTCTAGCCACATCCCACCTTCCGTCTCCCAACGACCTTCTTGAACTCTTTTTTCTATCTGTTGAAAAATTTCCGGATAATCCTTTTTAATATAATCATATAATTGTGGCTGGGTTTGCAAAAAAACGTAATCTGGATATTGCTCCATTAAGCGAAGGACGGTAGAAAAGGACCGCGCGGCTTTTTCTCGTGTATGCCGTAATCGCCATAGCCACGCCACATCAATGTGAGTATGTCCAATAGCTGTTACTGTTACGGGATAATTCTTAGGAAGCTTTTCTATTCCTTCATTTAAAACAGCCTGTGCCTGATTAACGGTATCATAGAAACTAGGAGAACCAGGGGCAGACCAATCAATAAGATTAAACGCCTTATTTAGGACGGATAATAATGTTTGTCTTTCAGGCTGTGTTTCCACCAAATATTTGACAGTTTCAATAGACGCCTTTGCAGTAAAATATAAATCATCTGTACTTTCATCAAGGCATGCCATGTATGCCTGTTTCAATTGATGCTCCTGAATCGTGGGAGTTCCGCCTCCTTCAAGCCCTGACCAAAGCCGGAAAACCAACTCAATCTCATTACCTGCCAAACTCCCGTCAAAAAATACTTCTTGATGGTTCATATCCACCCCCTGATAGGGTTTACCATTTACATAAAGCAACGATTCAAATCCAGAGTTATGTCCCCCACCGGTTTTACCGAAATCAAATACGCCAACAATTTTTTGGTTTTCCCATTGAGCTGGAATCATAATTGTCGATTTCAACCATATGTACTTATCACGGCCTTCCCACCGTGAATGAATAGGCATCAGTTCCCATGAATCGTCTTCAGGTGGTCTTTGACCTACCTGACCTTCTTCATCCTGTTGTGCCAAAAAAGACTCGACCGGCTGCACGTCTCGATAACGATAAGTGTTTAATTCCTCAATCCTTTTTTCTAACTTCTCTATAGTCCAAAACATATGAAACACTCCCTTTTCTGATTATTAGCCCTTCGATGCGCCACCAAGGCTAAAGCCCTGAGACATAAAACGCTGTGAAAAAATATATAGCACCACTGCTGGCAGTGTATAAATCAGCGAAAACGCTGCTAATTTCCCGTATTCAACCATTCCATAGTTTCCAAAAAACTGAAAAATTGTGACAGAGGCCGGAAAATTTTCTGGTGTTTGAATCAAAATGTATGGGACGAAAAAATTCCCCCAGCTCCCTGAAAAAGTAAAGATGGCCACGGTACAAATACCAGGGATCATTAATGGAGCAACAATTCGCTTTAATCCTTGCCAGACTGATGCACCATCAATCCATGCCGATTCTTCTAATTCGAGGGGAACTGCATCCATAAAATTCTTTAGCATCCAAATCGCATAGGGCATACCTGATGCTGTTAAAAATAACACGGTGCCGATTAAGGAATCTTGTAGATTCATATAAACAAAAAGCTGGTAGACGGGTACCATAACCGCAGTAATCGGTAAGGAAGTCATAAACAACACGGTATACATAAACGGTTTTTTAAACTTCAATGCATAACGGGACAGCGGATAGGCAGCCATTCCAGCCAAGATCACAACAAGTACTGCCTGACCAACTGACAGAAATAACCCGATGGCAAAGGACCGCAAAATAGCGGGATCTTTAAGAATCGAAGTGAAGTTCGATGTTGTCAAGGAGTCAGGTGTCTTCAACGCCTGCTGTGCATTCGGATCAATAGACGCAACAGCTACCCACAATAGCGGTAACAGAAACAAAATTCCTAAGACAGTTAAGATGACATATGGCATGATTTTCTCTAATTTGAAACGGCTCATTTAACTCCCCCTTTAAATTTTGACCTTTAGGTATTTCATATAAATGAGACTAGATACAATTCCAATTAAAAGTAAAATGAGAGAAATAGCCGTCCCATAACCAAGCTGGTAATTCACAAATGCCTGATTATACATAAAAATAGGCAGTGTTTGTGTATCTGTTCCAGGGCCGCCGCCAGTCATGGCGAAAATCAGCGTAAACACCCCTAAGGTCTGTAGGGTGACGAGAATCATGTTTGTCACGATTGAACCCTTCACCATTGGCAGAACAATTTTTAATAAAATTTGAAGTCTAGATGCACCATCAATTTTCGCTGCTTCTTCAACACTTTTCGGTACGTCGTCAAGTGAAGCCTGGAACACAAGCATCGAAAAAGCTGTCCCGTGCCAGATATTCGCGATAACCACACTAACCATCGGAAAGGTGAACAGCCACGCTACAGGCTTTAATCCAATAAATTGAAAAATCATATTTAATGTTCCGTTATCACTTAAGAAGGTCACCCAACAAAAGGCCACGACAATTTCTGGAGTGACCCATCCAGCGATTACGATAATACCAATAATCCGGCGAAATGATTTGTTTCTTTCTTTCATTAACACCGCTAGAATAAACCCAAGTACTTGTTGACCAACCACCGCTGAAAATAACAGAAAAACAATCGTATTCAACATACTAATACGAAAATTCGGATCCTGAAACATGGTAGTAAAGTTCTGAAATCCAATAAATTCGAGACTTTTCGCCTGTGAACCTGTTAATGACAGATTCGTAAAAGCAAAATAAAAGGTTAATAGAATAGGTCCGACAAAAAATACAAGCAATATAATCCAACTTGGCAATAAAAAGAGAATTGATCGTAATAAGATATGATCTTTTTTCTTTTTCTCCTTTATTTCATTTGCTGGTGACAATTCTGCATTTGTTTGCATTTCACTCACTCCACTCCGCAAATTGCCTGCTTTCTCCCTACGTATAGGAAGAAAGCAGTATTCATTACTTCGTCATCACGTTCTCTTTCCCAACAATATCCGTAACATTTTCTTGATACTTTTTAGCTGCCTCAGAAGGTGAAAGTTTGTCTGTTACGACATCCTCGACAAGTGATTGAATTTGCGTAGAGACATTCGGATATTTATCAACTGCTGGTCGGAACTGAGCATCTTGCAATAAGTCAGTTGCCTCCTCAAACATTGGTATTTTTTGATATTCTGGATCTTGTGCGACATCATCACGAGGTGTTAAGCTGCGGTCTCTAAGTAGAAGGGATAAGTTTTTTTCTTTGCTAGATGCAAATTTTATAAATTCCCATGCTAAATCCTTATTTCCTGAATTTTTCGGAATCGAAAATGCCCAACCACCAGACATTGTCACACTACCAGGAGCATCGCCATTTTCAGTTGGCATGGGAGCAAAGCCTAACGTTTCAAAAGCTTTTGGCCATGGGGCAGCTCCTGTCTCTTGCCAGTTACCTGTTTGCCAGATTCCATCAATCCCCATTGCTAGCTTTCCTTTTGGCATCAATTGTTGATAGGCCACACTACCACCTTGTCCATTTAACACTTGAGAAAGCTCAGGTCCGAGATCTTCTTCATACACTGTATCGATAAATTTAAAGGTATTTACAAGGCCATCACTTTTGACGATCCATTTTTTCGCATCAAAGTCATATAGAGGGGTTTTTGTTCCATATAACAGCATTTCAAATGTTTGCATGGATGTGGCTTCCCCAGTGGCTTTGCCTGAGTTCATCCAAATCGGAACGACGTCATCAGATAATTTCGCTTTAATCGTTCTTGCAGCCTCTAAAATGTCTTCCCAGGTTTTTGGTTCCCACGGGACAGGAAGCCCGGCTTTCGCAAATAGATCTTTGTTATACCAAATTCCACGTGAATCGGTATTATATGGTACCCCGTATACCTTACCATCCTCAGCGATTACCCCTTTTTTCACATTTTCAGTGAATTTACCCCAATCTTCCCAATCCTCCACCTTATCATCTATCGACTCTAAATAGCCTGCACTTGCATCTGAGTTAACCATGAAGGTATCCTCGGTAACAAGATCCGGTGCTGTATTCTTGGATTTGAGCATCAAAGCAATCTTTGCGAAATAGTCCCCTTCTGAAACATTGAGTGGAGCAAGCTTGATCTTGGCATTTGGATGTTCTTTTTCAAATTCTGGGATGACCTCCTTCTGGAGCCAATCCTGTAATCCTTTATTCGTGCCCCCACCAGAACGGAAGGTGATACTTATTTCTTCTTTTTTCCCTTTTTCGTCAGAGGAAGCGTTTTCATTTGAACAAGCGGAACTGACTAACAAACTGGCTGCAATCAGTGAAAAGGCAGCAATCTTTTTAACCTTGTTTATTTTCATTAAAACCTCTCCCATTCAGTTTAAATGATTGATACAAAGTAATACCCCTCGTTAAGCGCTTTCATAAAACATAAAAAAATAAAATCACCTTTCATTTCTTGGACACTTGAATTAGTTTCTTCCTCACCTCCAAATCTTTTAATATATGTAAACTTGGTACATGATTAATTTAATTGATATATTGTCATATGTCAATATATTTTATTGATTTTTCAGAATATTAGCCTTAAGCAATTGAAAGAAAAAAACTCTTACATAATAAAAAAATACGTAAGAGTTTTTATGGCCCTAAAGTAATCTAATACTTTTATAAAATAGGCGAAAGTAGGCGGGAAATTCCCTCCTTTAATTTTATCATAATCGATCTTTCTCGATAGCGTTGAGGAGTAAGTTCTGTACTGACCTCACTATCATAAAGAAACATATCATGAAGTTGTTTTGTTATTTTTTCATCATATACGATTGCATTCACTTCAAAATTCAACCTGAAGCTCCGCGAATCTATGTTCATTGTTCCTACCGAAGCTACTTCTTGATCTACCACAATCGTCTTGGCATGTAAAAAACCATTATTGTAAAGCAGAATTTTTGCTCCATACTTCAATAGGTCTCCAACGTACGCCCATGACGCCCAATAAACAAAGGGGTGATCCGGTTTATTTGGAATCATAATGCGTAAAATCAACGCCAGATAGAATGGCGATTTTACATGCATCCATAAAACTAGTATCTGGAATAAAGTAAGGGGTTTGAATATATACACTCTTTTTCGCAGACGTTATAAGTTTAATGTACATATTCTTTAAGTGTTCCACTTGTGAATTGGGCCCGCTTGATATAATTTGAACAGGACTCATTCCATTGTGACTGTCCATTTTAAAGGAGAAATCTTCGTAGTTTATCTTTTTGTATTTTCCCGCTTGATACCAATCCAAAATAAACCTTCCTTGTATATGATTAACAGCTTCTCCTACCATTCTAAAATGAGTATCACGCCAATACCCAAATTTCTTATTGGTACCAAGATACTCGTTACCAACATTAAATCCTCCAATATAAGCGATTTCCCCATCAATTATACAAAGTTTTCGATGATTTCTATTATTAATACGAAAATTCACCAGTTTAAGAAGTGAGGGAAAGAAAACCTTGTGTTAGCTTCCGGCCAAAAAAGATATAAATTAGAAAACCTAGAATTGGGACAAAAAATAACACCATTAACCAAGCCCATGTATACCCAATGTCTCTTCTTTCAAAAAATAAAACACCTGCAGCAAGCATTGTGTTGAGAACCATTATAATTGTCACTATTAGTGTAATTAAGCTGCCAATTTCCATTTAATTATCCCTTCGTTACTTTTTCATATTGCCGTTTCATTTTAATTTTAAAACTATAAA
>NZ_CCAS010000017.1 GCF_000612625.1 Neobacillus jeddahensis
AACAAATATCTCAATCGCTCAAAAGCGACTTTATTAATATATCATCCGCAATTTGTAATGTCAACAACTTTTTTTAATTTGTATTAATTACTGTCAGCAGCAACGTTTATTACTATAACAAGATAATAATTAGTTGTCAACGGAGTTTATTAAAAAAGTTAAAAATATTTCTTTATCCCTTTTTTCTATCCCTCTTACCTCTTCTCATATATTTAAAGCATTCCTGAGGAGACGCCACTCGCTTAAATAAAGCAAACAGAATTTTGTATCGCTCTTCCATTGCTCTTTTAACTATATGATCAATTCTCTCGTCCTTTAAATCAAATAATATTTCATCCATCTCTCTTTTAATAAGGTATTCCATTTCCTTTACCTCTTTATCATTAATGAGAAGCCCAAACATTGAATAACCTCCAGCGAATTTCTGTAGTTATAGTAGTCTTTTCCATTTATTGAAATTTTATAATGACTTTCTTAATCATATTTTGAAAAATTCAAGCATAGGTTGAGACAAGGATAGTATTGGACGAGGTGGGAATGATGAATTTCTTTTTTGTATTAAACGGGAAGGCTTTAAAGAATGTATCACTCATTTTGATTGCTGCTTTTTTCACAGCATGGTTTCTTTATATGGAAAACCTTGCACAGCTTCCGGTCTTTTCAGCAAAAGATGGATCGAATGCTATTTATCGAGGTGAAAAGGACCTCGCCCTTACGTTTAATATTGGGTGGGGGGATGAGAAGGCTGAACCTATTTTAGATATCCTAAAAAAGGAGAATGTAAAGTCTGCTACTTTCTTTTTAGCAGGAACGTGGGCAGAGCGACATCCTGACATTGTGAATCGTATTGCCAAAGAAGGATTTGAAATTGGAATCCTCGGATATGATTATGTGGATTACAAAGATCTAGAGGATGCAAAAATTGCAAAAGATATTTCCAAGGCTCAGGAAGTTTTTAAAAAGTTAAGTGTGAAAGACATCAAACTTCTACGTGCCCCGACAGGTCATTTTGATGAGCGTACGTTAAAAATTGCTAAGCGCTATGGGTATACGGTTGTCCATTGGAAAATTGATTCAAAGGATTGGCAAAATCCTGGGGTAGAAAAAATTGTCAACAATGTTAACAAGGCTGAAAAAGGCGATATCGTTCTTTTACATGCCTCTGATTCCGCCAAACAAACGGCTAAAGCCCTGCCGCTTATTTTGCAAGAAATTCGTCAAAAAGGCTTAAAGCTCGTATCCGTGTCTGAAATGATTGCGAACGGAGAAGTAAGTTCCAAAGAAATAAAATAGCCATTGCTCTTAAGAAAAGCGCTTGGAGCTGGAGCATTCTCGAAGTTGAATCATATAAATTCTTATCTGATATAGGAAAACCGCCCATTTACATGGACGGTTTTTTGCTCATTTTCTTTTTCTTACTATTGTTTGTAGTAGACTTTGGTTGAGCTGCGCGTTTTTGTCTTTCCTGCTCCGATTGCGTATTCAATCGATGAAGAATTAATAATTGATAGGCATTACAAGCCATTAAAGCAACCATCATTAAGTAAAGCCAGCTCTTTTCATTTTCACGCAAGACAGGCACCCACTCTACCAAGGTGACCACAATCATAAAGAATAAAGCAGGGATAAAAGCCCCACGATTAGTTTGTTTTACTTTATACCAGGCAACAATCAGTGCCACACCTAAAAGAAGGATGGCCAGTCCAAAATACGGGAGAAGCGAATCCCCTGGTTTGGCAAATTTCTCATATCTTAAGTAGATTAAATCAAATAACCCAAAGAGAATCAGTACGACTTGAACGGCATTCCAAAGCGAAGCTGATTTAAATATCCCTAATCCAAAACGGTGAATTGTTAAGTAGGAAAAAAAGCCCATTTGGCTGATGACACTAAACAAAAAGCCCATCACAATTAACCAAATTAAGGTTGATAAAATATCAATGATCTGAAATTCAGTAAAATACGGTTGAAACTCATTCCAACGAATAATAAAGCCCACAATAGCCGTGGTGACCCCGCCAACTAATAATGTGGTCATAAACAGTCTTACCCAATTACGGCTTGTCACACTCTAAACCCCCAACATCCAAAAGTACATTCCATTTTGATTGTACCAAGCTAATGGTGAAAAATCTATAATTTCATTTACCAGCGTATAATCTCCCTCTGTTTTCTTCATCCTAAAATTAAGCATTTTTATGTGAAAGGAGCTTGAAAATGAGAGGAAAAAGAACGTTGCTCCTCCTACCCATCATGTTGCTGCTAGCTAGTTGTTCTGCCAATGATTCAAGTGGCGAAGGACAAGTTGATTACGATCAGACGAAGAAAATGGTCGTTGATATTCTGAAAACAGATGATGGTAAGAAGGCAATCCAGGATGTCATGTCCGATGATAAAATGAAGGAAAAGCTTGTGATGGACCAAAAGGTCGTCTCTGAAACCATTCAGCAAACCTTAACGTCTGATAAGGCAACTGATTTCTGGAAAAAAACCTTTAGTGACGCAAAGTTTGCCCAAAGCGTAGCAAAAAACATGAAAACAGAAAATCAACAATTATTGAAGGATTTAATGAATGATCCTGAATATAGAGGAATGATGATTGAGGTTTTTAAAGAGCCTGAAATCCAAAAAGAATTAGCGGATGCCCTTAAAAGTAAAGAATACCGTGAACATTTGCAGAAGGTAATCACAGAGACCGTGGATAGTCCTCTTTTCAAAGCAAAGATTCAAGAATTGCTCTTAAAAGCGGCAGAGGAAACTAAAACGACTTCCAGCAAAGACGAGAGTGAAGATCAATCTAGTAACCAAGAAAATTCTGAAGGACAAGATAGCGGTGCCTAGCATGGCAATGAGCAGCATGCCCCGAAGTTGAAGAAGAAAGGCCTCTCCACATTAGGGAGAGGCCTTTGCTTTACTTTTTAAGCAAACTTGTTACTTTTTGGGCTATTTCTAGATAAATTTTTCCAATTTGGTGATCTTCCTGATAAACAGATGGAGCAAAGTCTTCATCGTTCCAATCA
Organism: Neobacillus jeddahensis; assembly: GCF_000612625.1. GTDB lineage: Bacteria > Bacillota > Bacilli > Bacillales > Cytobacillaceae > Neobacillus > Neobacillus jeddahensis. Next base: position 3,021 of record NZ_CCAS010000017.1, read on the forward strand.
GGTTGATTAAGTGGCAGACGACCAAGCACCTCTGTATTCAATTCTTCAGCTAACTTATCTCCACCGCCGCGGCCGAATACGTATTCTTTTTCACCCGTAACCTTGCTTTCAAAATAAGCCATATTCTCAATGACTCCTAGCACCTCATGCTCCGTGCGTAATGCCATTGCTCCTGCACGGGCTGCAACAAAGGCTGCCGTTGGATGTGGCGTTGTCACGATAATTTCCTTACAAGCAGGAAGCATGGTATGAACATCTAGGGCCACATCGCCCGTTCCAGGTGGTAAGTCTAATAGTAAATAATCAATGTCTCCCCATTCCACTTCATTGAAGAAACTGTTTAACATTTTTCCAAGCATAGGGCCACGCCAGATGATCGGGGCATTGTCTTCTACAAAGAAGCCCATAGAGATGACCTGAACGCCAAAACGTTCAACAGGGATAATCTTTTCCCCACGAACAACCGGACGATTGGTGATCCCCATCATATCGGGTACACTAAAACCGTAAATATCGGCGTCAATAAGCCCCACCTTTTTCCCTAAACGGGCTAGGGCCACAGCTAAGTTGACAGAAACAGTGGATTTACCCACTCCACCTTTACCGCTGGCAATCGCTATGAAAGTTGTTTGCTTGGAATGAAGAAGATTTTTCTCCTCTTCTGGTTCAGCATGGCGATGTTGCGCTAGTACCTCTTCAGGCAACTCACTAAAGCGGATCCCAACCGTTGCAGCTCCCGCTTCTTTTAACAAATTAACAATTTGCGTTTGCAGCTGAAGTTGTTCACTTGTGCCTGTTTTAGCTATTTGCACCTTAACACTAACGTGTTGTTTTTCTTCTTTTATTTTTATTTCTTCAATCGCATCTAATTCAGCTAACGTTTTATGTAAAAATGGTTCTTTGATGCCCCCAAGAATCTCTTGGATTCTTTGTTCAGTTAACATAAAAAAACACCTCACCTAATGAATTCGTTTCCATCTCTCAGTATACCATAACTAGGCATGGAAACAGTTATCTTAATCACACTATACTACCTATAGAAATATCATTAATCTTCCTACACAAAAATAGAAGAAGGGCTTTGCACCCTTCTTTACTCTGTTTCTTTTAGTTCCTTTTCCTTAGTAAAGTAACGCAAAATGCCATTATGAATAGATGCTGCTACTTTTTCTTGGTAGGAGTCTTTTTTTAGCAAGGCCTTTTCTGTCGGATTCGAAAGGAAGCCAACCTCGACCAACACTCCCGGCTTTTTTGCATATTTTAAAATATATACTTGGTTAATGGGTTTTGCTTTACGGGTGGTATTCTCCAAGTTCTTGCGGAGTTCCTCTTGAATAAATTTGGCTGCTCTGGCATTTTCCTTGTGCTGGGGTGCATAGAAGGTTTGGGCCCCACTCCACTGTGAAGAAGGGATCGCATTTAAATGAATGCTGACAAAAAGGTCATTATCGGAGTTATTAATCATCTTTAATCGCTTTTTCAAATCCTCAACTTTTCTCCTGCTATAGCCCCTCGTATCAGGGTCCGCTAAATCTTTATCAGAATCTCTTGTCATAATCACAAGTGCTCCTTGCTCTTGAAGATAATCCCGGACTTTTCGGGTAATCTCTAAAGAAATATCTTTTTCAAGCGTTTTGCCTGTACCTGCTCCCCCATCAGGGCCGCCATGGCCAGCATCTAATAAAATAATTTTCCCTGACAATGGTAAATTCCAGGTTTTCCATGAGTTATTTTCGATAAAATCGTGCTGTAATATGAAAAATAACACAAGTAATCCCGCAATAAACCCAATTATTTTCACTCTGCGCTTTGACACCCAAATCATCCTTCCCGCTCGTCCATGTTCAATAAACTATATGGGACAAGAAGAAGATTTAGAACAGGAAGAATGGATGAGTTTGACTAGCTAGTGCAGACGTAGCTTATGACGCCTTTGTCCTTTATCAAAGCCCTCTTTGAACCATGCGTATATATATTGCTCACAAAGATAATACAACGACTCGCTCATCGCGCCTTCTTCTCCATTTCCCCAATAGAGCAAGAAATTATATAACGTATCTATTAGGTGTTTTTCTTCTTTAAAACAACGATGACGGACATCATCAAGTTTTTCTCCATAATAGCCAAATTTGCTAAACTTTGCCCCTAGAAGGAAGGCTTCAAGGGCCACATCGTAACAGGCCTCTTCTATACCGGTATTCATGACAAAACTCGATGCAAGGGGGGTGGAACCAAAATAATGTTTTACTCGTTCCTTTAGTGTATTAATGGATAGGTCCCGCAAGACGGAACGCTCATATTTGATTTGCTTTTCGCGTTTTTTTTCCTTAAAGGTTGTAATGACAGTCACTTAATTTTCACCTCTTAGAACTATTCTTCATCCCCAGTTCATAAGAAATGCAAAGAGATCGCTGTTTTCCTTTGCCAATTTTTCGCTTCGAAGAATGTTGGATATTACCGGGTTTTTTTCGATACATTATTAGTATTAAGCAGGAATATGTTTCTATGGCTCCGTTTTCTTTACAAGGGACTAAATTCCCTGTCCAATACCAAGCTTTCCTTCAAGCAGTTTCCGATTATGAAGGATTTTTAGATCCTCTGGCCGGTATTTGCCTGCCTCTTCATTATGATTATAGGCATTCGAAAAATCACCAAGATTGTAATAACAGACACACATTTGCAAATGTGGATACCATGTATAGTAGGCCGGATAGCTAAAGCTCCATCTATCCGATTCCGGCACTAATTGTGTAGCAAGATTATACCAGTAGATGGCCGCATTATATTCACGTTTCCGTTGATAATTATAGCCAATCCGGCTACATGTTTCCGCACGCGGGGTTTTGGAGAACTCAAACGATTGGAATAAGGAGCGTAGTTCATTTTCAAGGTCGCCCAGATGACGATAGCAATCCGCTTTGTTAATACAGGAATAAACCTTATCCTCTATCCACCCTTCTAGCAATGCAATATTATCATTGTAGGCCTCAATTGCTTTTTCATAATGACCATTCTCTCTTAGCTCATTTCCATAATAAAAATAATCCCTGGCTGAGAATTCATCGCCACGTTCGATTTTGCTTTGATAAATATTGAGATTTCTGCCAATAGAGTGTTTAATCTTTTTATGCGTAATCGAAATTTCGGAATTTATGATGTTTCCAAACACCTCTAAATACTGGTGGCAATCACCTTTCCAGACAAAATTCTTTGCTCTTTTTACAAGTCGGTTGCGGCGATATCGGAGGGTTACATTACCAAATTCATCTGTTCCAGCGTCATAATACATTGAGACCGAATCCACGGATGGATCTAAGGTCTCCTTCAATTCCTCAAGCTTCCTTTGGTCCGCTTCAAGTAAGACATCGTCAGCATCCAAATATAGAATATATTCCTTTGTAGCATACTTAAATGACTCATTTCTTGCAGCGGCAAAGTTGCCAATCCATTCAAAGAAAAAAACTCGGTCTGTATATTGCTTGGCTATTTCTACCGTACTGTCGGTGGATCCAGTATCGACAATATTGATTTCATCAACAATGTCTTTTATGGTCTCCAGACATCTCGCCAATACTGCTTCTTCATTTTTTACAATCATACATAAGCTTATTGATACCAAATCAATTTCTCCTTTCTACTACTAATAAATTTGCATGGTTATCTGGTTTTACACGTTTCTTTGTATCTTATTTAAACTGCTGCTTTCCCAATTGTGCTTGTACCTATTTTTCTTGAAAAAATGAACAACAGCTAGATTAAAAAAACTTCTCCATCAAGAAGGAGAAGTTGCATTATGAGCATTAATCTCTTGGCTCTTACCTCTGGTCAGAAATTGACGCATCACTATTATTTGTACTTAGCTCAGTTAAAGGATCGTATGGAGGCCCCGTCGGCGTTCCCACTAATAAAGCTATATCAACAGCATTTTCCGGAATTCCCCATGAATTCCCCGAAAAGACAAATATCGCACTATCCACAACAAATCCTCTCGTATTATAAACAACATTATTTACGATATGCCCGGTGGTGTTTGGATTTAAATAAGAAGGTTGGCGGAGAGAGTAAAAAATATTATCTTGGACCAATAAATTAGTCATATTTCCAGCCAATGTCACAAAGCCGCGATTCACTACCCAGCCTGTAGATGGTCCAGCTTGTGGTGGTCCAAAAATAACATTATCAATAATTTTATGATTTGTTCCTCCAATTCGGATAAACTCTACAGCATAAGGATTATTGCTGGTAATTGTCAATCCTTCAATTGTAACCCCATTTCCAAGGACTTGAAATGCAATGACGGCTGCTTGTAATTCAACGATGGTACCCGGATATCCTTTTAAAGTAACTCCTTCTTTATTAATGGTAATGGTTGAGGAAATGGGATATGTTCCCACCAACACATGAACAGTTCCTGTTGGTGAAACTGCCGTTACCCCTTGTTGAATTGTTCCAAACGGATTGGCCTGTGTCCCATCACCATCAACTGCCCCTGCTCGGACATATACCTCATATGGATTTGGTTCAATGGTACCTGTTGGACCAATTGGACCTGTTGGGCCTGTTACTCCTGTAGCCCCAGCTGGTCCAGCTGGTCCAGTTGGACCCTGCACCCCTGTCGGACCAATTGCTCCTGTCGCTCCACCTTGTGGTCCAGTTGGACCCTGTGCCCCTGTCGGACCTGTTGTCCCGGTGGCTCCGGTTACTCCGGTGGCTCCCGTTACTCCAGTTACCCCTGTTGCTCCCGTTGCCCCGGTGGCTCCGGTTACTCCGGTGGCTCCCGTTACTCCAGTTACCCCTGTTGCTCCCGTTGCCCCGGTGGCTCCTGTTGCTCCGGTTACTCCTGTCGCCCCGGTGGCTCCGGTCGCCCCGGTTACTCCTGTTGCTCCAGTTACTCCTGTTGCCCCGGTTGCTCCAGTTACTCCGGTGGCTCCCGTTGCTCCCGTTATTCCTGTCGCCCCGGTTACTCCTGTTGCTCCGGTGGCTCCCGTTATTCCTGTTGCCCCGGTTGCTCCAGTTGCTCCTGTTACCCCGGTTGCTCCGGTTACCCCGGTTGCTCCGGTGGCTCCCGTTACCCCGGTTGCTCCCGTTGCCCCGGTTGCTCCTGTTGCGCCTGTTGCCCCGGTTCCTCCTGTTGCGCTTGTTGCCCCGGTTCCTCCTGTTGCGCTTGTTGCCCCGGTTCCTCCTGTTGCGCCTGTTGCTCCTGTTGCCCCGGTTGCTCCTGTTGCCCCGGTTCCTCCTGTTGCTCCATTAACTTCAGCAGTTAATAAGGCTATATCATCAACCAATACGTCAGAACTTCCTGCCTCAGGCAAACTATTTATTAGCATAAATGCTTGTGTAGTACCCACTGGAGCAGGTGTGGTATTTCCATATACTTCAAGCCACACATCATTTTCTGCATTAAGGAGCCTGTCCACAGGAAGATTAGTAATCAATCCGTATCCAAGGAAATTAAATGCAGCATCATAATAAATAATTGAGATACTGATAGGTGGGCTAGGATCAGTCCCCACTTTCGCCAAAGAAGTAAGAAATTCAAATTGCTCACCAGCTTCGATAGCAACAAGTTGAAAAATAAAAGAATTAGAGTCACCGGTTAATCTTGCAGAAAAGTAACCCGAATGGGAAAATTCGCTTGTGACCTCAGCGTTAACTCCAATCCATGGAGTAAGATTTCCTGTTTCAAAGCCACCATTTGTAATCAGATCTTCAATTGACAAATTATTCACCTCCCTTTCGAATTTGCTACAACATTTTTACTATAAAAACTGCTGAGCAAACCACATTTTATGTACAAGCATCTTAGATGACAGGACACTTTCCTCTGGTAAAAGACACATTTTTGCAAAAAGGGCACAAGTCGTCTGGAACTGGACCATTCACAAAGTCAAATTTCGCCCATTTAATCAGCACCCAACAGACAGAAAAACATGAAATAGTCCACCTCCCCTTACCCCTACTGAAATCAGGTAATGAAAAAGTGAACTATATTTACATTTTCCTATGCACTTTTCAACCTAGTAACTAGGTCAGATAAAATACTCTATCTTTATTTTTTTCCAATAATCTTTGATAAACATCGATCAATCTCTTCTCCATAAGCTCCCAGCTAAAGTGTGTCTCCATTGCCCGACGAGCATTCGCACTCATCATCTTTAGCAGGTCACGGTGTTCATGTAAATAAATAAAGGCCTCGACATAATCTTCTACGGTGGGACTATGCTTATCGATCACTAATCCACAATGGTGGAACCGTATGAAATTTTCCATATCATTTCCTTTATTACAGACAACAGGGACACCATTGTTTAAGGCACTGAAAAATTTATTTGGCATCGCAAACAGTCTATTTAAAGAATTGCGAGTATCAAGGTCTATCCAGCTTACATCAACAGTTTTCATATACTGTGGGATGGAATGATAATCGACCCAATTATGAATAGGAATTCGGTCTTTTAGTGGCTCTGGAATGACAAGCTGAAATCCCCTTAACAGTCCACCAATAATACTAAAATTGAAATCAATTTTTTGATTGGTCAGTTCTGTAATACGAAGAATTTTATCTAACCCACCTCGTTGTGGATGGACAATCCCTTCATAGCAAGCCGTCAAACTACCTTCATTGAATTTCTTCGGTTCGATTATGTTTGCTAAAGGTGGTGAATTGTAGATTAACTCAATTGGAAGGTTCGGCTTTTGAATCAGATACCATGCTTTGATTGATTCTGAGACCGTGAGCAAATAATCGACTTCATCCAGCATGTGGAGCAATAAATCCATTAATTTCAGATTGTCAGGTTGTTTGTTATGTGGATCCGCGTTTAAGTCGCGGCAATCGTAAATCAATTTTATATCTTTTCCCGCTTCCTTCATCGCTCTTTTTATCCCAACTCCAGCGTAGAGGGAATAAAGAGAATGTGCATGATAGATTTCCGCATCCACTGTTAATCCAGCAGCCATTAACGGATCCCTAAAGCCGTAATGATGTTTACTTTTTATATTTAACAGCATCGTTTCGAGCGGTTCCTGACCATATTCATACGTCAGAATATGAATACCCTCATGAATAAAGGATTTGTCCAAAAACTGATCCCTAATTGTTGTAAAGTTTAACCTGCATATATAGCCATTGTACCGCGGTATAATCGATGTAACATCAAATCCGTTCTTTAAGAGACTTTTCGATTCATTTTCAAACATTCTTGAGTCAAAGAGTGTGTTAAACTTCGACAGCATACAAACTTTTACCGACATATCTACTCCTTATACCCTTATTTCGTTCTACCTCATTAACACCAAAGAGCCAAGATTCTATTTAATGATCCTCCCAGGATTACCGACCACTGTCTTATTTGCAGGAACGTCCTTTGTAATTACACTCCCCGCTCCTACAATAGCATTTTCACCAATGGTCACTGCCGGCAGGAGGGTTGCGTTGTTACCAATTTTGGCTCCTCTTTTTATCACTGGTCCCTGATGCTTGTAATTTCCCATTCCCATATATTTATCATTTGAGGATGAACAGCAAGGGCCGATAAAAACCTCATCCTCGATCACCATATCCGCTGTAATATAGCAGCCCGTTTGAATGGTCACACGCCTTCCAATAATCGTATTCGTTTCCACGATGGCATTCCGGCCGATAATGCTGTCTTCACCCACAGTTACCATTTCACGGATGCTTGATAAATCTCCGACAAAAACGCCTGACTCTAGCTTTACGTGGCGGTAAATGACACTATTACAGCCAATCGTGACATGATCTTCTATCAGTAAGGGATCAAGAATCTTCCCTGGCTTACGGGCCATTTTTTTATTAGAGGATGTCGGTTTGCCAAGAACCGTCAGTTCTCCGATTTGGACAAAATCCCCGATTTTTGTATCCTTTTTAATAATGACGTGGTGTCCGATGGTGACATTATTTCCAATGACGACATTTTCTTCGATAACGACGTTCTCACCAATCGTGACATTTACACCTAATTGTGCCGATGCATGGATCATGCACAAACCTCCCTTTCCTACTAAAAATAAGAAAATAACAGAACTTGCTGCCCTTAAGGAGACAGCTCCACTTATGCGATTATAGCTGCTGATAAATTTTTATTAACTCCCCCGCTACTCGTTCGGCCGAGTGATAGGTTTCTACATACCGTCTGCCAGCCATACCAATTTCATGGCGGCGCTGTGGGTTTTGAATTAACTCTAGCAGCACATCTGCGATCGTTTCTGGGGTTGCCTGTACAATTGGCAGGTCCGCTGGGAACTGACTGCGAACATCGTCTCGGATAAAGGCCACTACCGGCTTGCCCATGGCCATTGCCTCCACACTGAACATACCATATGTGCCACATAGTAGCTGATCAATAATGATATCTGCCTTCTGATACATCGCAAGTGCCTTCTCATGACTTATTTTTTCAAGCATCTGATACGTAAACGTCGCTTTCCCATATAATTGATTCACAGCTGCTTCTACATAATCAGATCCTTTAAAGGAACGATTTGTCGGGGCATGGATGATCACCGGATTCGTATTAGTGACAGATGGATACGAAACAGGGAAGGCCTCAAAATTACATGCGAGTGGTAGGACATAGACATTTTTGTAATAATCTTTTACATAAGGATATGCCTCATAATCTTGAACGATAGCTGTATCAATATACTGTGATAGCGTGGTAAGCTGCTTGTTTATTTCTTCATCCGTATAATAAGTCGGCGGAAGTGGATATGGATTCAACCTGCTGACCATCTCAGCCTTACGGACATCACTTCCCCAATGATGCATCACCATCTTCTTCCCCTTTTCCTTTAAAAACGGGAGGTCATTGAAATCCTGCATAAACGTGTTGGCATTATGAAAATGAAAAATATCAGTATTTTTCACCAGAAATTCTAGTTCCTTCATCACCTCAAATGCATCCGTATTGATAATGTCACCTTTATAATTCAAATAGGTGTGAAAACAGTTAAATCCGGCAGCATGGTGCCCTTGCTTCCTTAGTTCTTTACAGATAATCCCCATCTGTCCAGCAATTTCAGTTGGGGTATGCACAATTTTCATATACATCTCTCCTTCCGAATATAGTATATTCACGTTGGATAAGTTGGCTATTTGCAAAGCAATAAATGGGGACATGCGGACTCACCTTTTATTCCTGGAACTCATACGCTGTAATAGGACAAAAAGGAAAGGTGGGAATCGTTTGTCAACTAATGAATTTATGTCAGCGGAAAAGCTCGGTGTACAAAATCATCTTTGCCTGCTTCCCTATGGAGAGGACACTGATAATGGAATTACCAACTGGACTGCTGAGGATTTAATACCCTATCAATCTTATCTAGTGAATGGAGCCCCGATTGATTCAATGTTTGGAGGTTTGATCTTCAATCCAATCAGTGGAAGAAAAAATCATTTTATTTACCCGATGTATACTGATTTTGGTACATTATCAGAAAAGGATGATTGGAAACTAGCTTTAAAAAGGCTTTTTATGGACAAAGTCAATCTAGAGGCTGCTGCTAGTAACACAGCCGATGGAAAAAAAACGGATATTTGGGTGGCCATCCCCTATCCCATTCTTACGCAAACAAACTTTGGGAAAGTAGAAGGAGAAAAGATTAATTTTAAAAGAGAAGAACACAGAATCTTAGCGATGACGTGGTGGATGGACAAGTTTTTAAGTAAATGGAAAAAATCGAAGCGTCTCGACGAAAAATTAACGTTCCGAGGGTTTGTCTGGCCGCGGGCCTCGATTGACAGTCGCGATGAAAGTCTTGTTCAAAAGGTGACAGCCTTTATTCGCCAAAAAGGGTATCTATCATTGTGGTTACAGCAGTATGGTTCCACTGGATGTGTGGAATGGAAGGAGTTTGGATTTGACGCGGCCTGTACCCATCCAAACTTTTACGGAAAAACAGGACCAGACTATACCTGGATTCCCAACTCGACCGTATACGCTAAATATTTTCAGACAGGCATGCAAATTTCCTTTGGAAAAGGTCTGCTCTTTAAGGAAAATCATTTGCTAGATTATTTAAATTATGGTGTATTCAACGACTACATGAATAACAGTCTTCTCGTTTTTGATTTCCCTAATCAAACAATGCGTGATATTTATCAAAATCACCCTAACGAATATGTTTACCTCTATTCCTTCATCAAAAAAGCGTATACTCCTATTTATCCAACAGCAGCATTCCCGTCATAAAAACATGACTAACTGGTTTCAAAAGGTCGGACCTTTGAACCAGTTTTTTTCTGTCCAAAGGTGTATGCCCACTAGAATCACGATCTTGTGACAAAAGGAAAAAAGAAGCTGGGGGAAATGGAGGTAGATCTTCTTCCATTTGAACCAGCCTCACTTACATACTACTTGTTTTGCCACTTACCCTTTTAAATCTGCATAAATGGCGAGTAATTGATCGGCGATGATGTCATGTGAATGATACTTTTCTGCATACGCACGACCCTTTATGCCAAGTTCACGACGCAGCTCCGGATGGTCAAGGAGCCTTTTGGCCTGCTCATATAAATTATCTGGATTGGTATTCACAATCGCTAATTCAGCAGGAAAAGAGGCAATAAGATCAGAGCGAATATACGTTAACACAGGCTTGCCTAGTGCCATTGACTCTACACTTAGTAATCCATAGGAGCCACATAAGACCTGGTCAATGATTATATCTGCATGCTTGTATAACTTAATAACCTCCTCATGATTCATTTTCTCGATGCGGCGGTAGTCAAAATCGTACTCCGCTTTCAGTCTTTCTATCGTTGCTTCGATATAGAAGGTACCCTTAAAATCTGGATTGGTAGGAGCATGCAGGATCAGTGGCCGCTCTTTCTTAACAGATGGATAATGGGGCTGGAAATGGCTAAGATCAATCGCAATTGGAACGACGTGCACCTTCTCATAGTAGTCCTTAACATAGTCATACACTTCATAGTCTTGAACAATCGCTTCTTTAATATAGGCCGTGAGCTTCATCAATTTTGCATGTATTTCTTCATTAGGCGGTGAATCACCGGTATAGACATATGGATTGCGAATTCGTGCCTGTTCATGGAACCTTACATCGTTCCCCCAATGATGCATAATCATTTTCTTGTGTCTACTTTTGATTTCAGGCAAGTCAGCAAAGCCTGGGGATAGCGTTGTACCATAATGGAAATGAAACAGATCATAATAATCGAGTATGTGTGGGATACTTTCCTCCAGTCCTTTCCCATCGGTGTTGACAAGATAGTCTTTATAACCGAGATAGGAATGGAACGTATTATAGCCAACAGAGCAATGCCCCTTTTTTGTCAGGGCACTGCTCAATATTCCCATTTGGCCAGCAATCTCAGTTGTTCCGTGGAAAATTCTCATTTTCCTCCTCCCTTTTAAGCCATATATACGTTTTAGCAATCCCCTCTACAATGGAATGTGGCTTTTTCCAATGCAATTCAGCGTGAATTTTGTCAGCTAGAATACTCCTTCGCTGCACGACATCTACTTTCCGTTTAGGGGCAAACGTTAGTGGTAGATTTGTTTGTCCACTCGCCTTCTGAACCTCTTTAGCCAGATCGAGGACGCTTGTTTCTATCCCTGTTCCGACATTATAAACTCTTCCTATCGCGTTCTCGTCCACCGCTGCCAGTAACACGGCATCCATGGCATCTTCCACATACGTAAAATCGCGTGTCTGACTGCCATCACCAAAGATGATCAGAGGCTGTTGAGTAAGCACCGCTTCAAAAAACTTCGCCACCACTCCACAATAAGGATTTGTGGCAAGCTGGCCAGGACCATATACATTTGAAAATCGCAAAATGCTAACAGGCATTTGGTACATTTGATGATAGACATGGCAATAATGCTCCATTGAAAATTTACTCGCTGCATATGGGAGCTTGATATTATAGTACGATTCCGGGGTAGGAAGGATGTCAGCATGGCTGTAAATGGAAGTAGTCGAGGCATAGATAAACCGCTTTAAGCCCGGACAGCATTCCTGAGCCTTTTGCAGCAATAAAAAGCCGCCGTATAGGTTTGTTTCGAAATCGTCATTAATATTTTCAACTGATAAGACGAGATTTTTACAGGCAAAATGGAAGATATAGTCCACGTTTGGTAAAACCTCTTCCAACACTTTTTCATTCGTAATACTTTCTTGATAAAATGTGATCCGCTCTGATTGTGGAACGGCCGCCCTGTTGCCAGTTGATAGATCATCAATGATATAAATATGGTCACACAGGGGCATAAGCCTGCTCACAAGCTGTGATCCTAAAAATCCCGCACCGCCTGTTACGGCTACTTTTCCGAGATTCATGATTAAGTTCCTTCCCTTCTACACATATCGGTGGTGGAGAACGATGATAAAGGAAAGGATACAGCCTGCTTCGTTAATTCTGATTGGTACATCGCAAAAATAATTTCGAGAGCCTTCTTCCCTTCCGTTCCATCAATCTGCACATGCTTATCCGGTCTAGCTACCGCTTCAATAAAGTCTTCATACATATAGAGCTGTTCATTTCCATCACTTAGAAGCAGATCAAGCTCTTCATTATTGATTGGTTCTCCATCAATGTACCAGCGGGAAATTTGATTGAGTGATGGACCTTCGATGGAAATCGTCCCTTTTTCTCCAAATATCGCTAAAGAATAGCCTAAATTATTTGGCTTAGTCACTATATTAGCCTCAACAATCCCTTTTGCTTGATTTTTAAACTGAATAATACCAACGGCTACATCCTCTGTTTCCTTTAGATATGATGATTGAGCGATTTCACCGTACACGGTCTTCACATCACCGAGAAACCATTGAAGCAAATCGACAAAGTGAATGCCTTGATTGATCAGCATCCCCCCATCACTAGCCCATTTTCCCCGCCAAGCCGCAGCTGAATAATAGTCTGGGGACCGGTTAATTCGAATCGAAGAAACCCCTAGATACGGTTTTCCGATTCTTCCTTCGTCAATCAGCTGTTTAATTTTTTGCATCAACGGGCGAAACCGAAGTTGATGGCAAACCATCAGCTCCTTCCGCTGTTCTTGTGCTAGTGCAATTAATTTATCGGAATCTTCAATCGACAGTGCCATCGGCTTTTCAAGAACCACGTGCTTATGTGAGTGGAGAGCGTCCTTGGCCATCCTGGCGTGAAGTCCTGAGAAGGAGGCAATAATGACCGCATCCATTTGCGCATTTGTGAGCATTTCTTTATAATCCTGAAAGCATTCGACGGAATCGCTATGACCTGACAGGGTTTGGTAAAATTGCTTGGTTTCAGTCATTCTCGCCTCATGGAGATCACTGACCGCTACTAGCTGTGCATCCTTACAGCTAGCCAGTGCCTGAAGATGTTTTCTCGAGATAAAACCACAACCGATCAAGCCAAATCGAACTGCCATTTAGTTCCCATCCTTTTGTCGTAAAATGGCAATAATCTGATCCTGTTCCTTTTCTGTTAAAAATGGATGCATCGGAACAGCAAACAGTTTTTCTGATAACGATTCAGCAATTGGGAAATCTCCCTGCTGGTAACCTAATCCCGCATACACTTCCTGTAAGTGTAGACAGTGGGGATAATAAACACCTGTTTGAATTTGTGCGTTTATTAGTGCTTTCATGAGCTCATCTCGTCGGTCTGATTCCATGCAAAACAAGTGATAAATATGAGCACCATTTTCTGATTCCACTGGCATGGATAAATACTCCACATCTCCTAGGTGCTGACGATAGCGGTCAGCGAGCTCTCTTCTTTTTTGATTCCACTCATCTATTTTGGCAAGATTGACGAGTAAAATAGCTGCGTGTAATTCATCAAGGCGGCTGTTATAGCCGATTCGGTCATGATAATATTTTTTCGTTGTGCCATGTGTGCGGAGTTTTCTAATTTTTCCAGCCAGATCTGGATCTGACGTTGTAATGATCCCCCCGTCCCCCATCGTACCGAGATTCTTCGTTGGGAAAAACGAGAAACAAGCAGCATCGCCTAGACTGCCGACAGGACGATCCATATAAGAAGACCCGAATGCTTGGCAGGCATCTTCAATCACAAGAAGATTGTTCTTTTTCGCAAGCTTGCTTATCTTATCCATAGCAGCAGGCTGCCCAAAAAGATGAACGGGAATAATCGCCTTCGTCGCCGCAGATATTTTTCTCTCAATATCTGCAGGATCAATATTGTAGGAGACAGGATCGACATCAGCAAATACCGGAGTAGCTCCTACCCGTGAGATGGCCTCCGCACTGGCAAAGAAGGTAAATGGGGTCGTAATGACTTCATCTCCGAGCCCAATTCCATATGCCTCTAGAGTTAGAACAAGCGCATCTGTCCCATTTGCAACGGCAATCGCCTCTGCCACCCCCAGTCGTTTCGCTATTTTCCCCTCAAGCTCCTTGACCTTTGGACCTAGAACGTATTGACCGCTGTCTATCACCTCCTCCATTCCTTGGAGAATTTCATTTTTAACACTTTGAAACTGACGCTTTAAATCTACTAGGTTAATCATCTTCTTCTCCTTATCTCTATCTCAGCTATGCCCTTTCGCTTGGTTCTGTACATCTTGTCCCTTTCACGAATAGGCAAACATTTGAGCTAGTATTAAGTTGATTTCACCCTAATCTATGACTCACGAGTACAAGGTGAAACGGCTGTTAACCATTCATCTGTCATTTTCTATCTAAAATATCGAATCACTTCTTCGGTAACTAAAAATAACACTCCTATAATGGTGCGGAAATTCATCTAAATTTCACCGTTTGGTTGTTTGTCCATTACCATCCCCTCCACTGCACATATTTTAATATGTATTATATTTTTTATGGACGAGGAGAGTAGATGAATGAATGGACAGCCATGATTCACAGAGGAAAAAGGACAAAATTGCTGTTATCGGATTAGGGTATGTAGGCCTTCCCTTGTCTGTCATGCTGGCGGAAAAGGGGTTTCAGGTAAAAGGGATCGATTTAGATCACAACAAGGTCTCAATGCTGAGAATGGCTAAAAGCTATATTGGGGACGTAACTGATCTTTCGCTAAAGACGGTAATCGATAGTGGCCATTTCGCCGCAACTACTAATTTTGATGAAATAAAAGAGGTAGACTCGGTTATTATTTGTGTACCAACCCCGCTTACTAAACATAAAACACCGGATGTAAGCTTTATCATCAGTGCAGGAAAAGAAATTCAATCACGACTACAAAAAGGACAACTGGTTATTTTAGAAAGCTCCACATTTCCTGGAACAACAAAGGAAGTATTATTGCCAATTCTTGAACAAAGTGGGTTACGTGCAGGCAGCGATTTCTACCTGGCTAATTCACCGGAACGCATTGATCCCGGTAATGAAAAATTCCGAGTCGAAGACATTCCAAAGGTGATTGGGGGCGTAACTGAGAAGTGTAAGGAGGAGGCATTGTCTCTTTATAAGCAGATTTACCGCGAAGTGGTTCCTGTCTCTTCAACAGAGACTGCTGAGTTAACCAAGTTGCTTGAAAATACCTTCCGCTTTGTCAATATTTCATTTATTAACGAGATGGCCATTCTTTGCGATCAGTTACAGGTTGATATTTGGGAAGTGGTCGGAGCAGCCGCGACTAAGCCATATGGTTTCACCCCATTTTATCCCGGTCCTGGCATTGGAGGACATTGTATTCCCGTCGATCCTCTCTATCTCCAATGGAAGCTGCAGCAATTTGAGACAAGCAGTCAGTTTATCACCATTTCAGCGCAAACGAACCATAACATGATTGACTATATCGTTTCTCGCACAGAGGAGTTATTGGGGGATAAAAAGAATCTGTCTGCTGCAAAGATTTTACTTTACGGGGTTACCTATAAAAAAGATGTTGCCGATACGCGCGACTCGCCGACATTAGAAATTCTCGAGCAGTTCATCGAAAAAGGAGCCAAGGTCAGCTACCATGATCCCTATATTCCTTCATTAAAGATTGATGGGCAGGTATTGATGAGTACTAATTTAACGGATAATCTGTTAAGCGAAATGGATTGTGTGATTATTTTAACAGACCATTCGATTATTCCGCTCGATAAAA
This sequence comes from Neobacillus jeddahensis, assembly GCF_000612625.1. Lineage (GTDB taxonomy): Bacteria > Bacillota > Bacilli > Bacillales > Cytobacillaceae > Neobacillus > Neobacillus jeddahensis. Next base: position 19,078 of record NZ_CCAS010000017.1, read on the forward strand.
TCTTAAACCATGCAGCCCTTGTCTTTGATACACGGAATGTGACAAAAGGACATACGGGTACTTCCCAAGTCGTTCGCCTTGGAGAAGGAGCTAGTTTATAATTTCTCACAAAATAAAAAAGACTGAGCAGGAGATTCCAAAACCTCTTGCTTGGTTTTTTCTTTATGTGCCAAGCTAGTAAAAATAAGAGCTCCCTTTCCCCCTCATCCAAAAGTTGTAGAAAAAGTTCATGCTTTTCTCTGAGGGAGGATTTTCCAAAAATTAATATACTTAAAACATCAAGAATAAAGGGGAGAACATAAGATGAATAAAAAAGTTGTCATGATTACCGGGGCGTCCAAAGGGTTAGGTAGAGCATTGACGTTGGCTTTTGCAAAGGAAGGAGCAAGGCTTGCAATTTGCTCAAGATCAGAAGAAGGTCTGATAAAGGTGAAGGAAGAAGCTGTAAGATTGGGTGCTGAGGTACTTGCGGTTACCGCTGATATTTCCAAGTCACGTGATGTGGAACGATTCATTGCGACAGCAGAAGAAGCATATGGTCACATTGATGTCCTGATTAACAATGCCTCAATTTTGGGTCCTAGTCCAATGCCATTGCTGCTTGATTATCCTGAAGACGCCTTCTCCGCAGTGCTTCATATTAATGCTGTATCGTCATTTCTTGTAACCAGAAGAGTGATTCCAGGGATGTTAGAGCGAAATGACGGGTCAATTATCAATGTGACATCTGAGGTAGGACACACAGGTTTTGCGGGATGGGGCGCCTATGGTATATCAAAATTTGCTGTTGAAGGCCTCACCGAAACGTGGGCCGATGAATTAAGCGAGACAAACGTACGGGTAAATATGGTCGATCCGGGCGAAATGGAAACAGAAATGCATCAAATGGCTGTACCTGATTGCGATTACCCATTAGCAAAGCCCGAGGACGTTGTTGGCATATTTTTATATCTTGCATCAAGTAAATCAGCAGGCATAAATGGCCAGCGGTTTGAGGCCCAACTAGAGGAGGAATTATAATGGAGACGAAACCGCTGAATTTTTATCTACCTGACGAACTGAATGCTTCCCACCCCCCTGAAAAACGCGGCTTACGAAGAGATCATGTTCGGATGATGGTACTGGACCGGGCTACAGGGGAAATTAGGCATGATCAATTCTTTTACCTAGCAGATTACCTCCAACCTGGAGATTTGCTCATAGCAAATAATAGTCGCACCATCCCAGCCGTTTTATATGCTAAATGGTCAAGAAACAATGAACCAATGGCATCTAAAGTGGAAGTTAGGTTAGCAAGGCGCCAACATGAAGATATTTGGGACGCACTAGTTGTAGCCAACCCTATTAACGAGGGTGATCAACTAGAATTTTCTCCTGATTTGTTTGCAACGGTGATCAGCGAGAAAAGGAATTCTCCACTTAAAAGGATCCAATTTACAAAAAAAGGCACGGAGTTATTTAATAGTATCTATGATCTCGGTGAACCGATCCGATATGAATACATTGAACAGCCATGGGGGTTGGATTACTATCAAACGGTTTTTGCCAGCCATCCAGGGTCCGTTGAAATGCCCTCGGCCGGTAGAGCCTTTAGCTGGGAGTTGATATTTAAATTGAAGCGTAAAAATATTCAGCTCGATTTTATCCAATTGCATACAGGCCTAAGCTATATGCTTGATGATCAATGGCACCAAACTCCTGATGAGAATGAGGAGGAATATCAAATCTCCGAACAGATAATGGAAAGGATTTTCCAGACCAAAGCAGCAGGCAAAAGAGTCGTTGCGATTGGTACCACTGTGGTTCGTGCGCTTGAGACGGCTGCCAGAAACGGTGCCCTTTCAGGAGTAACATCGCTCTATATCGATTCACACTATCCTTTAAAAATCGTAGACGGAATCATTACTGGACTCCATGAACCGCAGGCAAGCCACCTCGCCATGCTGTCTGCCTTTATAGCTGAGCAGCATTTACTTCAGGCCTATGATCAGGCCATCAAAGCCGGCTATTTATGGCATGAATTTGGGGATATGAATCTGATCTTATAAAATGAAGGATGGTCTGGGTACGATTTCATCTTGATGGTCTTGAAGTAAACAAATTGGAGAAGTCCCTTGCTTAACCTAAAAAGCTGTCGAGATAGACAGCTTTTTGAATTCTATGAAAGAGACACTTACCCTAATAAGCTATAATAACAGTAAATGGAGTGGCTGGAGGAGAATTGTATGTCGGGAGAGAATAAGAATATCGGCATTTTAAAGGAAATTGCTGAGCTACTAAATGAGGGAACAGATCCAAAAGACATATTAGCCGGTGTGCTAAAAAGACTTCTGCAAATAACGGAGCTTCAAACAGGTTGGATTTTTTTAATGGATGAAAATGGTGACCATCAGCTCGCAGCAGATGAGGCCCTCCCTCCTGCGTTGGCAAATGACAATAAACAAAGGATGTGCCAGGGTAGATGTTGGTGCGTCAATAAATACAACAATAATCACCTAAACAAAGCAACAAATATTATGGAATGTAAACGGATTGAAGATGCCCTCGAGGCACAGGCTGGAGAAACATGTGGGCTGACTCATCATGCCACCGTTCCCCTCAGAGCTGGAAATGAGCGTTTTGGAATACTAAATGTCGGTTCACCGAACAAAACACATTTTAAGAAAGAGGAACTTGCTTTACTCGAAGCAGTTGCCTATCAAATTGGAACCGCGTTAAAACGAATTAAACTCACGCAGCGGGAACAGGAGACTGCGCTTGTAGCCGAGCGAAATCGACTTGCAAGGGATCTTCACGATTCGGTTAATCAGCTGTTATTTTCCCTCAGCCTTACTGCACGTGCAGGAGTAGAAATGACAGAACAAGATGAAGTGAAACAAACATTTGGTTATATTCAAGACTTGGCTCAGGAAGCGCTTGGAGAAATGCGGGCATTAATCTGGCAACTACGACCGCTTGGCCTTGAAAACGGCGTGGTGAGTGCCTTGAGAAGTTATGCTGAATTGCTAGGACTATCCATTGAAACCCAAGTAACAGGTGCCACTAGTATTCCCGGAAAGGTAGAGGAAGCGTTGTGGCGAATCGGGCAAGAGGCCCTAGCCAATTGTAAAAAGCATTCCCAGACCACAGAGGTAATTTTACGTTTTCACTCTTCTATGGACGAGGCTATGATAACAATTCAAGATAGCGGTTGTGGCTTCTATTATGAAGAGAATCTCGAAATCCCCTCACTAGGGTTGAAAAATATGAAAACACGGACTGAGGCTTTATCTGGGGAATTTCAATTAATTAGCAAACCAGGAAACGGGACAGAAATACAGATCCGAATTCCATATTAGGGAGGAAAAAATTCGTGAGTATACGCATACTAATCGCCGATGACCATCACGTCGTCCGTAGAGGTCTGGTCTTTTTTCTTCGAACACAAAAGGAGTTTGAAATTATTGGGGAAGCTGCAAACGGGAAAGAGGCCATTGAATTGGCTAAATTACTGAACCCCGATCTCATTTTAATGGATCTAGTTATGCCAGAAATGGACGGAATCCAGGCTACAAAAATCATTAAACAAAAGCAACCTAACATTAAAATCATGATGCTGACAAGCTTTTCTGATCAAGATCATGTGATCCCCGCGCTAGAAGCAGGTGCTTCTGGATTCCAGTTAAAAGACATCCAGCCTGATGAGCTTGTCATTTCGATTAAAAAAATGATCGGAGGAGAAACCCAACTTCATCCGAAAGCTACTTCACAATTATTAGCCAATTTGTCCAATAAAAATGGACAAGGAAAAAATTTATTCGAAGAATTAACGAATAGAGAGTTAGATGTTCTCAAAGAAATCGCTAAAGGTAAGAGCAATAAAGAAATCGCTGGCTCATTATTCATCACAGAAAGAACTGTTAAAACCCATGTATCAAATCTTTTAGCAAAGCTTGAACTTGCGGACCGGACTCAGGCTGCCCTTTATGCAGTTAAACATAAATTAGTTGACTAAATGCAGTAAACGGATGGGATCCATAAACCATATCCGTCATTTTATGCAAAAAACCTCAAATAGAAATGATTTGAGAGCTTATGAACGATCGTAGAACGAAATAATTTTATTATGCTATTTTCAATTGATTATCCCTGAGATGAGCTATTATTATTCGGAGTAAAGGGTGGACAATGGTACATTTCTAAAAGTACAAAATTACTAACGTTACTTTAGACACGTCCCAAATGAAGTTTATTCCATTTATATAATCCGCCCACGGAAATCAACTGACAAATTGAAAAGTGCCTTGATTAAAAACAAAAGACTCCCAACCAAAAGGTTGAGAGTCTTTGAAACGTAAAGATTAACGTTTTGAGAACTGAGGTGCACGACGAGCGCCTTTAAGACCGTATTTTTTACGTTCTTTCATACGTGGATCACGAGTTAATAATCCAGCGCGCTTTAATGTTGGACGGAATTCTGGATCAGCTTGAAGTAATGCGCGAGCAACACCGTGACGGATTGCGCCAGCTTGACCAGTGTATCCACCGCCGCTTACGTTTACAAGAACATCATAGCTGCCAACAGTTTCAGTAGCTACTAATGGTTGCCTTACAACAACACGTAATGCTTCAAATGGGATATAATCTTCGATTTCACGACCATTAATTACAATTTTACCTGTGCCTGGAACTAAACGCACACGTGCGACAGAGCTCTTACGACGACCAGTACCAATATATTGAACTTGTGCCATAGTTTTATTCCCTCCCTCTTAATTAACCGCGAAGTGTGTAAACTTCAGGTTGTTGTGCTTGGTGCGGATGTTCGCTACCAGCGTATACGTGTAATTTTTTGAATGTTTGACGACCAAGAGAATTCTTTGGAAGCATACCTTTAACAGCAAGCTCGATCATTTTCTCAGCATAGTTTGTACGCATTTCTAGAGCTGTTCTAGTTTTTAAACCACCTGGGTGCATTGTGTGACGGTAGTAAATCTTGTCAGTTAATTTCTTACCAGTTAGTTCTACTTTAGATGCGTTAAGAATAATTACATGATCACCAGTGTCAACATTTGGTGTAAAAGTTGGTTTGTTTTTACCACGTAAGATTGCTGCTACTTCAGAAGCAAGACGACCAAGAGTTTGGCCTTCAGCATCAATCACGTACCATTTACGCTCGATATTGTTGGCATTTGCCATAAACGTTGTACGCATTAATTTCCCTCCTAATTAAATCCATAAAGATTATGATTTTCGCACTTTTCGTTGCAGTCAGTTATTCATTCTGTTCCGGGAATGAACGTCTTATGCACTTGTGCGGTTAGATTTCAATTCATATATTTTCAATCACGATGAAGACTTTCCGGGGCTTTATCGTGGTATTAAAAACACACACATATAATATAATAAATTCTATCCATTAAAATGTCAAGAAAATGTTACACCAGGTCAGGTTGTTTTTAAACTTGGTTAAACATATTGTCGATATTCGCTCAAGTATCTAGCTCATAAAATACTTGCCATAGATACAATCCATGGCCTGGAGCGGTTTTCCCGGCAAGGCACCGATCCTTTTTTTCCAAAATAACAGGGATTTCAGCCGCCGGGCGCTTTCCTGCGCCTACCTCAATGAGTGTTCCGACAAGAATGCGCACCATATTATACAAAAAACCATTCCCCACAAACCGAAGGGTCAGCACGTCTTTCTCGATGTTAAAATCGATTGCCTCAATTGTCCGGACTTTGTCGACTACCTCGGTCTTAGCAGAACAAAAACTAGTAAAGTCATGGGTCCCCAGTAAATATTTACTTGCCTCCAGCATCGCCTCAACATTTAAATCGTAAGGATACTGATAGGCAAAATGCCGCAAAAAAGGGTCCCTCTTGGAGGAAAGCTGCAGGAGATAATGATATTCCTTTCCAACCGCATCGAAGCGGGCATGAAAAGTTGGACTCGTCTTCTTGACCGAGCGAACCACAATATCCTCCGGCAAGAGCGAATTCAGGGCATTCTCCCATTTGCTCTCCGCAATCGGCAGCGGTGAATCAAAGTGGATGACCTGTCCTCTGGCATGGACACCTGCGTCCGTTCGGCCGGAGCCGGTCACCTTGACCAACTCGCCTTTATGCATTTTTGCTAACACAGCTTCTAGCTCTGTTTGAACTGTTCGTTTATTTGGCTGAACCTGATAACCGGAAAACCCCGAGCCATCATAGGATATGATGCATTTATACCTTTGCATGGTTTCGCTCCATTATGCACGTAATAAAAATAAAAGAATCGTTAAGATAGCTAAAACAACAAGCTGGAGGGTATCTGCTGCTTTCCAGCTCAATTGCCGATACTTCGTCCGTCCCTCACCACCGCGATAGCCACGAGCCTCCATCGCTACCGCCAATTCTTCTGCCCGTTTAAAGGAACTGACAAACAAGGGAATAAGCAGCGGAATAACCGCCTTAATTCGCTCTTTAAAGGGACCACTGGAAAATTCAACGCCACGAGCCATTTGTGCTTTCATAATCTTATCTGTTTCCTGCATTAGTGTAGGAATAAACCGCAAAGAAATAGACATCATCAATGCCATCTCATGGACAGGAAAGTGAATCTTTTTGAGCGGATTCAAAAGTGTTTCAAGTCCATCCGTTATTTCAATGGGGCTCGTCGTTAACGTCAATAGTGACGTCATCAAAATTAAAAAGAAGAATCGTAAGGAAATAAACACACCCTGCCTAACACCTTCTTCATAAATTTTGATAGGCCCCCATTCAACTAAAAGATTTCCTTCCTTTGTGAAAAGTAATTGCAAGATAAGCGTAAATAAAACAAGCCATAATACCGGTTTTAGTCCGCCATACAGAAAGCGAACTGGAATACGAGACATACCAAGCATATAAAATGTATAAACTCCGATAAGTGCATAAGTAATCCAATTATTGGCTAAAAAAATAATACAAACAAACAAGAAAATAATCAACAATTTGGAGCGCGGGTCCATTTTATGAACGGTAGAATCAGCCGGAACATAGCGTCCAAAAATCATTTTTTCCATCATGAGCGTACACCTCTGCTTAAGACCTCTGTCACGGCAGAAGATAATTCTTCGATAGAGAGATAGATTTTTTCAAGCTTAATTCCCGTCTTCTCCTCCAATTTAAGCTGGAAGCGAACTACTTCTGGAACATCCAAGCCCATTTCGACTAAATCGATAGGATCTGAGAAGATCTCTTCTGGTGTTCCTTTTTTGGCAACTTTCCCTTGTCTCATAATCACAATTTGATCAGCATATCTAGCGGCATCCTCCATACTGTGAGTGACCAGTATCGTGGAAAGCTGTCTTTCTCGATGGAGAGTATAAAACATTTCCATGATCTCATTGCGACCTCTTGGGTCTAACCCCGCGGTAGGCTCGTCCAAGACGATAACATCAGGTTCCATCGCTAATACGCCAGCTATAGCAACACGACGCATTTGACCGCCTGATAAATCAAATGGAGATTTTTCTAAAATATCTTCCGCAAGCCCAACCTGTTTTAAGGCGCGATGAGCCCTCTCTCTTGCCTCATCTGCCGAAACGCCAAAATTCATCGGACCAAACATAATATCCTTTTCGACTGTTTCCTCAAATAATTGGTGTTCAGGAAATTGAAAGACAATCCCGACCTTTTGCCGTACTTGCTTTAAATTTTTATTTTTCTGCTCAGCCTTAATTTCATGATTACCTATTTTAACTATTCCTTTTGAAGGTAACAGGAGCGCATTTAAATGCTGCAGTACCGTCGATTTTCCTGATCCAGTATGGCCAATAATTGCCATAAACGTTCCAGCTGGAATATCAATTGATACATCCTCGATTGCCAATCTTTCAAAAGGGGTGTTTGCCTGATAGCGATATTCTACTTGCTGAAGCGAGATGTCCATAGCTCTGTCACCAACTCTTCTTCTGATAAATAATACTTGGATAAGTTAATCCCTTTTTGGCGGAATGCTTTACTCATTTTCACGGAGAAAGGGATATCCAACCCCAATTGAATCAGTTGTTCATCCATGGAGAATATTTCTTCTGGTGTCCCCTCACGAAATACTTCCCCACCATTCATGACAATGATCCGGTCTGCTTTCGCCGCTTCGTCGAGGTCGTGCGTAATCGATATAACAGTGAGGGATTTCTCCTCTTTTAACACTCTCACTGTCTCAAGTACTTCCTCGCGTCCTCTTGGGTCAAGCATGGATGTTGCTTCATCTAAAATAATAATCGCAGGCCGTAGTGCTAATACCCCTGCAATGGCAACCCGTTGCTTCTGTCCACCCGATAGATGGTGAGGTTCCTGTAACAGAAATTGATCCATTTTGACTTTGCTTAACGAATCATGAACCCGCTCAACCATTTCATCCCTTGGGATCCCATTGTTTTCTAAACCAAATGCCACATCATCCTGTACGGTGGTGCCGACAAATTGATTGTCCGGGTTTTGAAAGACCATGCCAAGTTTTTTGCGGATATCCCAAATGGACGCTTCGGTAAGTGGCAGTCCACAGACAGTAATTTCACCTTCTTGTGGAAACTGCAAGCCATTTAGGAGTTTTGCCATCGTAGATTTCCCTGAACCATTATGACCAACAATCGCCAGCCATTCACCCTCATAGATGTCAAAGCTAACATTATTTAAGGCGTAGCGCTCTTCTGGATCGTATTGGAATGAAACACCCTTTAGTGAAACGATTGCTTCTTTCATTGCCTCTCCTCCTCTCAACTCAGCTCAACTAAATGATCATATCTTTTACTAGATGATATTCACTTCGTGATCTAGAACTGAATCCATCCATCACTTTAACCAAATAACATAAAGGGGTCTGTGAGCAAAGCTCAACTTCACCTAATTCAAAATGAAAAATGCCTATTTTACACTTTGAATTAGGTGAAATGATTTGTTATTGTTATGGCACCGCTCTACTTTCAAATACAAAAAAAGCCCGCACCTCGTCCCCAGGCAGCACGAGAATAAGCTGCAATAAAAGGGATTTCTATAAAAGAAATGGGAGGAGGTGCATGAGCTAGACGAGACGTAAATCAATTTCGGCACATTTAGGATGCTCAATTGACAAAAACATAAATGAAATCAAAACAAGAAGAACAGGCAAGCTGATTTCAAGTTACGGTTAAAAACTTCTCCAAAAACACATTCTGGAGTTACGCTCATCATAACACTCGTTTTGGCTTGGGTCGAACAGATATTAAACTTTCCTTTACAGAAAAAGGGCAAAGAACAAGTTTGTTTGAAAACTGTCCCGCGCCCTTGTTGTCTGTGAGTGTATTAAACTAACTCGATAATAACCATTGGTGCACCGTCACCGCGGCGAGGTCCAAGTTTCATAATACGAGTGTATCCACCTTGACGCTCTTGGTAACGAGGAGCGATATCAGCGAAAAGTTTTTGTACAGCATCTTGACCATTTTCAGCATTAGCAACTTCATTACGAATGTAAGATGCAGCTTGACGGCGAGCATGTAAGTCCCCGCGTTTACCTAAAGTGATCATTTTTTCAACAGTTGAACGAAGTTCTTTCGCACGAGTTTCTGTTGTTTCGATGCGCTCGTTAATAATTAAATCTGTAGTTAAATCACGTAGCATAGCTTTACGCTGTGCACTTGTGCGTCCTAACTTTCTGTATGCCATGAAGGGTTCCCTCCTTTGTTGAAGTCATAAAACGGATATTGCTCTTGTAAGACTAGTCGTCTTTACGTAAGCCTAATCCAAGCTCTTCTAGTTTTGCCTTCACTTCTTCGAGTGATTTGCGGCCTAAGTTACGAACTTTCATCATATCTTCTTCAGTCTTATTAGCTAATTCCTGAACAGTGTTGATTCCAGCACGCTTTAAGCAATTATAAGAACGAACAGAAAGATCGAGTTCCTCAATAGTCATCTCTAGAACTTTTTCTTTTTGGTCTTCTTCTTTTTCAATCATAATTTCTGCATTTTGAGCTTCATCGGTTAATCCAACGAAAATATTCAAATGCTCGGTCAAAATTTTCGAACCAAGAGCAATCGCTTCTTTTGGCCCAGTGCTTCCATCTGTCCAAACATCTAGCGTTAGCTTATCATAATTTGTCATTTGACCTACACGAGTATTTTCTACTTGATAGGACACACGTGAAACTGGCGTATAGATAGAGTCAATTGGAATCACACCGATTGGTTGATCTTCTCTTTTGTTCAGATCAGCAGGTGTATATCCACGACCACGTCTTGCCGTTAAACGCATGCGAAGATGTCCATTTGTAGCCAATGTCGCAATATGAAGGTCGGGATTTAAAATCTCTACATCACTGTCATGAGTAATATTACTTGCTTTGACAGGTCCTTCACCTTGTACATCAATTTCAAGTGTTTTTTCTTCGTCAGAGTAGATTTTTAAAGCTAATTTTTTAATGTTTAAAATGATGGATGTTACATCCTCTACGACGCCTTCAATTGTTGAGAACTCATGAAGCACCCCATCGACCTGAATCGATGTAACAGCGGCACCTGGGAGTGAAGATAATAGGATACGACGTAAGGAGTTACCCAAAGTGGTACCATATCCACGCTCAAGTGGCTCTACGACGAACTTACCATACTTGGCATCATCGTTGATCTCAACCGTCTCGATTTTTGGTTTTTCTATTTCGATCATCAAATAACCCTCCTTCAAAACGTCGAAACCTCAATTAGATTATCTCTAATTGAAATTCCCCCATGTATACGTTCCCGTTTTGTGCACAACAACTGGAATAAATCTTCTGTAATAGTACAAAAAACCAATATCATATCCCATTATAGACACATGATACAAAATCTATACAGAAAAATTAAACACGACGGCGTTTTGGTGGACGGCATCCATTATGAGGAACAGGTGTAACGTCTTTAATTGCAGTTACTTCTAGACCAGCAGCTTGAAGAGCACGGATTGCAGCTTCGCGTCCTGCGCCAGGTCCTTTTACAGTAACTTCTAAAGTTTTCATACCATGTTCGATGGAAGTTTTAGCTGCAGTTTCAGCTGCCATTTGAGCTGCGAATGGAGTAGATTTACGAGAACCTCTAAATCCTAACGCACCAGCACTTGACCAAGAAATTGCGTTACCATGAACATCAGTGATTGTTACAATCGTATTGTTAAACGTTGAACGGATATGAGCGATACCTGATTCAATATTCTTTTTAACACGACGTTTACGTGTATTAGTTTTACGTGCCATTTAAATTAACCTCCTTTGCCGATTACTTCTTCTTGTTCGCAACAGTCTTACGAGGACCTTTGCGTGTACGAGCGTTGTTTTTCGTATTTTGTCCACGAACCGGTAAACCACGACGATGACGTAATCCGCGGTAGCAGCCGATTTCCATTAAACGCTTAATGTTAAGAGAAATTTCACGGCGAAGATCACCTTCAACTTTTAATTTGTCGATGATGTCACGGATTTTGTTTAATTCGTCTTCAGTCAAATCACGTACACGAGTATCTTCAGAAACACCAGCTTCTGCTAATACTTTTTGTGCAGTGTTTTTACCAATACCATAAATGTAAGTCAAAGAGATAACTACACGTTTTTCACGTGGAATATCTACACCAGCAATACGTGCCATAATGAGCGCACCTCCTTAAAATTAACCTTGTTTTTGTTTATGTTTAGGGTTTTCACAGATAACCATAACTTTTCCGCGTCTACGGATAACTTTGCACTTTTCGCAGATCGGTTTGACAGATGGTCTTACTTTCATTATCCTAACCTCCTTAATAGTACGGAGTGCAAGCAAGCATTTTTATTTGAAGCGGTAAGTAATTCTTCCGCGTGTTAAGTCATATGGAGAAAGCTCAACAGTTACTTTGTCACCAGGAAGAATTCGAATGAAATGCATACGAATTTTACCAGATACATGAGCTAGCACAGTATGACCATTTTCTAATTCTACCTTAAACATGGCGTTCGGCAAAGTTTCAAGTACTTTACCTTCGATTTCGATTACATCATCTTTGGCCATCGTTCTCGACTCCCTTCTCTTATTCAGATAGCGTTCTTATTAATAGTAGTGTACAACAAGTCTTCACATTTGTACGAAAGTCCTGCAACCTTACAATCTTAACATATTGAGCAGCATTCTGTCCGCTAGTAACTTTTACAAATTACTATTTTTTCGGATTCGAATGGGTGTTAGCCCTGAAATCACCAAAATTTACATTTTAGTCAAGATTTCAAATCCTGTTTCAGTGATGGCAATCGTATGCTCAAAGTGAGCACAACGTTTTTCATCAACTGTTACAACCGTCCAATCGTCGGCCAATGTTTTCACATACCGGCTTCCGGCATTAACCATCGGTTCAATTGCAAGTACCATCCCAGGCAATAGAAGCGGACCTTTGTTTGGTAGACCAAAATGAGGAATTTCTGGATCCTCATGTAAGTCTTGCCCTACTCCGTGTCCTACATACTCGCGTACAATTGAAAATCCATTTGCTTCCACATACTTTTGAATCGCATGGGAGATGTTCGAGAGTCGCTCGCCCGGTTTTGCTTCATTTAAGCCTTGATAAAGGGATTCCTCTGTAATGTTTAAAAGAAGCTGGGAATTTTCATCAATCGTGCCAACAGCATAAGTCCAAGCAGAATCGCCATGATACCCTTTATAACAAGCTCCAATATCAATACTGATAATATCACCGTCATGAAGAACACGACTACCTGGAATTCCATGAACAAGAACCTCATTCACGCTTGTGCAAATACTGCCGCGAAAACCATTATACCCTTTAAACGAAGGAATTGCATCTTGAGAGAGAATAAACTCTTCTGCAATTTGATCCAATTCTTTTGTGGTAATACCAGGGGTTAAATGTTTTTTTAACTCTTGGTGGGTAAGCGCCACAATTCGTCCGGCTTCACGCATGATTTCAATTTCCCTAGGGGTTTTGCAAATGATCATTAAACTAAGTCCCCAAGTAATTGCTCGATCTCAACAAATACCTTTTTAATATCTTGTTGACCATCGATCGTACGAAGATAGCCTTTTGTTTCATAAAAAGTAAGTAATGGTTCTTGTTGTTTAATGTTAACGTCCAATCGATTTTGAACCGTTTCTGCGTTATCATCTGCTCGTTGGTACAGCTCTCCGCCACATTTGTCGCAGACACCCTCTTTTGCAGGAGGATTAAAGACAAGATGATATGTCGCTCCACAGTCCTTACAAATACGACGTCCTGTTAAACGATCCATTAAAATACTTTTATCCACATTTATATTAATTACATAGTCAATTCTTTTACCTAAATCAACTAATAGATTTTCCAACGCCTCTGCTTGAGGTACAGTTCTAGGAAACCCATCTAAAAGGAAGCCTTTTTGACAGTCTTCTTTGCTTAATCGTTCACGAACAATACCGATTGTTACTTCATCAGGAACAAGTTCGCCCTTATCCATGAATGATTTAGCTTGTAAGCCTAGTTCTGTTCCTTCTTTCATCGCTGCACGGAACATATCTCCTGTTGAGATATGAGGGATGCCGTATTGCTCGACGATTCTTTCAGCTTGAGTACCTTTACCGGCACCAGGAAGCCCCATTAATACTAAATTCACACGTGTTCCCCCCTCGTGCTATAAATAGGTTTTTGGGGAGCAAATGCCCCCAAACCTTTTACTTTATAAAACCTTTATAGTGACGTTTAACTAGTTGTGCTTCAAGCTGTTTCATCGTATCAAGTGCAACACCGACCACGATAAGCAAGCTTGTTCCTCCAATTTGAGCCGATTGCGGTAAATTCGCCAATTTAATAAAAATAGTCGGAAGGACAGCAATAACTGTAAGGAAGATTGCACCAACAAAGGTTAAACGGTATAAGACGCGTGTTAAATATTCTTGCGTGCTCTTACCAGGACGAATCCCAGGTATATAGCCGCTTTGCTTTTGTAAGTTCTCCGCTGCTTGTTCAGGGTTCACTTGAATAAAGGCATAGAAATAAGTAAACGCGATTATTAGAGCTGCATACAAGGTCATCCCGATTGGATGAGAGTAATCTAAGTTTTTCGTAATCCAAAGCGTTACATCATTTGTTGGAAAAAATGATGCGATTGTTCTAGGGGTTACAATGAATGAAACCGCAAAGATAACAGGAATAACACCCGCCGCGTTAACTTTTAACGGCATGTGAGTGGATTGCCCGCCAACTGGATTTCGACCAGCAACAACACGTTTGGCATACTGGATTGGTATTTTACGATTAGCTTGTTGGATGAAAATAACCCCAACGACAATTGCAACAATTGCAAGAAGGATTATGAGCACCGTCACAATTCGTAAGAATAAAGCATCCCCTGCGTTCTCAAACTGTTGAACATAAATTTGATTGATAGTTGAAGGCATACCAGCAACGATACCAGCAAAGATGATGATGGAGATCCCATTTCCAACACCTTTTTCAGTAATTTGCTCGCCCAACCACATCAAGAATGAAGTACCAGCAGTTAACGTAACAGCAATTAAGAGATACGTACCAATACCAGGGTTTTCAATCAATTGTCCACTAGCTAAGTTATTAAAGCCATAGGACATACCTAATGCTTGGATAAATCCAAGCACAATAGTAAAATAGCGGGTAATCTGAGCAATCTTACGACGGCCAGATTCTCCTTGCTTGGACCATTCCGTAAATTTCGGAACCACATCCATTTGTAAAAGCTGGATGATAATCGAAGCGGTGATATACGGCATAATACCCATTGCAAAGATGGAGAATTGTTTTAACGCTCCACCTCCGAAGGTATTTAAAATACCGAAAACACTTAGCTTATCCTGACTAGCAAGTACTTCAGCATTTACATTTGGTACTGGTATAAAGGTACCAAGTCTGAATACGACCAACATTAAAAGCGTAAATATGATCTTACGTCTTATCTCACCCACGCGCATAAAATTGGAGATTGTTTGGAACATTAGATCACCTCAGTAGTTCCACCGGCAGCTTCGATCGCTTCCTTAGCAGCAGAGGAGAATTTGTGAGCTTTTACAGTCAACTTTTTCTCTACGTTCCCTTTAGCAAGAATCTTAATTCCTGCTCTCTCATTGCTTACAACACCTGATTCGATAAGAAGTTCTGGAGTAACTTCTGTACCTTCTTCAAAGCGATTTAAGGCATCAAGATTTACAATGGCATATTCTTTACGGCTAACGTTTGTAAAGCCGCGTTTTGGTAAACGACGGTATAAAGGTGTTTGACCACCTTCGAAACCAATGCGTACACCGCCACCAGATCGAGCATTTTGACCTTTATGACCTTTACCCGCTGTTTTCCCTTGACCAGAACCGATTCCGCGTCCTAAACGTTTACGTTCTTGACGAGAACCTTCTGCAGGTTTTAATTCATGAAGTTTCATATTGGCACCTCCTTATGAAAGAAAAACAATTAATTATTGTTCTTTAACTGTAACAAGGTGAGCAACTTTGTTAATCATACCGCGAATAGCAGCGTTATCCTGATGCTCAACTGTTTGATTTAACTTACGTAAACCTAAGGCAGTAACTGTCGCGCGTTGGTCCTCAGGGCGACCAATTACGCTGCGGTTGAGGGTAATTAAAAGTTTCGCCATTTGATTTCCCCCCTTATCCTAACAGTTCTTCTACTGATTTACCACGTAATTTAGCTACGTCTTCAGCACGTTTTAATTGTGTTAAACCATCAATAGTTGCACGAACCATGTTAATTGGAGTGTTAGTTCCTAATGATTTAGAAAGGATATCAGCTACCCCGCCTAATTCAAGAACGGCACGAACTGGACCACCAGCGATTACTCCAGTACCTTCAGAAGCAGGTTTTAGAAGAATTTCACCAGCACCAAAACGTCCAATTACTTGGTGAGGAATTGTACTTCCAACCATTGGCACTTCAACTAAGTTTTTCTTTGCATCTTCGATGGCTTTACGGATAGCATCTGGTACTTCTTGCGCTTTACCAGTACCGAAACCGACATGACCGTTTTTATCCCCAACTACTACAAGAGCAGAGAAACGGAAACGACGTCCACCTTTAACAACTTTCGCAACACGGTTAACCGTAACTACGCGTTCTTCAAGTTCAAGTTTGTTTGGATCAATACGACGCATCTTTTTGTGTCCCTCCTTTGTCTATTAAAATTGTAAGCCGTTTTCGCGAGCTGCATCAGCTAATGCTTGCACACGTCCGTGGTATAGGTATCCTCCACGATCAAAGACAACAGAAGAGATACCTTTTTCTACCGCACGTTTAGCCACTAATTCGCCGACCTTTTGTGCAGCTTCAAGGTTGCTTGTAGATTCAAGACCGAAATCTTTTTCTATTGTAGAAGCACTTGCTAAAGTTACTCCATTCATATCATCGATTAATTGAGCATAAATGTGTTTGTTTGAACGGAACACATTTAGACGTGGACGAGCTGAAGTACCGCTAAGTTTCGCACGAACACGAGCGTGTCTTTTCTTGCGAGTAGCGTTTTTATCAAGCTTCGTAATCATTTACGTCACTCCTTTCGTTTACCTATGAGGCATTACTTACCTGTTTTACCTTCTTTACGACGAACGAATTCTCCTTCGTAACGAATTCCTTTACCTTTGTAAGGCTCAGGAGGACGTACTTGACGGATATTGGCAGCCAATGCACCAACACGTTCTTTGTCAGTACCTTTAACAATAACTTTTGTGTTAGCAGGTACTTCGATTTCAAGGCCAGCTTCAGGTTCAATTTCAACTGGATGTGAGTAACCAACGTTTAATACAAGCTTGTTACCTTGCTTTTGAGCACGGTACCCAACCCCGATCAATTCTAATCCTCTTGTAAAGCCATTGGAAACACCTTCAACCATGTTCGCAATTACCGCACGAGTTGTTCCGTGCAATGCTCTGTGTTCTTTCGCATCAGAGGGACGAGTGATTGTTACAAGATTTTCTTCAACGTTGATTGTGATATCAGGATTAAAAGAACGAGTTAATTCGCCTTTAGGTCCTTTAACCGTAACAGTATTGTTATTTAAAGTAACTGTAACTCCTGCTGGAATTTCAATTGGTTTTTTTCCTACGCGAGACATTTAGTGCACCTCCATTCATTCAAAAACTCGATTACCAAACGTAAGCTAATACTTCGCCGCCGATTTGTTTTGAGCGAGCTTCTTTATCTGTAATAACACCTTGTGATGTTGAAACTAATGCGATACCAAGACCGTTAAGAACGCGTGGTACCTCATTTGATTTAGCGTAAACTCGAAGTCCAGGCTTGCTTATGCGCTTTAGACCAGTAATAACGCGCTCGTTATTTGCACCGTATTTTAAGAAGATACGGATGATACCTTGTTTGTCGTCTTCGATAAATTCGACGTCACGTACGAAACCTTCGCGCTTTAGAATTTCAGCGATTTCTTTTTTCAAATTAGAAGCAGGCACTTCTAACTTTTCGTGACGCACCATGTTCGCATTACGAATGCGAGTAAGCATATCAGCAATTGGATCTGTCATGACCATTATTTTTACCTCCTTCCCAGACTTGGGGTTTTACCAGCTAGCTTTTTTAACACCAGGAATTTGTCCTTTGTATGCTAATTCACGGAAACAAATACGGCAAAGCTTAAATTTACGGTATACAGAGTGTGGACGTCCGCAACGTTCGCAGCGAGTATACTCTTGTACTTTGAATTTAGGCGTGCGTTGTTGTTTCGCAATCATTGACTTTTTAGCCACGTTTTCGCCTCCCTTATTTAACGATTACTTTTGGAATGGCATTCCAAATTGAGTTAAAAGTTCACGTGATTCTTCATCAGTGTTTGCAGTCGTTACGATAACGATATCCATACCACGAACTTTGCTTACTTTATCGTAATCAATTTCAGGGAAGATTAATTGTTCTTTAATACCCAATGTATAGTTACCGCGACCGTCGAATGCTTTCTTAGAAACACCACGGAAGTCACGTACACGAGGTAAAGAAACAGAAACTAATTTATCCAAGAATTCGTACATGCGCTCACCGCGAAGAGTAACTTTTGCACCGATTGGCATACCTTCACGAAGACGGAAGCCAGCGATAGATTTTTTCGCACGAGTTACAACAGGTTTTTGACCTGTGATCGTTGCTAATTCCTCAACTGCATTATCAAGAGCTTTGGCATTTGCTACTGCATCACCAACACCCATGTTAATAACGATTTTTTCAAGTTTAGGAACTTGCATTACTGATTCATAGTTGAACTTGCTCATTAGAGCTGGAGTAACTTCTTTAACAAACTTTTCTTTTAGGCGGTTCACTTATGGTACCTCCCTTCTAAAATTTAAACTATTTATCTAATACTTCACCGGATTTTGCTACGCGTACTTTCTTGCCATCAACCATAGTGTACCCTACACGAGTTGGGTTACCAGTTTTCGGATCGATAGGCATAACATTTGATACATGGATTGGAGCCTCAAAGCTGATAATTCCGCCTTGTGGGTTCACTTGAGAAGGTTTAGAGTGTTTCTTTACGATGTTTACACCTTCGACAAGAACGCGGCTGTCTTTAGGATAAGCTGCCAAGATTACTCCTGTTTTGCCTTTATCCTTACCAGAGATCACTCTGACTTTATCACCTTTTTTAACATGCATCCGTAAGCACCTCCTTAAAGGCAATTTGGATTTAAATTATAATACTTCTGGAGCTAATGATACGATTTTCATGAAGTTGTTATCGCGAAGTTCGCGAGCAACTGGTCCGAAGATACGAGTTCCACGAGGGCTCTTATCATCTTTGATAATAACACATGCGTTTTCATCAAAACGAATGTATGAGCCATCAGGACGGCGCGCACCGCTCTTTGTACGAACAATAACTGCCTTAACAACGTCACCTTTTTTAACAACGCCACCAGGTGTTGCTTGTTTTACTGTACAAACGATCACATCACCGATACCAGCAGTTTTGCGACCAGAGCCACCAAGAACTTTAATCGTAAGTACTTCACGAGCACCAGAGTTGTCAGCAACTTTTAAACGTGATTCTTGTTGAATCATGTGTGTAACCTCCCTTCGGAATGAAGCTTATCCGAACAATTAAATAATAACTGCTTTTTCTACAACTTCGACTAAACGGAAGCGTTTAGTAGCTGAAAGCGGGCGAGTTTCCATGATGCGTACTACATCGCCAATTTTTGCTGTGTTTTGCTCATCATGAGCTTTAAACTTTTTAGAGTATTTAACGCGTTTACCATATAAAGGATGCTTTTTGTGTGTTTCTACTAGTACAGTAACGGTTTTATCCATTTTGTCAGAAACAACGCGTCCAGTGTAAACTTTGCGCTGGTTACGTTCACTCATTGTGTGAACCTCCTCTCAGGTAATTACTTGTTAACGCTGATTTCTCTTTCACGAACAACTGTCTTCATGCGAGCAATCGATTTACGTACTTCACGAATACGAGCTGTGTTTTCAAGTTGTCCTGTCGCCAATTGAAAGCGAAGGTTGAAAAGCTCTTCTTTTAGAGATTTTACTTTTTGTTCAATTTCAGCAGTGGTAAGGTCACGTAGTTCATTAGCTTTCACTTGATTCACCACCAATTTCTTCTCGTTTTACAAACTTACATTTAACTGGAAGTTTGTGCATTGCAAGTCGAAGTGCTTCACGAGCGATTTCTTCTGAAACCCCAGCAATTTCGAACATAACTTTTCCAGGCTTAACAACAGCTACCCAGCCTTCAGGTGCCCCTTTACCGGAACCCATCCGTACTTCTAATGGCTTAGCAGTGTATGGCTTGTGAGGAAATATTTTAATCCAAACTTTACCGCCACGTTTCATGTAACGTGTCATTGCAATACGAGCAGCTTCGATTTGACGATTTGTAATCCAAGAAGCTTCCATTGCTTGTAGGCCGAATTCACCGAAAGTTACTTCAGTACCGCCTTTTGCTTGACCGCGCATCTTTCCACGGTGTTGACGGCGATATTTTACGCGTTTTGGCAATAACATGATTATTTGCCTCCTTCCGCATTTTTCTTCTTAGTAGGAAGGACTTCTCCCTTATAGATCCACACTTTTACGCCTAGCTTACCATAAGTAGTGTCAGCTTCAGCAGTAGCATAGTCGATATCAGCGCGAAGAGTATGAAGTGGAACAGTTCCTTCGCTGTAATGTTCAGCACGAGCGATATCTGCACCGCCTAGACGACCAGATACTTGTGTTTTGATACCTTTCGCACCAGCACGCATTGCACGTTGAATAACTTGCTTTTGTGCACGACGGAAAGATACACGGTTTTCTAATTGACGAGCAATATTTTCAGCAACTAATTTCGCATCAAGATCAGCTCTCTTGATCTCAAGAATGTTGATATGAACGCGTTTGCCAGTTAATTGGTTTAATGCTTTACGAAGTGCTTCAACTTCAGTACCGCCTTTACCGATTACCATACCAGGCTTAGCTGTATGGACTGTAACGTTCACACGGTTAGCAGCACGTTCGATTTCTACTTTAGAAACAGAAGCATCTTTTAAACGTTTCGTGATATACTCACGAATTTTAAGGTCTTCGTGTAAAAGAGTAGCGAAGTCTTTACCTGCGTACCATTTAGATTCCCAATCACGGATGATTCCGATACGCAAACCGACTGGATTTACTTTTTGACCCACAGCTTATCCCTCCTTCTTTTCTGTTAATACGATTGTAATGTGGCTTGTGCGTTTGTTAATTTGGCTTGCACGGCCCATAGCGCGAGGACGGAAACGTTTTAAAGTTGGTCCTTCGTCAACGAATGCTTGCGAAACAACTAGATTGTTAACATCCATTTCATAGTTGTGCTCAGCATTTGCCATAGCTGATTTTAATACTTTCTCTACGATTGGAGAAGCAAACTTTGGCGTAAGATTTAAAATAGCCACCGCTTCACCAACTTGCTTACCTCGGATTAAATCAACGACTAAACGTGCTTTACGAGGAGCAATACGAACTGTTCTTGCAACAGCTTTAGCTTGCATTTGGATGCCCTCCTCTCTTAACGTCTTGTTTTCTTGTCATCATTACCATGGCCTTTGTAAGCACGAGTTGGAGCAAATTCTCCAAGCTTGTGTCCTACCATGTCTTCAGTAACATATACAGGCACATGTTTGCGACCATCATAAACTGCGATTGTGTGGCCGATAAATTGTGGGAAGATCGTAGAACGGCGAGACCAAGTTTTAACAACTTGCTTACTCTCAGTTTCATTCAACTTTTCGACCTTAACCATTAAATGATCATCAACAAATGGTCCTTTTTTTAAGCTGCGACCCATGAAGGAACCTCCCTTCGTGACTGTTCTACGGTTCTATTTGTGAACCGTAGGATAGCCCCGTTATTTTTTACGACGACGTACGATAAACTTATCTGATTTGTTTTTCTTTTTACGAGTTTTGTATCCAAGAGTTGGTTTGCCCCATGGAGACATTGGTGATTTACGTCCGATTGGTGAACGTCCTTCACCACCACCGTGTGGGTGATCGTTAGGGTTCATTACAGATCCACGTACAGTTGGGCGCTTGCCTAACCAACGATTACGACCGGCTTTACCAATGTTGATTAATTCGTGTTGTTCATTTCCTACTTGACCGACAGTTGCACGGCATTCAGCAAGAATCATACGAACTTCACCAGAATTTAAACGTACAAGTACGTATTTTCCTTCTTTACCAAGCACTTGTGCGCTTGTTCCAGCAGAACGAACCAACTGGCCGCCTTTACCTGGTTTTAACTCGATGTTGTGTACAACAGTACCAACAGGAATGTTAGCTAGTGGAAGAGCATTACCCACTTTAATATCAGCCGCAGGGCCTGACATTACTTCCATACCAACTTCTAGGTTTTTAGGAGCTAAGATATAACGCTTTTCTCCATCAACATAATTAATTAATGCAATGTTTGCAGAACGATTTGGATCGTACTCAATAGTAGCAACGCGTCCTGGAATGCCATCTTTATTACGTTTAAAATCGATGATCCGATATTGACGCTTATGGCCGCCACCTTGATGACGAACAGTTAACTTACCTTGGTTATTACGGCCGCCTTTTCTCGTTAGCGGAGCTAAAAGAGATTTTTCTGGAGTGCTAGTTGTGATTTCAGCGAAATCAGAAGTAGTCATTCCGCGACGACCATTGGAGGTAGGTTTGTACTTTTTAATCGCCATGTTATTTCCCTCCTCTTCTTGTTAGGTTCTTATGCTTCAAAGAATTCGATTTCTTTGCTGTCAGCAGTTAATTTTACAATTGCTTTACGACGTTTGTTTGTGTAACCGCCGAATTTACCCATACGTTTGAATTTACCTTTATAGTTCATGATGTTTACTTTTTCAACTTCAACGCCGAAGATTTCTTTAACAGCATCTTTGACTTGAGTTTTATTAGCTCTAACATCAACTTCGAACGTATATTTCTTTTCAGCCATTAGGTCAGTAGAACGCTCAGTGATAACGGGGCGCTTAATGATATCGCGTGCATCCATTATGCAAGCACCTCCTCTACTTTTTCAACCGCTGCTTTAGTCATGATTAATTTATCATGATTTACAACGTCCAATACGTTGATTCCATCAGCTGTTACTACTGTTACTCCAGGAATGTTACGTGCAGATAATGCTACGTTTTCATCTAGATCAGCAGTTACGATAAGTGCTTTCGTTTCAACAGAAAGGCCACCTAATACTGTTTTGAAATCTTTTGTTTTTGGTGCATTGAAAGCAAGGCTTTCAAGTACTAAGATATTTTCTTCTAACACTTTAGATGAAAGTGCAGATTTGATTGCTAAGCGACGTACCTTTTTCGGTAATTTGTAGCTGTAGCTGCGTGGTGTTGGACCGAAAACAGTACCACCTCCGCGCCATTGTGGTGAACGGATTGATCCTTGACGTGCACGACCAGTTCCTTTTTGACGCCATGGTTTACGACCACCGCCGCGTACTTCAGAACGAATTTTTGTTTTATGAGTACCTTGACGTAATGAAGCACGTTGCATAACAATCGCTTCGAATAATACGTGTTGGTTAGGCTCAATACCAAAAACTGCTTCATTAAGCTCGATATCACCAACTTGTGAACCGTTTTGGTTTAATAATGCTACTTTAGGCATTCCTTTGTTCCTCCTTTCTTAAAAGGTATTTATGCTTTAACCGCACCTTTGATTTTTAATAATGCTTTTTTAGGGCCTGGTACGTTACCTTTGATTAAAAGCAAGTTACGTTCAACATCAACCTTGATAATTTCAAGATTTTGAACAGTAATTTGTTCTCCACCCATACGTCCTGGTAATAATTTACCTTTGAATACGCGGTTTGGAGCAACTGGTCCCATTGAACCAGGACGACGATGATAACGTGAACCGTGAGCCATTGGGCCGCGTGATTGTCCGTGGCGTTTGATAACACCTTGGAAACCTTTACCCTTTGAGATTCCTGTTACATCTACGATATCTCCTTGAGCGAAAATATCAACTTTGACTTCCTGACCAACTTCATATGCTGCTAAGTCGTCTCCGCGGAATTCGCGAATGAAGCGCTTAGGAGCAGTATTTGCTTTCGCAACATGTCCCTTTTCAGGTTTGTTAGATAACTTTTCACGTTTGTCTTCAAAACCAACTTGAACGGCAACATATCCGTCACTGTCAACTGATTTCTTTTGAAGAACAACGTTTGGAGCTACCTCAACAACAGTAACGGGGATTAAAGTGCCGTTTTCTGCAAATACTTGAGTCATACCAATCTTTCTTCCTAAGATTCCTTTGGTCATGTAAGTCACACCTCCTAATTTTGTGTTTGTTTTTATTTTGATTAAAGTTTAATTTCGATATCAACACCAGATGGTAAATCTAAACGCATTAACGCATCAACTGTTTGTGGAGTTGGATTAACGATGTCGATTAGACGCTTATGTGTCCGTTGTTCGAATTGCTCACGTGAATCTTTGTACTTATGAACCGCACGAAGAATAGTGTAAACAGTTTTTTCAGTTGGTAACGGAATTGGACCAGATACAGCCGCACCTGAACGTTTTGCTGTTTCAACGATTTTTTCTGCAGATTGATCAAGGATTCTGTGATCATACGCTTTTAAACGGATACGAATTTTTTGTTTTGCCATTATTTTCCCTCCTTTATTCGCCTATTTTTGAAATAGACATTCTCAGTGAAAATTTCCCACACACTCGCCATGGCAAAGCGGCCGGGTGTGTCAGCAACCTTCCACATCATCGCAGTCAAAGACCAACATTGTCTATTATACATAAAACATAAAGCAAACGCAACATTTATTATCATTTTTTCTTTATGTCTCTGTTTTGAACACTTTTCTTATTATAGCGGCTGTTTCTTGTTTTTTCAACTATTAATATCAATATCCAAAAATGTCCTAATTCAAAATAAGAGAAGGGAATATTTCGAATATATTTATATAGAAGAAACTCGTCTTTCAGCAGTGTTAACGTGGTCTATTTATTTCCGTTCCAGGTCCTCCAAACAACAAACTGAGTAAATCGAAAGGAGCTTATTCAACCTTCTTCTATTATAAATGTACACAAAAAAACAGATGGATCGTCACCCATCTGCTTTCGTTATTTATCAATTACTCAGTGATTGTAGTGATTGAACCTGAACCTACAGTACGGCCACCTTCACGAATTGAGAACTTAGTTCCTTCTTCGATCGCAACTGGAGCGATAAGCTCAACAGTCATTTCAATGTGGTCGCCAGGCATAACCATTTCAGTACCTTCTGGAAGGTGTACAACACCAGTGATATCAGAAGTACGGAAATAGAATTGTGGACGATAGTTTGAGAAGAATGGAGTGTGACGTCCACCTTCTTCTTTTGATAAAACGTAAACTTGTGCTTTGAACTTTGTGTGTGGAGTGATTGATTTTGGCTTAGCCAAAACTTGTCCACGTTCGATTTCTTCACGTGCTACGCCACGAAGAAGAGCACCGATGTTGTCACCAGCTTCTGCATAATCAAGAAGCTTACGGAACATTTCTACACCAGTTACAGTAGTAGATTTTGGTTCTTCAGTGAAACCTACGATTTCAACTACGTCACCAACTTTAACTACACCACGTTCTACACGTCCTGTAGCAACTGTTCCACGGCCAGTGATTGAGAATACATCCTCAACAGGCATCATGAAAGGTTTGTCAGTGTCACGAGTTGGAGTTGGGATCCATTCGTCAACAGCAGACATAAGTTCGTTGATTTTTTCTTCCCAAGCAGCTTCGCCTTCTAATGCTTTAAGAGCAGAACCTTTGATAACTGGAGTGTCATCGCCAGGGAAGTCGTATTCTGTTAATAGATCACGAATTTCCATTTCTACTAATTCAAGAAGTTCTTCATCGTCAACCATATCACACTTGTTCATGAAAACAACTAGGTATGGAACACCTACTTGACGAGAAAGAAGAATGTGTTCACGAGTTTGTGGCATTGGGCCGTCAGTTGCAGATACAACTAGGATACCGCCGTCCATTTGTGCTGCACCAGTGATCATGTTTTTAACATAGTCAGCGTGTCCTGGGCAGTCTACGTGTGCGTAGTGACGAGCATCAGTTTCATATTCAACGTGTGCAGTTGAGATTGTGATACCACGTTCTTTTTCTTCTGGTGCACCATCAATTTGATCGTATGCACGAGCTTCTGCTTTACCAGTTTTTGCAAGAACAGAAGTGATTGCTGCTGTTAAAGTAGTTTTACCGTGGTCAACGTGTCCGATTGTACCAATGTTAACGTGTGGCTTTGAACGGTCGAATTTAGCTTTTGCCATTTGGAAAATCCTCCTTTGGATTATAAAAGTTAAGTATATTTTTTTATGGAAGCTGTGAATTGGTTGTCCCATCTTCTCAGCTTCCACAACTTACAATAGTATTTATACTTTATATAAAGGTAGAAATCAATTATTCACCTTTATTTTTTTTGATAATTTCTTCAGAAACTGATTTTGGAACTTCTTCGTAGTGATCGAAGTGCATAGAGAATACTCCACGACCTTGTGTACTTGAACGAAGAGCAGTTGCATATCCAAACATTTCTGAAAGTGGAACCATCGCACGAACTACCTGTGCATTACCACGTGCTTCCATACCTTCTACACGGCCGCGTCGAGCAGTGATTTGTCCCATAATATCGCCTAGATATTCTTCAGGGATAACAACTTCAACTCTCATCATAGGCTCAAGGATAACTGGCTGACATTTTGAAGCAGCATTTTTAAGTGCCATAGATGCGGCAATTTTAAACGCCATTTCAGAGGAGTCAACATCATGGTATGATCCGTCAAATAATCTTGCTTTAATATCAACTAGTGGATATCCTGCAAGAACACCACGTTGTAAAGCATCTTCAAGTCCAGCTTGTACTGGAGCGATGTATTCACGTGGAACAACACCACCGACAATACCGTTTTCGAATTCGAAGCCTTTACCTTCTTCGTTAGGAGAGAACTCAATCCAAACGTGTCCGTATTGTCCGCGACCACCAGATTGACGTGCAAACTTACCTTCAACTTGTGCAGAAGCACGGAATGTTTCACGGTAAGCAACCTGTGGTGCACCTACGTTAGCTTCAACCTTAAATTCACGACGCATACGGTCAACGATGATATCTAGGTGAAGCTCACCCATACCAGCGATGATGGTTTGACCAGTTTCCTGATCTGTGTGTGCGCGGAAAGTAGGATCTTCTTCTTGAAGTTTTTGTAAAGCTTGACCCATTTTATCTTGGTCAGCTTTAGATTTTGGTTCAACTGAAAGTTGAATTACTGGCTCTGGGAATTGCATAGACTCAAGGATAACAAGGTTTTTGTCATCACATAGAGTATCACCAGTAGTTGTATCTTTCAGACCTACAGCTGCTGCAATGTCACCGGCATAAACCTTAGAGATTTCTTTACGGCTATTTGCATGCATTTGTAGAATACGACCAACACGTTCACGCTTTCCTTTAGTGGAGTTCTGAACATATGATCCAGATTCTAAAGTTCCAGAGTAAACACGGAAGAATGTTAACTTACCAACATAAGGGTCAGTCATAACTTTGAATGCTAGAGCAGCAAATGGCTCTTCATCACTTGAGTGCTTTTCAATTACTTCATCTTCCGAATCCGGAACATGACCTTGAATAGCTGGTACATCTAATGGTGATGGAAGATAGTCAATGACAGCATCTAACATTAACTGAACACCTTTGTTTTTAAAAGCTGATCCACAGATAACTGGGAAGAACTCAACATTAACGGTACCTTTACGAATCGCTGATTTTAGCTCTTCTTTAGTGATTTCTTCACCACCAAGGTATTTTTCCATTAATTCTTCATCTAACTCAGCTACTGCTTCTACTAACTTTTCACGATATTCATCAGCTTGGGCTTTGAATTCTTCAGGAATGTCACGCACTTCAATATCTGTGCCTAGGTCATTACTGTAGAATACTGCGTTCATTTCCACAAGGTCAATGATTGCTGAGAATTCGTCTTCAGCACCAATTGGTAACTGAATTGGGTGAGCATTTGCTTGAAGACGGTCATGGATGGTTCCTACAGAATAGAGGAAGTCAGCTCCAATTTTATCCATCTTGTTTACAAATACAACACGTGGTACTCCATAAGTTGTAGCTTGACGCCAAACTGTTTCAGTTTGTGGTTCTACACCTGATTGAGCATCTAGAACGGCTACAGCACCATCAAGAACACGTAGGGAACGCTCAACTTCAACAGTGAAGTCTACGTGTCCTGGAGTGTCAATGATGTTTACGCGGTGGTTTTTCCATTCTGCTGTTGTCGCAGCAGAAGTAATTGTAATTCCGCGTTCTTGTTCTTGCTCCATCCAGTCCATCTGAGAAGCACCTTCATGTGTTTCACCGATTTTATGAATCTTACCAGTGTAATAAAGGACACGCTCAGTGGTAGTCGTTTTACCGGCATCAATGTGTGCCATGATACCGATATTACGAGTGTTTTCTAAGGAGAACTCTCTTGCCATTGGGTCTTTCTCCTTCCTAGTATGAAAGTTTTTATATTGAAGGTTAGATTACCAACGATAGTGAGCAAACGCTTTGTTTGCTTCTGCCATTTTGTGTGTATCTTCACGTTTCTTAACAGATGCACCAGTGTTATTAGCTGCATCCATGATTTCGTTAGCTAAACGCTCTTCCATCGTTTTTTCACCGCGAAGACGCGCATAGTTCACTAACCAACGAAGACCTAAAGTTGAACGGCGATCTGGACGCACCTCAACTGGAACTTGAT
The DNA here is from genome assembly GCF_000612625.1 of Neobacillus jeddahensis. Taxonomy (GTDB): domain Bacteria; phylum Bacillota; class Bacilli; order Bacillales; family Cytobacillaceae; genus Neobacillus; species Neobacillus jeddahensis. The sequence goes on from NZ_CCAS010000017.1 coordinate 47,327, forward strand.
AGTTAGCACCGCCAACACGACGAGCTCTAACTTCAAGTACAGGCATGATGTTCTTCATCGCTGCATCGAAGATTTCCATTGGCTCTTTGCCAGAACGTTCGCGAATTGTATCGAACGCAGAGTAAAGAATTTCTTGGGATTTACCTCTTTTACCGTCAACCATCATTTTGTTGATTAAACGAGTAACTAATTTAGAATTATAAAGCGGATCTGGTAATACGTCTCTTTTTGCTACAGGACCTTTACGTGGCATGTATTTTCCTCCTTTCAAAGAAGCTTCTATTTAGGTTGATTATTTCTTAGCTGCTTTTGGTCTCTTAGTACCATATTTAGAACGACCTTGCATACGGTTGTTAACACCAGCAGTATCAAGCGCTCCACGTACGATGTGATAACGTACCCCTGGTAAGTCCTTTACACGTCCTCCGCGAATAAGAACAACACTGTGCTCTTGAAGGTTGTGGCCGATACCAGGAATGTAAGCTGTTACCTCAATACCATTTGTCAAACGTACACGTGCATATTTACGTAACGCTGAGTTTGGTTTCTTTGGAGTCATTGTACCAACACGAGTACATACTCCACGTTTTTGAGGTGAAGATACATTTGTTTGTGATTTCTTGAAGCTGTTATAACCTTTGTTTAACGCAGGTGATTTTGACTTTTCCTCTTTTGATTGACGAGGCTTGCGCACTAATTGGTTAATAGTAGGCATGAATTTTTCCTCCCTTCGATTTTTTGTAAGCCCACACATCCAGGTGGTTCATTTTTTTGCAAAAACAAAGTTTTTGCAGACTACTCTATCTACAAAAACAGTTTTTAACGGATAATAGCAACAGTTGCCGCACCAACATCAATTCCACATGCTTTACCGAGTTTTTTCATCGAATCCACATGTAGGATCGGGACGTTTACCATTAAAGCTTCTTCAACGACTTTTGCTGTAACTTTTTGTTCAGCATCGTCTGCAACGACAAGCTCTATGACGTTTCCCTCTCTTAGTGCTTTCACTGTTTGTTTTGTTCCTATAACAAACTTATGTGCCTGCAATACTTTTTCATAAGACATAAATCATATCCTCCAAAGTATCAGGTGAATAGGAGCACCTTTGATATAGTATCATCTTACCAATTAGATGTCAACAGTAGTTTCTCTTTTTATTGCAAACAACTAAATGTAAGTTATTTCCTTTAAATAGGTACCTGCTGAAATGCAGGTACCATCTATAGGATGCTCAAGCGCTGATATTGAATCGTCGCTTGAGCATGTTTCATTAATCTACAGCAACTGTTTCTTCGGAAGTGGTATCGCGAAGAATCGGCTCTGCTTTTCGATAACGCTGCATACCAGTTCCCGCTGGAACAAGTTTCCCGATGATAACATTCTCTTTCAAGCCGAGTAATTCATCACGTTTACCTTTGATCGCTGCATCTGTAAGAACTCTTGTTGTTTCTTGAAACGATGCGGCAGATAGGAATGAATCCGTTTCAAGAGATGCTTTTGTAATACCAAGTAAGACTGGACGTCCTGTTGCAGGCAATTTACCTTCAAGTAATGCTTTTTCATTGGCATCCGTAAACTGGTGAATATCAAGAAGTGTACCTGGAAGTACCTCTGTTTCACCTGCATCGCTAACACGAATTTTGCGGAGCATTTGACGAACCATTACTTCGACGTGTTTATCGCCAATTTCAACCCCTTGCATGCGGTAAACTTTTTGTACTTCACGCAATAGGTATTCTTGTACAGATCTAACGTCTTTTACTTTAATTAATTCCTTCGGATCGATAGAACCTTCCGTTAATTCCTGACCACGGGCAACTTGATCGTTGATGGCCACTTTCACTCGAGCTGTATATGGGGCATTGTAAGTGCGTGATTCCACTTCGCCTTGTACGACGATTTCATGCTGGCGATCACGTCCTTCATTAATACCCACAACCACACCATCGATTTCTGAAATAACGGCTTGACCTTTAGGGTTACGCGCTTCAAAAATTTCTTGGATACGCGGTAAACCTTGTGTAATATCGTCTCCTGCTACACCGCCTGTATGGAATGTACGCATCGTTAACTGTGTACCTGGTTCACCGATGGATTGCGCAGCAATGATACCAACTGCTTCACCCACTTCAACCTCTTGACCAGTTGCCAAGTTACGTCCGTAACATTTCTTACATACACCATGACGAGTGTTACATGTAAAGGCAGAACGGATTTTTACAGTTTCAACGCCTGCACCAACAATGGTTTCAGCTAAATCTTCTGTAATGAGACCATTTTCAGGAACAAGAACTTCTCCTGTTTCAGGATGCTTGATCGCTTTGCGTGCATAGCGGCCAATTAAACGTTCATCCAATCCTTCTATAATCTCTGTACCGTCTTTTAAAGCACTAATTGTAAATCCACGATCAGTTCCACAGTCGTCCTCACGAACAATAACATCTTGCGCAACGTCAACAAGTCGACGTGTGAGGTATCCTGAGTCAGCTGTTTTAAGTGCAGTATCGGCAAGACCTTTACGGGCACCGTGTGTGGAGATAAAGTATTCTAAAACCGTTAATCCTTCACGGAAACTTGACTTGATTGGTAACTCAATGATCCGTCCAGCCGGGTTGGCCATCAGACCACGCATACCAGCAAGCTGTGTAAAGTTAGAGGCGTTACCACGGGCACCGGAATCACTCATCATAAAGATTGGATTTGTTTTATTCAAGGATTTCATTAGTTTCCCTTGAATGGTATCCTTGGCAGCACTCCAGATGGCGATAACACGATCATAACGCTCATCTTCCGTGATTAGACCACGTCTAAACTGCTTCATTACGTTATCTACTTTTTCTTGTGCTTCATGAAGAATTTGTTGTTTTTCAGGAAGTACGACGATGTCAGCCACACCAACAGTAATACCAGCTTTTGTTGAGTGTTTAAAGCCTAAATCCTTCATGCGATCAAGCATTTTCGACGTTTCAGTAATTTTGAAGCGTTTGAATACTTCTGCAATGATATTTCCAAGGATTTTCTTTTTAAACGGATCAATCAATGGCATTTCCTTGATTCGCGCTTTTACGTCTTCACCTTTTTCAACGAAATAATTCGCTGGTGTTTCAACTTCTAAATTATGTCTAGTTGGTTCATTGATATATGGGAAAGATTTAGGAAGAATCTCGTTAAAAATAAGTTTACCAACCGTAGTGATTAATAACTTATTGTTTTGTTCTTCAGTAAAGGTTTCATTTCCCAATGAACGAGCATGAACCGCAACACGTGTATGAAAATGAACATACCCATTTTGGTAAGCAAGGACAGCTTCACTTGTATCTTTAAATACCATTCCTTCACCAACTATTCCCTCACGTTCCAGGGTCAAGTAATAGTTACCTAATACCATATCCTGAGAAGGCGTAACAACTGGTTTACCATCTTTAGGGTTCAAAATATTTTGTGCAGCTAACATCAAGAGACGAGCTTCTGCTTGTGCTTCTGCTGAAAGTGGAACGTGAACAGCCATTTGGTCACCATCAAAGTCTGCGTTATAAGCAGTACATACAAGTGGATGTAAACGGATTGCTCGGCCTTCTACTAATGTTGGTTCAAACGCCTGAATTCCCAATCTATGCAATGTAGGGGCACGGTTTAATAGAACTGGATGCTCTCTGATAACATCTTCTAGTACATCCCAAACATCAGGTGAAACTCGTTCAATTTTCCGTTTAGCTGACTTAATGTTATGGGCCAGACCTTTTTCAACTAATTCCTTCATAACAAATGGTTTGAATAGCTCCAACGCCATTTCTTTTGGAAGACCACATTGATACATCTTAAGGTTTGGACCTACAACGATAACGGAACGACCAGAGTAGTCAACACGTTTACCTAGTAAGTTTTGACGGAAACGACCTTGTTTACCTTTAAGCATATGCGAAAGCGATTTTAACGGACGGTTACCAGGACCTGTAACAGGACGACCGCGACGGCCGTTATCGATTAAAGCATCAACTGCTTCTTGAAGCATACGCTTTTCGTTTTGAACGATAATGCTTGGTGCACCAAGATCCAATAAACGCTTTAAACGGTTATTACGGTTAATAACACGACGGTAAAGATCGTTTAAGTCAGATGTTGCAAATCTGCCTCCATCCAATTGAACCATTGGACGAAGTTCTGGAGGAATAACCGGAAGTACATCTAGAATCATCCAATCAGGCTCATTACCAGAACCACGGAATGCTTCTAATACTTCAAGGCGTTTGATCGCACGTGTGCGTCGTTGACCTTGTGCAGTTTTTAACTCCTCTTTTAACGCATCAACTTCCTTGTTTAGATCGATATCGGAAAGAAGCTTTTTAATGGCCTCTGCCCCCATCGCTGCTTGGAATTTATTGCCGTACTTTTCACGATAGGCACGATATTCCTTTTCAGATAAAAGTTGCTTCTTATCAAGTGCAGTATCACCTGATTCTGTTACAACATATGATGCGAAATAAATAACTTCCTCCAACGCACGTGGGGACATGTCTAAAACAAGACCCATACGGCTTGGAATACCTTTAAAGTACCAAATATGAGAAACAGGTGCTGCTAATTCGATGTGACCCATACGTTCACGACGAACCTTAGCACGCGTTACTTCAACTCCACAACGGTCACAAACGACACCCTTATAACGGACACGCTTGTATTTACCACAATGACATTCCCAATCCTTTGTTGGACCAAAAATTCGTTCACAGAATAAGCCGTCTTTTTCAGGCTTTAACGTACGATAATTAATGGTTTCAGGCTTCTTAACTTCTCCGAAAGACCATGAACGGATTTTATCCGGTGAAGCAAGACCAATTTTCATATACTCAAAATTATTAACGTCCAGCAAGGGGCCTACCTCCCTTTCGATCTCCAGGTTTTACCCTAATTGCTACATAAAGCCCTCAGCGCACGAATATTCGTGCGCTAAAAGCCAATGAATTCATTACTCCTTTGAACCTACTTTTTCTGATTCAAAGTTTTGTGCCTCAGGGACAATATTTAACGTATCGACTTGTTGTAAGTCGTCTTCATCTTCCATATCGCGCATTTCGATCTCTTCTTCATCACCAGATAAGATTTTAACATCCATACCAAGACTTTGAAGTTCTTTAATTAATACTTTGAATGATTCAGGAACACCTGGTTCCGGAACATTTTCACCCTTCACAATCGCTTCATACGTTTTCACACGACCAACAACATCATCGGATTTAACCGTAAGAATCTCTTGTAAGGTGTAAGCTGCACCGTAAGCTTCAAGTGCCCAAACTTCCATCTCACCAAAACGCTGTCCACCAAACTGAGCTTTACCGCCAAGTGGTTGTTGTGTAACAAGTGAGTATGGTCCAGTTGAACGAGCATGTAATTTATCGTCAACCATGTGAGCCAGTTTAATCATATACATGACACCAACTGATACACGGTTATCAAATGGTTCTCCAGAACGACCGTCATATAGAACCGTTTTTGCATCCCGATCCATACCGGCTTCTAGAATCGTTCCCCATACATCTTCTTCACGTGCACCATCAAATACAGGTGTTGCGACATGAATGCCAAGGTATCTTGCAGCCATACCTAAGTGTAACTCAAGTACCTGACCGATGTTCATACGGGATGGTACCCCTAATGGGTTAAGCATGATGTCAACTGGTGTACCATCTGGTAAGTAAGGCATATCTTCTTCCGGTAAAATCCGTGAGATAACCCCTTTGTTACCGTGACGTCCAGCCATCTTATCACCTTGGTGAATTTTACGTTTTTGAACGATATAAACACGGACAAGTTGGTTTACACCCGGTGGTAGTTCATCACCATCTTCACGATTGAAGACTTTTACGTCATGAACAATCCCGCCGCCACCATGTGGAACTCTTAGTGATGTATCACGAACTTCACGTGCTTTTTCACCAAAAATAGCATGTAAAAGACGTTCTTCTGCTGTTAATTCGGTCACGCCTTTTGGTGTAACTTTACCAACTAATAAGTCGCCATCTTTTACTTCCGCACCAGTTCGAATAATACCGCGCTCATCCAGGTTACGAAGAGCATCTTCCCCTACGTTTGGAATATCACGAGTAATTTCTTCTGGTCCGAGCTTTGTATCACGAGATTCTGATTCGTATTCTTCGATATGAATGGAAGTGTAAACATCATCTTTTACTAGACGTTCACTCATAATGATGGCATCTTCATAGTTATAACCATCCCATGTCATAAAGGCAACAAGAACGTTACGTCCTAATGCTAATTCACCAAGTTCCATTGAAGGACCATCAGCTAGAATTTCGCCTTTTTTCACCCGGTCTCCTACCGCAACGATTGGACGTTGATTGTAGCAAGTACCTTGGTTAGAACGAATGAATTTTAATAATCGATATTTTTTAAGATCGCCTTTTACGTCTTGGCCATCTACTTGTTTAATTTCACGAACCCATACTTCACGCGCTTCTACATGTTCAACAATACCATCATGCTTACAGATAACAGCTGCACCAGAGTCTTTCCCTGATACATATTCCATTCCTGTTCCAACTCTTGGCGCTTCTGGCTGCATAAGCGGCACGGCTTGACGCTGCATGTTCGCACCCATTAAGGCACGGTTAGAGTCATCATTTTCAAGGAAAGGAATACAAGCTGTCGCTGCGGACACTACTTGTTTTGGTGATACATCCATGTAGTCAATGCGGTCTCGGTTAACAACTGTGTTTTCCCCACGGAAACGAGCAACTACTTCATCATCAAGGAAGGAACCATCGTCTCCTAATCTTGAATTCGCTTGTGCTACTACATAGTTATCTTCTTCATCCGCTGTTAAGTAATCAATTCGGCTTGTTACTCTTCCTGTGTCAGGGTCAACACGACGATATGGTGTTTCGATAAATCCAAAACGATTTACCTTTGCATACGATGACAACGAGTTGATTAGCCCGATGTTCGGACCTTCTGGCGTTTCAATCGGACACATACGGCCATAGTGAGAGTAGTGAACGTCACGAACTTCCATCCCTGCACGTTCACGTGTTAAACCACCAGGTCCTAATGCAGATAGACGACGCTTGTGCGTTAATTCAGCAAGCGGGTTGGTTTGATCCATGAACTGTGACAATTGGGAGCTACCAAAGAATTCTTTGATTGACGCAATCACAGGACGAATATTGATCAATTGTTGTGGCGTGATCGTTGCTGTGTCTTGAATAGACATTCTTTCACGAACCACACGTTCCATACGGGATAACCCGATTCGGAATTGATTTTGTAGTAACTCCCCAACAGAACGAAGACGTCTGTTTCCTAAGTGGTCGATATCATCAGTATCGCCTACTCCATGTAATAAATTAAAGAAGTAGCTTATCGATGCTATGATATCAGCAGGAGTGATATTTTTAATTGGTTCTGCCACATAGGCATTCCCTAGTACATTAATCACTTTTTCATTTTCATCGCCAGGAGCATAGATTTTAATGTTCTGAAGAATGATTTCTTCATCAACAACGCCGCCAACTGGATTAGATGCTTTAAAGTTAACGTTTTTCTCTAGTGCAGGAATGATTCTGTCAAGGTTTCTCCGGTCTAGGACGGTTCCTTTTTCAGCAATAATTTCACCTGTCTCAGGGTCAGCAAGTGACTCTGCTAAACGTTGGTTGAATAAGCGATTTTTAATATGAAGCTTCTTATTAATCTTGTAACGACCTACATTTGCTAAATCATAGCGCTTAGGGTCAAAGAAACGTGATACTAATAAACTCTTTGCGTTATCAACGGTTGGTGGTTCACCCGGACGAAGACGCTCATAAATTTCTAGTAACGCTTTGTCAACACCTTCAGTGTTATCTTTTTCTAGTGTGTTGCGGATGTACTCGTTGTCGCCGATCAATTCAATAATTTCTTGATCAGAACCGAAGCCAAGTGCACGCAAAAGAACCGTAACGGGCAGTTTCCGAGTACGATCTATTCTCACATATACGACATCTTTGGCATCTGTTTCATACTCCAGCCAAGCGCCGCGGTTCGGAATTACAGTCGCTGTAAAACCTTTCTTTCCATTTTTATCAAGTTTTCCACTGAAGTAGACGCTCGGTGAACGAACTAATTGTGATACAATAACGCGTTCTGCCCCATTTATGACAAATGTACCTGTTTCTGTCATAAGCGGGAAATCACCCATAAATACATCTTGGTCTTTCACTTCACCAGTTTCTTTGTTCACAAGACGTACTTTTACACGTAATGGAGCAGAATATGTAACGTCCCGTTCTTTTGATTCTTCAACCGAATACTTTGGATCGCCAAGGCTGTAATCAATAAATTCCAGTGATAGGTTACCAGTAAAGTCTTCAATTGGTGAAATATCTTGAAACATTTCACGCAATCCCTCATCCAGAAACCATTGATATGAAGAGGTTTGGATTTCAATAAGATTTGGTAATTCTAAAACTTCACTGATTCGTGCGTAACTTCTTCGTTGGCGGTGTCGTCCATACTGAACTAGTTGACCTGTCAACTGATTCACCCCTCAAATCAAGCGTTATTTATTAAATCTATACATCTAACAAGAGAACAAAAGTCCATCCCATTAGACAAAAAGAAAAAGGGTTTTTTACTCAAAAACCACATTTTCACATTTTGATATTATTTTGTCATCATTTCCTTCTTATCCCATTTTTATACTTATGAATAAGCATTTTTTAGGAATAAATCGGAAATTATTATGATGGCATTTTATAATGCTATCACAACGACAAATACGAGTCAACTATTTTATTGCCCTAATGATAAAATAACCTTTGGATTTGTTGACCGTTTCAACTATGGAAAACAGTGTGTTTAATTTTTCTATTGCTGATGGTGCTCCTTGCTTCTTTTGGATCACGATCCATAACTCACCACTTGGAACAAGATGTTCAAAGCTTTGTTCAAAAATGTCGTGAACCGTCTTTTTCCCAGCCCTAATTGGTGGGTTTGTTAATATGGCAGCAAAATTATTTTGCTTAACACTTAACAATCGGTCGCTTTCATAAATATCAACATTTTCAATTCGGTTTTGGGAAGCATTTTCCTTCGCTAACTGGATTGCACGTTCATTGACATCCACCATGTGAACGATAGCATCTGGATGACCCTTCGCAATTGATAAGCCAATTGGTCCATAGCCACAGCCTACATCAAGAACATTCCCATTTACCTCTGGCATGACAAAAGACTCTATGAGTAAACGTGAGCCAAAATCTACTTCTCTTTTTGAAAATACACCATTATCTGTTTTAAAGCGAAACGAGTATTGCCGTAAGGTGTAATTCCAATATTTTGGATCACTTTCAACGTTTTGCGTTTGAGAATAGTAGTGTTCAGTCATTTAGACTCACCTCCGGAGAGTAGATATAGAAGATAGTAAGAGGTATCTAGTTTTTTAATTAAGCCAAAAAAAGCCCGCTATGCAGCGAGCTTTTTTATAGGTAAATTACTTAACTTCAACGTTAGCTCCAACTTCAGAAAGTTTAGCTTGAATTTCTTCAGCTTCTTCTTTAGAAACGCCTTCTTTGACAGCTTTTGGAGTGTTGTCAACAAGGTCTTTTGCTTCTTTAAGACCAAGGCCAGTGATTTCACGAACAACTTTAATAACTTTGATTTTTTGATCGCCAGCGCTAGCTAGGATTACATCAAATTCAGTTTGTTCTTCAACAGCAGCACCAGCAGCGCCGCCAACCATTGCTACAGGTGCAGCAGCAGTTACGCCAAATTCTTCTTCGATTGCTTTTACAAGATCGTTAAGTTCTAAAACAGTCATAGATTTAACTGCTTCAATGATTTGTTCTTTAGTCATGATTAAATTTCCTCCTTAGTTTTCGTTCAAATTTATTTGGTTTACGCTAAGCTTAGCTTACGCGCCTTGTTCTTCTTTTTGATCTGCCACAGCTTTTGCAGCAAGAGCAAGATTGCGAATTGGTGCTTGTAGTACGCTGAGTAACATAGAAAGTAAACCTTCGCGTGATGGTAGGTCAGCAAGAGCTTTGATATCTTCAGCTGTTGCTACATTTCCTTCGATCACACCCGCTTTAAGTTCAAGTGCCTCATGTTTTTTTGCAAAATCACTTAAGATTTTAGCTGGTGCTACTACATCTTCAGTACTGAACGCAATTGCGTTAGGACCTGTTAATGCAGTGTTTAAGCCAGAAAGCTCAACCGCATCAGCAGCACGGCGTGCCATTGAGTTTTTATAAACCTTGAATTCAACGCCTGCTTCGCGAAGTTGTTTACGAAGTTCAGTTACTTCACCTACTGTAAGACCACGGTAATCAACAACAACAGTCGATACACTAGTTTTTAACTTCTCAGCGATTTCGTCAACGATTTGTTTTTTTGCTTCGATTGCACTGCTCATCTTTACACCTCCTGTAGATTCTCTACATTTATACCAGGCAAGTAAATGCCTCCATATCAAATCAGACATGGAGGCAGCATATAACAGCTGAAACGATCAGCCGAATCTATTCGCTACACCTCGGCAGGATATTAAGCGAAAAACGCACCTGCTGTCTACAGTACAAATGTTTATTATATTAAACAACAAATTAAATTATATAAAATGCTGTTCAGAATGTCAATTGGTAATAATTACTTTACTAAAACAGAAGAAGGATCTACCTTTACTCCAGGACCCATTGTTGAAGCAACAGTTACGTTCTTCATGTAAGTACCCTTTGCAGCAGATGGCTTCACTTTTAACATTGTTTCAAAGATAGTGTTGAAGTTTTCAACAAGCTTTTCGTTTTCGAAAGATGCTTTACCGATTGGAACATGAATGTTACCAGACTTGTCAACACGGTATTCAACTTTACCAGCTTTGATTTCGTTAATCGCACGAGTTACATCAAATGTAACAGTACCTGTTTTAGGGTTTGGCATTAAACCTTTAGGTCCTAACACGCGACCAAGTTTACCAACTTCACCCATCATGTCAGGAGTTGCTACGATTACATCAAATTCAAACCAACCTTGTTGGATTTTGTTGATGTATTCTGAATCTCCTACATAATCAGCACCAGCTGCTTCTGCTTCTTTCACTTTTTCACCCTTAGCGAAAACTAAAACGCGTTGCGTTTTACCAGTTCCGTTTGGAAGCACTACTGCACCACGGATTTGTTGGTCAGCTTTCTTAGGGTCAACACCTAAACGGAATGCTACTTCTAGAGTTGCATCAAATTTAGTGAAGTTTGTTTTTTTAGCAAGATCAATTGCTTCTGCAATTGGGTATGCTTTTAGGCGATCTACAAGCTTAGAAGCTTCTAAATACTTTTTACCTTTTTTAGCCATTTTTATTTCCTCCTAGAATGTGGTTTTAGCGAATTATTCTCCCACGGCAAAAAGCGGTGGCGCCTTTCACAGGGGCTTATGACCCCGAGCTCATAGGCGCCGCAGTTTGCCCACGAATAAAGGTTGCGCAGAAACGCAACCCCACTCTTTCAACACGAACAGTTACATGAATTAGTCTTCGATGACGATACCCATGCTGCGTGCAGTACCTTCAACCATACGCATTGCTGCTTCAACGCTAGCTGCGTTAAGGTCAGGCATTTTTTGTTCCGCAATCTCGCGTACTGTATCACGCTTTACTGTTGCTACTTTATTACGGTTAGGTTCACCAGAACCTGACTGGATTCCAGCCGCTACTTTCAATAGAACAGCAGCAGGAGGAGTTTTCGTAATAAATGTAAATGAACGGTCTTCAAACACCGTGATTTCAACAGGAATGATTAATCCAGCTTGATCAGCTGTACGAGCGTTAAATTCTTTACAGAATCCCATGATGTTAACACCGGCTTGACCTAAAGCAGGACCAACTGGTGGCGCTGGGTTAGCTTTACCAGCAGGAATTTGTAATTTAACAACTTTAATTACTTTTTTAGCCACGAGACACACCTCCTTAAAGTCCGTGATGTGGTAATAGGGAACCTTTAGGACCCCTCCCACTCAACAATAGTCTTTATATTATATTCATAAAGAACTTCACAAAAGTCACGTCTCACAATGGAGACATACTGACCTATGAAATATTAACACTTTTTCAATACGATTTCAAGTTTTTTTACAATATCAAATAACTTTTATTTGTCTTCTCGTATCAATTGCGCTTTTTACAATTTTTCAATTTGAGTAAAATCAAGTTCTACCGGGGTATCGCGCCCAAACATATTAACAAGTACTTTAAGTTTTGCACGATCCTTGTCCATTTCTTCAATCGAACCTGTGAAGTTTGCGAACGGACCTTCCTTCACGCGTACGGTCTCGCTAATTTCATAATCAATATCCACACGTTTTTCTTCTACACCCATTCGTTTCAATAATCCAACTACCTCTTCAGGCAATAACGGGGTTGGCTTTGAACCAGAACCAGCTGAACCAACGAATCCGGTTACACCAGGAGTATTTCTCACAACATACCAAGAATCATCTGTCATCACAATTTCGACTAGGACATATCCAGGGAAAACCTTACGTTTTACTACCTTTTTCTTACCATTTTTGATTTCAGTTTCTTCTTCTTCAGGTACCACTACTCGGAAAATTTTATCTGCCATACCCATTGATTCAACGCGTTTTTCAAGGTTGGCCTTTACTTTATTTTCATAACCAGAGTAAGTATGAACCACATACCAATTCTTTTCCATTTAAGAGGACTAGACGTCCGTCCCTCCCTACATTGTTGTAGAAACTCTATTTTTTTCCAATCAAAAAACCCGTTTATACGGGCTTTTAGGTGAAATTCACTTTATTAATTTCCATTATACCATGAATGATTGCTTATTATTCAAGAATTAACCGAATCAATTTTGAAATACCTAAATCTAATACTGCAAAAAAGGCTGCAAAAAACACAACTGTCGACAAAACGGTAATGGTTGAACGTGTAAGTTCACGACGTTTTGGCCAACTAACCTTTCTCATTTCACGAAGTATATCACTAAAGAACTTTGTTATGCGTTGCATTTTTAGTAACCCCCAACTATCTTAAGTGGCAATGCTCTATCTCTAATTTATTTATTTTGTTTCCCGGTGGATGGTATGGTTTGCACACGTTTTACAATACTTTTTCAATTCTAAACGAACTGTTTGGGTATCTTTACTGATTGTCGAATAGTTTCGAGAACCACAATCAGCACACGCTAAAATCACTTTTTTGCTCATATTCGACACCTTTAGTGACTTTCTAAATTTATTACTAAAAATGTAACATGAGCCCTTTTTATTGTCAATAACAGCAAGGATAGTGTAACCATATCGGCAAATCTTATTTGCTAAATCTACAGGGAAAATTCGCGGATTTCTAAATAACGCTCAAGCTTTCTTTTCACGCGCTGCAGGGCATTATCAATCGATTTAACATGGCGATTAAGCTCCTCAGAAATCTCTTGATAGGATTGACCATCAAGGTAAAGTGCCAAAACTTTCCTTTCTAAATCGCTTAATAATTCAGTCATTTTAACTTCAATATGGTCATATTCTTCTTGATTGATAATTAACTCTTCTGGATCTAGTACTTTCGCACCTGACAGAACATCCATCAATGTCCGGTCTGATTCTTCGTCATAAATCGGCTTGTCTAACGATACATAGGAATTTAAAGGAATATGTTTTTGCCGTGTGGCCGTCTTAATTGCTGTAATAATTTGGCGAGTGATGCAAAGCTCCGCAAACGCTTTAAAGGATGTCAGCTTGTCCTCTCGAAAGTCACGAATGGCCTTGTAGAGACCAATCATTCCTTCTTGCACAATATCTTCTTTATCAGCTCCAATTAAAAAATAGGATCTTGCTTTTGCACGCACAAAATTACGATACTTGTGGATTAAATAATCTAATGCCTCACTATTTCCTTGGTGTACCAAATCAACAATTCCCTCGTCTTCCAACGATAAAAACTGCTCGTTGACCTTTGTCCCGAAGTCCGTACTCAAAGTAGATCCCCTCCACCGAACATGCATAGATATTTTTAGTATACAGTAGAAATTTTTTGAAGTCGAGCGCTCATTTCTCCCCCCGGCGCCATTTTTCGAAAATTTCTGCCATCTCGTCGCTAATCGGTATTTTGGAAACAGGTTTTTTCTCTTGAATCTTCCTGACTTTCTTTTCGATCCCTTTTTCAATCGTAGACATTTCAAAAAGCAGTTCCCGAGCAGATTTTCGTAAGGCGCCTTGTCCAAAAATCGCCCACTGCTCCGTAAAGTCTGAGGTGGCCACATGAATTTGTGTAGTTCGATTATTTAGACTGATGGCCATTTTTTCAATCCGCTCATCTGCTGTTTCATTTTCTTTTGTAAAGATGACTTCGACCTTATGGTTTTTATATTTTTTCTCCGTCCCTTGCACATAAAAGGCATCGAACACGACAATGACTCGGTATCCTGAAAATGCTTGGTATTCTGCCATTCTTTCGACGAGACGATCCCTTGCTGCGGGTAGATCCCGATCCTTTAACACTCTTAGCTCAGGCCAAGCACCAATAATGTTGTAACCGTCCACAAGCAGGATATCCATCGGCTACCTCTCAAGCGGGTGTCGTTTTCGATATACCTCGTACATGAGTAAGGATGCCGCAACAGAAGCATTTAACGAGGTCACTTTTCCGACCATCGGCAAATGAATAAGAAAATCACATTTATCGCGGATTAATCGCCCCATTCCTTTACCTTCACTACCGATCACTAAGCCAAGCGGAAGCGTACCATCCATTTGACGGTAATCATCCTTCCCTTTGGCGTCAGTTCCGGTGATCCAAACGCCCCGTTCCTTTAATTCTTCAATGGTACGTGCCATGTTGGTTACCCGAACAACTGGGATATATTCAATCGCGCCTGTCGAGGCCTTAGCCACTGTTGCCGTTAATCCTACCGCCCTCCGCTTCGGAATAATAATGCCATGTGCGCCAACAGCATCCGCCGTCCTCATAATCGATCCCAAATTATGCGGATCCTCAATTTCATCTAATAACAAAAAGAAAGGTGCTTCGTCTTTTTTCTCAGCTGCCGCAAACAAATCATCCAGTTCAGCATACTGATAGGCAGCCACATAGGCTAAAACCCCTTGATGATTTTCCTCTGAGATTTGGTCAATTTTTTTCTTAGGTACGAATTGGACAAGGACATTCGCTTCTTTTGCTAACTGTGTAATTTGCTGCATTTGACCGCGCTGAGAGCCTTCGGCAATCAATATTTTATTAATATCTCGTTCTGATTTAAGAGCTTCGATTACTGGGTTTTTCCCAACGATGTATTCTTGCGTCATACTGACATTCCTCCTTTCTGTTCCTCTACAAACTGAAGTGCCTTTTCGATTAACTCTTCTAAACGTTCAATTTTGCCTTCTAAAAATAAATAGCCCATTAACGCCTCAAACGCTGTACTGTAGCGATACGTTTGGACATCTGTATTTTTTGGAACGGTCCCTGATTTAGCATTCCTACCGCGCATAACCACTGCTAATTCTTCGTCACTTAACAGCTGCTCATCCCTCATTTGAAAAAGAATGCGGCTTTGTGCCTTTGCCGAGACGTACTTGGTTGCTAACCGGTGTAATTGATTTGGTCTTACTTTTCCACTATACAGGAGGTGCCGTCTTACGTAGGTTTCAAAGACCGCATCCCCCATATAGGCAAGGGCAAGACTGTTCAATTGTTTAGCATCAACGTTATTCTCATAATCAAGCATGAATTAGCCTCTTTTCCACCTTGTACCTTGTGGTGTATCTTCTAAAATAATATTCATTTCCTTAAGCTGATCTCTAATTTGGTCAGACAAAGCAAAATTGCGATCCTTGCGGGCTTGGTTTCGTTTCTCGATCAGCGCATCAATTTCCTTGTCTAACATGTCTTCGCTCTCAAGTGTTAACCCTAGCACTCGGAATAACCCATCAAACTGGTTTGTAAAGGCATCAATAACTTCCACAGCAGTGTTTTTCTCGAGCAGATAATAATTGGCCAGCTTGGAAAGATCAAATAAAACCGAAATAGCTAGTGCCGTATTAAAGTCATCATCCATTGCTTCAATAAATTGGTCCTGTATGGCGGAAATCTTATCAAGCCAGTCTTGATTATCGCTCGTCAGATCTGTACTAGCTTCTTTGCGATGTTTTAAATTTTGATAGGAAGTGGTAATGCGTTCAAAGGCTGACCTTGTACTCTCCAACAATTCTTCACTATAATTAATAGGATTACGATAATGAACGGACAACATAAAAAATCGTAATACTTGCGGATTATGTCTTGTAATAATGTCATGAACAAGGACGAAATTTCCTAGTGATTTTGACATTTTTTCATTATCAATATTAATATAGCCATTATGCATCCAATAACGAGAAAATAGCTTTCCTGACAAGGCTTCCGATTGGGCAATTTCATTCTCATGATGTGGGAAGGTTAAATCCTGTCCACCAGCATGGATATCAATCGTTTCACCTAGATACTTCTTCGCCATCGCAGAGCATTCAATATGCCAGCCTGGCCGGCCGAGTCCCCAAGGACTTTCCCAGTATATTTCGCCTTCTTTCGCGGCTTTCCAAAGAGCAAAATCCAAATCATCTTCTTTCTTATCACCCACTTCAATCCTCGCCCCCACCTGGAGGTCATCAATCGATTGGTGCGAAAGCTTCCCATAACTATCAAAGCTTCTTGTTCGGAAGTAGACATCGCCTTCTGATTCATAGGCAAAGCCTTTTTCAACTAACTGCGCAATAAACTCAATGATAATGTCCATATTTTCCATTACACGTGGATGGACATCCGCCTTTTGGCAGCCTAATGCCGTCACATCTTCGTAGTAGGCATTAATAAAACGATCAGCAATTGTCGGAACATCTTCCCCCAACTGATTTGCCGCACGGATCAACTTATCGTCCACATCGGTAAAGTTGGACACATACTTTACCTCGTAGCCACGATATTCCAAGTAACGGCGGACGGTATCAAATACGATTGCCGGACGGGCATTCCCAATATGAATATAGTTATAGACCGTAGGGCCGCACACATACATTTTTACTTTTCCTTCTTCGAGCGGAACAAATTCTTCCTTTTTACGTGTAAGTGTATTATAAATTTGAATGGCCATTGACTTTAATCCTTTCCTCTTTTAATTCTTCTAGTTCTTGCCTTAATTGACTGACTTCATTCTGCATTTCTTTTAAACGATCGGCAACCGGATCAGGGAGATCACAATGATTGAGATCCTTCGCTTTACTGATTCGGATGCCGTCCTGAATTACAACTCTGCCTGGAATACCCACTACGGTCGAGTTAGGCGGTACTTCCTTTAAAACAACTGAACCGCCGCCAATCTTGGAATTTTCTCCGATCGTAATCGAACCTAGTACTTTTGCCCCCGTAGCAATTAACACATTATCTTTGATGGTTGGATGACGTTTTCCTTTTTCTTTCCCTGTCCCGCCTAGTGTAACGCCTTGATAGATCGTGACATTATCTCCAATTTCACAGGTTTCCCCAATAACAACCCCCATGCCATGGTCAATAAAAAATCTCCTGCCTATTTTTGCCCCAGGATGGATTTCAATTCCCGTGAAAAAACGGCTTGCTTGCGAAATGACGCGTGCGAGGAAAAATAATTTACGATTAAAGAAAGCGTGCGCCACTCGATGCGCCCAAATTGCATGTAAGCCAGAATACGTTAAGATGACTTCTAGATAGCTTCTTGCTGCAGGATCCTGTTCAAAAACTACCTCAACATCCTCCCTAAACTTTTTGAACATCGCCATTCCCCCCTTGTTTTATACAAAGCCTATAAAGTGTTTCATCTACTTCCTTGTGGCGCGAGCCCCTTTAAAATCCATAAAAAAACGCCTCTGTCATGACGACAGAGACGCTAATGCGTGGTTCCACTCTGATTAGACTCATTCCTTCTCGGACAAAGTCCTTGTGCCGGAAGGGAAAAAAGTCTCACTCTAACCTGGTAACGGAAGGTTCCGCCCAAATCTACTTGAAGTTGACTTCTTTCGATAAGGGGCTCAGAGGTGCATTTCAAATCAGGAGAGGCTTAAACCACTTTCAGCCGATGATGGTTTTCTCTTTCAAGCATCCTTTTTTTACTTTTCCTCTTCTACGCTTTAAATGATTCGCATAATAAGGGTACTGTCTAGCTTAAAGGCACTAAACAACGTTTCCGTTTTTCTTATTTCTTTTACTATATTACATTTTTGCATGAATGTTAACTAATAATTTTTTGAATTCGCTTTTGAGCCTTTTCTTTCCCTAAAAGTTCAATTGCCTGTGGCAAGTCTGGCCCATGGGTTTGCCCTGTTACAGCTGCCCGAATTGGCATAAAGAGGTTTTTTCCTTTTTGACCTGTCGACTTTTGAACAGCCTTCATCGCTGCCTTTATTCCATCCGCTTGAAAGCTGTCCAATTGGTCAAGCTCTTGCGAAAAAGCGGCCAATACGGTTGGGACCGTTTCTCCTGCTAAAACTTCCTTCGCATCTTCTTCATATACAGCATCTTCTTGGAAGAACATATCCGATAATTCCACGATTTCTGCGCCAAAGCTCAATTTTTCTTGTAAAAGCGCAATTAAGCTGCGCGCCCATTGATGCTGTTCATCACTCATTGTTTCGCTTAATCGTCCTGCTTTTATTAAGTGTGGGAGAGCAACCTCCACAACACGTTCAAGCTCTACTTTTTTCATGTATTGGTTATTCATCCATGTCAGCTTTTGCTTATCGAATAAGGCAGGTGATTTGGATAAGCGGTTAGCATCGAAGATTTCAATAAACTCTTCCTTAGAATATAGCTCTTCTTCACCCGCCGGCGACCAGCCAAGCAAGGTAATAAAATTGAAGAGTGCCTCTGGAAGAAATCCTAATTCCTCATATTGTTCAATGAACTGAATAATCGATTCATCTCGTTTACTTAATTTTTTACGGCTTTCATTAACAATCAGGGTCATATGACCAAAAATCGGTGGCTCCCAGCCTAATGCTTCATACACCATTAATTGTTTAGGTGTGTTGGAAATATGGTCATCACCACGAAGGACATGAGAGATTTTCATTAAATAATCATCAATCGTTACCGCAAAGTTATAGGTTGGCGTACCATCTTTTTTGATAATGACCCAATCGCCCATTCCCTCTGATTCAAATGATACCGTGCCCTTTACCATATCATCAAATGTATAAGTCTTCCCTTCCGGAACGGCTATACGAATGCTTGGTTGACGGCCTTCATTTTCATATTGGCGCCGTTGTTCATCTGTTAAATGACGGCATTTTCCGGAATAGTGCGGCGTTTCACCACGTTCTGTTTGGGCTTCACGCTCTGCTTCGATTTCTTCCTCTGTACAATAGCATTTATAAGCATGACCGTTTGCTAATAATTGTTTATAGTACGTTTCATAAATATCATTGCGCTCTGATTGACGATATGGACCGTATTCGCCCTCGCGATCGACACTTTCATCCCAATCCATTCCAAGCCATTTCAAATATTTTAACTGACTTTCTTCTCCACCTGCGATATTCCGTTTTTTATCTGTATCTTCAATACGGATAATAAACTTACCGCCTTGATTACGAGCAAATAGGTAATTGAAGAGCGCGGTACGGGCGTTTCCAATATGTAAATGTCCCGTTGGACTTGGAGCATATCTTACTCGAACTTCGTTTGACATAATAATAATGCCTCCATTCAAAAATGTGTAAGCCCCTAGACACTGGAGCTAGACATTTTCTAAGTTAAAATTTTATACTTGATTTATTTTACCACTGTCGATTTTACGATTAAAGTCTAATTCCTCTTTTTCAGCAAAACAACTACCTGGGAGGCAATCCCCTCGCCCCTGCCGGTAAAGCCCAGTTTTTCCGTCGTAGTGGCCTTTACATTTACTTGATCGGATGTTGCTTCTAGTAACTCAGCAATTCGTGAACGCATTTGTTCAATATACGGGGCCATTTTCGGTTTCTGGGCAATAATGGTACAATCCACATTAACAAGCTCGTACCCTTTATCCTTCACCAATTGCCATACATGCTTCATCAGCTTAGCTGAGTCGGCATCTTTAAAACTGGGATCTGTATCGGGAAAATGTCTACCGATGTCCCCTTCGCCAATTGCACCAAGACAGGCATCAGCAACAGTATGTAATAGCACATCGGCATCAGAGTGCCCCAATAGACCTTTTTCATAAGGGATGGTAATTCCGCCAATAATCAGCGGACGTCCTTCCGTTAATTGATGAACATCAAAACCTTGACCAATTCGAAACATCAGCAAAACTCCTTTTCTCTCTTTTTCATTATCGCCTCAGCAAAGTATAAATCCTCAGGTGTGGTCAGTTTGATATTATCGTAATCACCTTCTACCACTGCAATCGGATGGTCTAAACGCTCCACTAAACTAGCATCATCCGTCCCAAGGAATTCTTCTCTTTCTGCTCTCTCATAGGCCTCCTTCAATAAGGAAACGCGAAAAGCTTGTGGGGTTTGTACAGCCCACAAGCTTGAACGTTCGACCGTTTCCACTACCCCACCGTTTTGGACCTTTTTCATGGTGTCTTTGGCTGGAACGCCAATAATAGCAGCACCCGTTTCCTCTGCCTTCTCTGTTAAACGGTGGATATGCCCTTTCCGAATAAAGGGACGGGCTGCGTCATGAACAAGAATAATTCCATTGGTTTTCACAGTTTTAAGGGCATTAAAAATGCTATGCTGTCGTTCTTCCCCACCTGGTACTAAATTGATGACCTTCGTGACGCGATATTTTTTTAGCAATGCTTTGAATTCCTCATCATCCTGTGGATGAGTGGCTAAAATAATGCCATCGCAAGCCTCATCTTCTTCAAAAACCCTTAATGTATGGATTAGTACTGGCATTCCATTCAGTTCTAATAAAAGCTTATTTTTCCCCGCTCGCATTCTTTTTCCCCGGCCAGCCGCCGGAAGAATGACTTGGTAAGTCATAAAAAAACCCCTATCTGTCTATCTTCAAGCACCTGAGCATGGCGCTTTTGGCTTTTCTCTTAATCAAACTCCAGCGCCATGCTCAGATTCGAGAAGCTGACTAGGCGCTGCTACTTTTATGTTATAGTGCTTTTTCTAATAACTTTGGCTTGGCAAAAATCATCCGGCCTGCAGAGGTCTGGAGAACACTTGTTACTAGCACTTCAATTCGCTTACCAATATATTCTCTGCCCTCTTCGACCACAATCATGGTCCCATCATCTAAATAGGCAACACCTTGATTGTATTCTTTTCCGTCCTTGATTACTTGAACAGTTAATTCTTCCCCGGGAAGAACCACTGGCTTCACTGCATTTGCTAAATCATTGATATTCAAAACAGAGACATTCTGTAGTTCACATACTTTATTTAAGTTAAAATCATTGGTGACGAGAATACCATTTGTTAATTTCGCTAGTTTCACGAGCTTCGAATCCACTTCGCTAATTTCTTCAAAGTCTCCCTCATAAATTTCCACCTTTATTGAGAGTTCCTTTTGAATCCGGTTTAATATATCCAAGCCTCTACGGCCACGGTTTCGTTTTAAAACATCAGAGGAATCAGCGATATGTTGTAGTTCCTCAAGAACAAACTGTGGAATCACAATCGTTCCTTCTAAAAACCCCGTCTGACAAATATCAGCCACACGGCCATCAATAATGACACTCGTATCTAATATTTTCAAAGCTTTACCGGCTGCTTTATCTGCTTCTTCATCTCCGGACTTTTTCTTATTGCTGCGATTGCCAAATAGACTTAGTAACTCATCTCTCTTTTTAAACCCTACCTGAAAGCCAAGATAGCCAAACAAGAGAGTCAGTAAGATAGGGACGACCTCATTTAATATTGGTACTTGTACCGCATTAAAGGCGAAGCCAATTAAAAAGGCCACAATCAAACCAAAAATTAATCCAACACTACCAAAAAGCACATCCGTTACAGGAATTTTCACTAAAGAATCTTCAGTCCATTTAATAAAATCATAGACGTAATCTACTGCCCAAAAGGTAATAAGATAAAAAATAATAGCACCTAAAATAGCAGTAACATATGAATTATTAATTAGTGGAATGTCATTGATATGAATGAGAACGAGTAATTCCGGTAATAACAAGATCCCAAGCGTACCGCCTATAATGAGGAAGCATGCTTGCACTATTCGTTTTAACATTCCTTCACCTCCTCTAATTCATTATAAACATATTCCTGAAATTGAAACCTTGATTTGTTGATTATTTTTCTAAAATGTAATCGATTTGACATAAAAGAGATGATGTAAAAATCTTACTCTTCATAGGGTAGCACCTGAAAAAATTTGTGTCAAACAAATTGAAATTTCCCATTTTAGCACACGCTATCACTTTTTTCAATAATTTTATAGCTGACGGTCTGTATATAGCCGTTCTTTAATTAATTTAAAGCCCTCTTTGATCTTCTTCGCACGAACTTCACCAATTCCCTCCACATCATCCAATTCTTCTACCGTGGCGCTAATAATTTTTGATAGCTCTCCAAAACCAGTGATTAAGTTCTCAATGATGATTGATGGTAGTCTCGGAATCTTATGAAGAATTCGATAGCCGCGTGGGTTTTTATTTTCTTCAAGATGAACATAGCCTAGATAGCCCATTAATTTCAACAAAACCACATCCTCGATCGTTCCATTTGTCGCCAATACTTGCATACGCTCAAGCACGTCGCGCGCTTTGAGGTTCCGTTCAAAGGCATAGTCTTTAATGATCAGGATGATTTCTTCTTCTAGAACCGTCAATATTTCATTCATTTGCAAACGAATCAGTCGACCCTCTGTCCCCAACTCATGCAAAAAGGATAATAGTTCATTTTTTATTTTTAACACCATTTCAAAACGATGGAGGACGAGTAAGACATCGTTATAGGTAACCGACTCCTCAAATTCCAGAATACTTAGATTGGTGATACTCTGCTCAAGCACGACCTTGTACTTCTCAAGCGTTTGAATGGCCTGATTTGCTTTTGTTAAAATCATGGCAATGTCCTTGAGTGCATAGCGGAAGTTCCCCTGATATAATGTGATGACATTTCTCCGTTGTGAAATGGCAATCACCAATGTTTTGGTTTGTTTGGCGACTCGTTCTGCCGTGCGATGCCGCATCCCCGTTTCTGTAGACGGTATGTCAGAGTTTGGCGCAAGCTGGGCGTTGGCAAAAAGAATCTTATTTCCTAGTTCATTTAAGATAATTGCTCCATCCATTTTTGCCAGTTCATATAAAAAGCTCGGTGAAAAAGGACAATTGATTTCAAAACCACCATCAACGATGTTTTTTACCTTTTCGTTATAACCAACAACAATGAGCCCCCCAGTATTGGCCCTTAATACATTATCAATCCCCTCACGAATTGGTGTACCAGGTGCAATAAACTGCAACACATCATTTACTGTTTGTTCACCAAGCTTTTTCATTTCCATTTGTTAGCCTCCTAATGCTGCTTTGAGTGCCTCACTGACAGAGGAGACACCAATGAGTTGAATACCCCTTGGCCCGGTCCAACCGCTTAAATTATTTGCCGGTAAAATCACTCGCTCAAAGCCTAATTTAGCAGCTTCCTGAACGCGCTGCTCGATTCTTGACACCCTTCTTACCTCACCGGTTAAACCCACTTCGCCAATGATACAATCTGTTGGTCTTGTCGGACGATCTCTAAAGCTAGAGGCAATACTGACAGCAATAGCTAAATCAATCGCCGGTTCATCCAACTTCACTCCTCCTGCCACCTTTAAATAGGCGTCCTGATTCGCAAGCAGCATCCCGACTCTTTTTTCTAAGACTGCCATTAGCAGAGGCACACGGTTATGATCAATTCCTGTCGCCATTCTTCTTGGATTTCCAAAACTCGTTGGAGAAATGAGAGCTTGAATTTCAACGAGGACCGGCCTGGTTCCTTCCATCGAGGCACAAACCGTCGATCCGGCCGCCCCGCGTGACCGCTCTTCCAAGAAAATCTCTGAGGGGTTTTCTACTTCCTCCAACCCAAATTCCTTCATTTCAAAAATACCCATTTCATTTGTAGACCCAAAGCGATTTTTCACCGCCCTTAAAATTCGATAGGTGTGATGTCGTTCCCCTTCAAAATAAAGGACCGTATCCACCATATGCTCCAACAGCCTCGGGCCCGCAATGGAACCTTCCTTTGTTACATGGCCAACAATGAAAATAGCAATTCCTTTCGTTTTCCCTATCCTCATTAATTCTGATGTACATTCTCGAACCTGTGATACACTTCCAGGTGCTGACGTAACGTCGGGGTGGAAAACAGTTTGGATGGAATCAATAATAACGAAGCTTGGACTTGTACTATCAATAGTCCGATTGATTTCCTCGAGGTTGGTTTCGGAATAAACAAGCAAATTAGCTGATGAAATCCCTAATCGTTCTGCGCGGAGCTTTGTTTGACGCAATGACTCCTCACCGGATATGTATAGCACCTGATTACCTTTATTGGCAAGCTGAGAAGAAACCTGCAAGAGCAGTGTTGATTTACCAATTCCAGGGTCACCGCCAATCAATACTAACGACCCTTTCACCACTCCACCCCCAAGGACACGATTCAGTTCATTTAGATCTGTTTGGATCCTTGGTTCATTTTCCATTTCAATTGAATTGATGGGCATTGGTTTGGCTAACAGCCCTGAGCCACTATCTGAATGAGCAAATGCCCCCCTGCGATTCGCACCCGTTACTTCTACTTCCTCGACCATCTTATTCCACTGCCCACACCCTGGGCATTTCCCCATCCATTTAGGGGATTCGTACCCGCACTCTTGGCAGATAAACTTTGTTTTTCGCTTTGCCATTCTGTCTTCTTCCTTTCTTGCCTGTAAAAAATCTCATGAGGAACCTACTAGTAAATAAAAAAAGAGGTACACGATGTTCGATATTAACGTGTACCTCTCTAGTTGAACTGCGACTAGTTAAGTTTGTTGAACGATATCAACCCTATTATTTAACAAGACTCGTTGCTTCTACTGTTTTTTCTGCTGTTTTAACAATGAATTCACCATTATCGACATCAATCACAACCAGTTGCCCAGTTAATAATGTGCCTTTAAGCAGCTCTTCAGAAAGACGATCTTCAATATGCTTTTGAATCGCACGTCTTAATGGTCGCGCACCATATTCAGGGTCATAACCTTCTTGAGAAATTTTCCCCTTCGCTGCTTCGGTTAATTGTAACGAAATATTTTGCTCTTTTAACCGGTTGACTAGTTGTTCTGACAACAAGGTTACAATTTCTTCAAGATGCTTTTTCTCTAATGCATGGAAGACAATGATTTCATCGATACGGTTTAAGAACTCCGGACGGAACGCCTTCTTCAGCTCCTCCATTACTTTACCCTTCATATCTTTGTAGTCCTGTTCTCCGTCTTGGATATTGAAACCAACATACTTGTTTCGTTTTAACGCCTCAGCCCCGACATTGGACGTCATAATAAGAACTGTATTACGGAAATCCACTGTCCTTCCTTTTGAATCCGTTAAACGGCCATCTTCAAGAACCTGAAGTAAAATATTAAATACATCTGGATGTGCCTTTTCAATTTCATCAAGCAAAATAACAGAGTACGGTTTTCTCCGAACCTTTTCCGTTAATTGTCCGCCTTCTTCGTAACCAACATAACCTGGAGGGGAACCAACAAGACGTGAGGTCGAGTGTTTCTCCATATATTCAGACATATCAATCCGAATCATCGAATCTTCATCACCAAACATCGCTTCCGCTAATGCTCGGGCTAATTCTGTTTTACCAACCCCAGTTGGTCCAAGGAAGACGAAAGAACCGATAGGGCGTTTAGGGTCTTTCAATCCTGCTCTAGCACGGCGGACAGCTTTTGAAACAGCTATAACGGCTTCTTCTTGACCAATTACACGTGAATGTAACAATTCCTCTAAATTAAGCAATTTCGCTGTTTCTGTTTCAGCAAGCTTAGAGACTGGTACTCCCGTCCAGCTTGACACGACACTCGCGATATCTTCAACGGTTACTTCATTATTTTCTTTCCCTTGTTTTTCTTTCCACGTCTTCTTCGTTTCCTCTAACTGTTCACGAAGACGCTGTTCTGTATCACGTAAGGAAGCTGCCTTTTCAAATTCCTGACTTTGAACAGCTGCATCCTTTTCTTTTCTTACTTCCTCGAGCTTTACCTCTAATTCTTTTAAATTAGGTGGAGTGGTATAGGAACGAAGTCGCACTTTAGAGCCCGCTTCATCAATTAAGTCAATCGCTTTATCCGGAAGGAACCGGTCTGAAATATAACGATCTGAAAGTTTAACAGCCGCTTCAATCGC
Source organism: Neobacillus jeddahensis (assembly GCF_000612625.1). Classification (GTDB taxonomy): domain Bacteria; phylum Bacillota; class Bacilli; order Bacillales; family Cytobacillaceae; genus Neobacillus; species Neobacillus jeddahensis. The sequence continues at coordinate 73,678 of NZ_CCAS010000017.1, forward strand.
TTCATCTGTAATCGAAACGCGATGGTGCGCCTCATAGCGATCCCGTAAGCCTGCTAAAATTTGAACGGATTCTTCCGCGGTTGGTTCATCCACGCGGATTGGTTGGAACCGTCTTTCTAAAGCAGCATCTTTTTCAATATATTTACGATATTCATCAAGAGTGGTTGCTCCGATACATTGAAGTTCCCCACGGGCAAGAGATGGTTTTAAAATATTGGAGGCATCAATTGCCCCTTCTGCACCACCAGCGCCGATTAATGTATGCAACTCATCAATGAATAGAATGATATTTCCGGCCTGGCGGATTTCGTCCATAACCTTTTTCAAGCGATCCTCGAATTCACCACGGTATTTTGTCCCTGCAACAACTGTACCCATATCAAGCGTCATGACGCGTTTATCGCGAAGAATCTCCGGAACCTCATTATTGACAATTTGTTGAGCAAGTCCCTCAGCAATTGCTGTTTTCCCTACGCCTGGTTCACCGATTAAGACAGGATTGTTTTTCGTTCTTCTACTTAACACCTCAATAACACGTTGAATTTCCTTGCTTCTCCCAATAACAGGATCCAAGCTTCCTTCTCTAGCAATCGAAGTTAAATCCCTTGCCAGGCTATCAAGTGTTGGCGTATTTGCACTAGCTGATGCTCCGCCTTGATGACCACCAGATTCATTGCTGCCTAATAATTGCAGCACCTGTTGACGTGCTTTGTTTAAGCTGACCCCCAAATTATTCAATACCCGGGCAGCAACACCTTCTCCTTCACGGATTAACCCAAGGAGAATATGCTCTGTACCGACATAGGAATGCCCTAATTTTCGTGCCTCATCCATCGATAATTCGATGACCTTTTTAGCCCTAGGAGTATAGTGAATCGTTTGAGAGGTTTCTTGACCCTTGCCAATTAAATTTTCTACTTCCTTTTGGATTTTTTCAGAGCCCAATCCAAGTCCATAAAGTGCTTTGGCGGCAATACCTTCCCCTTCACGTACTAATCCTAGTAAAACGTGCTCAGTTCCAATATTGTTATGTCCCAGGCGAATCGCTTCCTCTTGTGCTAAAGCAAGAACTTTTTGTGCTCTCTCAGTAAAACGTCCAAACATCATATTCTCTTCCTCCTCACCTATTTTTGCTCCATTTTTATTCGATCCCTAATTAACGCTGCCCTTCGAATATCCCTTTCATGCGGCCGTAAAGGACCACCTGCATATTGCTGCAGAAAACCCGGTTGGGTTAAAATCATTAATTCATTTAATATTGTTTTTGACATATTATCAATGTAACCCATATCAATTCCAAGCCGGACATCTGATAAACAACGGGCTGCTTCCTTTGATTCAATAATCCGGCTATTGGATAGGACTCCTAATGAACGGAACACCCTGTCTTCTAATTGTATGTTCGAAGTTTTACGTAATGCTTCTCGTGCAGACCTTTCTTGCGAAATAAGTTGGCTTACAACCCCCTCTAGATCACGACTAATATCCTCTTCAGACTTTCCAAGGGTAATTTGATTAGAGATTTGAAAAATATTCCCTAATGCCTCACTCCCTTCACCATAAATCCCTCTTACCACAAGACCTAATTGGTGAATAGCAGGAATAATTCGACTAATTTGTTGAGTAAGAATTAACCCTGGCAAATGCATCATGACCGATGCACGAAGACCTGTTCCAACATTTGTGGGACAACTTGTTAAGTAGCCGTGTTTTTCATCAAAGGAGTAATGGATATAACTTTCAAGCCAATCATCAATTTCATTTGCCGCCTCCAATGCTTCTGATAACTGTAAGCCTGGAAACAAACATTGAACGCGGATATGATCCTCTTCATTAATCATAATACTTACTTCTTCATTTTCGGTTAATAGAACCGCACCATATGGTGAATCTTCAGCCAACTGTGGACTGATCAAATGCTTTTCTACTAACACCCTTTTCTGAAGTGGCTGCATATCATTTATTTTTAGTAAATCCATTTGCCCAAATTTTTGAAAAGGAGTTTCTCTGAGAATATCCTCCATTTTAGCAATAATCATTCTTGCTTCTTCATGTGAAAAAACCGTTGGAAATTTATAGGCCTCAAAATTACGCGCCAAACGGATCCGGGAACTAAGGACAATATCTGAATCGGGCCCTTCTTCACTCATCCAGGAGCTGACGGCTTGATTGAAAAATCGTTCAAGCGACACGTTATTCGCCCCCCTCTTCGCTTCCAGCTAATTGTTTCTCTAATGTACGGATTCGATCGCGAATCTCAGCTGCCTGCTCAAATTCTTCATGAGTAATGGATTCTTTTAGCTCACCTTTTAGCTCTTCAATTTGTTTACGAAGGTAGATGCTTCCGCCAATTCTCTTGGGGATTTTTCCATTATGCGTCCAATTCCCGCTATGAAGGCGCCTTAAAACTGGTATTAGCTGATCTTTAAAGGTTTCATAGCAATGAGCACATCCAAAACGTCCTACCTTTAAAAACTGCGGGAATGTCATTGAACAATGCTCACACTGAAGAATTTCCTCTTGTTGAAATGGACTTTGGCTTGGCTTTTGAAAAGCAGGATCAATATTTAATAACCCTGCTAGTAGATTATTAAAAGCAAACCCCGACTCTCCATTAAAAATAAACATTTCACCTTTTTCTTGAGCACACTTCTCACAAAGATGCACTTCTGTTTTCTCACCATTAATGATTTTTGTAAAATGAAGTGCTGCTGGCCTTTGATTACATTCTTGGCAAATCATAATCTCACCTCTCCGGCTGCACAATTTATTTATATTTTAAAGTAGTTAGCATTGCTTTTAACATTCTTGCCCTTAATTCATCTCGATAAGGGAGATCAATATATAATACTGAGCGATCAATCACACTTAACATGATTTTCGCTTCTCGGCTCGTAATAATCTCCTCCTGAACAAGTCTAACAATGACATCCTCAGCACTAGTTTGACTAATTCGAGTATGAATAAGTGAAAGTAAATGATCAACTAGATGGGCTAAATCGTGGGACTGAACCTTCATAATCCGAATATATCCGCCACCACCCCGTTTACTCTCAACAATATATCCTCTTTCAATTGTAAAACGAGTATTGATTACATAATTAATTTGTGAAGGAACACATTGAAACTTATCAGCAATTTCACTTCGCTTAATTTCAACAAGATCCTGCTCACTCATTTCTAAAACCTGTTTTAGATATTTTTCAATAATATCGGAGATGTTTCTCATCTTCCCACCCCCCATCTTTTGACTTTGACTATATTTGACTTTAATTATACTGAAAATCTTATGTAGATGCAACGATTCACTATTGTACATTTTCCCCAAATTTTACAGGTGTGAAACCTGCCATTGGAAAGAAAAACAATTATAAGGACTGTCGCTTAGCAAGAATCTTCTCTAAAAATCTAATTTTTGAGACAGCAAAAAGGACAACCCTTTCGGGCTGTCCTTCTTATTTGCCTGGCAAC
>NZ_CCAS010000018.1 GCF_000612625.1 Neobacillus jeddahensis
AGTTGGATTTGGGGGCGGATTTGCGCTAATCGTCGTCTTGTTTATCCTATTGATTATTGTAGGTGCAGCTTGCTTTAGCTGGTAATAAGAACATCTCTAGCCCTTAGGCGCTAGAGAGCTAGACACGAAAGAAAACAGAAATCGCTCTACAATTAATCAAATTACAATACAAAAACCCGTTTGCTTACTCAAACGGGTTTTCTAATTTACTGGAGTTAGTATTTTTCCATTGGCTAAATGCATCCAACTCACCTGATAATTTTTTTATGGTGTAACCAATGACAGCCGCGTCATCTATAATCCCAATCCCGATGATAAAGTCAGGGACTAGGTCTAGTGGTGATACGAAATATAAGAGGGCACCTATAACGGTAATAATCGTACTCTTAGTGACATCTCGATATTCACCTTTAGAATAAGCTTTTATTAACTCAACAAAGAGTTGCAGCTTATCCCATGCTTCGCCTAAGGTTCCTTTTTTTTCATTTCCTTTTTTTATTACATTATGGAGTAAGCCTTTTAACTTTTTTTGATTGTTGATTAATTCGTTCGCTTCGCCATTATACTTATTCTGTTCCTTTTCAAGACGCTCTTTACGGAACAATCCGATCACTTCCTTTAACTGGAATACAAGGTTAGTGTACCACCAAAAATGAAATTCATTAAGTATTTGAACCATAATAAATGGAAAAGACCAGGTGCCAAAGAACAGCACTTGGTCTATGTGATGCAAATAATAGATTTTTATCGAACTCAGGTTGCGTTACCTCTAATAATGGCTTCCACTTCTGAGCCCTCTAATGTTTCTTTCTTTAATAATGACTCGACTAATTGTTCATACTGAGGTTGATGGTTTTTTATTAAGGTTTCGGCCTGCACAATCCCTTTTGCAAATAGGGCTTGCATATGTTTTTCTTTATCTTGTTTATTAAATGTCAGTGTGAAGCCGTTTTGAAGCATTCCAGTATCGACCATTTGTTCGATGATTTGTTTTGCTTGCTGCACATCGCCACTGACGCCAATGCTATGTTCACCAAGGCAAATTCTTTCAGCAACCCCCCCGGCTAATATCATGGCAACACGGTCCAAAAGATCACTTGTTGTTGATAAATGCAACTCTTTTGGGATTGGTGCTACATAGCCAAGTGCTTCCCCACGCGGTATAATGGTGGCCTTTCTCACTGAACCTGGTTTAGTTAAGGAGGCAACAATCGCATGCCCGGCTTCATGAATGGCAACACGACGTTTTGTTTCAGTATCCTGTAAGGAGCGAGAAGTGCTACCCAAAATAGTTCTATCAAGGGCATAATCAAGATCATGTTTGTGAATTTGATCCTGGCCATTTCTGACGGCACGTCGACTTGCGGTTTCAAAAAGAGATTGAAGCTCAGCACCTGAAAACCCGGATGTGCTCTCAGCCAAGTCATCTAAGCTTGCAAAAACATCTTCTGATAGGGATTTTCCTTTTGCGTGAATGTCGATAATTTCTCTTCGACCCTTTGTATCTGGCAATGGAACATGGAAGGAAAAGTCGATTCTTCCTGGACGGAGGAAGGCTTCATCAAGCATGTCCTTTCTGTTTGTGGCCGCAATAAATAAAATCCCGTCATTGGAATGACCACCATCGAGCTGTACAAGAAGTTCTGTTAAGGTTTTTTCTGCCTCTTCACCACCATGAGCTTTACGTTTGCCAGCTAAAGCATCAACTTCATCGATAAATATGACAGCAGGTCCTTGTTTTCTTGCCGTTTGAAAAAGGGATCGGACACGGCTTGCACCAACCCCGATAAAAAGTTCGTTAAAAGCAGAGCCGCTTGCTGAAAAGAAAGAAGCATTTAATTCACGGGCAATTGCTTGAGCTAATAGGGTTTTACCTGTCCCAGGAGGACCGTACAAAAGAATCCCTTTTGGTGGCTTAATGCCTAGTTTACTAGCCCGTTCTGGTTCTTTTAAGGTCGACAGTGTTTGCATTATTTCTTCTTTCATTTCATCACCTAATCCACCTACATCATCCATAGTTATAGAAGGAAGAGGCCTTGATTTGGCGACGCTGTTTTTCATTGAATTATGAAGACCGAATCCACCTTTTGTTTTTTGTAGGGCAAATGCAGCAGCGGCAAGAATAAGAATTACTCCACCCATAATCCATTTTCCATATCGGCTACTACTAGAATAGGTATATTCGATATTATACTTTTCAACAAGCTTTTCAACCATTTGACTATTCGGAGGAACATGGGAAACAAATTTTGAATCGCCTGCTTTCAAATAGAGGACGCCGTTTGCCTGTTCTGTAAGTGTAACGGTTTTCCCTTTTTGTGCTTGAATTGTTTTCTCTATTGAGGCGAAAGGTATATCGCGTTCATTATTTGAAGTATGGACATACCAAGTGATTCCTGTAATGACTAAAAAGAACACTGCGAACAGTGGAATAAACTTGGAAACTACTTTTCTACTTTGATCCATTTCGTTCATCTCCTCTAATAGGGTCCTCTCTATTATAAAGAGATTCCCAGAAAAATGGATGTGGGAATCGGTGGAAGAAAGTAATCGAAAAACTTATAAAAAAACACTTTCTTACTGTATATAAGGAAGTGTTTTAAGATAGCTATGACAATAAGCGAAGATGGGGGATGATCGGCATTAGGACACTTTGAGCAAGGACACCAATGCTAATCCCAGTAGAGGAGGCTTTACTCCATTTAAAAACATGAACTTTTTCATCCTTTCCTTCATACAAAAATAATAGCTGCTCACCTTCTTCAGCAATACCAATTTTTTTAAAGGAAACTTTATTTTGCTCCAGGACTATTTCGAACGCTCTGTGTATTAATGCTAAGGTATGCGAATCAATTTTATTAATTTCCATATATCCTCCTGGGGATGCTAATTTATATCACTATATATCATCATTATATTCCTTAAGCAGGGTTGATAAAAGAAAAAATCAGTGACGTTAAATAGAAATATTGCAAAGTTTTCGTTTGCGAGATAAGATTGAAGTTATGGATAAAAGAAATTCCCCCGTTTAACGGGTAGTAAACGAATGAAGTTGAAGAAAAAAAGGCTTAGTAATAAACTGCTCATAACAGCCAATGTCAACTAACCCTCCGTGGGAAATAACCACTTAGGGAAGTTTCACTTCATTGTCAAAAGAGAGGAAGACAAGATGGGTAACAATTTTACAGAAGAAGTATTGTCACGCCGGACATTTGCAATTATTTCCCACCCGGATGCAGGTAAAACGACGCTGACAGAAAAATTATTATTATTCGGTGGAGCTATACGTGACGCTGGTACGGTAAAAGCAAAGAAAACTGGGAAATTCGCCACAAGTGACTGGATGGAAATAGAAAAACAACGTGGGATTTCTGTTACTTCCAGTGTAATGCAATTTGATTATGACGGATTTCGAGTTAATATTTTGGATACTCCGGGGCATCAGGACTTCAGTGAAGATACGTACAGAACGTTGATGGCCGTAGATAGCGCAGTTATGATTGTCGATTCAGCAAAAGGGATAGAAGAACAAACACTCAAGCTATTTAAAGTATGCCGCATGCGTGGTATTCCCATTTTCACCTTTATGAATAAGTTGGATCGTCAAGGGAAGGCACCACTTGAACTGTTAGCCGAGTTAGAAGAAGTACTTGGAATTGAATCGTATCCGATGAATTGGCCAATTGGAATGGGTAAAGAGTTCTTAGGTATTTATGATCGTTTTAACAATCGGGTCGAACAATTTCGTGTAAGTGAAGAGGAACGATTTATTCCTCTAAATGAGGATGGCGAGATTGAAGGCGACCATTCATTAAAAACCTCTGGACTCTATGATCAAACCTTAGATGAAATTATGCTGCTTAATGAAGCAGGAAATGAATTTTCGGCCCAAAAAATAGCGGACGGAGCCCTGACTCCAGTATTCTTTGGGAGTGCACTAACAAACTTTGGCGTTCAAACATTTCTAGAGTCATATTTGCAATTTGCACCACCGCCAAAGGCGCGTAATTCATCGATAGGTGAAATAGATCCATTAGCAGAACAATTCTCAGGCTTTGTCTTTAAAATTCAAGCCAATATGAATCCAGCTCATCGTGATCGTATTGCCTTTATACGTGTTTGTTCTGGAAAGTTTGAGCGGGGAATGACCGTTAATATTCCACGCTTAGGAAAACAATTAAAACTTTCGCAGTCTACATCGTTTATGGCTGAAGAACGAAATACAGTGGAAGAAGCGGTAAGTGGAGACATTATTGGTTTATATGATACAGGGACATACCAAATTGGGGATACGTTGACCTCCGGTAAGGATGACTTCCAATTTGAAAGATTACCGCAATTTACGCCTGAATTGTATGTGAAAGTTTCAGCAAAAAATGTAATGAAGCAGAAGTCCTTTTATAAAGGTATTGAGCAGCTTGTTCAAGAAGGAGCGATTCAGCTTTTTAAGACCGCGAGGATGGATGAGTATTTATTGGGTGCAGTTGGCCAATTGCAATTTGAAGTTTTTGAGCATCGAATGAGAAATGAGTATAATGCTGAGGTCCTAATGGAACGAGTGGGCTCTAAAATTGCCCGTTGGGTTGAAAATGAAACGGTGGATGAAAATCTTTCAAGTTCGAGAAGTCTTTTAGTAAAAGACCGCTATGGTCAGTATGTATTCTTATTCGAGAACGACTTCGCCTTACGGTGGTTCCAAGAAAAAAATCCTACGATTCAGCTGTTTAATCCAATGGATCAGCAAGAATAGAAGGATAAGATTACTTATATAATTCTGGTGGTTCAGTAGCAGCGGGTTCATCCCGCTGTTTTTATATGAAAATATAACTGAAAATTCAGATAAATATCTTGACGAACCTATTTGGAAGAAATTACAATGAATTAAATGTCTTATAGTATAATTAGGAGGAGATGGATTGAACAAAGGGTATTTTTTTACAGGTTTTCCTGGATTCATTTGTAATCAGTTGATTCGTGAAATATTGAAACAAAATGATTGTAATGGGACTGTCTACGTTCTGGTCCTGCCGAGTATGTTAGATAAAGCAAATATCGAACGCTTGGCCATTATTTCGGAGTTGGGACTAAGTGAAGACTCGTTCAAGCTTGTCGAGGGAGATATTACAATCCAAGGTATACTACACGGAACTGAAGAACAGGCAGAATTAAGAAAAAAAGTGACCCATGTATTTCATCTAGCTGCTATTTATGATCTTGCCGTACCGAGAGATATTGCGTATAAAGTGAATGTCTCAGGTACGAATCATGTAAACGAATGGGTTAAGACACTTGTTCATTTAGAGAGATATATTTATTTTAGTACCGCTTATGTGGTGGGAGAACGTGAAGGTACACTCTTTGAAACTGAGTTAATTAGACCAGATCACTTCAAAAACCATTATGAAGAAACAAAGTTTGAAGCAGAAGTTTTAGTTAATAGTTTGAAAAATCAACTGCCAATAACGATTATTCGTCCCGGAATAGTGAAGGGGCATTCGAACACTGGAGAAACGATTAAGTTCGATGGTCCTTATTTTATCATGAACTTTTTAGAACGGTTAAAGTTTTTGCCGATTATACCCAAATTAGGTAAAGGGGAGGCCATCGTCAATCTTGTCCCAATCGATTATATAATTCGAGCGACTACTTATTTAAGTTTTTTAGATAAAGCTGCTGGAAAAACCTATCATTTAACAGATCCAAGTCCTTATCGGGCCTCCGAGATTTACGAAGTAATGATGCAGGAGCTTTTGGGCAAAGAGCCAAAAGGAATGATTCCCATCACATTAGGAAAATGGTTTCTCTCGATTAAACCGATCAGGAAATATCTTGGAGTGGAGAAGGAAGCCTTAGATTATTTTACATGGATGGGAGAGTTTGATTGCAGCCAAGCAGTTGAGGATTTAAAGGAATCGGGGATCAGGTGTCCCGACTTTAAAGAGGGAATTAAGCCGATGGCAACTTTTTATTTGCAGCAAAAGAATAATCCTAAATACCAAATAAATATTTTATAGAGAGAGGTGGCTCCTCGTGACAGGAGTTCAAGAAAAGCTCAAAGTGATTGCCCCAGCAACGGGTGAGCAAATTGGGGAGATTGAAGAAACCCCGATAAGACAGGTTGAGCAGTTTTATCATAGGGGAAGGATGGCCTTCAATGATTGGAGTCAACTACCGTTAAAGAAGCGACTCGACTATTTACGAACGCTTAAGGAGATTATGGTTAATCAGATGGAAGCGATCGCAAAAATAATTGCCGATGATACGGGGAAAGTTTTAACAGAGGCGATAATTGCTGATATTATGCCTACACTGGATGGAATCGATCATATGTGTAAGCATGCTGAAAAAGTCCTCAAAGGTAAAAAAGTGGCTACACCTGTGTTATTAATCGGAAAAAAATCGTCGATTGAATATATGCCAAGGGGAGTCGTTCTTGTCATCTCTCCATGGAATTACCCATTCCAGCTTGCGATGATTCCTGTTATAAGTGCATTAGTAGCAGGGAATACTGTTATTTTAAAACCATCAGAGGTAACTCCGCTTGTTGGAAAATGTATTGAGGAGTTGTTTAGTCAAGCAGGCTTTCCAGAAGGGGTTATTCAAGTAGCACATGGAGGCAAAGAGGTAGGGGCTGCCTTTACAACTGGAAAACCAGATTACATTTTTTTTACCGGCTCAGTGCGTACAGGAAAAATTATTCAGCAGGTGGCAGCAAAAGATCTTATTCCAACGACACTAGAGCTTGGTGGGAAAGATCCGCTGATAGTGTTTGCCGATGCACATTTGGAAAGAGCTGCGAAAGGGGCGGTATGGGCCGCATTTACCAATAGTGGTCAAGTATGTATGAGTGCAGAAAGACTTTATGTGGAAAAGACCATCTATCCACAATTTCTTGCTTTATTGAAAAAGGAAATTTCCACATTGCGGCATGGTTCTGACCGTGATGCAGATGTGGGTTCTATGACGTTTCCAGCCCAAATTGATATTGTTAAAGAACAGTTAACAGACGCATTAAATAAAGGTGCTGTACTAGAAACGGGCTTATCACCAGAGGAATGGGAACATGGAATGTTTCTACCATTGACTGTCGTGAAGAATGTTAACCATCAAATGAAAATTGTTCAAGAGGAGTCGTTTGGACCCATCCTCCCTGTTATACCATTTGAAAGTGAGGAAGAAGTCATAGCTCTTGCGAATGATACCAAGTATGGATTAAATGCCAGTGTTTGGACGAAGGATCGACAAAAGGCTCGTCGTGTTGCCTCAAAATTAGTGAGTGGAGCGGTTGTCATTAATGATGCAATCATCTCCGTTGCTAATCACGGACTTCCGTTTGGAGGGGCAAAGCAAAGCGGGATTGGTAGGTATCATGGTGATGGTGGACTGAAAATTTTCTGTCATGAAAAATCGATTATTGAGGATAGTGGTAGAAAAAAGACAGAAATTCATTGGTACCCCTACCGCGATAAATATCCCCTCTTTTTAACCCTTTTTCAAAGTTATTTTAAAACAAACAAAAATTGGATAAAATTCTCCAAAATGTATGTGAAGCTTTTAAAAAAAGGGTAAAGGTTGGAAAATTATTTTGTATCCTCCCATTATTTTGGCATTGGATTGGATAAGCTAAATTGAGAGGTTTTTATAGACAAAATTGCCATAAAGAAGCGGGATTGTACAATGAAAAAAATGAACAGATTGGAAGCCGTCTTGTGGAATATAGCATTTCCTGGTTTTAGTCAATTGTTAATGGGACATTATATCAAGGGAGTTTTATTTGTTGTCCTCGAATTTATTATGAATGTTCAAAGTCATTTTAATCAGGCAATTATGTACAGTTTCTTAGGCGAAATCGAAAAAGCAGAGCTGGTCATAAACTATCAATGGCTTATGTTTTATCCATGTGTCTACATGTTTTCACTATGGGATGGATACCGATCAGCGATGCCTTCGGACGAAAGGTATTCCTATTTGCCATTTGTTTTTTGTGCCTACTTTGTGACAGTAGGTTTAATGATATCGCCGAAAGTAACCATATTCGAGATACATCCGGGTCCTGTTTTTTTGCCAATGCTATTTCTCATTCCAGGGATTCTGATAGGGGGATTGATTAAAACGGTTCTAAAAGTAAGATTCAAAAATCAATAATTTGTTTTACGCAAAAGGGCTTTAAATCAAGATAACTTGGTTGGAAGCTTTTTTTGTTGTGAAAAAGTTTTTAGGAACCCCCACAAACTATTTCAATAAAAACGTAACTATGTAGTGAAAAGCGGCCGCAAATAATTCTAGAGGTGAGCAATTTGAAGAAGCACACACATTAATGGGAAATACCAGAATCGAAAAAATTATCTTAGCAGTGGTAACAGAAAAATCACTGTTTAGCACTTGAACAATAAACAGGTGGAAAATAAAGCTATTCTTGGGGCTATATTTTTCAAAATGCTTAACCCCCATAAAGTCCAATACAACATGCGTATGTTATAATTGGTCGAATAGAGGTGAGCAGATGCTAAGTTTATTGTTTATGACCAAGAAGAAAAAAAGAACTCTTGAAGAGACGGTCCTTTTAATTCAACAGGGTGACCGCTCCTTACTCAATGGATTAATCGAGGCGTATAAGCCTTTTATTGCAAAAACAGTGTCTTCAGTATGTAAACGATATATATATGAAACCGATGATGAATTTAGCATTGGTCTTATCGCATTTAATGAAGCAATTGAAAAATATTCTTCAGACCGTGGAAGCTCATTATTGAGTTTTTCCGAAGTCATCATCAAAAGAAGAGTTATTGATTATATTCGTAAACAAACAAAAAACCAACATTTAAGTATCGATATAACGACAGCTTCTCAAGAAGAAGAAACCACTGGAACAGTTATTGTTAACGAACTATCCCTTGAGGAGTACAATAAAAAGAATGATGAACAATTAAGAAAAGATGAAATATTGCATTTCCAACATTTACTTACAACGTTTGATTTAAGCTTCAGTGATTTAGTAGAACATTCTCCAAAGCATGCAGATGCGAGGAAAAGTGCTGTTATCACGGCGAAAATCTTAGTCGACAATCAAGAACTGAAGAACCTATTGTTTGAAAAAAAGCGCCTACCGATTAAACAATTAGAAAAAATGGTGGATGTCAGCAGAAAGACGATTGAAAGAAATCGAAAATATATTATTGCCATTGCACTTATTTTATCGAGTGATTACGTCTACATGAAGGATTATATAAAGGGGGTGCTAGAATCATGAAAAAAGGAATTATTATGGAAATAGATGAGGTGTTTCTAACGCTCTTAACCCCCGAGGGTGAGTTTCTACGCACAAGGCGACAAGAACAGGTCTATACTATTGGCGAAGAGATTCACTTTTTTCCGAGTGAAGGCACTAATACTGCTAAAACCTCCAAGGTCCTGAACTCCATAAAGAATGTATTTAGGATAAAAACCGTTTGGACCGTTTTAGCTGCTTTATTGCTCTTTTTTGGATCATTTTTACCGTTATATGAAAGTAATAAGGCATACGCATATATGAGTATTGATGCAGATCCAAGTATTGAACTCGGTGTAAATAAAAAAATGCAAGTTGTCGAGTTAACTGGGTTTAACAATGAGGGTAAGGAAATTATTTCTAAATTAAGTAATTGGAAGAGGCAAGATGTATTAGTGCTTACGGAAACGATTCTAACTGAAATGAATAAAGCTGGGTTAAATAAAAGTAATAACCATGTCATCATTTCAACTGTTTGGACTAAAGAACCAAAAAAGAGTACAGAAAAAGAATTGCAAAAGAACATAGACAAGATTAAAACAACTGTAACCGATCAAGAGCTAGAGGTGACGGTGCTTACTGCTACTAAAAATGAACGAAAAAAGGCACTTGAACTGGGGATTTCAACAGGTAAATACCAGGAAAATAAGAATCACCCATCCCAAAAAGAGCAAGAAAAGAAAACCGAGAAAAAGAAAGATCAAAGTACGATATCCTCAGGGGATAAAAGTAAAGTTCCTGCTACAGTGCAACGAAAACAACAGGCTGAAGGAATTCCCAAAAATAATTTACCTAATTGGGAAAATAATAATGGAATTAATTGGTGGGATAAGAGTAAGTTTCCTTCTGGACAACTGAAAAGGTCGGAAGAAGAAGCGTTAAAGCAAAATCTAGGTGAAAATAACAAGCGGTCTGAACAGGGTGGAAATTCTAGCCAATCAAAAAATGGGAACCAGAATAATGGGAATCAAAATAGTTGGAAGAAAAAGGATGAACAATCAAATTCTAGTCAACCGCAGAATAAGTGGCAACAGCCAGTTCAACCAAAAAATTCAAATGAGAATCGTTCATACAAACAAGATTCTCGTCAACCCAATTCGTATAAACAAAATTCAATCAATCATAACTCGTTTAAACAAAATTCAAATAATCATAACTCGAATAAACAAAATTCTAATCAACATAACGATGATAATAGGCATCGGTAAATATAGAAGTCCGGCATAAGCCGGACTTCTTTCCATGTCTATTTAATTATTGGTTGTTAAATTGACCAGAAATTTGCGCTTGAGCTTGTTGGACAAGTCGTTTCGTAATTTCTCCACCTACGGAACCATTTGCTCTAGAAACGGTATCTGATCCTAATTGAACGCCAAATTCTTGGGCGATTTCGTATTTCACTTGATCTAAATATTGTTCAATACCAGGCACTAATAATTTGTTGCTGCTATTCGCCATTATATTCAGCTCCTTTTTTCTAACAGAGGCTGTTTCAACCTCTGTATAGTTATTATTTATTATCCGCTCAGTTTTCATAAATGGTAATGTTTTTCGGATTTGGATAAGAGCTCACAGATTCTTTTTTGAAAAGCATGTTTTTAAGAACGAATATGTATAATCGATTAAAAAACAGGCTAATGCCTGCGATTGGAAATTAAAGTTTTCTTTTTGTTTGTTCGTCCAAAAATCTGATGGCTAGGTAAATAGCGAAAAGATCGTGAATGCTATGAGGGTTCAAGTGTGTTAATTCCTCAATCTTTTTTAAACGATAATGTAGTGTGTTAATATGAATATGTAATGTGTTAGCAGCATTCTTTAATGAATGATTTTGATTGAATAATTCCTTTAAGGTTAACAGGAGATCTGCTTCGTTCAGAATGGGCCCGATGGTTCTAATAATAAACTCATTTTTTTCTTTAATAGGGATTTCTTCAAGAATCATTTCTAAGGTTAAATCTTCATCAAACACAATCGGCTCAGTTTGATTAGCTATCTTTAATGAGCGCTCTGCTTGGTAATATGAATGATTGATAGCGTGGGAGTCAAAGGCTTGACCAACTCCAGCAATGGCAAGAATCCCAAAATTTTTAGATAAAAAGAGTAAAAATTGCTGTAACCGGTTTACAATAGTTGTTCTTGTCATACCATTAGAGCAATTGATGAGGAGAACCATTCGTTCATTTCCTGATCTCGACACGACTTCTTGATTATTATTCTGAAACCGATTGAAGATACTTGACCAGGTTTCTCTTGAAAGAGGTGCGTTTAATCCTAAAAATTGAATAATTACGGTTGCTCGTTTTACGTGTAAATTAATATCTAAAAGTTTTGCTCTATTTCGAAATGAATCATCCCAATTCTTGGCTTGGACCCAATCCATTACAAAGGATTCAACTGCACGAGAATGCCAGTCAAACTGTTCTGCATAATGATTTTCATTTATCAGAAGTTCAGTCATTTTACGAATGATTTCTCCAAAAGGAGTCACTTTGTTTGGTTCACCGGTAATGCCAATTACACCAACTACTTCACTTTGGAATAAGATGGGTAAATTTATGCCTGCCTTTACACCCTTTAAGATTGATTGATCCTCTTCGGTAATAATGAGTTTCCTCTTTTTTTGTGAGGCAATCAATGCCCCTTCATGAAAGGTGCCAACTCGAATGGGATCCGTACTAGCAATAATGTATCCCTGAGTATTAACCACAATAATATCTTCACCTATTAACCTTCTTATTTCGTTAACAATCTTTTCAGCTAGCTCAGGTAATAACAATTTACGCACCTCCGATTAAATCCACACCTAATTATAGCAAGGATTCTAAGAGCAAAGTAAAAAAACCTGGGATCATCTCCCAGGAATATCGTGTTAGTATTCAATCGCTACCATGGCTAACATCCTTGGTGGGGTGCATAAATGGATATGCCTGGGGTTTCTTTTTACTCTCAAGAAGTTCGCGATTTTCAGCGGTATTCCAGCCAATATCATTGGTTGGATGGACCCATTCGTCACCTGCCATGATGGCAGGATCCGTATCTGCTGTCCAATTTTCTAGTGGTGAATTATCGGAACTATAATGACTATCACCAATAACGACTCCATGTTTATTCACAAAGGGGGGAGCTATTTTCATGCCAGTTCCCTCAAAACTAGGTGCATTTATTTGATGTGGAAAGGTTTCATCAATGTGTAATTTTTCTTCAGAAAAGTTTTTGTTTTTTTTTGCCATCATTCATCACTCCTGTTTTTTCTTATTTTCCGCGCAAAGAGTAAATTTATTTATGAAAAATAAGGAAAGGAATGTTTCCTAACTATTTGTTAAAACTAAATTTGTTAGATTAATTTTAGGGAGGACTATGAATGGCGAAACGTAAGGCTGAATTTAATGCTGTAGAGAAATACTCAAAAACACCTCATAAAAATGTACAGGAAAGTGAATTCTCAGCAGAATTTACTGATAATAATAATGCAATTAGGTTTGCAAACAGAAATTCAAAATTAGGGAAAAAGGGGAGAGATTCATGAAAAGGAGTCCTAAAACATCTTCTAGTATGGAAATTAGTGTAGAAATTGGAGATGTAAACGGGACAAAAATTTATGAAATGATGCGCCCAGCACAACAAAAAAGTAGTTCGAAAAAAGAACATAAATAAGCCGGCAATAATTGCCGGCTTTGTTTACAGAATCCCTCTAAATGGAAAAGAGCGATATTCTTTATGATTGTGGAAATGAAAACATATAGGTTTTCTCTTGGATTGGGTCGAAATAAGCTAATAAGCAAGAAGGTTGTTGTATAACCTTTCCAGTTGATTGATATTCAGCTAAATTGAAGGATAATTCTTCAAGCATCGTATGTTTATATAGATCCTTCTCGTCAAGCCCTAATGCTACAAATTCTGGTCCTAATAGAGAAGGATTACTGCTGATTTGTTTATAAAGACTGGAACGTTTTTCCTTGTCAAAGCTTGCAGCCCACCAAGGCTTTCGCGGCTTATATTTATGTTTTTTCAGATAGTCATACTTCATTAGCCCAACAATTGTATCGAGGTTTCCGGTACCATTACCTTGTAAAAAGGCATGCAATCTTCGAAATAAATCCTCAAGTTGATGGCCAATCCTGGACCAGCCCTGTTCGTCCCAATATGATCCAAATTGCTGGAAGAAATCAAAGGGTGAGGTAAATACATTAGTGATTAGAAATTCAACAGTAGTATCCATCCGATGGTCATTCCAATATTTTTCTAATACATCTTCAACTTGTTTAATTCTAACTATATCATCAAAGGATAGGACATTATTGCCTAATATTTCATATGGAGAATGGTCCATATAAATATATTCTTGCTCTTCCGCACGGAGCCGTACTCCTGTGCCACGGAGCATTTTTAAAAACCCCAATTGCAATTCTTCGGGTCTTAATTCAAAAACATCATTAAAGGTTTTTCTGAAAGATGAGTAATCCTCCTCAGGAAGACCAGCAATGAGGTCTAAATGTTGGTCAATTTTCCCGCCTTCTTTTACCATCGTTACGGTTCGGGTTAACTTAGAAAAATTCTGCTTGCGCATCACGAGCTCGTTTGTGTAATCGTTTGTGGATTGGACGCCAATTTCAAAGCGGAATAGCCCCTTTGGTGCCTCGTTATTTAAAAACTCAATAACCTCCGGCCGCATGATATCTGCAGTAATTTCAAATTGAAAAACGGTTCCTGGGAGATGCTCATCAATTAAGAAGCGAAACATCTCCATGGCGTAGCTTCTACTAATATTAAAGGTTCTGTCGACAAACTTTATCGTCTTTGCCCCATGGGACATTAAATAGCGGATATCATCTTTAATTTTTTCACGGTCGAAGTAACGCACTCCGACTTCAATAGATGAGAGGCAAAATTGACAACTAAAGGGACAACCACGGCTTGTTTCGATATAGGTGACTCTCTTGCCTAAATGAGGGATATCTTCAGGAAAGCGATAGGGTGATGGCAGTTCTTTCAGGTCTAGTTTATTCATCTGTGGTGTTATGATTACTTGACCTTGATCACGAAAAGCAATACCAGGAACATGCGTATAGTTTTGCTGTTGTTCTATTTCAACAAGTAGCTGTTTAAAGGTTTGTTCGCCTTCACCACAAACGATGAAATCAACTTCAGGAATTCTATCCATCCATTCACGCGTATCATATGTGACCTCTGGACCCCCAAGAACTATTAAAATAGATGGATCAACTTTTTTGATCATATTAACAACTTTTATCGTTTCTTCAATATTCCATATATAGCAGCTAAATCCAATTACACTAGGTTTTTGTTGGAAAAGATCTGTTACGATATTCAAGACAGGGTCTTTTATTGTGTATTCTTTGAGCTGTATCGTAAACTCTGGTGCTGCATAAGCTTTTAAATATCGAATCGCTAGGTTTGTATGGATATATTTCGCATTTAGGGTAGAACAAATAATATTCATATGCAAACTCCTTTAGAAAAATAAGAACAATATTTAATTATAGCTTAGTTTAGACTAAAAAAAAAGGTGGAGCAAACTATAGGAGAATATGTTGTTTCATTTAGAAAATGTAGAGGAAATTCTCCAAAAGTATTTTCAATTTAACAATTTTTCTTGAGAAATGGTTAGATTGAAAGTTACTACATCTTATTTTTCGAATGATAAATAGTAAAAAAATGAAGGCACTTTCATAATGGTGGGTGTTTATTGTAGTATTAAAAATATTAATAATTTTTTTATACAAGTCATCAGATGACCTGTTTTATTTTTAAATAAGTGTAAACCAAAATTTGGGAGTGGTAGTCAATCATGAAGGTAACTCTTTTTGCAACGTGTATTGTCGATCTTTTTCAAGGAAATGTAGGAAAGGCAACAGTGGAATTGCTGGAAAAGCTAGGATGTGAAATTGAATTTCCTGAATCTCAAGTTTGTTGTGGTCAACCAGCATATAACAGCGGATATGTAAAAGAATCTAAGGATGCGATGAAACGGATGATTGATACTTTTATTGATGCTGAGTACGTGGTGTCACCATCTGGTTCATGCATTACTATGTTCCACGAATATCCACACATATTTAAGGGAGATCCTGTTTGGGAATCAAAGGCGAAAACATTGGCAGAAAAGTCATTTGAATTAACCCAATTTATCGTCGATATTTTAAAGGTTGAAGATGTTGGTGCCCATTTCGAAGGAAGTGTCACATACCATACATCCTGTCATATGACTAGATTACTAGGTGTGAAAGAAGCGCCGATGATCCTTTTGAAAAATGTTCGAGGTTTAAAATTCACTGAATTACCTGGCAAGGAACAATGCTGTGGGTTTGGCGGAACTTTTTCTGTAAAGATGGCGCAAATTTCTGAGCAAATGGTGGATGAAAAAGTTAGGCACGTAGAAGAAACAGGAGCAGAGTATCTTATTGGAGCGGATGCAGCCTGCTTGATGAATATTGGAGGAAGAATAGAGCGAAAAGGAATGCCAATAAAGGTGTTGCATATAGCTGAAGTATTAAACAGTCGCGGATAATAGTTTACTAGGTAGATTGATCATAAACATGAGTGGAGGAGTCAATATATGGCGATGAAAATTAGCACGGATCAATTTAAGGAACGTGTTGATAAAGGAATTCATGACGGTTTTATGCGCGGTGCAGTAGCTAGTGCACAGGA
The DNA here is from genome assembly GCF_000612625.1 of Neobacillus jeddahensis. Classification (GTDB taxonomy): domain Bacteria; phylum Bacillota; class Bacilli; order Bacillales; family Cytobacillaceae; genus Neobacillus; species Neobacillus jeddahensis. Next base: position 15,941 of record NZ_CCAS010000018.1, read on the forward strand.
TGGGATGGGGAAAAAAAGACATATTGCTGCAGACGAACTAGGAAATTGGGAGGATTGGCGCTCGCATGGGGAAGAAATCCGTCAACACGTATTAGAGAACTTGGATTATTACCTGGAGCAGTTAAGTGAGAATGTTGCTAAACGAGGAGGACATGTATTTTTCGCGCAGACCAAAGAAGAGGCAAATCAATATATAAAAAGCATCGTTCACAAAAAAAATGCAAAGAAAATTGTTAAAGCTAAATCAATGGTGACGGAAGAGATTTCACTAAATGCCGTTTTGGAGCAGGAAGGCTGCGAAGTAATTGAAACGGATCTTGGTGAGTACATCCTACAGGTGGATGATCACGAACCACCTTCACATATTGTAGTTCCAGCTTTACATAAAAATAAAGAACAAATTCGGGATGTATTTACAGAAAAACTTGGTTATACAAAATCTTCAAAACCAGAAGAATTAGCCTGGCATGCCCGTGAAATGCTGCGGAAGGAATACCTTACTGCGGATATAGGCATCACTGGCTGTAACTTTGCCATAGCGGAAACAGGGTCAATTAGTTTAGTCACCAATGAAGGAAACGCAGATTTAGTCACTGCGTTACCCAAAACATTAATTACTGTTATGGGTATGGAAAGACTTGTCCCTACTTTCGAAGAAATGGAAGTTCTCGTTAGTTTATTAACTAGAAGCGCGGTAGGACAAAAATTAACAAGTTATATAACCGTTTTAACGGGTCCAAGGCAAGAATTAGATGTAGATGGTCCAGAAGAATTCCATCTCGTTATAGTTGATAATGGCAGGTCCAAAATTCTTGGTAGTGAATTTCAATCAGTATTACAATGTATCCGTTGTGCGGCTTGCATTAATGTTTGCCCAGTTTATCGTCATGTGGGTGGACACTCTTATGGTTCGATTTATTCAGGACCGATTGGTGCTGTCCTATCTCCTCTTCTAGGTGGATATGAGGAATATAAGGAATTACCATATGCATCAACACTTTGTGGAGCTTGTACGGAGGTATGCCCTGTAAAAATACCCTTACATAATCTTTTACATAAGCATCGTGAAGTGATTGTGGAGAGAGAAGGGAAAGCTCCAATATCGGAAAAACTGGCGATGAAGGCATTTGGGTTAGGTGCAGCATCCCCGACTTTGTATAAGTTGGGCTCAAAATTTGCTCCAGTTGCCATGAATCCTTTCACGGTTGGTGATAAGATTTCTAAAGGACCGGGGCCATTAAAGGCATGGACGGATATTCGTGAGTTTCCGGCTCCAAATAAAGAACGATTTAGAGATTGGTTTAAAAATCGTGAAAAAGGAGATAAGTGATCATGGCAGGAACAATTCAAAATCGAGATGGTTTTTTAAATCAAATAGCCAACCAGCTAAGACGCCCGCGTATTTCCTCTCCAGTTGAAAGGCCAAAATGGAAATTCAGTCCGCAATATGAAGTGTTGAAAAATGCTTCTCAGGATGAGTTGTTAGAAGTTTTGAAGGAACAATGTACAAAAATCCATACCCAGCTATATGTCACAGATAGCAAGGAATTAGCAACTACTCTTAACGATGTGGTCTCTAGCTATGGAGGTGGTCCAATTGTCACTTGGAAGGATGAGCGTTTTGTTCAATGGGGACTTGATTCATTAATGAGTGACGAGTGGCCAAGTCAAAATATAGATGTTTACAAGTGGGATCACAATAAGGGTGATGAGAACATAGGTAAAGCGGAAAAGGCTGCTATTGGCATTACGATTAGTGAAATCACGTTAGCAGAATCAGGAACAGTCGTTTTGTTCAGTGATAAAAATAAAGGGCGAACAGTTAGTTTTTTACCAACAACCTATATTGCACTAGTTCCCAAGAGTACCTTGGTACCTCGAATGACACAAGCTGCGCAAAAAATGCGTGACATCCATGCGGAAAATGGACAAGTTGCTTCTTGTATAAATTTTATCACAGGGCCAAGTAATTCAGCAGATATTGAGTTAAACCTTGTCGTTGGGGTCCATGGACCTGTTAAGGCAACCTATATAGTTATTAATGATTTGTGAAATAAGAAAAAGGTCTGTACCTCTCTTGAGAATACAGACCTTTTTCTTTGTTTGAATTGCTGTTATATTACAATGACCTTGCTGTTATATAATTAAAATTTGTTGTAAAGGTATATAAATGAAAGGTTTTGAAATAAAACTAACCTGTGTTATAGAAAAAGTTTTTGAATGTTTGACATTTGTCACAGCAAAAAAAAATCGATAGTCCTACAATAAAGTTGGGGAAGTTAAGTTTTTATGTCTTTTTTTAACGAGTTTGGGGAGGGATAGTATTGTCTATTTTACCGAAAAAAAATGAGCTAGGTTTTTTTGAAATTCGACTAGAATCAATTGGTGGTTTAGGAGCGAATCTAGCTGGAAAAATGTTGGCAGAAGCTGGCGTTTTAAGTCTTGGTTTAAGAGGTTCCAATTTTTCATCCTATGGGTCTGAAAAGAAAGGTTCTCCAGTAAAGAGTTTCATCCGGTTTTGTGAACCAGATGTTGAAATTAGAGATCATAGCCCAATTGAACAGCCACACATTGTGGGGGTTTTTCATGAAGCATTATATAGAACAGTTAATGTTGTTAGTGGTTTAGATGCTGGAGGAATCGTATTAGTCAATACGGAGAGAGAATTTGATGAAGTTAAAAAGGATTTACAGCTTGAGTACGGTACTCTTGCTATCGTTGATGCGCTTTCCATTGCTGTTGAAGAAAAAACAAAAGTAAATACAGCCATGCTTGGTGCTTTATATCGAATTTGTGATTTTCTTGATCCAGAATCAATGCGAGACGTGATTCGAAAAACCTTTACAAAAAAATACCCACATCTAGTTGAACCGAATATTCGTACTTTTGACCGCGGATATAATGAAGTTAAATTTAAAACATATGAAGTGCCTGTTGGGGCAGAAGGAAAAGCTTTCACCCGTTCATTGCCAAGGCTTGGTTATATGACACAAGAAATTGGTGGTGTCATGGTTTCCCAAGCAAATAGTATTTTTAAAGATTTAAGTGGATCTCGCCAAGGATTTCTTCCAGAGTTCCAACAAGAAAAATGTATCCATTGTGCTGCTTGTGATAATGTTTGTCCGGATTTTTGTTTTGTTTGGGAAGAGGGAGAAGATAAGCGCGGCAGAAAGCAAATGTTCCTTAAAGGTATCGATTATCAATATTGCAAAGGCTGCTTAAAATGCGTGGAATCTTGTCCCACTGATGCACTAGGCGATCTTCGTGAACTGCTAGGGTATGCAGACGAAAACCGAGTAAAACAAAACTTTCCTTATGTAGCAGGGGGGATTCAATAATGTCTATTTTAGAAGAAAAATTATCAACACAAGGCATTGCGGAGCAGATTTCAACATTTGAGTCAGGAAACGAAATGGCGGCAACCGCAGCTGCGCAAATTAATTATCATATCATGGGATATTTCCCGATAACCCCTTCCACAGAGGTAGCCCAATTTTTAGATCAAATGAAAACACGTGGCGAGCATGATATTAAACTAATTCCTGCAGATGGAGAACACGGCTCAGCGGGTATTTGCTATGGGGCAGCCGCTACTGGTGCGCGTGTCATCAATGCTACAAGTGCAAATGGTTTCTTATACATGCTTGAACAAATGCCTGTCCAATCGGGAACAAGGTTTCCAATGGTTATGAATTTAGTGACTCGTGCTGTAAGTGGACCACTAGATATTCGCGGCGATCATTCCGACCTTTATTATGCATTAAATACGGGTTGGGTTATTTTAACTGCAAAGACACCACAAGCTGTTTACGACATGAATATAATGGCATTAAAAATTGCTGAGCATTCAAAAGTCCGCTTACCAGTAATTGTTGCCTATGATGGATTCTTTACATCCCACCAAAAACGTAGAGTAGAATATTTCAAGGATCGTTCTGTTGTACAAAAATTTGTTGGTGAATGTCCAACCGATTATAACTTTGTTAGAGATTTACGGAAGCCTGTAACGGTTGGTGCCCATATGAGTGGGGATGATTTCATCAACAATCACTTCCAACAATCAGAAGCCATGTACAATGCAGGTGAGGTTTTTAAAGAAGTAGCTGAGGAATATGCAAAGCTTTCTGGAAGAGAATATCCTGTGCTAGACTTATATAAAATGGAGGATGCTGATGTAGCGTTATTCCTATTAAATTCTGCTGCAGAATCTGCTAAAGATGTAGTAGACCAGCTCCGTGAAAAAGGAGTCAAGGCTGGTGTAATCAGCCCTAACATTATCCGTCCATTCCCAGCGAAGGAAATCCGTGAAGCGCTTAAAAATGTAAAATCAGTATTAGTGGGTGAACGTGCTGATTCCTATGGTGCCCATGGACCAAACTTAACTCATGAAGTGAAATCAGCCCTTCAAGATGACAAAGATAACAAGACCATGGTATTAAGCCGAGTATTTGGTCTTGGCGGTAAGGATTTCTATGCTGATGATGCCCACGCCTTCTTTGAAATGGCAATTGATGCAATGGAGAAGGGGTATGCTGAAAAGCCTTTTGATTACTATGGTCATATTCCGGGTAATCCTGAAAATGTTTTGAAGCCTGTCATTTTGCCACAGTCTGGGGAAGTATTTAAGACTGGGTTAATTGATGTAAAAATGGATGAAGAAACAAATAAATTAAAGGTGAAGATTCCTCCGCTTCGTGCTCTGACAGGAAAGCCGAAACGAATAGCCTCAGGACATGGCGCATGCCCAGGGTGTGGGATTTTTGCTGGACTTGAATTATTCTTTAAAGGTATCGAAGGAGATATTGTAACATTATTCCAAACTGGTTGTGCCTATGTTACGACAACTGGTTACCCAAGTACCTCACATAAACAAACAATGATGCACAATCTATTCCAAAATGGCGCAGCTACATTGTCAGGTACGCTAGAAGCTTTCATGGAATTGAAACGTCGTGGTGAAATTGAAGTTTCAGATGATGCAACTTTTGTCATGATTACTGGCGATGGCGGTATGGACATTGGAATGGGTTCTGCCATTGGAACTGCCCTTCGTGGACATAAGTTAATCATGCTTGAGTATGATAATGAAGGCTATATGAATACAGGTTCACAAATGTCTTATTCTACGCCAATAGGTCATATGACTAGTACATCTGGTGTAGGGAAGGAGCAGCGCGGAAAGGCTTTCCATCATAAAGATACAGCGCAAATCATGGCTTCTACAAATATACCTTATGTATTTACGGGCTCAGAGGCTTTTCCACAAGACTTGGTAAAGAAAGGTGCAAAAGCACAGTGGTATGCGCAAAATGTTGGAACTGTTTACGGAAAACTTCTGATTACTTGCCCTCTAAATTGGAAATCTGATGATCGTTACGGTACAAAAATTGTTGAAGCAGCAGTAAATTCTTGCTTCTTCCCACTTTATGAGGTTGAACAAGGTGTTACAACGATTACGTATAACCCAGAGGAAAAGAATAAACGAATCGCACTTGCCGATTGGTTAGTATACATGGGTAAAACGAAACATCTGCTAAAAGATGAAAACAAACATATTTTAGCAGATTTCGAAGAAGAAGTTGAGAAAAGATGGCTACGATTAAAAGCGAAGCACGAAAACCCAATGCTATAAAAAATGATAAATAGGCATAAATTAGAACGCAAAGCATGTGACATGCTTTGCGTTTTCGTGTTATTCAGAGAAAGTCATAATAATAGTATTTTTCTGGGGAAATATTGTCATCATAAAAGGATTATTCGCGATTTATGTAGAATATATCAGCTATTATATTTATTTTAATTAATGATGTTCGCGAGGTGGCTTAAGTGGAGAAGCAGTTCAAGCAGGAAGTTGCTTTACCTCTTGATAATAGAAAAAAACAGATGATGGGAACCGATTTGCTGGAAAGCGAACAAAAATACAGACTCATTTTTGAACAAACTATGGACGGGTTTCTCCTTTGGGATCACGACCATTATATTATTGATGTGAATAGTGCAGGAGTGAACATGATTGGTGTGCCAAAGGAGAAATTAATTGGGTCCCGAGTCTATGATCCACATACCATTCAGGAAGAGGGCAAGCAAGAAATATTGCGACATATTGACGAGGTACTTCAAAATGGCCAAATTGGTTCTACCCTCATCTTTGAAGATAATGATGGCATAAAGAAATATTTTGATTGCTCTTCAAAACTTGATATTTGGAGTGGGGTGAATTTTACAGTCTTTAAGGATGTTACAGAGAAAGTGGAAATGCAAGAACAACTGCGAAAATCTGACACATTGACTGTAATCGGTGAGCTCGCTGCAGGGATTGCTCATGAAATTCGAAATCCTTTAACAGCATTAAAGGGATTCATCCAATTACTTGAAAGTAGCATGATGAATGAACATGCGATGTATTATCAAGTAATTACCTCTGAACTCCAACGGATTGATACGATTATTAATGAGTTTTTACTTCTTGCAAAACCACAGGCAATCAAATATCAAGAGAAGGATATCAAGCAGATTATGAAGGAAACGACTGACCTCCTTTCTGCACAGGCTGTTCTTCATAACATTCAATTTGTCACAATGTATAATAACAAACTTCCTCTTGTGTTTTGTGAACCTAATCAATTGAAAAAGGTGTTCATAAATTTAATTAAAAATGCTATCGAAGTGATGCCTAATGGCGGTAATATCACAATCACTATTAAGAAAAAGAGGAATCAGCGAATTCAGATCAGTATTAAGGATGAGGGAACTGGTATCGCGAAGGAAAAGATAAAAAAACTTGGTGAACCCTTCTATACAACAAAAGCACGTGGTACTGGACTGGGATTAATGGTCAGTTATCGAATCATTGCTGAACATCAGGGAACCATTTCGATTGAAAGCGAAGAAGGACGCGGAACTATATTTACTATTGAGTTGCCTCTATCTCCTATTAAAGATGATCAATTGCTTTAGCCCCTCTTTAGTGACCTGAGAAGGCCATTTTATTAAAGTTAAAATTCCTCCTTTTTTTTCTGCTTCCAAAGGGAACTGAGGTGATCAGATTCCCTTTGATCACCCTATTATTTTGTGAAAAAATAGATATACGGACAGTTGGCAATGTCATAAATTCATGAAAAACCGCAAAGAAATTGTCGAATATCGAAAGAAATAGAATGTTTTGTCTACTTTTGCGATTGTATTTACTTTTAAGAATTTTATTGTCATAATTCTTCAAGTAGTCTATTTTTTAATGATTTACAGTAAGAACGTAAGGTAGGAGGATAACATTGTACAAGGAAAGTAATAATCATGTAGAAATGATTGAAGAGATAAAAGCCAAAAGGGAATTAATGATTAATAGTGCATACCAACTTGGGTTTACAAGTGAAGAAACAATCAAATATAGCCAAGAACTTGATGAATTAATAAACAAGTACCAAAAAGCTTGTGAGCAAACACATAGGAAAAATGAAGAAGTGAAATTTGCTTTTAAACAAATGATCATGATTTGGCCAAAAGTTTTAGTATAATCACCAAAAGCAATCATATAAAGGCCTTCAAATTACTTATTTACGTTAAAAGATTAAACTACAAGAAGGCCTTCCGCTGTAATTTGTTATTTGATTCTGCTGCACGACAATGGTTAGAATCTTCTCTCGAACACTGTAAAGAATGGCCCATCCCCCTTTCAAATCCCTTTGAGAAATTATTTGCATCCTTCCTTTTTATAAAAATCCATTTTTTACTATTTTATAAAATTAAACATCGCTGTGATTTTTATCATTGTTTATATCTCAATATTTCATATAGTTATATTAGAAATATTTTATTGAAAACTCTCATCATGATTATCTACATAGGTTACCACAATTAGTCATACTTCAACTATTTTCGCTTTGTCGATACTACTTCTGTGAAACAGCACAATAATCAAGGTCATATCCATTATCTATATTATTTCAGTTTTATTAGGTAAAACGAAAAAACAATTTTTGTTTGGTACTATGCTTGTGTTGCGATTCATATATCGTTAATAAAGGCATTTTTTATAACCAAAGAAAGCAAACGCTTTCAATAATCATAGTTCAGTTGGGGGAGGGGAAGTTCTACATGCATATTGTCGTATGTGTCAAACAAGTACCAGATACAAAAATCATTAAAATTAATCCGAAAACTAACACACTCGACCGCAGAAGTGCTCCAGCAATCTTGAATCCTTACGATGCACATGCTGTTCAAGAGGCGGTAAAAATCAAAGAAAAAACGGGGGGCACGATTTCGGTGTTATCGATGGGCCCACCACAGGCAACAGCGGTTATTAAAAAAAGTATTGAGATAGGGGCAGATAGAGGCTATTTAATCAGCGACAGAGCGTTTGCCGGTGCAGATACCCTTGCAACAAGTTATGCACTTTCAAAGGCCTTAGAAAGAATTAACAAGGAACTTCCAGTAGATATGGTAATCTGTGGAAAACATGCAATTGATGGTGATACAGGTCAAGTTGGACCAGGTATTGCTCGTAGAATGGATATTCCACCTGTAACAAACGTAATTGAAGTAACAGAGGTTAACCAAAAAGAAAAAACCGTGCTAATTAAACGAAAATTAACAAATGGCTATGAATTAATACAATCAGAAATTCCCTGCTTGTTAACAGTCGAAAAGGAAATCAATGGTATTGAGTATTCGCCAATGCCAAACATGATTAGGGCAGCTAGATATGAACCTATTATTTGGGCAGTTAGTGATCTGGAAAAAGTTGAGCGAACACAACTGGGATTAAAAGGTTCACCGACGATTGTTGGAAAAATGTTTACACCTCCACGTCCAGAAGGTGGGAAAAGACTAGAGGGTCCAGCTGATGAGCAAGTGAAACAGCTTATGGATGTCTTAATGGAGAAAAAAGACCTATTATCGATACAATCATCTAAATAATAAAGTTTATTCAGCTGTTTGAGGGAGGGGTTTATATGAATCTAGACGATTATCGTGGAGTCTGGGTATTTATCGAACAAAACGAACGTAATATTGAAGGGGTTTCCCTAGAATTGTTAGGCGCCGGTAGAAAGCTAGCAGATAAATTAGAAGTACCATTAGCGGGATTTTTACTGGGACATGAAATTAAGTCTGTTGCCAATCAAGTGATTTCTTATGGTGCAGATGAGGTGTACTTGGTTGATCATCCTGTCTTAAAACAATACCGAACAGAGTCCTACATGCAGGGAGTTATGCTATTAGCTCGAAAATATAAACCAGAGATCATCCTGTATGGGGCAACCCCCAATGGGAAGGATTTAGCAAGTGCCGTGGCAACTGATTTATCGACAGGTTTGACCGCCGACACTACCATGCTGGATGTGGATGTAACGAATAGATTACTAGAGGCGAGTCGTCCTGCCTTTGGCGGTAATATTATGGCAACGATTCTTTGTAAGAAGCATCGCCCGCAAATGGCAACGGTTAGACCAAAGGTAATGAAAGCCTTGGATCCAGATTCAGCAAGAGTGGGAAAAATTATTGAAGAGAAAATAGATTTAAAAGAAGAAGATATGCGCACAAAAGTACTACAAATTGTGAATGACGTAACAAAAAAAGTAAGTATAGCTGATGCTCATGTGATTGTTTGCGGTGGCAAGGGAATGGGAGATCTCCAAAATTTTCAGCTTATACATGAATTAGCAGATACAATTGGGGCAAGTGTTGGTGGTACCCGTGATGTTGTTGAAGCTGGTTGGCTTCCACATGAGCAGCAAGTTGGCCAAACGGGCGAAACGGTAACGCCAAAGATTTATTTCGCAATTGGCATTTCAGGTGCGATTCAGCATGTCGTTGGCATGAAAAATTCTGAGTTTATTATTGCGATCAACAAAGACCCGAATGCACCTATATTTGATGTCGCGACCTATGGAATTGTCGGTGATGCACTGGAAATCGTACCAAAATTAATTGAGCAATTTAAGCAGCTTAGAACAGAAAAGGGCGGTGAAATGAGCTATGCCTGAAAAGTTTGATGTCATTGTTGTTGGGGCTGGCCCAGCTGGTACAGCGTGTGCACTAACTTGTGCAAAAAGTGGATTAAATGTATTGCTTATTGAAAGAGGGGAATACCCTGGAGCAAAAAACGTAATGGGTGGTGTATTGTACCGCAAGCAAATGGAAGAGCTAATCCCTGAGTTTTGGAAGGAAGCACCGCTTGAGAGACCTGTGATCGAGCAGAGATTTTGGATGATGGATAAAGAATCTGTTGTTTCTTTCGGCTATAAAGGTCTTGAATGGGCAGCAGAACCATATAATAACTTTACAGTCCTACGGGCCCAATTTGATCAATGGTTTGCAGGGAAGGCGGTAGAAGCAGGGGCTCTACTTATCAACGAAACAGTGGTACTAGAATGTATTGTTGAAAATGGGAAGGTTGTTGGAGTCCGCACTGATCGTCCGAATGGTGAGGTGTATGCGGATGTTGTTGTCCTTGCAGACGGGGTAAATTCACTCCTTTCTAAACAATTGGGGTTTCACAAGGAATTTCGTCCCGATGAAGTAGCTTTAACCGTAATGGAAGTGATTAACCTACCGAAAGAAAAAATTAATGACCGTTTTAATCTTGAAGATAACCAGGGTACGACTATAGAAATTTTCGGGGATTCTACAAAAGGAAATCTGGGAACTGCCTTTATTTATACGAATAAGGACAGTTTAAATATTGGGGTAGGAACAACCCTCTCAAGTATGATCAAAGCGAAACTAAAGCCATATGAACTATTAGATTACTTGAAAAACCACCCAATGGTGAAACCACTAATTGTTGGCGGGGAATCTGCAGAGTATCTTGCCCATCTAATACCTGAAGGTGGTTTTCGCTCTGTTCCAAAGGTAGCAGGGAATGGTGTAATCGTTGTTGGAGATGCTGCCCAATTAGTTAATGCGATTCATCGTGAAGGCTCGAACATGGCGATGCACTCAGGCTTATTAGCTGCTGAAACCGTAATCGAGGCAAAACATCGAGGCGATTTTTCAGAGGCAAGTTTAAATCTCTACAGAGAAAAGCTTTACGGCAGCTTTATTATGAAAGACTTAGAGAAATACAAAGATGCAGCTCATACGTTTGAAAAATATCCACAATACTTTAATGAGTACGTACCAATGATGAACCAGGCAATGAGCAAATTCTTTACAGTAGATGGAACACCAAAACGAGATAAACAAAAACAGATCATGAAGAAGGTAACACAAGAAAGAGGAACGATTCGGGTAATACAAGATATTTATCGTGCTTGGAAGGCGGTGAAATAATGTCAACGAAGAATATCGAGGAAAAACAGTATCTGCTGAGGTTTAAGTGTGATACAAAGTCACATTTAACCGTGCTTGATCACGATGTTTGTATGACTCAATGTCCAGATAAAATTTGTACAGTATTTTGCCCAGCTGAGGTTTATAAATGGGAAGGAACAAGGATGCAGGTAGGCTATGAAGGCTGTCATGAATGTGGCAGTTGCCGCATCGGCTGTCCATATCAAAATATTAAATGGGAATATCCAAAAGGCGGACATGGAATTGTGTTCCGACTAGCTTAATTTTATTCACGAAAAGCTCCGGGCGCTGGACAATTCTCAAAGTCGAAACATACAAATTTTGTTTCTAAAAAAAGTGCTGCTGGCTGGACCAGCAGCACTTTTTACGATGGATGTTAAGCATAATATACAGCTTTCTGTTATGTTCCATTCTAAATCATTTTTTCTTCTCATTATGTAAGGATATAAAATCACTATATGTAGATTTTTTCACAAGTGAGGATAAAAAGAAGGTGAAACAGAAGATAAGTATTTGGGGGGTTAGCTTATTTTCTCTAATAGGGTTGTTGAGGTAAGTTCATCCTTTTGGCTCGATGAAACGATTGTGGAAGCTAGGGAGATGGCTTCATCAATTAATTTCATGTTGGTTGAACAATAAAATGGTTTCTTCCAATTAAAATCACCTTCAGCATTCGCCGGATATATACTTACCTTCCACTGGTAGTAAATCTTTGGCTGTGGAAGTTGGACCCCTTCTACTGCAATGAGCCAATGGGTTTGCTCTAAACGCGAGGTGTAGGCATCGGATTCTTGTAGTGACCTCATGTCGTTTAAGCCAATGGGGATTAATGCCTTTTCATAAAAGTCATGATAATTTGGAGTTTTCATTTTCAATTCCTCCCTTAAAGTTCTATCTATATTATATGTGATAGTGCCTCCATTTTTGTGTGATAATTGTTAAAATAATTCGTAAAAATTAATTATTTTTACAAAATAGATAAAACCTAGCTATCTATAAACAATTTTAATAACAGTGACCTCCGTCACTACAATAAAGATTGGATGCTTTTATACTTGAGGCAAATGAAATTGATAGAGGTGGAAATGATGAGTGGCTGTATGAGTGGTTTTGGGGGAATGCCCCCAGCTGTACTAAGTGAAGGACTTAAACAATTAAAAAGTGAGCACCCGCCATTATTAGAACAGTTAGAAGGAATGTTCGTTTTAACACAGCAAATAATGCAAGAAATTGACGTGGAAAATCACTTTAGTGAATTAATCATAAAGGTGAAGGAATTTAAGAATGCTCTTGATCCACACTCAGAAAGAGAAGAAGGTGTTCTTTTTCCGATGATGGGTGTCTATATTGGGACAACTTCAGGACCGATTGCAGTAATGGAATATGAACATGACCAAGCAAAGGAAAAAATTGCTGCTTTCCTCTCTAGGGTAGAAAGCGGACATTCAGTAAATGATGAAAAGAAGAAATTAGCCGAATTAATTCAAAATGCTTACTTTATTTTAACCGAACATTTCGCGAAAGAGGAAAATGTCTTATTTCCTATGGCTGAAAGAATGCTAACAGATAATGAAAAGAAAGAGCTATTGCAAAGAATACAAGAAATCAAATAAAATAACGGGATGGGCATGAGTGCCCTTCCCGTTATTTTATTTGATTCCACTCCCACACTTTTTGATCGCTTGGAAGAAGAAATGCGATTATACCTAGCAATGGTAATACGCCGAGCCATGTGATCATTGACTGCAAACCAATCCAGTCGGCAATCGAACCTAGCCCCACTGAACCAATTGCCCCCATCCCAAATGCAAGACCGACCGTTAAACCAGACATTGTACCAATCTTCCCCGGAACTAATTCCTGTGCATACACCACTGTAACAGAAAAACTAGTCATCAATATAAATCCCGTTATTACGAGAAAGACAAACGCAATAGTAGGTGGGACATATGGAATTAGTATTGAAAAGGGAACGGTTGCCAGCATGGAAAAAGAAATGATGGTTTTCTTTCCAAATCGGTCTGACAACGGTCCTCCAAAGAATGTACCGATGGCACCGGATACTAGAAATGCGAATAAAAAGAATTGGGATTGTTTAATGGTAAGAGCATATTCTTTAATCGCATAGAATGTATAGAAATTGGTCATTCCAGAGGTATACCACGTTCTAGCAAAGATTAAAAGTAGAATCAATAGTAAGCTATTTCTAACCTCTTTCGATATCCCTTTTTGCTTCCCCTTGTTCGTTTTCTTTTTCTGTGCAGGCTTTGGCGCAGTGATCAACCGATGATGATACCAATTAGCAATATAAAATAATAACAAAACTGCAAGTGCCGCGACGATAGTAAACCAGGATGCGCCGATTTGTCCGAGTGGAACCAAAATGAGAGCAGTTATGACGGGTGCCAATGCCTGACCAGTATTACCCCCGACTTGATAAATGGATTGGGCAAGTCCTCGCCGATTTCCGGCAGCCATGTAGGCAACTCTTGAGCCTTCTGGATGAAATACTGCTGAACCAAGACCGATGAATAAAACGGAAAGAACGATCATCGTAAAACTGGATGCAAACCCTAGTCCAAGAATACCGAACAATGTGAAGGTGAGCCCGATAGGGAGGGCGTAGGGCATTGGTTTTTTATCCGTTACATATCCAACGACTGGCTGCATAACAGATGATACCATATTTAAGGAGAAGGCAATGATTCCGAGTTGGGTAAAGCTTAATCCCATTGATTTTTCGAGAATTGGAAACATAGCCGGCACAACCGCTTGAATGGCATCATTCAATAAATGGCATAACCCAATGATAAACAAAATTTTATACATGGTTGATTCGGAGGCGTTCGGGGCCTTCGTAGGTAAAACTGCTTGTTGACTCATTCTATCCCTTCTTTTTTCATACTAGTCTATTTCTCTCCTATCTTACTACTGAATACCAAGAATAAGAAAGGATTTATTTTTAATTTCGGAATTTTTAAACTTTTCTTCAGCTTTTACGGAGGATAGAATAAATTGACAGGTAGAAAATTGACAGCACTGAAAAAGTTTTTTATAATAAACTTTGAAATCGAGATAATTTAGTACGCTGGCTACTAAAGCTGTAGACTATATTATAACTAACATAAAAGGATGAGTTTTTGATGGAAAATGATTCAGTCGCAAAGTCATTAAAGCTATTTATTGTCCTTTCCCGAGCATATAAAGCAATTAATGAACACGTAAATAAAGTCATTCAAACCAATGGGTTAAATCCAACCGAATTTGCCGTGTTAGAACTCCTGTATCATAAAGGAGACCAGCCTATGCAACAAATTGGTGGGAAAATTTTGCTCGCGAGTGGCAGTATCACCTATGTGGTTGATAAGCTTGAACAAAAAGGCATGCTGAGAAGAACGGCCTGCCCAAAAGACCGACGGGTAACATATGCTCAAATTACAGAAGAGGGGAAAAAGTTTATTCAAGACATTTTTCCAGAACATGCGAAGCAAATTGATTCGCTTATGTCGAGTCTATCTGATTCCGAAAAAAAGGAAGCTATTGACTTGTTAAAAAAATTGGGTTTACCTGCAGGTAAATTTTAATACGGCCAACTGGTCGTATTTTTTTTATAGTGAGGAATAGTATAGATAGTGTATAATTGAATGGGTTAGAAAATTGAAAATATTGTAAAAAGGGGAGAATCGAATGAGCTTTGAAAGTTATACATATGAACGACCAAACCTTACAAACATAACAACTAAGTTTACTGCTGCGTTAGACGATTTTAATCACGCGGGCACAATAGAGGAACAAATTAAGGCTATGTATAAGGTAAATGAGCTGAGAAATGATCTTGGAACCATGTTTAACCTTTGCTATATACGTCATTCAATTGATACAAACGACGAATTTTATAAAGAAGAACAAGATTATATGGATGAAATTCAGCCTGAAGTGGAGGGCTTAGTATCGAAATACTATCAAGCCTTGGTGGATTCCAAGTTTCGACCTGAACTAGAAGATAAGTTTGGTAAACAGCTTTTCGCCCTAGCTGAAGGGCAGTTGAAAACATTTAAGCAGGAAATCGTTCCATTACTGCAAAAGGAAAATCGTCTATCAACTGAATATACTAAACTCCTGGCTTCGGCAAAAATCAATTTTGAAGGCGAAGAGAGGACACTAGCTCAGTTAGAGCCATTTACACAGTCAACGAACCGCGATGTGAGAAAGCAGGCGAACGAAGCAAAATTTGGCTTCTTAGCAGCCCATGAGCAAGAGCTGGACCGAATTTATGATGACCTTGTCAAGGTAAGGACAGAAATAGCCCAGGAACTTGGTTATAAGAACTTCGTTGAACTTGGTTATTACCGCATGATGAGAACTGATTATAACGCGGAAATGGTGGCAAACTTTCGCGGTCAGGTAAAGGACTTTATTGTGCCGATAGCCACTAAATTAAAAGCGCGCCAACAGGAACGGCTTGGACTAGAGCAATTAAACTATTATGATGAAAGCTTTATTTATCAGACAGGAAATGCGACTCCAAAGGGTCGTCCCGAATGGATTATCGAAAATGGGCAAAAAATGTATGATCAACTCTCCAAAGAAACAGGCGAATTTTTCAGCTTTATGCAAGATAATAAACTGATGGATCTCGTTGCTAAAAAGGGAAAAGCTGGCGGAGGCTACTGCACATATATTGAAAACTATAAGGCACCATTTATTTTTTCAAATTTCAACGGAACTTCAGGTGATATTGATGTATTGACACATGAAGCAGGTCATGCCTTCCAGGTATATTCCAGCCGTCATTTTGAAATTCCAGAGTATTATTGGCCGACTTATGAGGCTTGTGAAATACATTCGATGAGTATGGAATTTTTCACATGGCCATGGATGGAATTATTCTTTAAGGAGGATACCGATAAATACAAGTTTTCACATCTAAGTGATGCTTTATTATTCTTGCCATACGGAGTTTCCGTTGATGAATTTCAGCATTGGGTATATGAAAATCCGACTGCGACACCAAAAGAAAGAAAACTTCAATGGCGGGAAATTGAGAAAAAGTATTTACCGCATAAAAAGTATGATGGGAATGAATATTTAGAAAATGGCGGTTTTTGGCAACGCCAAGGTCATATTTTTAACTCGCCATTTTATTATATTGATTATACGCTTGCACAAATATGCGCCTTCCAATTCTGGAAGCGGTCAAGAGAGAATCAAGAAGAGGCTTGGGCTGATTATGTCAAGCTATGTAAGCTTGGTGGGAGCTTGTCCTTTACCAAGCTTGTTGAAGCAGCTAATTTAATTTCTCCTTTTGAGGATGGCTGTGTGGAATCTGTCGTTGGAGTTATCGAAAATTGGCTCAATTCAGTAGAAGATAAAAATTTATAAGTAAAAAAGCGAAGCCTTTTGCAATCTGGCTTCGCTTTTTTGCTTAGTGTACGGAGACTGTTTCGGAAACAACCATAAGTTCATTATCCTTCATTACGGTAATTAACTTCTTGGCATCTGGTTGTTCTAAAATAAAATCAGCAATTTTATCTTCCAGTTGTTCTTGAATTACTCTACGAAGTGGACGTGCTCCAAAAGCTGGATGGTAACCAAGCTCAGCTAATTTTTCTTTTGCTTCCATAGTAATCATAAATTCAATATTTTGCTCTGTTAATGTTTCTTGTAGTTCCTTCACCAATAGATCAACGATCACCAAAATATGCTCTTGTTCAAGGGCATTAAATTCAATGATACTATCAAAGCGATTTAAGAATTCTGGTTTAAAGAAGCTACCTAGGGAGTCAAGAATACTAGCTTCTTCCATGGCTTCACTTGTTCCAAAGCCTACATGGATGGTTTTGTGATTAACGCCAGCATTACTTGTCATAATGATAACAGTGTACTTAAAGCTGACAACCCGCCCTTGACTGTCGGTGAGTCGACCGTCTTCAAGAATTTGCAAAAAC
Organism: Neobacillus jeddahensis; assembly: GCF_000612625.1. Taxonomy (GTDB): domain Bacteria; phylum Bacillota; class Bacilli; order Bacillales; family Cytobacillaceae; genus Neobacillus; species Neobacillus jeddahensis. Next base: position 33,184 of record NZ_CCAS010000018.1, read on the forward strand.
ATATGTTGAACGTCTGGATGTGCCTTTTCAATTTCATCCAATAAAATAATGCTGTAAGGATTTCGACGAACTTTTTCTGTAAGCTGACCTGCTTCATCATGTCCAATATATCCAGGAGGGGAACCAATTAATTTTGAAACACTGTGCTTTTCCATATATTCACTCATATCGAGACGAATCATTGAATCCTTTGTGCCGAAGAGCTCCTCTGCCAGTGTTTTCGTTAATTCCGTTTTCCCTACTCCAGTTGGACCGACAAAGAGGAAGGAACCGATTGGACGTTGTTTTGATTTTAAACCAGCACGACTTCGTCTAATCGCTTTTGCAACTTTTTTCACCGCTTTTTCCTGACCAATCACCTTTTTATTCAGGCTTTCTTCAAGAATTTTCATTTTCAACTGTTCATCCTGCTGAAGTTTCCCGACAGGAATTCCTGTTTTTTGCTCAATTATTTTTTGAATATGGGATTCAGTCACAATTGGGCGTTCTGATGTAAATCCAATATTTATTTGCTTTTCCAGTTTTACCTCTTCATCGCGGAGGAGAGCAGCCTTCTCATATTGTTCATTTTTCAAGGATTCATCCTTTTCTTTAGAAATCTCTTTTAAACGTGCTTCAATTTGCTCATTGTTTTTGAAGTCGGATAATAGGTTCAATTGGGAACCAGCTTCATCAAGCAAATCAATGGCTTTGTCAGGGAGGAAACGGTCTTGAATATAGCGCTGAGATAATTGTACACATGCATCAATAGCTTCCTCAGAATAAGTTACTTCATGATAATCTTCATATTTTTTTTGGATCCCTTTGAGAATCGCTTTAGCTGCTTCTAAAGTTGGCTCAAGGACATGAACCGGCTGGAAGCGGCGTTCCAACGCGGAATCCTTCTCAATCTGGCGATATTCATTTAAGGTTGTAGCCCCAACAACCTGTAATTCCCCACGGGCAAGTGCTGGTTTTAATATATTCCCTGCGTCCATAGAACCTTCAGCAGACCCGGCACCAACTAATAAATGGATCTCATCAATGAAGAGAATGATATTTTTTCGTTGTTTTAATTCGGAAATTAATTGTTTCATTCTTTCCTCAAATTGACCTCGAATCCCTGTATTGGCTACAAGGGATGCGACATCTAATAAATAAACCTCTTTATTACGCAATTTGCCTGGGACATCACCAGTTGATATTTTTAAGGCTAGACCTTCCGCTATCGCTGTTTTCCCGACACCAGGCTCCCCAATTAAGACAGGATTATTTTTGTTTCGTCTGTTTAATATTTCAATGACTCTTTTTATTTCATTTTCCCTGCCAATGACCGGATCAATTAACCCTGCTTTCGCCATGGTGGTTAAGTTTTGGCCAAATTGGTCAATAAAACCTTGTTGGGTTTGATTCTTTTTATTATGAAGTGAATGTCCACCTAGCTCTTGACCTTGTGGAATTCCACCTGCCATAAATAGATTATCAAATGGAAAGTTTGTGAATGAACTCATATTTGGACTAAATCTGGCACCAAGTGATTGTTTTTCCTTTACATAGCAATTGTGGCAGAGTTTAATTTCCTTATGTTGTCCGTTAATGTTTAGATTTAAATGAATGCTCGCTTGGTTTTGTTGGCATTGTTGACAAAGCATAAGTAAATGACCTCCTATGATATAATACATTTTTTTAATTCGACTTTGACTTTGACTATATTTGACCTTACGAGAATAGTATACTCTGACCTTTTTTGACTTTCAAGTAGTTTGATTATAGAAATGCTTACCAATTATAGAAAAAGCTCGTCTTTGTTTGTCCTTTAAGTCATATAGTGATGAGGAGGGGGGAAATGAGTTGAAAAAGAATTGGGCTCAAGCTTTTCAAATTGCGGCAGTCTATGTAGGAACTGTGGTTGGAGCTGGATTTGCCACAGGAAAAGAAATCGTTGAGTTTTTTTCAAGATTTGGTTTCTTTGGCTTTATAAGTATTTTAATGAGCGGTTATCTCTTTATCATATTGGGTTCGAAACTAATGAGAATGGCGGCATATATAGATGCAAAATCATATCAAGAGTTTAATGAGTATTTGTTTGGAAAATGGCCTAGTCGTGTCATCAACATTTTTATGCTTTTTATGCTGCTAGGAGTTAGTGCAGTGATGCTTTCTGGAGCTGGGGCAGTGTTTGAGGAACAGTTGGGAATACCAAAAAATGTGGGTGTTTTTTTGACTATTTTCCTCTCATTTATTGTCATGCTCATCGGTACAAAGGGATTATTCGCTGTCAATACATTTGTAGTTCCGTTGATGATTAGCTTCAGTGTCATCCTTATGTTTTTTTCGATTCAAATGCCGCATTTTTTAGATCAATTAGTGTTTATTCCTCATGCTGAAGATGGCTGGAAAAGTGTAGTAGCACCTTTTTCGTATGTTGCTTTAAATCTTGGTTTGGCTCAAGCAGTATTAGTACCGATTGCATCGGATGTAAAGGATGATTGGACGATTAAATGGGGCGGAATCCTTGGAGGAGTGACCTTAACAATAATATTAATTTCAAGTCATTTTACCTTAATCATGCTTCCGAATCTTGAATTATATGAAATCCCCATGGCAATTATTATGAAGAGAATCGCTCCATTTTTTTACTGGATTTTTGTTCTCGTCATATATGGGGAAATTTTCACTTCAGTGATTGGAAATATTTTTGGACTAGATCGACAGTTAAAACAATATATACCTGTTTCAACTATGATTTCCGTTACTCTGATATTTGCCGTGTCCTACCTGATTAGTCTTGTTCATTATGGCACTCTTTTAGCCTATTTATATCCATTGTTTGGTTATATTTGCATGTCCTTTTTTATTTTATTATGGATGAAACCATTCCCATTTGAGCGGAAATAAGGAAAGCAGCTGTCCACTAGGGAGCAGCTGCTTTCTAATTGGGCCAAGCTTAGTTCAATGGCAGAATAATAAAAATCATGATATCAAAGATGATGTGTGAAACGATCACAAGCGGCATACTTTTTTTCCAAAAATATAAGCTTCCCCAGATAGCCCCTGAAATAAAGGCAGCCAAGACTAACAAAAAGGAATCTGCGTAAATATGGACAGAGGCATATAATGCTGCTCCAAGTAATATAGCCCATATTGGTTTCAAATACTGTAATAATTTTTTTTGCATAAATCCTCGCCAGAAGAGTTCTTCCCCAGGTGCTGCAACTAAAATTAACGCAATAAAATGCCAAAAGGCGTGCGGTGCGTACCAGCGATAAAGCTTCTTAATGGCTTTATCAAAAGAAAAAGGAAGAGTCTCGAGCGCATGTACTCCTATCCAAAATAGGAAATATAACAAGAATCCACTCAGAACGCCAAGGAAAATATAGTGAATAAAGGAAACCTCATCGTCAACATCGCCTTGGAACATGGCATAAGCAATTAACACAAGCAGTGATCCAGAAAAAATATACCAAAATATTGTCTTATCATGGAAGGAAAAGTAAATAAGGGCATGCGCAATTATGAATCCGAATATTAGGCGGAAATCTAGGAAGCGTTTTTTCATCAGGTCAAGCTCCTTTATAAATCAATAAAATTCATTTTAGCAAATAATTTTTTTAAAAGGAAATGATTTCATTAAACATTTTATCCAATTCCTATCATAAGAACTACTATTAAAGAAAAAAATACACTAGAAAGGAGTGATCAGGATGAGTAAATCTAAAAGTGAACAAGAAAGAGAATGGACCGTAAGGAAGCAAGATCAAAATCCTCACGGCAAAATAAAATCGTTAAAGCAGATATCGAAGGAAACCGGCAAAGGACAATAAGGACCCTTCTCCAAGCAAAAAAGGCAGCCAATGACTGCCTTTTCTTTAGACAATGAACCAGTATATCTAGACATTCTAAATATCATGTATTTTTACTTAATAGTGTTTGCACTTGTCAATTAATAAGCGCTTTCTTTTACTACCTTATAATTTTTGTGATTAACAACTGTACGTTGATCTAATTCTAAATCACGGTAATTATCCATATATGTTAGGTCGACTATTACAGAATTTTCATTTACCTTTTCAACAATTCCTTGCAAACCACCACGGAATTCTATGATATTTCCTACTTCTGCTATTTTCATTAGTCTCTCTCCTTTACCTTAACACCCATAATTAAAATCCAGTTAAATAACAGTTTGCACTACTTTCCTCCTTTCGTAAAGACTTTTGTTTGACAATTATGTTAATTATTCATGAATACTTATAGTTTATGAGAAAGTTGGTGTAGTAGATTAGAAGGCGCTTTCAAGATTAGGATATGCTAATTGTGAAAACTTGACTTTGTCGTTGGAGGATAGGATAAAATAAATATTGAATAAAGGTGGTGCAAATTTTATGACTGAAGAAATGGTATCAGACATATTGAATCGGTTAATGTCTGGTGAGCTTTCTGAGTATTATGTTAAAAATGAGGATTTTATGGAATTCCGGAAGGTTTTAGTGAAACGAAAAGATTTCAAGCATTTCCGCGGCATTGGTCAGCGTGGTGGTGATGTATTATATCAATATCTAAAGGAACCAAGAAGTTAAATATCTGTACACAAGGAGAATCCAGCAATTTGAGGGTTATTCCTTGTGTGTTAAGTTTTAAGAAAATTTTTGTTTTCTGGCACTTGCTATCCAATTGATCCGGTTAAAGCTATCAGAAGGAACATAGTCTCTCGTTCTTTCTGGACCAAGTAACTCTACATAAACGGAAACCGGAACAAGACTCCCATCTGGTAATGTGGACAGGCGCTCTTTTAAGCCCTTTACTGGAATGGATTCAGTGTAAACTATTGTCAGAAAAATCCTGTGTCCTAGGTCATAAGGTGTTAGCATTTTCAAAAAAGCAGTAGTAATGTATCGATAAATAGTCGGAATTTTTCCGTCTGTTTAAGCGGATTTTCAGTGGCATTCCCAAATAAGGGAATTTCTCCGCTTATTTATCAAACTCGCTTTAGCATTAAATCAAATAAACTTGTACTAAAGGCTTAGAGATATTTGCCTCTCTAAACCTTTGGATTGTGAAGTTTATGTGCTTTGCAATTTATTTCGGTCTGCGATTTACCGTTTGATCGCTTAGGGTGGGATTAACAGTTTCTGATGTTTCAATTGGAATATATAATAAAGGTTGCTATGGCGATTTGCCTGCTATAATAGAAGAATATTTAATGAAGAACTTCCTCATTTGAAAAAGCTATTAAAAGAAATCCGGAATTCATTTGCATACAAAAACACACGGAAGGTTAAAGAGCGGGGAGCGATTCCACAGTCTGAATTATTTGGGCAGGCTTGTTTTGAAAGGGGTATGGCAAAGAAAATATATGGGACTTGCTGCTGTATGTTAATGAATAATGGTGAAAAGGCAGTTCGCTCAGACCATGGATGTTAAAGGATACCTAGAGAAAGATCCCATATGTGTTGTTTTTGATGAATAAGGTGATTTGATTTGTAAAGGTTTCCATTAATGAAATTTTTGTGAACGATTGAATAATGTGAGTTTAATAGTTGTTTGAATGAGTTGAAAATGCTATTCTATCAGTTGTATCAAAAATAAACATCTTCAAAAAGATGAAAATGCATGCATTTTTGTTTTCTGTTTTGGAACAATAAGCGGAAATGAAATAAATTTCATCTCTTTTACCTACTCAATAAGACATAGGTAAAGAAGGTTGTTCTTTAGTCGATTACTGATTTAGTTGACTAAATGAAGAGAAATGTTTATTTTTAATAAAGCAAGTTTATTTTTTACTATATATATTAAAGGAGTTTGATTTAGCATGGCAGAAAAGCAATTTAAAGTAATCGCAGAAACAGGTATTCATGCAAGACCAGCAACATTATTAGTACAAACAGCTAGCAGATTTGATTCTGAAATTACTTTAGAATATAAAGGTAAAACAGTTAATTTAAAATCGATCATGGGTGTTATGTCTTTAGGAGTAGGTCAAGGAGCTGATATTAAGATTGCAGCAGCTGGCAACGATGCTGATGATGCATTAAATGCATTAGAAGAAACATTGAAAAAAGAAGGTTTGGCAGAATAATGACTTTTTTACAGGGGATTGCAGCATCAAATGGTATTGCAATCGCGAAGGCATACCGTCTTGTTGAACCAAATTTATCTTTTGAGAAAGCGACAATCGATGATGCCGCTGCAGAAGTTGCTCGTTTTCGTCAAGCAATGGAGAAGTCAAAGTCAGAACTAGAAGCGATTCGTGATCGAGCAAAAGTTGATCTAGGCGCAGACAAGGCAGCAATCTTTGAAGCACATCTTCTCGTACTCAGTGACCCAGAATTAAATGCACCAATTGAAGATAAAATTCAGTCTGAGAAAATTAATGCAGAATTTGCTTTGAAAGAAACAGCAGACATGTTTGTTATGATGTTTGAACAAATGGACAATGACTATATGAAAGAGCGTGCAGCTGATATTCGCGATGTAACAAAGCGAGTGCTAGCTCATTTATTAGGAGTTCAACTTGTAAACCCAAGCATGATTGCAGAAGAAGTCATTATTATTGCTGAGGATTTAACTCCATCTGATACCGCACAATTAAATCGTCAATTTGTTAAAGGGTTCACTACGAATATTGGTGGACGAACCTCGCATTCAGCTATTATGGCTCGTTCTATGGAAATACCTGCAGTTGTTGGAACAAAATCAGCAACTAATGATATCAACAATGGTGATTTAGTTATCGTTGACGGACTAAAAGGCGAGGTACATATCAATCCAACGCCTGAACTTGTAAGTGAGTACCGCAAAGTCCATGAAGACTATGAGAAACAAAAGGCTGAATGGGCTAAGCTCGTTAATGAAAAGACTTTATCAGCTGATAATCACCATGTTGAATTAGCTGCTAACATTGGGACTCCAAAGGATTTAAAAGGGGTTGTTGAAAATGGCGGCGAAGGTGTTGGTCTTTATAGAACTGAGTTCCTATACATGGGAAGAGATCAGCTTCCAACAGAGGATGAACAATTTGAATCATATAAGGCTGTTCTAGAAGGAATGTCTGGTAAGCCCGTTGTTGTTCGTACTTTAGATATTGGTGGCGATAAAGAGCTCCCATACTTGGATTTACCAAAAGAAATGAATCCATTCTTAGGCTTCAGAGCTATTCGCTTATGTTTAGAAGAGCAAGGCATCTTCCGTACACAGCTTCGTGCCCTTTTACGTGCAAGCATTTATGGCAACTTGAAGATCATGTTCCCAATGATTGCTACGCTAGATGAGTTCCGTGCAGCTAAAGCAATTCTTGAGGAAGAAAAGCAAAAACTTCTTTCAGAAGGACAAAAAGTGGCAGATCAGATTCAATTAGGAATTATGGTAGAAATTCCGTCAACTGCTATTCTTGCCGATCAATTTGCCAAAGAAGTTGATTTCTTTAGTATTGGTACAAATGACCTTATTCAATATACGATGGCTGCAGACCGTATGAACCAACGTGTATCCTATTTGTATCAGCCATATAGCCCATCCATCTTAAGACTTGTTAAAATGGTCATTGATGCATCACATGCAGAAGGCAAATGGACAGGCATGTGTGGAGAGATGGCTGGTGACGAAACGGCGATTCCAGTTCTTTTAGGTCTTGGTTTAGACGAATTTTCGATGAGTGCTACTTCTATCCTAAAAGCTCGTTCTCAAATTAAGAATTTGAAAAAAGCTGATATGGAAAAGCTTGCCTCAGAGGTTTTAAATATGCAAACAACCGATCAGGTTATTGCCGCAGTAAACGCTGCAACAATGTAATAGAATAGTTTTCTCTAAAAGGCCGACTGTGAACAGTCGGTCTTTTTCGATTTTACACAAGTAAGTAAACGGAAAAATGCACAAGATAAGGTGTAGTTAGGTGGAGGTGAAGGAATTGATGGAGCAAAAACCAATGCATTTTGATGGAAGTGGCCAAATAAAGCTACCAACAAATGAGGCATTAAGCTATGAGACATTCGAAATGACAGATGAAATGAGAATCAATATCGGCAGAAATCTATATTCTCCAGGACAAAATGAATAAAAAGGAATGAATGTGATTTTTTCATCACATAAATCCATTTTTGATTAGTTTTCTTCTTTTTGACTTATACTAAAATGTCCTATATCTCAATAAGAAAGGTGAATGTTCATGGCGGAAGTATTGTATATTACAGCCCACCCTCATAATGAAACACAGTCATATAGTATGGCTGTTGCCAAAGCGTTTATTGATCAATATAAACAGGTGAATCCCAATGATGAGATTGTCCATTTAGACTTGTATAAAGAAAATATTCCTCATATTGATGCGGATGTTTTTAGTGGCTGGGGGAAACTTCGTTCAGGTCAGAATATGGAAAACTTGTCTGCTGATGAAAAGGACAAGGTTGTGCGCTTAAATGAATTAAGTGAACAGTTCATTGGAGCAGATAAATATGTTTTTGTTACGCCTTTATGGAACTTTTCATTCCCACCGATTATGAAAGCCTATCTTGATTCAGTTGCAGTTGCCGGCAAATCCTTTAAATACACAGAACAGGGACCGGTTGGACTCTTAACAGATAAAAAAGCCTTGCATATTCAGGCACGCGGTGGGATTTATTCAGAAGGCCCAGCAGCACAAATGGAAATGGGACACCGATATATCAGTGTAATGATGAGTTTTTTTGGGGTACCAACTCTTGAGGGCTTATTTGTTGAAGGTCACAATGCTATGCCTGAAAAAGCAGCAGAAATAAAGGAGAATGCGATTGCACGGGCTAAGGATCTTGCCCATACATTTTAATGGTAACACGGAATGAGGCGGAGAAATCTGTCTCATTTTTCTGTTTGTATGCAATCGGTTATGGCCCCTATTCATGTATAATAAACATATATATATTGAGGGAGGATGAGTAGAAAATGGAATTAAACTTATTGGGAAAGACAGCTCTGATTGCTGCTTCAAGTCAAGGGTTAGGCTATGCGATCGCGGAAAGTCTTGTGAGAGAGGGCGCAAACGTGATGATTTCTGGCCGTGACGATGAGAAGTTGAAACAGAAGGCTAGTGCACTTGAATCGATTGGAATGGGGAAGGTTGCCTATCAAAGAGCTGACTTGACTAAGGCAACTGACATTCAACAGCTAGTCGCTGTTACGGCTGAAACCTTTGGTGGAATCCAACTGCTTGTAAATAATGCTGGAGGGCCAAGAGCAGGGGCCTTTGAAGAGTTAACGGACGAAGACTGGCAAGCCTCATTTGACCTGAATTTATTATCATATGTCCGGTTGATACGGGAGTCATTACCCTATTTAAAGATGCAGGGAGGAAAAATAGTGAATATTGCCTCTTCCTCAATAAAGGAGCCGATTCCTGGTTTAATTCTATCCAATACATTTCGGACAGGCATTATTGGACTCTCGAAAACACTGGCATCTGAATTGGCTCCATTTAATATTCTTGTTAATACGATCGCACCAGGTAGGATTGCCACTGACCGTGTCAAGCATTTGGATCAAGTAAATGCCGACAAGTTAGGAGTAGCACGCGAATCTGTTGAATCACAAGTCAAAGCAGGAATCCCGTTAAAGCGGTATGGTACTCCAGAAGAATTTGCAAAAGTGGCTACATTTTTACTCTCAGAAGCTAATTCCTATATGACAGGTAGTGCCTTCCTTGTAGATGGAGGCATGATTAAAGCAATCTGATAGAAAATTATTCCCGAATTACCCTTTCTTGACGTTTATTACCAAAGAGTTTTGGCGAAGGTAAAATGCATAAGGGGTGTTAAAATTGACCAAAAAATGGAGTATGGTACTTTTCTTTGTTCTCGGGATAGTTTTCTTAAATGGCTGTGGATTGTTATTTTCAAATGAGTTAATTGTAAATCGCTATGCGGATGCTTTGCTGACAAAAAATAACGAGCTTCAATTTCGATTTCGTATTAATAATGAAATTTTAGAAGCCCACCAACTATATAAGGTAAAGGTCACCATTCACGATGATAAGTTAGCTGCAGCCGTCGGAAAGAGGGAAATTGTTTATGGTGAGGATCAAGTTCGAGATGGTGATTATTTAGAAGTAAAAGGAAAAAGTGAAAAATATATTTTTATGGATCCGCTTCCCTTACAGAAGGATTTACATATTCAAGAGCTTAAGAACATGATTGAGAGGGATCAAGCTGTGTCGATAGAAGTATTTAATGATGAGGAAGTATTTGGTCGAACATATTTAACAAATTTTTCTTCAGAGTTATAGGATGTTTATTTTTTAGTGGTATGGGCAACATTAGTATGTGCATAAATTTGGAGATGGAGCTCTGAGACCGGACGGCTGGACGTCTGGTCTTATTTTCTGTATGTAGGAAGACATAAAATGTAACTTCGCACTAGAGGCTTGCGTTTTTCTTTTGTCAAATTACCAATCCAACTGTTATAAATGGTAAAATATAATGAAAAAAGAATGAGGGGATGGAGTATTTTGCTAACTTCAGATAATACTGTGATTGGTTTTATTGGGACAGGTGTAATGGGCAAAAGCATGGCTGCACATTTATTAAAAGCAGGGTTCAAAATGGTCGTTTATTCGAGAACAAAGGAAAAAGCTTCTGAATTAGTAGAGCGTGGTGCCCAATGGGCAAGTACACCCAAAGATGTAGCGGAAATAGCTAATGTTATTTTTACCATGGTTGGTTATCCAAAGGATGTAGAAGAAATCTTTTTCGGAAAAGATGGTCTGCTTGAAAATGGGAGACCTGGGAGCTATTTTATTGATATGACAACCTCCGCGCCATCTCTTGCGGTTAAAATATATGAAGAGGCAAAAAAGAAGGGGATTCATGCCATCGATGCCCCAGTTTCAGGCGGCGATGTGGGAGCTAAGGAGGCAAAACTATCGATTATGGTAGGTGGTGAAAAGGAAGCCTTTGAGGAAGTTCTACCGTTATTCGAATGTCTAGGGACAAATATCGTTTACCAAGGAAAGCCAGGTGCAGGACAGCATACGAAAATGTCGAATCAGATTGCGATAGCCTCTAATATGATCGGTGTTTGTGAGGCGATTATTTATGCTGAAAAAGCAGGATTAAACCCTGAAAATATTTTGAAAAGTATTACGACTGGTGCGGCTGGCAGTTGGTCATTAACTAATCTAGCTCCAAGAATGTTGAGCGGGAATTTTGAACCAGGTTTTTACATAAAGCATTTTATTAAGGATATGAAAATTGCACTAGACGAAGCTGAGCAAATGGAAATGGCTGTGCCAGGTTTGGCATTAGCAAAGTCATTATATGAACAGTTAGTAGAAATGGGAGAAGAAAATAGCGGTACACAGGCACTTTATAAATATTGGAAAAACTAGTTTTCTTATCACCACAATCTGGTAAGCATAAATTCATTCTGACTTCAAGAAACTATGATAGAAAATCTTGTTGGGAGGAATTTTTATGGCGAAACGGACAAAAAAGAATGATGCAAAACAAAAAAACAAAAAGGGATTTGATTCTGCAGTATTAAATGAAGAATTTGCCCATGAAATGGGTTCTGCTGCCGCCAATCAGATTCATAAAGACAAAGCTAAAAAAGAAAAGGCTCCTAAAAATAATGGAAAGTATAAAGGACAATAGTCTTCATAAAGAGAAGCCCTCACTTTAATGAGGGCTTCTCTTTCAATGAATGTTATTTTGCTAAAAATTGTGCCATTCGATCAAGACCATGTTCTAATTTTTCCATCGAACAAGCAAATGATAATCGAAAGTAATTTTCTCCATATTGCGAAAATGCACTGCCCGGAACAACTGCAACCTTTGTTTCTTGTACAAGCGTAAGTGCGAAGTCAAAACTATTCATATCAAAAGTGTCGGGGATTTTGACAAAAAAGTAAAAGGCTCCATCGGGCTTCACTACATCCAACCCCATTGAGGTTAATCGTGAATACACATAATCCCTTCTCTTAGCATATTCTTTTTTCATCACATGTGCATCATCTATACCGTTTGTTAAGGCCTCTAGGGCAGCTTCTTGGGCAATGGAATTAGCACATGAAACATTATATTGGTGAACCTTCAAAATGTGCTTGAGGATGTTTTCTGGCGCGAATAAAAAGCCAATTCTCCAGCCTGTCATCGAGTGTGATTTGGATAGTCCATTGATGACGATGGTTTGTTCTTTTAGGAAACTTGCAATGGAAGTATGTTTATATTCAAAAGTAAGTTCACTATATATTTCATCAGCAAGAATAAAAATATCTTTCCCCTTTAAAAAGTCAGCAATTTCCCTCAGTTCATTATATGTAAGACTTACTCCCGTTGGATTTGATGGATATGGTAGGACAATACAGCGAGTTTTGTCCGTGATATGTGGTTTTATCATCTCTAATGTAAACCGAAAGTGATTTTCACGAATATCGATATGGATCGGGTTTGCCCCCATCATTCGGATAATCGGTTCATAGCCAGGATAAATGGGTCCTGGTAATAGGACTTCCGAATCTTCATTTAATATCGTTCGAAAAGCAATATCAATCGCTTCACTCGCCCCCATTGTGACAATCACTTCAGATTCAGGGCTGTAGTTCAAGTCATATTTTTGTTCAACAAAATGACATGCTGCTTTTCGTAATTCAATCGTGCCTGCATTGTGTGTATAGGTAGTCATGTTATTTTTAATTGCCTCGATACCAGCAAATTTAACATGTTCTGGGGTAGGGAAATCGGGTTGTCCAATCGTAAAAGAAATCAGGTCATCCATTTGAGCTACCAGATTAGAAAATTTTCTAATCCCAGAGATTTCAATATTTTTTACTTGTTGATTTATTAAATGCTCCAATAGGGCACATCCTTTCCTAAGGATTAATATGACGATTGAATATTATGATTATAGACTATTTCTGTTACTAGTTGCTACTTTGGATGATTATTTATGGTATTTTGTTTGCCAAATAAAAAACGGTTTGAGTTAACTCAAAACCGTTTTTTAGGGGAATGGGGGTATATATCAAATGAAAGAGTAATTATTAGTATCCGTAATCCCAATCAATTTCATCTTCGTGCCAGAAGACAGGTGAAACAGAGCCTAATTCCACGATCTTTTCATCGAGCTTGCAGCTACATTGTTCGCAACCGCATTGTTCCCTGATTCTTTCGTAAAAGGAATGTTCAACATTTTCAATAAACATAATATTCTGCTCTTGATAAAGAATGGCAGTTCCTTTCATCAGTAAAGCACCTCTTTTAAAGTTTGTTCTTTGAATTAGTAATCCTTATGCATGTATTGTATTTCTGATTTAAAAGAGAGTCTATCCCTATGTGCTGTTGTTCACAGAATTCTCAAGAAGATGTTGCAAAAATAAGACTTCAATTAAAATGGATTGATTGTTTGTGGAAGGAAAAAAGTCAGGAAGGTTCTCCTGACTTTTGTCTACTTATTAATTGTAGCGTTCGCCTAATTTCTTGAAAATCGGTTTCTGATAGGTTCTTTGATTTTTTCGAGGATTAGAAGATGGATATTCGTGTTCAGATATTCCTGTATAAGACTGCAACAATGATTTTGCTAATTTAAGTGATAGTACTGCTTTTGGATTTCTTATGCTTTCATCTAGTTTTCCAAGATGAGGGAGAACATGAAAGTCTGATTTTGATGGGGGAATATGAAATGTGTATCTTCCACACTCAACAAGTACATCCGATTGCTGTTGACTATTTCGCGGATTACTGGAAAAATGAAGCCCAATCTTTCTGGCTTTACCTTCGTCAATCAATTTTTTTAAGGACTCCTGTTTTAATTTGTACAAAAATTTGGGGTTTGTTGCTGTTTTTGCATGGCGATTCACGATAAAGACAGCTTGTGCGAGGTTATCTATGGTTAGACTAAGATTTGTTGGGGAATTTTTCTGATCGTGATTCAAAATTTGTTCTCCTTTCATTTGGTTAGACCAACTATATTATACCTTTTCTTGATGAAAATAGGAATAAACTTTATACTTTTTCTTCTCTTACATCATTTTAGTCAAAGGAATTTATGAATAAAAGCTGAGCCATTTCAAAATAGTATATAAAATTTTTGTGAAATAATCATTACTTTCTATAAATTAGTTTCTTTCAGTTAATTTAATTGTAAAATAGAAATACTAGAATGTAAAAGTATTATTGTGAATCAAGAATGAAGACTGAAGGATGATTTAATGGATCATTTAAATAATATATTTTCGAATGAATTGGAATCTAGCAAGGTCAGTGGGAAAATACAGAAAATCATTTTTGATATTATTTTTCAACATATCCAGGATCTGGTTTTTGTAATGAAAGTAGAAAAAGGTCCTCATTTTCGTTATTTATTTATTAATGAATCAGGAATGAAAAAGGCGAATCTTAGGGCTGAATCAATTGGAAAAACACTTCAAGAAGTTCTTCCTGCTGAATTTGCAAAGTCGCTCCAACAAAAGTATGGGAAAATTTTAAAGAAAAAGGAAATTTTAATATTTGATGATCATTTCTATTTTAAAGATGGAAAAAAAATATATGGTGAAACCATTTTAACTCCCATATTTAATGAGAAAAATTCAATCAGTTATGTCGTAGCAGTGACGAGGGATGTGACAGAATGGTCGCTCGAGAAAAATAAAATTATTGAAAGTGAACAAAGATACCACTCCATTATTGAGAATAATATGGATGCGATTATGATGATTAGTCCGGAGGGGAAAATAGTAGAAGCTAATCCAGCTGCTGCTACTCTAATCGGATGCTCTGAAAAACAGTTGGTCAATCGGTCCATTTATGATGTAATCAATGATCATGATTTAGAAAACTTTAAAACACTTTTAGAGAAAACATGTTCAGGTTACGCTCAAGAATCATTGGATTGTAAATTAATTCATTCAAAAGGACATTTGTTAATCGTTCATTTAAAAACTGTCCCAATCTTGATTAATGGAAATATTAATGGACTCTATGTGATCTGTAAGGATTTATCGGAGCAGTCGAAAAATATGGAAATGATTAACTTTATGGCTTTTCATGATCAATTAACAGGTCTTTTCAATAGACGTGCATTGCTTGAACATTTAAATCAACATATTGATTCTCCTTCCCCAAAAAAGCAGGAGTTCGCTTTGATCTCGATTGATTTGGACCGCTTTAAATATTTAAACGATACACTAGGACATTTGGCAGGGGACGAAATATTAAAAAGAGTGGCAGAGCGTTTATGGCAATTTCAAAATGAACAATGCTTTATTTATCGTTTAGGTGGGGATGAGTTCAATATATTACTCATTACATCTGATCGAAAAACAACAAGCAATTTTGTAAAAAAGGTGTTTTTGGCCTTCTCACAATCGTTTTATTTCAATTCACAAGAATATTTTATTTCACCAAGTATCGGGATCAGTATGTACCCATATGATGGGAAAGACGCTGATATGTTGATAAAGAATGCTGATGAGGCACTTTTTCGTGTAAAGGAAAGAGGCAAAGGGCATTTTCAATTTTATCGGACAGATATGAATGCAGTCTTTTCCAATGTCGTGACATTGGAGACACACTTAAGAAAAGCCATTGATAAGAATGAACTGTCTTTATTTTATCAGCCACAAATAGATGTGACCACTGGCGAGGCGAAAAGCTATGAAGCACTACTTCGTTGGAATGATCGGGACTTAGGGGCCATTTCTCCTGCCGTTTTTATTCCGCTAGCCGAGGATACAGGGTTAATTATCTCGATTGGATATTGGGTAATAGAAAAAGCTTGTCAACAAATCCGTGTATGGAATGAAAAAGGATATAACGACCTTGTTGTGGCTATAAATATCTCTCCTTTGCAATTCCAACATCCCAATCTTGTACCGTTTATTCAGACCATGATTGAAAAATATAAAATTCAGGCATCCTCATTGGAAATTGAAATCACGGAAGGGACGATGAGTGATACGATAGAAACTATTCCTATTTTAAGGAAAGTGAAGGAAATAGGTATTTCTATATCTGTAGACGATTTTGGGACAGGATACTCATCATTAAATTATATAAAGCAATTTCCAATCGATGTTTTAAAGATTGATCAATCCTTTATCCGGGATATTCTAATAGATAAAAAAGATGCAGCGATTACATCGACGATCATTCATTTGGGAAGAAGTCTTGGATTAGAAGTGATCGCAGAAGGTGTGGAAAATATACAACAAGTAGAGTTCCTCACCAAGGCTGGCTGCCATAAAATTCAGGGATACTATTATTCAAGACCCATACCAGTTGAACAGCTTGAGCAGGAATACTTAGAAAGAAATCTTAATAAAAAATCCAATTAAAACAGAAGTATAGGTGCTGTCCAAAAGTAGAAAACAGACTTTTTAGACAGCGTCTTTCTTATTTATCCTTTATCTGATTGCAATTTGAAGATGGTCAACTCAGGTTTTGTCATAAATCGAAACGGAAGTCGAGTAGTCCCTATTCCTCTGTTGACATAAAGTGTTAACTGGTTCTGCGCTCCAATCGTATACAGCCCTTCTGGATACTTATGGGCGAAAGGAGGAATAACGAGTGCTCCGAAAAATGGTAATTTAACTTGTCCACCATGGCTATGCCCACTGATTTGCCAATGAATGGGATATTGAGCTGCAGTATCTGCAAGATCAGGGGCATGGGATAATAGCAGATTAAAACGGTTATGGGGTACATTTTTAAGGGCTAACGGCAAATCGGGATGTCCTAGCATGGCATCATCAATACCTAGGAAATAAATACTGCTGCCATCTTTGGCATAAATAGGTGTAGATTCATTCAACAGGACTTTAAAATTAGTTGTCTCCATCATATTTCGATAAATTTCTGACCCATATCCACCATGATCATGGTTTCCGAAAATGCAGTATTTCCCTAGTGGGGCATATAATCTATCTAAAATGGGGACTAATTTATTCAATTCGGTAAATTTATTGGGCTCATCCATTAAATCGCCCGTAAATAAAATAATGTCAGGCCGAAGATTGTTTATTTTGTTTACTAATTTTTGGAATTGGCTTAGATTATATTGAAAACCAAGATGGGTATCGCTAAATTGGATGATTTTTATGCCATCAAAGCCTTTTGGAATTAAGGGATGTTTGATTTGCAGTTCTTGAATATCGAGTAGTGAGGGCTCAATTCGATGGGCATACAGATAGCCCCCCGAACTCAACCCGAGAACGGTAAGAAATGAACCGAATATACGTTTTAGAAACGTTCTCCTCGTTTGTTTGCTAGTCATTTTTTATCAACCTATCTTCTATTTGTCTTCAACAAAATGATGGTCCATTTGTATTTTCTTTAAAATTTACCTTTATTGCAAGTAAAAAAGCTACTATTAAGTGTTTATTCAAAAAAATAAAAAAGATTCTAAAAAAAGCAGTCAGATGACTGCTTTTACTTATAACTAACAGCTCGAGATTGCAAGGCTTTCCATGACGAAATAAATTGTTCTTTTCCTACTCGTACCTGCTTCCTTCCTGACAACGGATCATTTAGGTAAACAAAGTTTGTATCATAGCCTACCAAGACGACAGCATGTAAATCCAGTGGAGTTTTGATGTACTGATTTCCATGATACCACCCTTCCCACCGATCTGGGAGGCGATAATCACCCGTGGTCCAGACTACTACTGGATAACCAGCAGAAACATGTTCTAAAAGACGATCAAACGGAAGATTTGTTAAGTTTACAGCTCTTCCTGGAAGCTTCTGATTAATCAAGGAAATCATTGGTAAATCAAACACCGCATAACCAGCTTTCCTTCCTGTCATATCACCCACAAAACCATCAGCAGGATTTCCCCAGCGTAAAATATCTCCTCTTGGTGATTTAACGAGGGGATCAGTATCCTTTTTAATCAACTGGAACAGGTCCATTTTATCGGTTTGAACACCTGCGTATTGTAGCATCATTGCAAGACTAGTTACTTCACATCCATATCTAAGTTCCGGATTTTGTTTGATAAGGACCACATTTAGCATTGTCGATTCCTTTTTTGGAGGAATGACTACTTCCTTGCTCTTGATATCGGAATTTTCAACTTTTGTCATTTGCTGATCCAGATCTTCTATTGAATAGGACTTTCTTTTTATGTGAATGGGCGATGGATCGTTGATCTTCGTCCCTTCTGTCAGCGAAGTCTTAATTACTTGCTTTTCACTTTTATTTGAGTCAGCATGAAGTTGACTACATCCGAGCAATGGTAGGATGGAAACAAATAAATAAAGAATTTTCAAAACATACCCTCCTTCTTGGGTGCATGGATATAGGATATGATTGTTTCAATTCGACTATAATGGTATCCTTTTGGAAAAGAACGAGTGGCGGTCAAGAAGCGTATGGTATAGTGAAAAATAAAATTTTGGAGGAACCTGGATGGATGCATTGGAAATCCTATCGGATCTAGAAAATGTTTTTCCATATTTTCAACCGATATTTAGTGCTGATGAGCAGCGTGTCATCGCCTATGAAGTGCTTGGGAGATACCAATCAGATGGGGATGTCATCAGCTTAGGACCCTTTTTTCATGATGATCAAATTCCTGATGAATATAAGTATGAAGTGGATGTATTGTTGGTTAAGAAAGCACTAGAGCGGGCGATGGACCTTGATGAAGATGTCCTGGTATTTTTAAACCGAAATGCGGACCTATTAATGTATGGACATGGGGAGCCTTTTTTACAGGAGCTTTTAACATTTGAAAGAGGAGGGCTTAGTTTAAAGCGAATTGTCCTTGAAATTTCTGATCGGAACTATCAAGGAGATTTAGACCAATTTGATCACCTCATACAATACTATCGAACGTATGGGATTAAAATTGCCATTGCCAGCATTGGTAGTGAAAGTCATTATTTTGAACGAATAGGGGAACTTGAACCGGATATTATTAAGATTAATCTGCAAGCATTAAAATCAACAGCAACCGGACTGAATTTTAATGACGTCTTATTTTCCCTGTCCCTTTTGGCAAGGAAAATAGGGGCAACACTATTGTTTGAGAATATTGAAATGAGTTATCAACTTCAGTTTGCCTGGAAAAATGGTGGACATTACTATCAAGGCTTTTATTTACATTCTCCAGCTGCTGAATTTATTGATCGGGATTTATTAAATTTCCGCCTAAAAGAAAAATTTCACGATTTTATTACTTATGAAAAGAAAAAATTAGAAGCTGTTTTAACAACAGCAGAATATTTTCAAGCAACGGTTCAGGAAATAGTGGTTAGAAATAAAAAGGTAGGTTATGAAACGCTTTTTGAATCATTAATTAAAGAAATGGATAAAATCGCCTTTAGAATGTATGTTTGTGATGAAGATGGATTTCAAAAATCTGCGAATATCTTCAAAGGAGAAAATGGTTGGAATATACAATCTGATTATATAAATAAAAATTGGAGCTGGCGCCCGTATTTTTTGGAAAATATCATTAAAATGCGTCATGATCAAAGGGGAAGATTATCGGATTTATATTGTGATATTGAAACCGGTGAAACCATACGAACATATTCATTCCCAATGAATGGAAATGAATATTTGTTTATTGATATAGCCTATCAATACCTATTTGAACATGACCAATTACTGTAAGGATGCACCAGTAGAATCTTTTTTGCTTTGCTCCTGTTTATTATTCTGTTCATAAAAATTACCTTTTTAAAATAGGTCTCATTGAGGCCTATTTTAGTATTAATAAAAAAAATTAACATTTATTTTAATTTTACTTGGACAAATCGTGTCTATTATTTTATTCTTTTAATATTGGCATAAAAAAATGGACTGTAAAATTTTGAAAAAAATCGATCAGGATAGAAAAATGCCAACTGAGAAACATAACTGTAGACAGTTTGTTTTGTGTTTGAAAGGAGGATGAGCGTATGTCACAGCTTCAAGGAATATTAACAAGGTTAAAAAACCTTCAGGAACAATCTAATAGTGGTGAGCCTGCACAACGCTATTTCGAGGTAAATGGTGAAAGAAAATGTCAGGTAACATTCCATCCAAAAACAGAAACATTTGAATTGGAAATATATAACGAGAAGGAAAAGCCAAAAAGATATCAATTCGATAATATTGATATGATCACAATTGAAATTTTTGACTTGATACAATAGGGACCTCTAGGGGTTCCTTTTTTTAGTGTCTTCGATCATAATACTCGCCAATCGGCGAGTTTTCTTTATGTCAAAAAGGGGAGGGAAACTTGTGGATTTTCTGTGGAAAACGGTTTAAATTAACGAGTCACTCGAAAACTATGATAGAATAAGTCTGTAGAAAAACAAACATTGAGGAGTTTTCGGCGATGATCAGTCTTCCCAGTGGGGAATTTTTAGAGTTAACCATTAAACAATTAATGATACCATCTGAGAGGGTTGCCCATGTCCAAATTGGAAACAATCTCGAACATGCACTATTGGTACTAACGAAGAGTGGATATACGGCCATACCAGTCCTAGACCCACATTATAAGCTGCATGGATTAATCAGTACCCCGATTATAATGGATTCGATACTTGGGCTTGAACGAATTGAATTTGAATCACTTGAAAACAAACGGGTAGAAGAAGTAATGAAAAGCTCCATTCCGAGAGTGAAACTTTCTGCATCCATTATTGATTCTTTAGATTTACTCGTTAATCATCCATTCCTTTGTATCGAAAATGAGGATGGGTTTTTTGAAGGGATTTTACCAAGAAGTACGGTATTGAATCATTTAAACAAAGCAGTAAAGGGATTCAAAAAATAATCTGGATACATAATGCTCCCAAATGGGAGCTATATTTTTTTTTGATTTGAGGTGTAGGAATGAGAATAGAGAGTGATCAAGCCAAAATGAATGGCCCACAAAGAAAAATAACCAAAAAATCACTTGTATTAGTGTCTGTTATGTTAGCGATGTTTATGGGGGCGATTGAAGCAACCATTGTTTCCACGGCAATGCCAGCCATTGTTGCAGATTTGGGTGGATTTCGCCTTTATAGCTGGGTTTTTTCCGCGTACCTTTTAATGAATGCTGTTACCGTCCTTATTTATGGGAAATTATCTGATTTGTTTGGTCGAAAACCTATTCTTACCCTTGGTATCATCATCTTCTTATTTGGCTCTATTCTTTGTGGGTTTGCGACATCGATGAAAACCCTTATCATATTTCGTTTAATTCAAGGTTTTGGAGCAGGGGCAGTAACCCCCATTGCCACGACCATTGTAGGTGATATTTACACAACTGAAGAAAGGGCAAAAATTCAGGGGTATCTTTCTAGTGTGTGGGGAATATCAGCGATAACAGGTCCTGCAGTCGGTGGCTTACTGGTCCAGTATGTCAGTTGGCATTACGTTTTCTGGATTAACATTCCTTTAGGGATTCTTGCATTGGTCGGCCTATGGCTATTTTTACATGAGGATGTTTCTAAGAAAAAACATTCAATAGACTACTATGGTGCTCTTCTATTAACCATCACTATATCTGCATTTATGTTCGTCCTTGTAGAAGGAGGTAGCCGCTGGTCATGGGCCTCTTGGCAAGTGATCAGTTTAATTATTTTTGCTGTTCTTGGTTTGATTGCATTTATTTTTCAAGAAGGAAGAGCTTCCGAACCAGTTATGCCATTTTCAATTTGGAAAGAACGATCGATTTCTATTGCAAATATTACCTCGTTAACATCTGGCATCATATTGATCGGAATATCGAGCTTTTTACCTACCTTTGTACAAGGAGTTATGGAGAAACCACCAATTATTGCAGGATTCACGCTTGCTGCAATGTCGATTGGTTGGCCAATTGCCTCGACACTTTCTGGACGAATGTTAGTGACAATGGGATATCGGAAAACCTCTATTATTGGGGGAGTTTTTTTAATCATTGGAAGTATCGCATTCGTCAACATGTCTGCGGCTGCTGGTCCGTTCTTGGCAGCTGCTGGTTCCTTTTTTGTTGGCGTGGGTATGGGACTAACCTCGACTGCTTTTATTGTCTCGATTCAGAGCTCAGTCGCCTGGCAGCAAAGAGGAATTGCAACAGCAACAAATATGTTTATGAGAAACCTAGGTAATACCATTGGTGCTGCATTGTTGGGGGGGATTCTTAATAACCGTATTACTCATTATTTAAGTCAACGTGATAAGTCGTTAACCGTTGATGATGCAAATCTTCTCTTAAATGCAAGTGATCGAGAAAAGCTGGTGGAATCTACTCGTGATATTCTCCAGGATGGACTGACAAGTTCTTTGCATACTGTTTATTATGTCGTTCTCACCTTCGCATGTATAAGTTTGTTATTATTATTGATTCCAAAAAAGACTAAACGCTCTGTTTAATGCAAATGATTTAATAATCTGAATGGACCGTTGAAAATAGATGAACCATGTAACATGAAAATAAAAATAAAGAGGGATTGCCTTTGACCTCCATATCAGAATTTCAATTATTATCTGTTTTAGCACAGGAAATGAATATGCGCAAAGCCTCTGAGCGGCTATTTGTCTCTCAACCCGCCCTTTCACAACGGTTACAAACCATTGAAAAAGAGTGGGAAACGAAATTATTTATTCGCTCTCAAAAGGGACTATCGCTAACCCCTGCTGGGGAGCATGTGATTCAATTTGTGAATGACGTTTTATTAAAACAGGAAAAAGTTCGGGAAACGATTCATTCCCTTCAGTCAGGAGTTTCTGGAACATTAAAGATTGCTGTTGCTTCTATAGTAGGTCAAAATTGGCTTCCACAAGTATTAAAGAAGTTCATTGATAAATATCCTCAAGTGAGGATTTCATTGGTAACAGGCTGGAGCAGTGAGATCTTAAAATGCTTGTATGACGATCAGGTTCATATCGGGATCATCCGTGGAACTCCAGATTGGAAAGGGGTGAAAGTCCATCTCTTTCATGACCCGCTTTATTTAGTTGATCGAGAACTAACGAAGCCAGAACAAGTATTAGAGACGGAACGCCCGTTCATTCAATTTAAAAGTGATTCTAATTATTACCAAGAGATCCAAGATTGGTGGATGAGGAATTATAAGACATCCCCAAAAAGAACGGTTGTAGTAGACCAAATTGAAACATGTAAGCAAATGGCTTTTAATGGAATCGGTTATGCCATTTTGCCATCGATTACCTTACAAAAAGCAGGACCTGACATTTTTAAGATTCCCTTGATTGGGGAAAACAATCAGCCGTTAAAACGAGATACGTGGCTGTTAGGATACGAGTCGGCCTTCCAATTAAAGCAAGTCCAGGCTTTTGTTGACTTAATCAAGGATCACATCGCTGAATCTTCTGAAGAATAAAGGTGTTTCGCTTGTTTTCAGCGCTTTTGTTTGTTAAAGTATTTTCTAGTAAACCAAATAGGGGGCAAGTTTTAAAATGAATGCAAATGAAATCATCGCTTTTATTGCAAATAGTAAAAAATCAACACCTGTAAAGGTGTATTTGAAAGGTAATCTAGAGGGAATCGATTTTGGCAGCGAATCAAAAACGTTCATCAATGGAAATACAGGTATTGTGTTTGGTGAATGGTCCGAAATAAATACTGCTTTGGAAGCAAATTCAGCAAAAATTGAGGACTTTGTTGTTGAAAACGATCGTCGCAATTCTGCCATTCCATTATTAGATACGAAACATATTAATGCGCGAATTGAACCAGGGGTGATTATTCGTGACCAAGTAGAAATTGGTGATAATGCTGTTATTATGATGGGTGCCGTCATTAATATTGGGGCTGTAATCGGCGAAAAAACTATGATTGATATGGGGGTTGTTCTTGGTGGAAGAGCAACTGTCGGGAAAAATTGTCACATTGGTGCGGGTACGGTCCTAGCTGGGGTAATTGAACCGCCTTCTGCAAAGCCTGTTGTAATCGAAGATGATGTACTCATTGGTGCCAACGCCGTTGTCCTTGAAGGGGTAACCGTTGGGACAGGCTCCGTTGTTGCTGCTGGTGCCGTTGTAACAAAGGACGTACCTCCTTTTACTGTTGTGGCAGGAACACCTGCAAAGAAAATCAAAGATATTGATGAAAAAACAAAATCAAAAACAGAAATAATGCAAGAACTTCGTCAATTATAAGAAGGGCGGAAGGCGCCCGCCTCCGGCTAGAAAACGAGTGTAAGCGTGGAACTCTTCCACGCTTCTTTTATAGGGAAGAGAGGTCCTTTAAATGAATCCATTAATGAAAATCCGTCGCGATCTTCATCAAATTCCTGAACTTGGCTTCCAAGAGTTTAAAACACAAACCTATTTGTTAGCTTACATAAAATCATTGCCTCAGAAACGCATTTCTATCAAGAAGTGGAAGACAGGGCTTTTTGTAAAGGTGCAGGGGATAAATCCAACCAAAATAATCGGTTATAGAACAGACATTGATGGTTTACCAATTAATGAAGAAACAGAATTACCCTTTTCGTCGACACATGAAGCAAGAATGCACGCCTGCGGCCATGATTTCCATATGACGATTGCGCTCGGCGTTTTGACATATTTTATCGAAAATCCAATTAATGACGATCTTTTGTTTGTGTTTCAACCTGCTGAGGAAGGTCCAGGAGGAGCAGAACCAATGTTACAATCCGAAGAAATGCAGGGATGGATGCCGGATTTGATTTTTGCCCTCCATATTGCACCTGAGTATCCTGTTGGAACTATCGCGGTGAAGGAAGGTCTTTTATTTGCTAATACGTCTGAATTGTTTATTGAGCTAAAAGGTAAAGGCGGACATGCTGCCAGACCCCATGAAACAAATGATATGGTAGTAGCAGCTTGTACACTTGTTAGTCAACTACAAACGATTATTTCTAGGAATGTGGACCCCTTAGATAGTGCTGTTATTACTATTGGGAAAATAACAGGAGGGACGGTTCAAAATATTATCGCCGAAAAGGCAAGACTAGAGGGAACTATACGGACTTTATCTCCAGAATCAATGAAAAAGGTAAAAAAACGCATTGAAGCTCTAGTAAAAGGCATTGAGGCAGGCTTTGAATGTGAAGCTACGATAGATTATGGTGCGATGTACCACCAGGTATATAACACAGAGTCTATTACACAAGAATTTATGCATTATATAAAGAATGAGACAGATGTTACGGTAATAGAATGCAGGGAAGCAATGACAGGAGAAGACTTCGGTTATATGCTCAAAGAAATCCCTGGGTTCATGTTTTGGCTAGGGGTTGAATCCCCCTTTGGCTTACACCATGCCAAATTAAATCCTAATGAAAAAGCAATTGATGTCGCTGTAAAGGTAATGACAAGTTATATTGCATGTAAAGGAAATGCTTTAACACTTTAATGGAACAAGTCGTGAAGTTTGGTTCATTCAATTTGTCGTGATAAAGTGAACCTGAATATTGTTACTTAATGTCGTTTAATCTCATAAAGAATTGGTAAACCTGATTAAGGGGAATTTTACTTACTATTATATACATCAATTATAAATTAATATTTACGCGAAATTAGTTCTGTTCCCATATGCGTTTTCAAAATGATAGCAAATGAGAATTGTTATATATTCAGTTCATTATTTTATTTGGAGGGATTCTAATGCCAGAACGTATGGTAGGCAAGCAGGCCCCACGCTTTGAAATGGAAGCTGTAATGCCAAACAAAGAATTTGGAAAAGTAAGCCTAGAAGAGAACATGAAAAATGACAAATGGACAGTACTGTTCTTCTATCCAATGGATTTTACATTTGTATGTCCAACTGAAATTACAGCTGTTTCTGATCGTTTTGAGGAATTCGATGATCTTGATGCCGTTGTGATTGGTGCATCAACAGACACGATCCATACCCATCTTGCATGGATTCACACAGACCGTAAAGAAAACGGTCTTGGCCAGTTAAACTATCCTTTAGCTGCAGACACAAACCATGTTGTAGCACGTGACTATGGCGTGTTAATTGAAGAAGAAGGGATTGCGCTTCGTGGTCTATTCATCATCAGTCCTGAAGGTGAAATGATGTATTCTGTAGTGAACCACAACAATATTGGCCGCGATGTGGATGAAACATTACGTGTGCTTCAAGCCTTACAAACTGGTGGCCTTTGCCCGGCGAACTGGAAGCCGGGACAAGCTACATTAAACGCTTAATTTAATTAAACCGGATAGACCTAACCCTCATAAGTGTTAGGTCTATTTTAAAATAGGGGGGTCAATATGAAATTACGTGAACAAATGCCTGAATTAATCGGGGCAGCTGAATGGTTAAATGGACAAGTAACGAGGGAAGAATTAATTGGTGACAAACCAACCTTAATTCATTTTTGGTCGATTAGCTGCCATCTATGTAAAGAAGCAATGCCGCAAGTAAATCAATTTCGTGATGATTTTAAGGATAAACTTAATGTCATTGCTGTTCATATGCCACGTTCAGAAAACGATTTGAATATAGAAGAAATTAAACGAGTTGCTGTGGAACACGGGATTACCCAACCGATTTTTATAGATAGTGAGCATAAATTAACGGAACTCTTTGAAAATCAATATGTTCCTGCATACTATGTATTTGATCGTGATGGCAAGCTTCGCCACTTTCAAGCTGGAGGCAGTGGTATGAAAATGCTTGAAAAGCGTGTCAACCGCGTTTTGGATGAATTGGAAAAAACAGAATAAGGCTACACCAAAAAAGCTGTTCGTTACGATTAACGAACAGTTTTTTTTATAAGATAAAGTATAAATTTTGACTTTGAGAATTGTCCAGCTCCAGGCGCCATCGGCTCGAGGTCACAAGCCGATAGGCGGGCGCCTTGCGCTTTTCTTATTGAGAAAAGGCAATAATCAACTAAAGATACTCCAAAGCCCGCTATATTTTTATTCGGCAACTCTTTGTAACCTTGTATCAAATTTCTCGTCCGTATTAGTAATAATGTCTTTCTACCAACTAAAGGTGAGGGGTTGACCAATTGATCAAGCTAAAAAGGGGATTTCTTATTTTTATTTCGTTGCTGTTTTGTAGTCTAGCTGGTTGCAGTTCGGACAGTAAATCTGATAGTGCAAAGATGAGCGCGGACAGTAATGCCTCAATAAAATCATCCGAGTCAGGGAGTGGAGAACAAACATTACTAAACTCAGGAGAAAAGGCTATAAACAATCAACCAGATACGTCTAGTATTAAAGTACCTAATCAGATGGTGATCTACCAGGCTGACTTGCAATTACGTGTTAAAAAGTATGAACAGACAGTCCTAAGTTTGGAGGATAAAGCGGAGAAATATGGTGGCTACATTGCAGCATCCAACGTCACAAAAGAGGGGAAAGAGCAGGTTAGTGGAAGTTTAACTATCAGAATACCGCAAAAACATTTTCAGGAATTTTTACACGATGCTGAAGGTCAAGCAGCAGAGGTATTACAAAGGAATATTACCGGGCAGGATGTGACCGAGGAATATGTTGATCTTGATTCAAGATTAAAATCAAAAAAGGCAGTTGAAGATCGGCTGCTGTCCTTCATGAACGGGGCAACGAAAACGGAGGACTTATTAAAAATATCCACAGACTTAGCGGCCGTTCAAGAGGAAATGGAGGTTATTGAAGGTAAAATGAAGTTCCTTGAGAACCAGACATCCTTTTCAACAGTAGCCATTACTCTATATGAAAATAAAGTGATCGTCCCGAACATTGATCAAGACAAACTAAATACATGGGAGAAAACAAAAAAACAATTTATGAAGAGCATTAACCTGTTATTGGCAGCCCTATCTGGTTTAGTAGTGTTTATGATCGGGAACTTACCGATTCTCATTTTATTCGTTATTTTGGCTGTTGGTGGCTATATTCTTTATAAGAAACGCAAAAGCGGACCACGCCCAGATTAGCTGGAGCTAACTCCCTATATATAAAAGTAGTAAATGATGCTAGAATGTAACCATATAAACATTGATTTAGCGGAGGAGTTAGTAATGAAGAAGAGTTTTGCTGTAATAGGACTTGGTCGGTTTGGTGGCAGTATTTGCCGTACATTAACTGATGAAGGAATGGAAGTGCTGGGAATCGATGTAAATGAAGAACGGGTAAATGAGTATGCGATGATCGCCTCACATGCTGTAGTGGGTGATACAACGGATGAGAGTGTCTTGAAAAGTTTAGGAATTCGTAATTTTGACCATGTGATTGTCGCGATTGGTGATGATATTCAGGCAAGTATATTAACGACCCTTATTCTTAAGGAATTAGGCGTTGGACGTGTAACAGCGAAAGCACAAAATGATTATCATGAAAAAGTTCTCCGGAAAATTGGTGCAGATCATGTGGTACATCCTGAGAGAGATATGGGGAAGCGGATTGCAAATAATATGGCTTCAAGTAATGTCCTCGACTATCTTGAGTTATCTGCAGAACATAGTATTGTTGAAATAGTGGCAAATGGGAAACTTAGCGGTCATTCTATTATTGATTTAGATTTTCGCAAAAAGTATGGTTTAAATATTGTGGCGATAAAACGAGGAGAAGAAATCATTGTTTCACCACAAGCAATGGAAACCATTGCTGTCAATGATATTTTAATTGTGATTGGAAACGATAATGACATCGACCGCTTCAAGAAAAAAGTACTAGCGTAAATAGAAAAGCAATAGCGCCTTGGCGCAGTAGATAGACAAAAGAAAAACGGAGTCGCCTCGTGGGCGATTCCGTTTTTCTTTTGTTATACTTCCATAATGATCGGTAAGATCATTGGACGGCGTTTTGTTTTTTCGTAAAGGAATGGTGCTAATGTGTCAGTGATTTCATTCTTTATTTCAGACCACTGGCTCGTCTTACGCTCCATCACCTTATTTAAGTGTTTGGTAATTAGATTTTGAGCATCATTGATTAAATCACCAGATTCCCTCATATACACAAATCCACGTGAAATAAGATCTGGACCAGAGGCAATTTTAAATTCTTTCATATTAATACTTACAACAACAACGACCAAACCTTCTTCTGAAAGAATCCTACGGTCTCTTAAGACGATATTTCCAATATCACCAACACCGCTGCCATCAATATAGACAGAACCAGACGGGATCTTTCCAGCCACCTGTGCAGTGTGATCGGAGAGAGCTAATACCTCGCCATTGTCCATAATGAAACAATTTTCTTCTTCTACACCACAATCAACTGCGAGCTTCGCATGCATTTTTTGCATCCGGTATTCTCCATGGATTGGCATAAAGAATTTTGGCTTAATTAACCTTAGCATTAATTTTTGTTCTTGCTGTCCACCATGGCCAGATGTATGGATGTTACTAAGCTTTCCATGAATGACTTCAGCGCCTGCGCGATAAAGCATATTAATCGTTCTACTCACACTAATGGTGTTCCCTGGTATTGGTGAGGACGAGAATACCACGGTATCTCCAGGAATAATTTGAATTTGGCGATGGGTACCATTGGCGATTCGTGATAGAGCTGCCATTGGTTCACCTTGGCTTCCAGTACAAAGAATGGTGATTTTTTCAGCAGGCAATCGATTAATTTGATTCGCTTCAATAAAGGTTTCTTTTGGTGCATTAATATATCCCAATTCAAGACCAATATTAATGGCGGCCTCCATGCTTCGACCAAAAACAGCTACTTTTCTACCGTAAACTACGGCTGCTTCAACCACTTGCTGCAATCTGTGAATGTTAGAAGCAAATGTGGCAAAAATAATTCGTCCATCAACCTTACGGAAAATATCATCAATGCTTTCGCCAACACGTCGTTCTGACATGGTGAATTCTGGGATTTCACTATTTGTACTATCTGAAAGCAAACATAGTACGCCTTCTTTGCCTATTTCTGCCATTTTGGTTAAATTGGCAGGTTCTCCTACAGGAGTAAAATCAAATTTAAAATCGCCAGTATGAACGACTTGTCCTGGTGGAGTTTTGACGACAATCCCATAAGAATCCGGGATACTATGGGTAGTTCTGAAAAAAGTAACCGATGTTTTACGGAATTTAATGATATCATCTTCTTTAATTTCAATTAGCTTTGCATTACGTAGTAAACCATGCTCTTCTAATTTATTCTTAATTAAGCCAAGTGCTAATTTTCCACCATATACAGGGATATTGATCTCACGTAATAAATATGGAATCCCACCAATGTGATCTTCATGTCCGTGTGTGATAAATAAGCCTTTTATCTTATCTTCATTTTTAACTAAATAAGTGTAATCAGGAATAACATAATCGATCCCTAATAATTCATCCTCAGGGAATTTGATTCCGGCATCGATTAAAATAATTTCATCTTGAAACTGAACTGCATATGTGTTTTTGCCA
Organism: Neobacillus jeddahensis; assembly: GCF_000612625.1. GTDB lineage: Bacteria > Bacillota > Bacilli > Bacillales > Cytobacillaceae > Neobacillus > Neobacillus jeddahensis. The sequence goes on from NZ_CCAS010000018.1 coordinate 63,402, forward strand.
ATTTCGCCTAAACCACCTAAGGCAAAGACAGCAGTTTGATCATTCTTTACAAATTTCATAAATTATCCAATCTCCAATACTTTAAAGTCTTCATTTTGTTTTTCGTATTCTAAATGTGCATCCTTAACTTCTTGTACAAATTCAACGTTGTATCCACGATCGGCAATTTTGGCACGGACATCTCTTACCGATTCACCTTCAACAAAAAGAGTTTTTGTATTTTCTCTAACAGGTACTTCTTTAATACTTTTTTGATAATATACTTTAAATAACATATTAAATTTCGCTCCTAACTAAATGATAACTTTTTCTATTATATATAATATTTTCATCTTTTTCATTTATTTTCTTTGGCAGACCTTGGACTATATATGAAAAGTATGTAAATTAGAATCTATTACTACAATTTACAATAATGAAGGAGCCCTTCGCAAGTTTGAAGGGCTCTTCAAAAATTTAGGCAATGGATTTTTTTCTGAGTAAATCTTTCCACTGTTTTAAAAGCTTCTTCCGTAGCTTCTTTAACATAGTGGATCATCTCCTTACCTTTATTTTATACGAACCTTGTCCAATGTAAAGCAAGCGATGGCAGATAATTGAAATTTTTTTATAAATATTATCGTTTTTTACTATTATTATATGATATAAACGCGGATTCTTGCGTGGTTAAACATGGAATTCCATATTTGTTCACATCAAAAAACACCGGCCTCATAAAAAAGGCCAGTGTTTTTACCTTTCAATAGCTAATGCCCCTTCAATCGATTTGTAAGGGTCGTGCTTATCAATATAATCATAAAACATGATGCCGTTTAGGTGGTCAATCTCGTGTTGAAAGCAAATGGCTGGAAGACCCTTTAAACGAAGTTTTACTTCTTCACCCGTAAGGCTAATTCCTTTTACTGTGACCCTCGCATGCCTTGAAACATAACCTGGAATGGCTTCATCTACTGAAAGACAACCTTCCCCAGATTGTAAATAGGCTTTTTCAACGGAATGACTGATAATTTTGGGGTTAAATAAGGCGTAACTATAAAGTGTCCCATTTTCGTCCTTAAGATGTACAGCAATCATTCGCTTGGAAACATTAATCTGCGGGGCTGCTAAGCCAATACCTGGACGCAAGCTATATTTCAATGCCAATTCACTATTTTGGCTATTGATCACGTACTCTAAAAGGCTGGATAAAATCTGCTTATCCTCTTTTGAAGGTGGCATGACTACCTCTGCTGCCACTTTCCTAAGGGTGGGATGACCATCTCGAATGATATCCTCCATCGTTAACATGCACCTTCACTCCTGTGTTCAATAAAGTTATTCATATTACCTAGTCTAACAAATATTTGCTAAAATGTTAATAATGATTGTTTGAAGCTTCCGAATATCAAGCCGTTTTATACTGTACTATATTGTCAAACAAACTACGTATCGATATAGTAAGAGTTGGTAGTAGTTAGGAGGATGAGAATTGTCTTTAACACGTAGAGTTCGTTTTCTAATATCTATTATTGCTCTTATATTCATTTTAACAGGGTGCATGGAAAAAAAGACCCCTGTAGATAAAATGTATGATGTCCTAGAGGCTGTTGTCTCAAAAGAAAAGGTATTTGAAGAACAGCAAGACCCTCTCGTCAACTTGGAAAAACAAGAAAAAGAAAAATATGATCAGATTATTGAACTTGGTATGAAGGAATATGATCAAATTGTTAAACTCTCTGATGAAGCATTGACCTTAGCAGATAAAAGAAAAGGACATATGGAAAAGGAAACCAAAAGTCTAAATGAGTCTGAAAAGGAATTTCAAAAGGTGGCAGACCTTAAAGGTGAATTGGACGATCTAGAACTTACTAAGATTGCTGATGAATTATATGATATTATGAACCAAAGGTATCGGTCACATGAGGAATTATATAGGGAATACTCAAATGCAATAAAATACGATCAAGAATTGTATAGGATGTTTAAAGATAAGGATCTTCCGATAGCAGACCTTGAGACACAAATAAATAAGTTGAATGAAACGTATAAAAAGGTTTTTGAAGCAAATGAAAAGTTTAATAAGTATACGGAACAATATAATGAAAAGAAAATGTCGTTTTATAAAAAAGCAGGACTTCAAACAACTGAAAAATAGTCAACAAAGAGAATCGGCTGACAACAGTCGATTTTTTCTATATTATAACAAGTGTCTAAAATGTGACATCTTATATAACAGATTAAATAATTAACTGGTACAGTTGGATTTACAATCTCTGTTTTTTATTAACATCCAAATGATGAAAAATTATAGAACTTAGTATTTGACGCGTGAAAACGAATGATGTAAACTCATAGATGTGATAAATAATTGTATCAATGATGTTACATAAAATAGTGATACAGAATATAATGTTGGTAAAAAGAAATTCTTTTAGTTTATCTTATCTTTTCTGTGAAAAACTATTAATACGTGTGTTTCCATACCAAGCAAAGAATTTTTATGTAATATCAATCGGATGAGCCAATTAACACATATTATTGTGGATGGCAACTTGTTATCATGCTTTTATTTGTGTTATTCGGGGTAATCTAAATGTTGTAATTTTATTTTAAATTAAGCTCTGAAACGAAAGGAAGAGGTGACTTAAATGGCTTCTAAACTTAAGAACGCCCAGCTTGATGCGAAGAAAGCGCTCGAAACTGTAGAAGATCAATTTCAAATGCTTCAAATCTTGAATGAACAAGGTGAAGTGGTTAACGAAGCAGCAATGCCGGATTTAACAGATGAACAATTGCAAGAATTAATGAGCCGTATGGTTTATACAAGAATTCTTGATCAACGTTCAATTTCTTTGAATCGTCAAGGAAGATTAGGTTTCTATGCTCCAACAGCAGGACAAGAAGCATCACAATTAGCTTCTCAATTTGCTCTTGAAAAAGAAGATTTCATCTTACCTGGATATCGTGATGTTCCACAAATTGTTTGGCATGGTCTTCCATTATCCCAAGCATTCTTGTGGTCAAGAGGACATTTCCAAGGTGGTCAGATTCCTGAGGGTGTAAATGTTGCGATTCCACAAATCATCATTGGGGCACAGTATGTTCAAACTGCTGGTGTTGCACTTGGATTGAAAAAACGTGGAGCAAAAGCGGTTGCTATCACTTATACAGGTGATGGTGGTACTTCGCAAGGGGACTTCTATGAAGGAATTAACTTTGCAGGTGCGTTCAAAGCTCCAGCAATCTTCATTATTCAAAATAACCGTTTCGCTATCTCAACTCCAGTTGCGAAGCAATCTGCAGCGAAAACGCTTGCTCAAAAAGCGGTAGCTGCTGGAATTCCTGGCGTTCAAGTTGACGGTATGGATCCATTAGCTGTTTATGTGGCAACTCGTGATGCTCGTGAACGTGCAATTAATGGAGAAGGACCAACACTTATTGAAACGATGACTTACCGTTATGGCCCACATACAATGGCTGGGGATGACCCGACTCGTTATCGTACAGCTGATCTTGATAATGAATGGGAAAAGAAAGATCCATTAGTACGTTTCCGTAAATTCCTTGAAAACAAGGGTATTTGGAGCGAAGAAAAAGAAAACGAAGTAATCGAAAAAGCAAAAGAAGATATCAAAGAAGCAATCAAAGTTGCAGATGCTGCACCAAAACAAAAGGTGACCGATTTAATTTCGATTATGCATGAAGATATGCCGTTTAACTTAAAAGAACAATATGAAATTTATAAAGAAAAGGAGTCGAAGTAAGCCATGGCTCAAATGACAATGATTCAAGCAATTACAGATGCATTACGGACAGAATTACGTAATGATCCGAATGTATTAGTTTTCGGTGAAGACGTAGGCTTAAACGGTGGTGTATTCCGTGCTACTGAAGGTCTGCAAAATGAATTTGGCGAGGATCGTGTATTTGACACGCCGCTTGCTGAATCAGGAATTGGTGGTTTAGCAGTTGGTCTAAGTTTACAAGGATTCCGTCCTGTCCCAGAGATTCAATTCTTCGGATTTGTTTATGAAGTAATGGATTCTATTTCTGGTCAAGCAGCACGTCTACGCTATCGTACAGGTGGTAAATTTAATGCCCCTGTAACATTCCGTTCACCATTTGGTGGTGGCGTACATACCCCGGATATGCACGCAGACAGCTTAGAAGGTCTTATGGCGCAACAACCTGGTGTTAAAGTGGTTATTCCATCAACACCATACGATGCTAAAGGACTGCTTATTTCATCTATTCGTGATAATGACCCAGTCATTTTCCTTGAACACATGAAATTATACCGTTCTTTCCGTCAGGAAGTTCCTGAAGGCGAATATACAATTCCACTAGGTCAAGCAGAAGTAAAACGTGAAGGTACTGATGTATCAATTATTACTTATGGTGCAATGGTTCATGAGTCATTAAAAGCTGCAGAAGAACTTGAAAAAGAAGGCTTCTCTGCTGAGGTAATTGACTTACGCACAGTTAGCCCTATCGATATTGAAACCATTATTGCTTCTGTTGAAAAAACAGGTCGTGCAATTGTTGTTCAAGAAGCGCAAAAACAAGCCGGTATTGCTGCAAATGTCGTTGCAGAAATTAATGATCGTGCTATTTTAAGCCTTGAAGCTCCTGTTTTACGTGTAGCAGCACCTGATACTATATTTGCTTTCCCACAAGCTGAGGCAGTATGGCTTCCTAACTATAAGGATGTTATCGAAACAGCTAAAAAGGTATTAAATTTCTAAATTATAGACTTTGCAATATTCTATTGTGAAGCGTTACTTACATGTTCGGGAAAAGATCCTTCTTTTCCCTTCATTTGATAAAACAACTAAAATAAACGAAAAATAGGAGATGAATCTCTGTGTCATTTCAATTTAAAATGCCTGACATCGGTGAAGGTATTCACGAAGGTGAAATCGTAAAATGGTTTATCAAACCAGGCGATAAAGTCCAAGAAGATGATGTCCTATGTGAAATTCAAAATGATAAAGCTGTAGTTGAAATTCCGTCACCAGTAGATGGAACAGTTCTTGAAGTTTTAATCGGAGAAGGAACAGTTGCGACAGTTGGACAAGTTCTTGTTACATTCGATGCCCCAGGATACGAAAACCTACAATTCAAAGGTGACGATCATGGTGCAGAAGAAACTGCAGCACCAGCTCCTGCTCAAGAAACTAAGCCAGAAGCAGCACCACAAGCTGCAGCATCAGCACCAGCTCAACAAACGCAAGTTGCTGTTGATCCAAATCGTAATATTGTGGCAATGCCATCAGTGCGTAAATATGCTCGTGAAAAGGGCATAGAGATTGCATTAGTACCTGGATCTGGTAAAAATGGCCGTATTTTAAAAGGTGATATTGATGCATTCGTAAGTGGTGGTGTAGTAGCTCCTGCAGCGGAAGCAGCAACAACTTCTGTAGAAGCAACTCCTGTTGCAGAAGCACCACAAGCAGCTGCTATTCCACAAGGTGAATACCCAGAAACTCGTGAGAAAATGAGCGGAATCCGTAAAGCAATTGCTAAGGCTATGGTTAATTCTAAGCATACTGCACCACACGTTACCTTGATGGATGAAATTGACGTAACGAAACTTGTTAAACACCGTAAAAAATTCAAGGAAGTTGCTGCTGCTAAAGGAATTAAGCTTACTTTCTTACCATATATCGTAAAAGCATTAACAAGTGCACTACGTGAGTTCCCAGCATTGAATACTTCATTAGATGATGCTACTAGTGAGATTGTTCATAAGCACTATTACAACATTGGAATTGCAGCAGATACTGAAAAGGGTCTTCTAGTTCCTGTTGTTAAAGATGCTGATCGGAAGTCAGTCTTCACCATTTCTAATGAAATTAATGAATTGGCTGGAAAAGCACGTGACGGAAAACTTGCTCCAAATGAAATGAAGGGTGCTTCTTGCACAATTTCAAACATTGGTTCTGCTGGTGGTCAGTGGTTTACTCCTGTCATAAACCATCCTGAAGTAGCCATTTTGGGTGTAGGTAGAATCGCTGAAAAACCAATCGTTAGAGATGGAGAGATTGTGGCAGCTCCTGTTTTAGCCCTTTCTTTAAGCTTTGATCACCGTATGATTGACGGTGCTACAGCACAAAATGCATTAAATCATATTAAACGTTTATTGAATGATCCAGAACTATTGTTAATGGAGGCGTAAATCAAATGGTCGTTGGAGATTTCCCAATTGAAACAGATACTATAGTCATTGGTGCGGGTCCTGGGGGATATGTTGCAGCAATTCGTGCAGCTCAGCTTGGGCAAAAAGTTACGATTGTTGAAAAAGAATATGTCGGTGGCGTTTGCTTAAACGTTGGTTGTATTCCTTCCAAAGCGTTGATTGCTGCTGGTCATCGCTACGAAACAGCTATGCATTCCGATACATTTGGTATCACAGCTGAAAATGTAAAGGTTGATTTTTCAAAGGTTCAAGAATTTAAAGCTGGAATCGTGAATAAATTAACCGGTGGCGTTGAAGGTTTATTAAAAGGAAATAAAGTAAACATTGTCCGTGGGGAAGCATATTTTGTTGATGCTAACACTCTTCGTGTAATGGATGATAATTCAGCTCAAACCTATACATTTAAGAATGCTATTATTGCAACTGGATCTCGTCCGATTGAGTTGCCAACCTTTAAATATTCAAAACGTGTGCTTAATTCAACTGGTGCGCTTAATTTGCAAGAAATTCCTGAAAAAATCGTTGTTATCGGCGGTGGGGTAATTGGAATCGAACTTGGCGGAGCTTATGCAAACTTTGGCAGCCAAGTGACGATCCTTGAAGGTTCTGATGAAATCCTAGGCCTTGGCGTATTTGATAAGCAAATGGCAGCACTTGTTAAACGTAGCATGAAGAAAAAAGGTGCAGAATTCTATACCAAAGCATTAGCTAAAGGTGTAGAGGAAACTGAAAACTCTGTTGTGGTAACATTCGAAACTAAAGGCGAAGAGCAGAAAATTGAAGCTGATTATGTATTCGTAATGGTTGGTCGTCGTCCTAATACCGATGAAATGGGCTTAGAACAAGCCGGAGTGAAATTATCTGAACGCGGTTTAATTGAAATCGACAAACAGTGCCGGACTAATGTTAGCAATATTTACGCAATCGGTGATGTTGTTCAAGGTCCTCAGTTAGCTCATAAGGCATCATATGAAGCTAAAATTGCTGCTGAGGCAATTGCTGGTCACACTTCTGAAATTGACTACTTAGGAATTCCAGCTGTTGTTTTCTCTGAACCTGAATTGGCTTCAGTAGGATATACAGAAGCACAGGCTAAAGACGAATCAATCGCTGTGAATGCGGCAAAGTTCCCATTTGCAGCCAATGGTCGTGCATTATCACTTGATAGCGGTGATGGCTTCTTAAAACTCATTACTCGTAAAGATGATGGTGTTGTCATTGGTGCTCAAATTGCTGGTGCAAGTGCATCAGATATGATTGCTGAATTAGGTTTAGCGATTGAAGCAGGTATGACTGCTGAAGATTTAGCGATGACCATTCATGCGCATCCAACACTTGGAGAAATTACAATGGAAGCTGCAGAAGTAGCACTAGGTACACCTATCCATGTCATTAAATAATTAAAAGAAAGTCCTTTTCGTTCAAAACGAAAAGGACTTTGCTTTTTTACAGCGAATTGTATGCAATAAGGATTTAGTGGATTGAAATCGATTCTTTATCCTCGCAGATTCTCTGAAAATAAATACCTAACGATTAGTGTTTAATCATATACTTTAAACACAAGCTGTTGTATTGGCTTATTAGATCAAAGTATTTAGAGTGGTGATAAAATTGAGGGTATATGTGGTAATCATTTTACAGTTTATCATATGGAGTGGATACACCTTTATTGAATGGCTTTCATCGCATGATCAACTCATTTATAAAGTTATCATGTTTTTTGTGTTTTTTTATTTGGCATATTTGTTGGGGAATCAGGTGACAAAATCACCAAGGAAAACACTCTTTATCACGATGTTGAGCTTAGTTATTTATACTTCCATTCATTATTCGATGGTACAAATTATTCATTAAAAAAGCTCCACTAGGGAGCCGCCATTTGTTTACTTTCTAGGATAGTAATACATGATTCTTTCGTTAAAGAGATGCAGCTCACCTTTAAGCTTTTTTGCAAGGAATTTACTAAATTCATTTGCCTTTCCTTTATCTCCATGGGTAGATTGCTCAGGGAGGGTGATTTGTATGTATGCTTGTTCTCTTTCTACTCCATCCTCATTTCTAACGATCTCTGTATCAACCCCAACTAAAATAATTTTGTAGCGTTCATGGTCTGAGTGTAAATAAAACCACTTTTCTTTACCTTCGGTGGTTTCTTTTATTTCATAAGGAAAAGCAGAATCGCCATATTGCCAATCTAACTGATTGCCCGTTTTTTCAGTGATATTTTTATAGTAGCGAAATAATTCCTGTACCTCTTCAATCGTTACAGTTTGTTTAGCAGATGAGGGCACTAGCTTAATAAATGCGTTTACAGCCATCATCATTCCCCCTTATTTGTCCATGATCAATGCATCTCTATTCTAGCATTGATTAAAAAGGACTGACAACATATATACAAGGAAAAGGGCTTGTTTTCTTGCTATTTTTGTAAAAATGAATTATAATAATATTCTAAATATTAAATTAAAAGAGGAGGTCTATATGGAATTATTCGATAAGCTCTATGATGAGCATGAAAATGCAAAAGTGAGGTTTATTGGATTTACTACAGAAGATACCCGTTATGACTTCGGGATCATTTACACTAACTTATTCTTCGGAAAACCTCTTGTTGTCTGTATGCAAACAGGCCGTTCAACTCTCCTCGACCCTAAAGATATTGAAGATATTGAGTACCTTCAAACAGTTTTCCGTATCCCTGACAAAAAGCAAGCGACAGATTTAGCAGAGTTTTTTAGTGGAACACTTCCAACTATCCCTTTTGTTATACAATATGAATAATCATTTCAAAAAGGACCCGGAAGGGTCTTTTTTTATGAAATAATGTTAAATGTGACATACAAATTAGGCTTGATATTTTAAATGTGTTATATTATTATTAAATTAAGGATGTAATAACGCTTTCAAAATCATGATCATTCAATAAGAAAAGGGGATTGAACAAATGGGTACACTCGTATGCCAAACTTGTAATTCTACTATTGATCATTTTGAAGATGAAAAAGTTACGGTACTATACTCTAAATGTAATTGTTGCAACGACCAGCATATTGAAGAAGAAGTATAAAAAAATGACAAAGAAAAACAGGTTCCCTTTGGGTTCCTGTTTTTCTTTTCAGTAGCTTCACTAATTCTAGTTCGAAAATCTATTGTTATTTAATTGCTTTGTATTCTTTTATGACGTGAATGGTTTTAATTTCATCATCCTCAGGACCTTGAACTGGTAAGCCTGCCTCGAGGTTTTTGCGGATATAATGAAGGTTTTCCATTGTTATGATTTCACCGGGAATAAAGATTGGGATTCCTGGAGGATAAACCATAATAAACTCAGCAATGATACGACCTTCTGATTCATCTAAAGGAATGACTTCAGTCTCAGCATAGAAAGCATCTCTTGGAGTTAAAGCAAGTACAGGAATCTCAGGTAGTAGAACTTCTACTGGTTCAATCTTACCTGGGCGGTGCTTACATTCGTCTGCCAACTCTTTTAGTGCATTTACGAGAATGTTTGCTTCAACCTCTGTGTCACCAAGCGTAATAATGCAAAGGATATTATAAAGGTCTGATAGTTCTACCTCGATATTATGTTTTTCTCTCAACCACTTTTCGACTTCATATCCGGTTAAACCAAGCTCTTTTACTGAAATGATAAGTTTAGTTGGATCATAATCAAATGTCGCTTTAGAGCCCAAAATTTCTTCGCCAATGCAATGAATTTGATCGATTTCATTGATTCGTCTACGAATGGATTGAGCTAATTGAATGGTATTATCAATTAATTCCTTGCCTTTTGTTGCTAATTGCTTTCGGGCAACATCTAGAGAAGCAAGCAACAAGTAGGAGGTTGAAGTGGTGGTGAGCATACTTAGGATCGATTGGACGTGCTTAGCAGAAACAAGCCCTTCTTTCACATTCAGAATGGAGCTTTGTGTCATGGATCCCCCTAGCTTATGGACGCTCGTTGCTGCCATATCTGCTCCAGCCTGCATAGCAGACAATGGCAGTTCGTCGTGGAAATGTATGTGTACGCCATGGGCCTCGTCAACAAGGACAGGAACTTTATAGGAATGGGCAATCTCAACAATTTTCTTTAGATCAGCTGAGATACCAAAATAAGTTGGGTTAATAACTAAAAGCCCTTTTGCATCAGGGTGTTGTTCCAGTGCTCTTTCAACCGATTCTGTTGTAATACCGTGAGAAATTCCTAGATCTGTATCAATTTCTGGATGTATGAAAACCGGAATTGAACCAGAAAAAACAATTGCTGACATAACAGATTTATGGACATTTCGTGGGACGATTATTTTTTCACCAGGTCCACACACGGCCATAACCATTGCAATAATTGCGCCACTTGTACCTTGAACAGAAAAGAAGGTACGATCCGCACCAAATGCTTCTGCGGCTAAGTCCTGCGCCTGTTTAATGATTCCTTTTGGCTGGTGAAGGTCATCAAGTGGTCCGATATTTATTAAGTCAATGGATAAGGCATTATCACCAATGAATTGGCGGAATTCTGGATCAATTCCGGCTCCTTTTTTATGACCAGGAATGTGGAATTGAATAGGATTTTTTTTCGCATGCTCTACTAATCCGCTAAAAAGCGGTGTTTGATTTTGTGACAATGATTAATACACCTCTTTATAAAAAATGCTCGTAATATGTCGAATTAAATATTCATAAAACAAAGGAATTATAGCACTATTCTGTTGCGTTGCATAGGATTTCCCTTCACTTTAAATTTTTTATTTGCTTCAGGTTAGTTTCCCTTAAAGACAGGAAATTTACGCAATTAAGCCGAAATATAGATTAACTACATTTAGGAGGGGTTCATTTGGATTGGCAAACTCGAGTTACTGATATCTTAAAAATTCAATATCCGATTATACAAGGTGGTCTGGCTTATTTAGCATATTCGGAATTGGCCGCGGCAGTATCCAATGCAGGAGGGCTTGGTCAAATTACAGCTATGTCCTTGCCTAATCCTAATCAGCTGCGTGAAGAAATTAGAAAAGTAAAACAAATGACGAACAAGCCTTTTGGTGTAAATTTTGCTATCGGTCAGCAAGGAAGACCTTTTGCAGATTATTTAGAGGTAGCGATAGAAGAAGAGGTGCCAGTCATATCAATGACTGGAGGAAACCCAGCTCCCATCTTTGAACAGCTAAAGGGGACTAAAACAAAAACTCTCGTTCTTGTTGCTGCGAGACGACAGGCGATGAAGGCTGAGGAATTAGGTGCTGATGCTGTAATGGTCGTAGGGCAAGAAGGGGGTGGGCATCTAGGCAGGGACGATATCGGAACAATAGTATTAATTCCTCAGGTAGTTGAAGCTGTATCCATACCCGTGATTGCCTCAGGAGGAATAGGTGATGGACGAGGGTTGATGGCGGCGCTCAGTTTAGGGGCCGAAGGGATTGAAATGGGTACAAGATTTATTGCCACAAAGGATTGCGTCCATGCAAATGAAAAATATAAACAACGGCTAGTAGAGGGGACAGAGACCGATACAGTTGTTATTAAGAGATCATTAGGTGCTCCGGCTAGAGCTATTGCCAACAGCTGGACTGAAAAAATTCTCGACATCGAACGAAACCATGGAAATTATGAACACCTAAAAGATTTGATAAGTGGGATAGCAAATAAACGTTATATATATGAAGGCAAAACTACCGATGGATTTGCCTGGGCTGGGCAGGTGATGGGTCTCATAAAGGACATACCAACTGTAGAGGAACTTTTTCGACGGATGATAAAAGAGGCGGAACAAATTCGTGCAAAATGGGGAAAATAAGGGTATCATTCATATTAATTGAAAAAAGTAAGTAGGTGAATATATGGAGTACCAATACCCAATTGATTACAATTGGTCTACAGATGAAATTGTCGATGTCATCCATTTTTTTGAAGCAATTGAAAGAGCATATGAAAAAGGAATTGAACGTGATGAAATGATGAATGTCTATCGTCGGTTCAAAGAAATCGTGCCGAGCAAGGCAGAAGAAAAAACTATTTGTGGTGAATTCGAAGAAATGAGCGGTTATTCGTCCTATCGAACAATCCAAAAAGCTAAACAAGCCTCTTCTGGTGATAGAATACGTATGAAATAACAGAAAAAACTCCCGAATCACACTTGAGGGCACTGAAAATCCTTCGGATTTTTGGAGGAATTAAAAAGGCAATCAAAAAAACGACTCAAAAATTCCAATAATGAATTTAGAGTCGTTTTTTTGTGTAAATTGGGAGCC
>NZ_CCAS010000019.1 GCF_000612625.1 Neobacillus jeddahensis
AACAAAAGTTTCAGTCACTCACAAGCGACTTTATTAATTTAACATAAAAACCTTTATGATGTCAATAACTTTTTAACCGTCACTTGCGAAAGTTTTATTTCATTGCTTCGCAGCGACGGTTATTAATATACCAAGTAATTTATAAATGGTCAATAGATTTTTTACTTTTTTACGATAATTTTATATGGCTCGATAACATCTATGAAAAACACCATGACCTTTTGTTTCAATATTGACCACTTCGATTAAACGTTTTTCAATCAAATACTCAAGCAATACGGCTAAATCAACTGAGTAAGGTATTAATTCTTCTTCATTCATGATCTCATTAAACAACCAATGCTCCTTCCCACTTAATACTTCTAATAAGTGGGAAGAACCGATAGTTGTTCTTGAGTGAATCATAAATTCACTGGCAAGGAACAGTAGCTCAAGTCTTTTCTCAAGCGTTTCTTCACTATTAACGAGTTCTTCATACAATTTAAAGATTTCTGGTTCAATTTGTTTTACTTGATGCCAAACAGTAAGCTCTGGATGAAGTCCATTTTCTATTACTGCCAATCTGGCAAGATGATGTAATGAATGCACAACATGGTTATACGCATCTAAAAACTGTTTACTTTCGAATAGGGCTTTCCCATCTACATAGCGACGAATTAATTTGGCAAACTCTAAACCCATTTTAATCTTACGTCCGTTAAACGGAAATTCTCTCAATTCTGTTTTTAAATCCGCAACATATTCATTACGATCAAAAAGAATTTTTGCTTCATGAACCCATTCAAATATTCTCCGATTTGTACCAAGCAAAAGCCATTCCTGCATTAAGGATTCAGCAACGACATGCATGGCTGCCTTTTTGTTATCATACGTATAATGTTTTATAAATAAAGGCTGTTCTGCCTCTTTCACAACAATTAATAATATGACGTCAAATGAATCAGTAATATGGCTTGATTTTTGTTTCTTTTCAATCAACAAGACTCCAAGTGTATTTGATTGACTCGCCCTTTCTTGGTAAATAGGCCGAAGGATGTCTTCCATTCATCATTCCTCCATTTTTTTCTGGTAGCATTATATGTTCGACAGTGACGGTTAATTTCCTTCTTTCACTTCGGACAAATTTCGACATTTTTTTCACAAGTGAAGCACACGATTGTTTTTTGTATAGTATTTTTTATTTAGAATCTAAATATGGTATAGTTTCACTAGGAGGGAGTAATATGGCTAAACATTCAAGTAAAATAAATAAAATACGTACCTTTGCCTTATCATTAATTTTTATTGGGTTTGTCATTATGTATATTGGCATCTTTTTTCGGACTTCACCGATTATTATGACCATCTTTATGCTTTTGGGTCTTATTTCTATTATTGCTAGTACCGTCGTCTATTTTTGGATTGGTATGTTATCAACAAAGACCATCCAAGTAAAGTGCCCAGGCTGTGGAAAAATGACTAAGATGCTTGGTAGAGTAGATATGTGCATGTATTGCCGGGAACCATTAACCCTTGATCCTAGTCTGGATGGAAAACAATTCGATGAATCCTATAATACTAAAAAAGCAAGAAAATAAAAATGAGGTTGACCTAAACCCAGTGGCTTTTGCCAAAGGTTTAGTTCACCCTCTTTTTTGATTAACAAGCACTTTTTTCAATGAACTTCTTTGCTTGCACATTCGGGACATGAACCGTAAATTTCCATACGATGATTCTCAACTTTAAATCCTGTTACATGAGAAGCAAGATGCTCTACTTCATCTAAACCTGGATAATGAAAATCAACAATTTTACCGCAATTTTCACAAATGACATGGTAATGATGGGTAGTAACAAAATCAAACCGAGCTGATGCGTCCCCATATGTTAATTCTTTGACAAGTCCTACTTCACGAAATACTCGTAAATTATTGTAAACTGTTGCCACACTCATATTAGGGAATTTCCCTTCAAGCGCCTTATAAATTTCATCTGCTGTAGGATGTGACATCGAGTTTATTAAATATTCAAGTACCGCATGACGTTGCGGAGTAATACGCACACCTGTATCCTTCAAGGTATCCAACGCCTCTTTTAATTGTTTCATCGCCATGCACCTTCTTTCTAAAAGATATTCTTACATTATAATTGTTATAATTAATTTTACTAACTTATTTATACTTTTGTCAATATTGTAATCTCATTAATACAAAATGTTAATTTTTTCTCCATACAATGTTTGCTCGTTTGCCTCTAACTTATCATTCCCATTGAGATTAGTCTTCAACAAAATTCCGCCTCCATATGAAAAAAGGTTTGTATGTATTTTATGATATACATTGTCAATTATTTCATTTCTATGAAAATTTTCTTATTTAATTGACTTAACACATGCTTTAAATTGACTAAATAAAAAAAGGGGCCCTTATGGACCCAATAAATTTATCTGAGGAGGTATGCCCTAATAAGATGATATTCAAATTCCTCTTACTTGCATTGGACAAATGCCTTTTCTAAAGAAAATAGGCTTCAACCGGACTTACTCAATGCGCCAATCCAAAGTGTTTCTTACGAGAGCATCAATCAAAACCATACGGGAATACTAATGTTTATTTAGGATTGGAGGAGTTATGTTGTTAGCTTCCGAAAAAAACATATCTATATTCGCCCTTGGCGGCATTAATGAAATTGGTAAAAACATGTATGTGGTTCAATACGAAGAGGATATCTTTATTATTGATTGTGGTGGAAAGTTTCCTGATGAAAGTTTATTAGGTATCGATCTAATAATTCCTGATATTTCTTATTTAGAAGAAAATAAAGATAAAATTCGGGCTTTACTTATTACACATGGACATGAAGATCATATCGGCGGGATTCCATACTTCTTGAGAAAGCTAAATGTCCCCATCTATGCCACACGTTTTACCCTTGGTTTAATTGAGTTAAAAATTGTTGAGCATCGCCTGGGGAGAGATACCAATCTTATCCCGATTGATTCAGAATCGATTTTGGAGTTTGGACAAGTTCAAATATCTTTTTTCAGAGTAAGTCATAGCATCCCTGATTGCCTTGGCATCGTTTTCCATACCCCAGATGGAAATGTTGTTCATACAGGCGATTTCAAATTTGATTTAACACCAGCAAATAATCAATTTGCCGATATTCATAAAATGGCTTCAATTGGGCAACAGGGAGTTTTAGCCTTAATATCAGAAAGCACGAATGCTGAACGAAAAGGACTAACCCCTTCCGAACAGATGGTTGGAGACCACATGTATGAGGCGTTCACAAAGGCTCAAGGGAAAATTTTCATTTCCACCTTTGCCTCAAATGTAAATCGCATCCAACAAGTAGTTGAGGCTTCCATAAAAACGAACCGAAAGCTAGCATTACTTGGCCGAAGTATGGTGAATGTGGTTTCCGTGGCGATTGAGCGCGGGTATTTACAGGTTCCCGAAGGAATGTTGATTGAAGCAAATGAAGTGGATAAACTCGCTCCTGAAAAAGTTGTTATCCTATGTACGGGGAGTCAAGGAGAGCCAATGGCCGCCCTTTCACGTCTTGCCAGCGGTAATTATCGGGATGTCGCAATATATCCGGGCGACACCGTCATTTTAGCCGCATCACCTATACCAGGGAATGAGAAGGATGTTTCTCGCATCATCGATAACTTATTTCGACAAGGCGCAAAGGTGATTTATGGCTCTGGTAGTTCAACAGGAATGCACGTTTCCGGACATGGTTATCAGGAAGATTTAAAGCTTATGCTTACTTTAATGAAACCGACCTACTTTATTCCAATTCACGGTGAATATCGAATGCTGCACCATCACCGTTTGTTAGCCGAGTCAGTTGGGGTTGAGAAAGGTCATACATTTATTATAAAAAATGGTGATGTTGTCGATATTGAACATTCTGTTGCCCGTCAGACTCGATCGATTCCAGCCGGGGATACATATGTCGATGGGATGGGGGTTGGCGATATTGGAGAAATTGTCTTACGCGACAGAAAACAGCTTTCAGAGGATGGCATGCTCGTGATTGTCATTACGATTAGTAAGGGGGACAGAAAGATTATTTCCGGTCCAGACACCATTACCCGGGGTTTTGTATATGCAAGAGACTCAGATGTGTTGCTAAAAGAAGTAAATCGACTTGTCAAAAAGACAGTTAATGACTTACAATCCGAAAATATTCGTCAATGGAACGTTATTAAACAGAATATCAAAAAAGTGGTTAGTCAATATCTATTCAAACAAACAAAGCGAAAACCGATGATTCTTCCCATTATTATCGAGATTTAAAATGTGCAAGGTGACAAGCACTTTCCTATCAGCTGCTGATAAAAGGATGGGCCTGAATAAGACTCATCCTTTTTGGTTGCTATTACTAAATTTCAGATTAAACTAATTTTTCTTTTACAAAATGTAACGCTTCTTCGACGTGTCCTTTTACTTTTACCTTCCGAAACTCTTTCACTAATTTACCTTCTTGATCAATCACAAACGTAGATCTCTCAATTCCCATATATTCTTTTCCAAAATTATTCTTTAACTTCCAAACCTCATATTGCTCTGCCACATGGTGGTCTTCATCCACTAATAGCAAGAATGGTAAGTCATACTTATTTATGAACTTTTCATGTTTTTCTTTCGGGTCTGGACTGATGCCCATAATAACACAATTTAAAGCTGTAAAACTTTCATGAAAATCACGAAAATCACAGGCCTGAGTCGTACAACCCGGGGTCATATCCTTTGGATAAAAGTATAAAACGACATTTTTACCTCTAAAGTCAGATAATGAAACATTATCCCCATTACTATTCATTAATTCAAAATTTGGAGCCTGTTGTCCAATCTCTATAGTCATTTTCATTCCCCTTTGCTAATGTTTGTAATAAGTTCACAACCACTTATCACATAGCGTATCGAATCTTTCCAGATAACACAACTTTCTCGTAATCAACGCTTAATTTTCACGGTTTAACATCACTCTTGCCACAAAAGCTGCCGGTAGCGTATAACCAATTAAAGCCTCAATAACAGCAATAATTCGTCCCATTCCTTGTGGCAGAACATCACCATTGCCAACCGAGAAAAGGGTCATCGCACTGAAATAAAAACTCGTTTCAAAGATATTGCTTTTTGGGTGATGATTAATTTCTTTTAGTAACGGCTCCCCAATTAAATTAAAAAGGAGATAGATCAAGCCAAACCCAAGTATGATCGTTAAATAAACCGTCCCTAGATAGAGAAAGTTTTCTACTGAGACAATTTTGCCCCTAATAGTGTTCGGAATGAATAACGTCCGTAAACTCATAAAGATGCAGAATATAACGATTGGAAGCAAGAAATAGAACACGGGACCACTCCTAATTAAAATACGAGTTATTCTATTCCTATGCATGCTTGGACCAGAAAATATCAAAAACCGGGCATATGCCCGGTTTCCATTACATAATATACAGTCAATTTTTAATTTCCTGCACCCCGATATTTTTTAACCCCTTGATTCCAAAGCCATATCGACAGAATAAAGAATAATACTCCGATAAACGGCGTTAAAAAGGAATACCAATACCAGTCTTCCTTATCAAGAAAAAATGCGGCTGGATATACTCCTACAAAGGCAAACGGTAATATCCAGGTCAGTACAAAGCGAATGAGTTTATTGTAGATATTCACAGGATATCGTCCATAATTACTGATATTGTACATCATCGGCATGAGCGATGTGCGTGCATCTGCCCAGAAACTAATGCAGGCCAGCATGATAAAAACCCCACCGTACACAAGAGCCCCACCGATTACAAAAATGATAAACAGGATTGGGTCATACCAATCAATCCTTATTCCAAGCCGACTTCCTGCATAAAACATGACGGCAAGACCTGTAATTGCTCCTAATAACGATTCTAACTCAAGTCGCTCAAGGATAATTTGAAAAAGACTATGGATTGGCCTTGTTAGGATCCGGTCTAATTCTCCCTTGACGATATATCGTTCATTAAAATCCCAAATATTAAAAAATGCCGAAAACACCGCAAACGGAACAAGAAAAAAGCCATAGATGAAAATAATTTCATCACGATTCCACCCATTCAATAAATCGGTGTGACCAAAAACGACTAAAATAAAGACAAGGTTAATTGCCTGTGATAGCAAATCAGATAAAAATTCAACGAACACATCCGCCCGATATTGTAGTCGTGTTTTTAAATATTGTGAAAGGTATTGAAAAAACATCGATAAATAAAACATCGCTCTTAGCCTCCTTGAATAATCAGCTGTTTCTTCGCCACACGCCAAAGCACATAAATCGGCAAAATTAAGATGATTACCCAAATCAATTGCTGTCCAATCGCTGCAATTGCCTGCTGATGTGAAAACCCTTTGGTGAAAATCATACTAGGAGTATAGCTGATTCCTTGAAAGGGAAGGAATTTCATAATTGATTGCGCCCAGCCTGGGAAGAAACTGATCGGTAGAAGCAATCCCGAAAATAAATCAATCACAACACGTTTTGCCCGAATCAGTCCCGCATTATTATATAGAAAGAAAGTGGTAATCCCCGTCAATAAATTGAGCTGCGTGTTAATGAGAAAACTCAATACGATAGAAATGGCAAAAAACCCCCACACCCTTGGTTCCCATGAAAATTGGATTGGGAAAACGAAATAAACGATAATTAATCCAGGAGTCGAAAAAAAGAAAAGCCGAAAGATCCCTTCTCCCAAACCTTGCATTGTTTTCATACCAAGGTAGTTATATGGTCGGATTAACTCAATTGCCACCTTCCCCTCCATAATCTCCTGTGCCATTTCACGATCAAGATTGTTGAAGTAAAAGGCTCGAGCCATCCATGAAACCGCCACATAGGTCGTCATTTGCACAACCGACAGACCTTCGATTTGTTCTTTTCCCCCATAAATAGCATTCCATAAAAAATAATAGGCGCCAATATTTATGCTATAAATAAGAATCCCTGTATAATAATCTGTTCGATAAGCAAGCATCATTAAGAAGCGGATTCTAATCATTTCTATATATTTATCCAACTTCTACAGCACCCTTTTCATAAATTTTGCGAATGATTTCTTCTGTTGACGTTTCATTTATTTTTACATCTTTAATTTTGAAGGCAGCGACAACTTTAGCAATAACCTGCGAAATCAATTCATCACGATCTTCTAAAATCGCTATAAAGGTCTGGTCCTTTTCATCAACTTCCCATTCAACCGGCAATCCGCTGGTTACATTCTGAACAGTTTTGATATTGACCTTCTTTAGAAATTGAAAATGAAGTTCCTTTTGATCGCCCCATTTTTCCTTAAGCTCCCGTAAGGCCCCATCGTAAATGACCTTTCCCTCATCAAGCATAACAACCCGTTCACACAATGCCTCAATGTCAGATAAATCATGGGTGGTTAATAGAATTGTCGTATTGTATTTCTCATTAATTTCCTTCAAGAATTCCCGGATTTTCAGTTTCACTAATACATCTAATCCAATCGTTGGTTCGTCTAAAAACAACAAGGGCGGGTTATGGATTAAAGCTGCTGCAAGCTCGCAGCGCATTCTTTGACCAAGGGACAATTTACGAACGGGTTTATCTAACAGCGGTTCAATATCCAGGGTTCTGATCACGTGCTGCATATGCTGTTCATAATCTTCATCAGATACCTTATACACTTTTTTTAATAACCGAAATGACTCTTGAACGGCAATATCCCACCATAACTGTGAACGCTGGCCAAAAACGACACCAATCGTTTGCACAAATTTTTCTCGTTCTTTATGGGGGTTCATCCCATTTACGATAATTTCACCAGAGGTTGGGGTTAAGATTCCCGTCAACATTTTTATGGTTGTCGATTTTCCAGCACCATTTTCCCCAATATAGCCCACCATTTCACCCTTTTTTACGGTTATGTTTATATCATTAACGGCAGGGACAATTTTATAGTTTCTCGTAAACAAATCCCTAAACGCACCTTTTAAGCCCGCACGGCTTGAGTATGCCTTAAACTCTTTTCGTAACTTCTTCACTTCAATGACATTTTCCATTCCTAATTCCTCCTGGCATCACTAAAGGAATAGTTTAGCCAAATAGTCCTGATAAAACAACTGTCACGAACTTCAACAAATTTTCTAAAATTTAAAACAGATATCAGTCCATGAAAAAAGTGCTAAAATAGAAGTAATGCATCTAAGGAGGAAAAATAATGAAGTTTACTAATTCCGAAACAATACATAATGAGGCATTACAACACATTGTTGGTGGGGTAAACAGCCCATCAAGATCCTTTAAAGCTGTGGGTGGCGGGTCACCAGTAGTAATGGAACGCGGCCAAGGAGCTTATTTTTGGGACGTGGATGGTAACCAATACATCGATTATCTCGCAGCATATGGACCAATCATTACGGGGCATGCCCATCCACATATTACAGAAGCGATTAAACGTGCAGCGGAAAGCGGCGTTCTTTATGGAACGCCCACTCCTCACGAGGTAAAATTCGCAAAAATGATTAAAGAAGCCATACCGTCATTAGATAAGGTCCGTTTTGTTAACTCTGGAACCGAAGCCGTCATGACCACCATCCGCGTGGCGCGTGCCTATACTGGACGAGATAAAATCATTAAATTTGCAGGTTGTTATCATGGCCATTCTGATCTTGTCCTTGTTGCGGCAGGTTCTGGTCCTTCTACTCTGGGTACACCAGATTCCGCGGGAGTTCCAAAGAGCATTGCCAATGAAGTAATTACTGTGCCATTTAATGATATCGAACCTTATAAAGCGGCATTGGAAAAATGGGGCGACCAAATCGCTGCCGTATTAGTCGAGCCAATCGTAGGAAATTTTGGAATCGTTGAACCAAAACCGGGATTTTTACAGGAAGTCAATGATCTTACCCATGCGGCAGGAGCACTAGTTATCTATGATGAAGTCATTACCGCATTCCGTTTTATGTATGGTGGAGCTCAGAACTTATTAGGAATCGAACCTGATTTAACAGCCCTTGGAAAAATCATTGGCGGTGGCTTGCCTATCGGTGCTTACGGTGGACGTAAAGAAATTATGGAAACCGTGGCACCACTTGGACCTGCTTATCAAGCTGGAACAATGGCCGGAAATCCAGCCTCCATGCTCTCAGGGATTGCCTGTCTTGAAGTGTTAAAGCAAGAAGGAGTTTATGATTATTTAGATCGATTAGGTGCGATGCTCGAAGAAGGGATCTTAGCAGCTGCCAGAGAATATGATATTCAGATTACCATCAACCGATTAAAAGGTGCCTTTACCGTTTATTTTACCAATGAAAAAATCGTAAACTATGAGCAAGCAGAAAATACCGATGGTGAAATGTTTGCTAAGTTTTTCAAACTAATGCTCCATCAAGGAATTAACCTTGCACCATCTAAATATGAAGCATGGTTTCTAACGATTGCTCATACGGAGGAAGATGTAGAAGCCACATTACATGCGGTAAGGAATGCATTTTCTTCACTTAAATCCGAATAATTATGCATATTTTATTCACAAAAGGGATTGGAAATCACTCCCTTTTGTTTTTTCTTTTTATTTGAAAACGGTTACAATAATAACTTTCCGCATTAATCCATTGTTTTTTTCACTCATTTCCGCATCCAAAACAATGCATATTTATTTGATTTCTGAAAATTCTTATGATAATATAAGATTATTATTGTTTTTCGACTTTTTAATTTATTACCTCAATTAAGTATCACAGTATTATGACCCTGCACAGAGAATTTCCTAATCTAAAAGTTTCATAGGAGGTGAAGCGGCTTTAACGGTGAACCGATGAAGCCGGAACAAAATGTCACAAAAATGGTCCCCATCCCTATTTAAGGATTTCCATAAACAAGAACACGATGCTTGTGGAATTGTCGCTTGCCTTGAAAAAAGCAAAATCCCGACAAGAAAAAATATTTTTGACTGTATAGATGCCCTTGTAACGATGAATCATCGCGCTGGCTTTATTAATGGCGAAGGTGATGGTGTGGGAATTCATATGGATATTCCAACTGAGCTTTGGAAACAAAAGTTGAGTCAGGCAGGTCTTGACCCGCTTCTTGTCGAAAATGAATCATTTTCAGTAGGTCATGTATTTATTAGTCAAAAAGTTGATTGGAATTCTACCAAACAAGAATTAGTAAACAAACTAGAAAAATATGATATAGAGTTAGTTTTTGAGACAGATAAAGTAACAGACTCCTCTGCACTTGGCCCAATCGCCATTCAGGAAAACCCTGTTTTTTGGCAATTTGCTAGTGTTTCCGAAAAGAAAGGCCAGGAATTAACAAAGGCTCTTTTCGATGTGTTAATAGATTTTGAGAGCAATGAACATGTACATGTTGCCTCACTTAGCCAAAACCATGTTGTCTATAAAGTAATGGGTGCAGGTGATATACTGCCGCGTTATTACGATGATCTAGCAAGTTCACTCGTTGCCTCAACGATGACATTAGGTCATAACCGCTATTCAACAAATACTCTGTCTAGCTTTTTCCGAGTACAGCCTTTTAGTGTCCTTGGGCATAACGGTGAAATTAATACGATCTCGAAGCTACGTGATGAAGCAAGAATGATTAGTGTACCGCTTGTTAAAGATGGCAGTGACTCCCAGGACTTAAGCCGCACGATGGAAACATTAATCTGTCGTGATGGATATTCCTTATTTGAGGCAATGGACCTCTTATTCCCGCCTATTATTAATGAAATCAAGGCGTACCCAACCCACTTGCAAGACTTGTATACGTATCTTCGTGAGGCGTGGGGACATTTTGCCCAAGGACCAGCTGGAATCATCTCACGCTATGGTGATGAAGCCGTATTTAGCGTAGATGCACTCGGCTTACGTCCACTTTGGATGCTTGAAACTGAAAGCTCTTTTCTATTTTCTTCTGAGCCAGGAATTATTCCTTCAAGTGAATATGTGAATGATCCGAAGCCATTGGCACCTGGTGAAAAAGTTGGTTTCAAGTGGAATGGTGAAAAGTTAGCTGTTTATGAACAAAATCGTTATCAAAATGAAGTGTATGATCGATTTACGAAACGAGTAGCTATTAAGGACTCTAGATTTCGTTTACAGGCACCTACATTATCTAAAACAGTTACGATGAGTTATCCTGACAAAATCCATAACGGACAGTATAAAGCTTTTGGCTGGGAACGTGATCATATCCAACTAATCGAACAGATGGCTGAAAAAGGTGTAGAACCGATTCGCTCACTTGGGCATGATGCTCCACTAGCCGCTCTTAATCCAGAACGCGTGAATATAGCAGATTATATTAAAGAAAGTGTTGCCGTCGTTACGAATCCAGCGATCGACCGTGACCGAGAAACAGAGCATTTCTCTACCCGTGTCATCATCGGCAAACGGCCAAGTTTATTTTCTAATAAAAGCACAGCTGCTGTAATCGAACTTACCACCCCTCTCCTCTTGGAAGGGAAAGCTGGTTTTGCCTGTTCAGAGAGCTTAGGTCAGCCTAGCTTCGATCAAATCGTGCAGCATTTCCAAGAGCAAAGGTTAGCAGCTTTTATTTCTACTACTTCTGCAAACAATGAAAAACTTGATGAAGCATTGGAGCGGTTGGCAAGTGAAGCAGTTCAGGCTGTTCAAACAGGCAAAACCTTACTTGTCCTTGATGATGCGAAAGCACATCAAGAAGATTCCTATTGGATTGACCCGCATCTCGTAACTGCTGCCATTGATCAAGCTTTAGTAAAAGCAGATTTGCGCAGAAACTGTTCATTAGTTCTAAGGTCTGCAGCGATTCGTTCGCTCCATGACGTCATCACTGTGTTTGGTTTAGGTGCAGATTTAATTAGCCCATACTACATGTTCCTAACTGTTCTTGATGAAACAACAAAACCTTTAACAAACCTATACAATGCCCTTACTAAAGGGTTAGAGAAAGTCATTTCTACTATTGGAATCCATGAACTTCGTGGTTACGGACGATTATTCTCAAGTATTGGGTTAAATGAAGAAATTGCAAATGTGTTAAATATCGTTAACTTTTTCGGTTCAAAGGAAATCGAAACTAATTTTGAAAAAATGAAGCTTGATGCCATAACAAGAGCTGAAGATTATCAAAATGATAAGCAACGAGTCGGTAAGACCTTTCACCTCTTCCCACGAATTTGGAAGGCAATTGGTGAAGTCGCAGCAACTGGTGACTACAGTGCTTATCGTGATAAAATCTCAGAACAAGAAAGAGAGAATCCGACCACGATTCGCCACTTAGTACACTTGAAAAAGAGTACTAAACAACTTACTCCGCATGAAGTGGATATCCGTGTCGGTGACCATGATTTACCGTTTATTATTTCTTCGATGTCCTTTGGTTCGCAAAATGAAACAGCCTTCAGAGCCTATGCTGAAGGTGCAGATCGGTTAAACATGGTCAGCTTAAATGGCGAAGGCGGCGAAATTAAGGATATGCTTGGCAAATATCCAAAAACAAGAGGTCAGCAAATCGCCTCTGGTCGGTTCGGGGTCAATGCAGAACTATTAAACTCGTCTAATTTGTTAGAAATTAAAATTGGCCAAGGTGCAAAGCCTGGTGAGGGTGGACACCTACCTGGTTCCAAGGTTACCGCAAAGGTTGCTGAAGCGCGGAATGCGACGCTCGGTTCTGATTTGATTTCACCATCAAACAACCATGATATCTATTCGATTGAGGATTTAGCTCAAATGATTTTGGAATTAAAAACAGCCAACGACCAAGCAAAAATTGCTGTTAAGGTCCCTGTTGTTCCGAATATCGGTACGATCGCTGTTGGGATTGCCAAAGCGGGTGCGGATATTATCACCTTAAGTGGCTTTGATGGCGGCACAGGTGCAGCAAGAATTCATGCCTTGCAATACGTTGGTCTGCCTGTGGAAATCGGCGTAAAAGCCGCTCACAATGCCCTCTTAGAGAGTGGGCTACGTCACAAAGTTGAAATATGGGCCGATGGCGGTATGAAGAGCGCCATGGACGTTATCAAAATTATGCTTCTTGGCGCAAACCGAGTTGGCTTTGGAACTTTGTCGATGCTAGCGATTGGCTGTACGACTTGCCGAGGCTGCCATTTGGATACTTGCCATGTGGGAATTGCAACCCAAATAGAATCAGAAGCTCAAGCGAAAGAACATGGACTAAGACGATTTGTTCCAAGACAATTAGATTTAGCTGTCCAGGGGATTATGAATTTATTTACCGCATTTGGAACCGAATTGAAGGAACTAGCTGCTTCATTAGGAATCAAAAATTTACAAGAAGCTGTTGGCCATTCTGAATTATTAGAACAGGTTAAGGGCGAGGATCAGCTTAGTCTTTCCTACTTGTTAAAACCATTAGAAATCAGCCAATTTGCAAAAGTCGAAGCTTCCAAATCGATTGAAGAAGTCCAAATGCAGGTAGCAGCGGGCGCTGAATATCTTGATGCAAGTGTAGAACAGCTCCATTCCTCTCGCGAATTCGAGAGTGTAACTTCAGACCAGCGAGTTCTTGGAAGCCGTGTTTCTTGTCACCGTGTCCGTGGCAGACTGGATGGTTCATACAAACAGCTGGCACCTGTTCAGTTAAAGTATAAAGAAGGTTCTATTCCTGGAAATGGCTTAGGCGCCTACAATAGCGAGGGAATTGAAATTACCGTTAACGGCGGCGGTCAAGACGGAGTCGGTAAGACTTCATTTGGCGGTAATATTCATGTCTTAAAGTCTAAAGGAAAGAATGGGCAATATTTAAATGGATCCGTTGGAAAAGGATTTGGGTATGGGGCACAAAAAGGTCTTCTTGTTGCACAAGGGAATGCCGATGCCCGTGCCGGAATTCGTCTTTCTGGAGCTGATTTAATTATTGGTGGAGCGCTGAAACAACCTCTTCCTGTAGAGGAAACAGGCAATATTGGAGCAAACGCTAATATTAAAGGCTTTGCGTTTGAATATATGACAAACGGCCGCGGGTTAGTGTTAGGTGACCCTGGTCCATGGATTTGCGCAGGTATGACGGGTGGCGTCATTTATGTCCGCCATCAACCAGAAATGGGGCTGACCAAAGACGCAATCAAGAGACGGGTGGCCAAAGGGGCGAAAGTATCTGTTGAGGATATTACCGAAAAGGGTCAACAGGATATTCAAGAGCTTTTAGGTCAATATACTGATCTCCTTGCGCAAAATGGTCAACAAGAAGAAGCCGACCAGCTTCGTACTCTTTTACGTAACCCTGAACAACATTTTGTTCAAATCCTGCCTGTCAAAGAACAGGCTGATCCGTCCGTTTCTACTGAGTGATTTTATATTATGTAGCATAAAACGCCTGCTATTTTTTAGCAGGCGCTTTTTATATCCTTTTTTGTCACAACTCGAATATAAAATTATCTTGATAATATAATGTAATCCATGTATAGTACATATTTGTTATTCATTGTGTAAAATATGATGAAACATTATTTATTTTTGAAAGGAAACCATTCGAAATGAAGCTAGGTGCCCGCATCTTAAAAACGGGAATTGCCATTGTATTATCGCTTTACTTAGGTCTCTTGCTGAATTCACCATCTCCGGTATTCGCTGGAATTGCTGCTATCTTTGCAATTCAACCGACCATTTATCGCTCCTATTTAACCATCATTGAACAAGTTCAAGGAAATCTCATCGGTGCATTACTGGCTGTAATATTTGTCCTTATCTTGGGAAATCACATCATTGTGATCGGTTTGGCCGCTATTATTGTGATTATTATCAATCTTAAGCTCAAGCTTGAAAACACAATTGGACTTTCCCTCGTCACTCTGATTTCAATTATGGAAACACAGAGTGGAAGCTTTATTCAGTTTGCGGGAATCCGTTTCACGACGATTATGATCGGGGTATTTTCAGCCTTCTTAGTCAATCTCGTGTTCATGCCCCCCAAATATGAAAATAAGCTTTATTTTAAAATCGTCAATACAACTGAGGACATTATTAAATGGATCCGCTTGAGTACGCGACACGACTATGATCACCAGCTCCTCAAAACAGATATAAGGAAATTTAAAGATAGCATCCATACAATGGAGCAGTTATATACGATGTTCAAAGAAGAACGAAGTTATTTTAAAAAGAATAACCCTGAAAAGGCTCGAAAACTCGTGATTTACAGACAATTGAATGTAACAGCAAAAAAATCGCTCGACACATTAAAAAGACTGCATCGATTTGAAAACGAACTCTTGCAGCTTCCAGGAAATTTCATGGAATCTATTCAAGAGCAGCTAGATAGCCTTATTTATCATCATGAACAGGTATTATTGAGGTTCATTGGAAAAATTCCAACCCCCTCTCCCTGTATGGTGGAGCAAGTTTACTTCAATAAAAAAGAACTATTTGACTATTTTTTAGAACATCAGCAGGATTACGGCGATCATCATAATTCACATCTCTATCATTCCATGCAAATTATCGCCTCAATTATAGATTACGGTGAACAAGTGGAACATTTAGATACGTTAATCACCAGTTTCCATTCCTATCATCATAACGAAATATCGGTTGAAGAAAAAAGCCATGAATAGAGAGCAGCCTAAACCATGTACATGATGATAACCTAACTAAACAACCCGAAGGAGATGGCTCTTCTTCGGGTCCTTTGTCGTTATAAGCCTTGATTAATATCTAATTTTCTTCAGGTTCACTATTGTTAAGCTGCTGAACTTGAAATAATTTATAATAATTCCCGCGCCTAGCCATTAGCTCTTCATGGGTCCCAATTTCTTTTATCTGACCGTGCTCAATTAAGACAATCCGGTTAGCATGTGTGATAGTCGACAAGCGGTGAGCGACAATAAAGGTGGTTCTGTCTTTTGCCAACACCTCTAATGATTCTTGAATAGAATGCTCACTTTCTAAATCTAGTGCTGATGTCGCCTCGTCAAGAATTAATATCGGAGGATTTTTCAAAAAAACCCTTGCGATCGCGACACGTTGTTTCTGGCCTCCCGATAGCTTAACCCCACGTTCTCCAACCTTCGTGTTGTAACCCTCTTCCAGCTTTAATATAAACTCATGGGCATTTGCCGCTTTTGCTGCAGCAAATACATCTTCTTCAGTCGCATCAGGCTTCCCTAATAAAATATTGTCCATAACGGACTCGCTAAATAAAATATTATCTTGAAAAACGACCCCAATTTTGTCCCTTAAAGATTGAACCTTGAATTGGCGGATATCCACTCCATCTAAGGTGATTTTTCCTTTTGTCACATCATAAAAACGAGGAATGAGGCTGACTAGCGTAGACTTTCCGCCGCCACTCATACCCACCAGTGCTATCGTTTCTCCCTTTTTTACATCTAAATTAATGTCCTTTAAAATCATTTGACCTTCTTGTTCGTATGAAAAAGAAACATTATCAAAGCATATATCACCCTTAATGGCCTTGCATTCATGCGCATTCGGTTCGTCAATAATGTCATATTTCTCATCTAAAAATTCAAAGACACGATCCATAGAAGCAAATGATTGCGTAATCGTGGTCGATGAATTAACAAGCCGTCTTAAGGGATTATACAACTTATCAATATAAGCAAAAAAGGCAATCATCGTTCCAAGTGATAATTGATGCTGAATGACCAAGTATGCTGAATAGCCAATGACAATTAATGGGGCAATATCTGTTATCGTATTGACTGCAGCAAAGGACTTGGCGTTCCAGCTTGTGTGCTGAATGGCTTTTTCTAAAAAGTTTTTATTCTGTTTATCAAACTGTTTTTGCTCATATTTTTCAATGGCAAAGCTCTTAATCACTGACATCCCTTGAACTCTTTCATGCAAATAGCTCTGCACCTGTGCAAGTGCTTGTGAACGACTCTTCGTCAACTTACGCAAATTCCCAAAAAAGTACTTGATAGAAAAAGCATATAGTGGAAACAGCAAAATCGATACAACAGTGAGTTTAACATTCATATAAAACATGAGAATAATTGCAATTAGAATAGTCGCAATATCAAGCCAAAGGTTCATTAATCCTGATACCACAAATGTTTTAGTCTGTTCCACATCGTTTATTATCCGTGATATTATTTCCCCAGCACGGGTATTTGAAAAATACCGAAAACTTAACTTCTGTACATGTTGGTACATTTGATCACGGATATCATATAGGATTTTACTTGAGGTCCACTGGGCAAAATATTGGCGATAATATTCGATGGGCGGCCTAAGAATAACAAAAACGGCAAGCATTACTCCCATTATAAGTATTAATTTATTCAGTTTATCGTCATGTGATAATCCTTTATTTCCGATAATATCGTCTATCACATACTTTATCAGCATGGGGATGAGAAGTGGAATGGAAAATTTAATAATCCCAATAATGATCGTTATAAAAATTTGCATTCGATATGGTTTTACAAATTGAAGATATCTACGAATACTGCTCAAATTCACCCTCCTTTCCCTTTTCATAGCAAGACAGACAAGAACCTGTTGCTAGCAACAACAGGTTCAAAACATCCACACGATACGATTAACGTCTGTAAGTTAAATACCGTTCATACCAAATATCAATAAAGTCAGGCGCAAATGGGCCTTTTCGCTGCCGAATCCATTGAATCAATTTCTCAACATTTCGTTTAAGAATTTGATCGATGACATCGGGATAATTCATTTCTCGGCGATGGCGTTCATATTCATCTTCGTCTAGTAAATTAAAGGTCATATCAGGGTACACCTTAATATCTAGGTCATAATCAATATACTTCAGTGCTTCACCATCAAAAATAAACGGTGAACTGATATTACAGTAATAATATATACCGTCTTCACGGATCATCCCGATAACATTAAACCAGTATTGAGAGTGGAAATAACAGATGGCAGGTTCTCTTGTAATCCATGTTCTCCCATCTGATTCTGTTACAAGTGTCCGATCATTTCCACCAATCACCAAATGCTGCGATCCTTTTAAAACGGTTGTTTCTTCCCAGACGCGATGGATGTGCCCATTGTGCTTATAGCTATGTATTTGCATTGGTTCACCTTCGATGGGTACGCCCATGTTCTCCCCTACCTTCATTCCTGAACGCTTTGTAACCTATTCATAAATATCGACAAGAGGCAACAAAGTAAAAATCCATTTTTTATTATTATAACGGTTAAGAACAGAATTTAAAACAAAAGAGCCGTAATTCAATGGCTCTTTGTAAAAATTTGCGTTTTTTTCACGAATATTATTCGATAAACTAGATTGAAGTGGTTAAATTCTGTTCTCGATAGGAATTTATAACTTCTTCCGTTTGCTTTTCAAAAATTAATTGGATCTCTTTTAGCTCTTTTTTCATCAATTGAATATCGTTTTGAATACTCTCAAGATCCGTTGCCTTTTGCAATGTTTGGAGTTCTTCTTCAATTTGTTGACACCGCTCAAGCTCTGTTTGCAGGAACAACAATTTTTCCATCGTCGCCATTTGTTCGGAAACTAATCGGTTAAAATGATCCATTTCCCTCACCGCCTTATTTTAAGCTATTATATGTATTCTCGAACAACTGATTTACTCCTTTGACTACTTCTGTAGACAAAAGGGAAGTTTTGTCGAACAAGTGAAAACATTAAAGAAGGCACTCTTATGTAAAATAAGAGCGCCTTCTTTTTAGCTATAATTAGCTTTGGCCAAATTGGCCACTACCTTGGTTCTTTTTAGCTTGAGATTGTTGGTTTTGTTGTCTTACTTCTTGTGCATTCGTTTCACTTGCAAATTCAGTTCCAAATGAACCTTGGGAACTACCTTGTGCTGATTTTGCATTTTGCTTTCTTACCTCAGCAGCATTGGTTTCGCTAGCAAATTCAGTTCCAAATTGGCCGGCAGAACCTGCACCAGCGTTTTGTTGTTTTACTTCCTGGATGTTAGTTCCAGCTGAAGTTTTGTTTGGCTGTTGATTGAATTTTGCCATTGTAATCACCTCCACGAGATTAATGTATCCATGCTCAGTGGAGATTATCCAAAAAAGTTTTATCCCTGAAAATAATTAAACGAGTAAAGAAATTCCCCCATCAACAATAATCGTTTGCCCTCTAATCATGCTAGAGTCATCCGATAAAAGGAACATGACAGTGTTAACCATATCGTCAATTTCTACCATTCTTCCAGCCGGGGTTTTATCCTTCGCCTCTTGAAGCAGTTCCTCTCTATTAGGAAAATGCTTCAATGCCTCCGTATCAACTGCACCACCGGAAACAGCATTGACAATGATATTTTTAGGTGCTAATTCTACGGCCAAATATCTAGTTAGCGCTTCAAGAGCTGCCTTAGAAACGCCCACTACCGTGTAATTTTCTAAATAACGTATGGAGCCAAGAGAACTGATACTGACAATCTTCCCACCACCATTTATTTCCATCAATTTGGCTGCTTCCTGGGCACAAAATAAGAGGGCCTTACTATTTATGTTTAAGGTCCAATCCCAATGCGATTCTTCTAGTTCCATCACAGGTCGCTGCACCCCAGAAGCTGCATTATTCACAAAAATATCTAGACGACCAAATTCTTGCTCAATTTGGGCAAACATATCTTTAATTTTCGCAACATCACCAACATTGGCTTTAATAATAAATGCCTTTCGCCCTAATGCTTCTACTTGTTCTGCCGTTTCGAGTGCACCTTTTTTACTTCTTGCATAATTTATAACGATATCATACCCTGCTTCAGCAAGACGAAGGGCTGTTGCCTTGCCTATTCCTCTGCTGCTACCCGTAATTAATGCTACCTTTTGTGTCATTTTCCTATTCCCTTCATAGTTAAATATTAAAAAGTTTTACACTTTGATTAAGGTCTAGCTCAAGCACAAGGGCTTGAGTCTCTTCCACTTTTCTTATCATTTTAGCTTTTCCATGAATAGAACACAATTAATATTAAACACTAAGGGCAAATAATATGGAGAGGAAGATGTAAGACAATGTATGTAGGACGAGATATGACGGAACTTTCGATGATGTCGAAAATGGATTGGAACGATAGTGAACTAGCCTTTTTTCACCACTCCTTACAACAAATTGCTCCTTATTTAAATAGTGAAGGCCAGACTATTCATAGAGAAATTATTAAAGAAATTGAAAATCGCGGCGGCATCCAACGGCAAGAAGCAGATTATACCCATGGGACAAAAACTGTTTATGACTGAATTCAAGACTTCAGCTTGTAAAAGAACAAAGAGGAAGTAAACGCGAAGAGTTCGCGATTATTCCTCTAAAGACTTTTGATATAGGTTAAACATTTTTTGGTACGGTACGGGGAACGCGTACTCATTCATTTCGTCAAAGGAAACGAGTTTCCACACTGCATCTTCCTTCAATGGAATATTACTTGTACCCGTATAAACCTTCATATTCCAAACCAAATGGGAAAACACATGGTCTATTTGGCCAATAATTGGATTAAGAGAAATCTCTAAATCCATGGATTCTTTAAATAAAGAGATGACCTGCTCCCGATCATTCTGCAAGGGGTGGTGAATTTCTACAGTAGGAAACTCCCATAAATTTGCTAGCAGTCCATTCGCAGGACGTTTATGAATGAGAACTTTACCTGTTGGGTCTGTAATGATAGCTGCGATAAGCTGAACATCACGAGTCTTCGTTTTTTTTGTCTTGACTGGCAGCTCATTTTGGACGCCTTCAAAAAATGCCTGACAATGCTCGCGGACTGGACATAATAAGCATGATGGAGACGTTGGGGTGCATATCAATGCCCCTAATTCCATTAAGGCCTGATTGAATGAGGACGGATCTTCATGGGAGATTAATTCTCGAACTGCCTTTTCAAAAATTTTCCGAGAAGAGGGTTTCGCAATATCTTCCCAAATCGAAAGAACACGTGAGAGAACCCTCATCACATTTCCATCAACGGCAGGCTCTGGAATTCCGTAGGCAATACTTAAGATTGCACCAGCCGTATAGGGACCAACCCCTTTCAGTTGGGAAATTTCCTTTGGTGTACTCGGAACTTCTCCGTTGTATTTCTCTTTTACTTCCTTTACAGCGGTTTGGAGATTACGAACCCTTGAATAGTAGCCCAGTCCTTCCCATGCTTTCAGCACTTTATCTTCATCGGCGTCTGCCAGGTCATTAATGGTTGGAAACCAATCTACAAACCGATTGAAATAAGGAATAACAGTATCTACTCTTGTTTGCTGCAGCATAATTTCGGAAACCCACACCTTATAGGGATCTTGGTCCTTACGCCATGGCAGATCTCGTTGTTCATTCTTAAACCAGGAAATTAAATCATTTTGAAAAGCATTTATGTTGATTTTTTCAGATTTTTCATGTTCAATTGTCATAACATTTATTCCTCCACCATGTTAAACACTACGAAAAAAAGGGAAAACAATAAAAACCATGTTCATTTACGATAAGCTAATTTGACATTTTTGACAAGATTTTATTAAAGGAGGAATATCCCTTTGGATACTGGAACGCATGTTGTTATGGGTATTGCTTTAGGCGGTCTAGCGACATTAGATCCAGTTGTCGCCAGTAGTCATGCCATGTCAACTAGTGTATTAATTGCTACGATTGTCGGCTCACAAATACCAGATATTGACACGATATTAAAGCTCAGGAATAACGCTATTTATATTCGAAATCATCGAGGAGTTACGCATTCAATCCCAGCAGTGTTATTGTGGCCGCTGCTCATTACAGCCGTGGTTTATCCATTTTTTCCGACCGCTAATTTATTGCACTTATGGGCTTGGACCTTTGCCGCCGTGTTCATTCATGTATTTGTCGACATATTTAATGCCTACGGAACTCAAGCACTAAGGCCATTATCATCTAAATGGGTAGCCCTTGGTGTCATCAATACATTCGATCCATATATTTTTGGGATTCACATTCTCGGAATTATTATTTGGATTGCTGGTGCTGATCCTGGTCCAACCTTTTTAGTGATGTACGCTGTTATAATCGCTTACTACCTCAAGCGTTATCAAGTAAAGAAGCGAGTATTAGTAGCGGTTAGAGCCATCATTCCTGATGCCACAGAAATCATTATTGCACCGACCATGAAGTTTCATCAATGGCGAATTGCAGCGATGAATACAACGCAATTCTTTGTGGGGAAGGCTGCTAAGGATCACGTGGAAATTCTCGATCGGTTTAACAGAGTACCCGTTCCCAATACGCCCGTAATCGAAGCTGCCAAAAAAGATAAAAATTTATCGGCCTTTTTATCGTTCTCACCCGTTTATCGCTGGGAAGTCGATGAGTATACGGATTATTATGAAGTTCGTTTTATTGATTTACGTTACCGAAGTAATGGTCATTATCCCTTTGTCGCAGTGGTTCAATTAGATTGCAATTTACAGCCAATTAGTTCTTATACAGGCTGGGTATTTAGTGAGCAGAAGTTACGGAAAAAATTAAGTATCATACCCAGTTAATAGATAAAGAAAAAGCTTGAGGAATAACCCTCAGGCTTTTTTAATGGTGCTCTTACTGAATTAGGTACTTTTTATATTTTGGGTTGGACGCGACAAATTCATGGAGCTTATCGCCATAATTAATGATCCACTGTTCGACGATTCTCTCTGCCATCTCGCTGCCTTTATATTCCCAGCCTGCTTTTGCATAGGTTGTTTCAAAATCATCCCATAGCAATTCAACCCATGTTCGAGCCTGTTCATATGAAAGCTCATTATTTTTAGCTAATAACATCTCCGTTAATCTTTTCTGATGATCGTTCATACACACACCTCATTACCATTTTCTTTTAACATATCCTTCATGAAAAGCGCTAATACTATCTGTACGTGGCCAGCATCGAGAATGCTATGCTTTTCACGTTTTTCTCATTCCCTAATTGGAGGTACACCATGAGAAATAAAGAAACAGGTTTTCCAAATCAAAATAATAACAAACTTGAGGGTGAGCCGCGAGCAAAAGCAGAATATGCATCTAAACGAGCGGATGGTACCATCAATACCCATCCACAAGAACGAATGCGTGCCTCTGGAGAACGTGATGATGAATCACCACAAGTTTGGAAGTAGCTTTTGAAACAGACAAACCAGAGACCGTGTTCTCTGGTTTGTCATTTCCTATTTCAGCTTTTTTAACAGTGAGATGGGTAAGGCTTCTTCTTGTCCATCACCCTTTAGACGATAGCCCCAAGCAAATACCCCATTCATGTAATCAATTTTGAAATATTGACCAGGATCTCCTTCGATTTCATATATTTCTCCTGGTTTAAATGCATCAGGATTGATCATATAAGCTCGAGCCATTTGAACTTTTCTTTCAAGGACGGCAAATTCATTCACCATTCCCATCTGCTCAGCTTTCCTCGCCTTTTCTTGCAGTGCAGCAATTTCCTGTCTTAAATCATGTTCCGACATTCCACTATACCGTTTCTCCTGTTGCATATCCTTCACTCCCCTTTTTCTCTTAATTTTAGTATAGTAATATTTGTACAATTAATAAAGGTAGAACTAATATGGAGGAACACCATCATGAAAACAATCTTAATTACCGGTGCTGGCTCCGGCTTAGGGAAGGAATTAGCTCTGCTCTTTTCTAAACAGGGCTTTCACCTTTTGTTAGCAGGTAGGACTGTTGAAAAATTAACAGAAGTAAAACAAGCTATCGAAGATTCTAGTGGTAAGGCAGACATCCTTTCTTTAGACATAAGAAACAATCAAGATATCTCCAATAAGCTGCAGGAGATTAGGCAAAGATACGACCTGTTCGGACTAGTCAATAATGCCGGTATTGGTCATTTTGGACCATTTGAAAAAATGACCGAGCGGCAAATTTCTGATATGGTTGAGACCAATGTGTTGGGAACCATTCGTATGACCCAAGCCATCCTGCCAGTGCTACAAAAGAAGGGGAACGGACAAATTATCAATATAATCTCGACTGCCGGATTACGGGGTAAGGTAAATGAGGCTGTTTATGTTGCGAGTAAGTTTGCAGTGCGAGGCTTCACAGAAAGCTTGCAAAAAGAATATGAGGGCAGCGGCATTCAATTTAAAGCTGTTTATATGGGGGGCATGGATACCCCATTTTGGGATGAAAGTACGCATGTTTCGGATAAGAGCCGCTTTAGAACACCAAATGAAGTTGCTGAAATCATCATCCATCAACTTGATCAATCCGAAATTATTATTGAAAGTAAAAACTCATGACAGAATTCGTCATGAGTTTTCATTTTCGGCAAGATATCGCTCAATCAAATCGATTGAAAAGCCTTTTCGGTACAAAGTTTGTTTCATTTTTTGCTTATATTCATATCCCGTGTATTGAGCGAATTTTCGATGTGCCTTTTCACCCTGAAAGCGAATCGCGTCTAGCTCCTCATCGGCTTCCTCAGGAATTTCCGTTTCATTCATCGCAATTGCAATGACTTCAAACGAATACCCTTTTCGATGCAAAAGCGTTTCCAGCTTTTGTTTCTGGATTTTCAAGGATTCTTTTGTATTTTTTTGAAAGAACTTTTCACTTATCTTCATAGCCTTCTCGATTTGCTGCTCTAACGGGAACTCCTCAAGCGCCTGGGTAAGAATACTCTGTTCAATCCCTTTTTCCTTTAATTCCATTTTCACGATATCTGCACCTTTATCAGTCGTGTTGGCTTGTGTCCTAACATAAGCGTTGGCAAATTCTTGATCATTGAGATATTTCTGCCCACTTAATTTATGTAATACTTCTCCGATAACAGCTTCATCAATCTCTTTTTTGAGCAGGTAATCTTTTACCTCTTTGGTCGCTCTCATTCGCCTTGCTAAATAATTAATTGCTAGGTTATAGGCCTTACGGATATCGTCCTGGAATTGAACCTCTAAAAAAGAAAATTCATCAAGCTCCATTCCCTTTTTTAATTGAAATTTGATTAATACCTCACTATCGACACTAAAGGCAAATTCCTCACCCTTACCATAATCCATAAACACATTAAACCGTTCCTGATTTTTCTTCTGTGTGGTGATTTTTGTTATAATAGCCACATTGTTTCACCTCACTCTTACTTTATCACACTCCCGAGCATTTTTTTTAAAATATATTTTCTTAAAAACCGTATCTTTCCGATCCAAAGAGGTAAAAATGGAAATAAGTACATAATGGTGCTTTACCCTGTACGACAAAGCTTGATGACAATTAACAAATGTTGAAAGGAATGAGCAGAATGGGTGAAAAGAAGAAAAAGGATAGTAGAGACGGCGGTAAATATTCATTGTCCAGTATGCAGGAAGTAAAATATCAAAGAGAATTTAAAATGGCAGACCGTGCTGGCGGGTATGCTGACAAACGGACTCGACTTTAATTTTCTGAACATGATTCAACTACTTTCTAAAAATCATTAAAAGATATTTCCATTAATGGACTCCTTTCAGTTTGTAAAAGCTAGTAAAGGGAGCAATTCCAGCTCTCACTAGTTCAATTCGAAAGGGGTTTTTTTAATGGGTCGAGCACATGGACATAAAACTCGTGATAAAAATAAAGGATCTCTTCCACAAGTTCCAAAAAATATGAAAACAGACGGACAAGATGTGGAGTATTCAGCAGAGTTTGCGGACCATGCAGATCTTGAGGCACAAGCACGTGCTAATGCCGCAAACCAACGTGTAAAAAACCGAAAGAATACGTAAGCAAATAAGAAGAGCGCAAGGCGCCTGGAATCGTCGACCAGCACAAGACGAGCGTCGGGAAGGTTGTTCTTTAACCTTCTCGACGGATTGGCTTGTGACCTCGAGCCGATGGCTTCTTGAGCTGGACCATTCTCAAAATCAAAATTTATACTTTTCATTTAGAAAGCGCAACTCAAAAGAAAGAGGCAGGGTAGCCCTGCTTCTTTCGAAAATTCTAAAATCCTAAGGGAATTAATGCTTTGTCCGCTAAATCTGCTGTGTAATCACCAAGCACCGGAAAATAGATTAATGACTTATTTGCTTCTGCCAATTCCTCGATCACATCCTTGTGGGTCCTAATGATCCAGGCTCCTTCGGCTGCATAGGCTAGTTTAGTCAGTAAAGGATGATACGGTAAATCTTTTTGACCATAGATAAGCCAACATTTAGATTGCCTTCCAGATTTATGTTCGCTCTCCTCTTGGGAAGGGGAAGTGATCCTTCTCTTCGATGGAGCGTTTTGACACACGTAGACTAAATCCTCAATGACTGCACTGGCCGTCGGATACATACCGGCCCCTGGTCCTTGAAGAGTTATTCTCCCGACAATATCGGAATAAACATTGACTGCGTTTTGCACCCCTTCCACATGATAAAAAGGATCCTCCTTCCCTACTAAAATAGGTTTAACAGATGCCTCTATTTGATTTCCAACCAGGCCTATACTCGCAATATGCTTAAATCTTAATCCCAGTTTTACAGCAGCTTCAATCAATTCACTTGTGATAGCGGTGATGCCTTCCCGCTCGACCTCGTGCCAATGCGGTTCTTTCCCAAAGGCAATTCTACTTAAAATCATCGTTTTGTAAAAGGCATCAAAGCCCTCAATGTCATTGGTAGGATCAGCTTCTGCAAAGCCGTTTTCTTGAGCTAATTTTAATGCTTGTTCAAAGGACTGCTGTTTCTCGCGCATTTCAGTGAGGATGAAATTGGAGGTACCATTTAATATTCCTTGGACCTGTTGGACATTATTAATATTTAATAATTGTCTTAGCGTTTGAATGACCGGAATTCCCCCAGCTACCGTCGCTTCAAAACCAACGGATACATGATGTTCATCCGCTAATGTTAGTAGTTCTTTCCCGTAATGGGCAAACATCTCTTTATTTGCCGTAATAATGTGACAACCACGTTGAATCGCTTGCTTCAAAAATAAAAAGGGCGGCTCCTTATCAACGATCGCTTCTACGACAATATCAAGCTGTGGCAGACGGAGAATATCAGCAAAATCGGTTGTGATTAGTACATCAGGATCGATGTTCCTCTTCTTCTGGTCATTTTTAATCAGAACCGCAGCTACCTCCACTTTTTTTCCCAAAACTGCTGTTAGCTCTTCTGCATGCGATTGTATCGTCTGATAAACCCCTTCACCTACCGTACCAAACCCTAGGATTGCCACTTTGACAGTCATGAGTTGCTCCACCCCTTCAAGTAAAATTTGATTTAAACCCATAATAATCGCAATTTGAATAGAAAAAAGCCCTCTTCATAAGAAGAGGGCAGATTTCCTCCTCTTATCTTTCAGGTTAAAAACCTGCAGGAATTAGCACCTTTTCAAGAAATACCTTGATGGTTGCCGGGCTTCATCGGGCCTAGTCCCTCCGCCGCTCTGGATAAGAGTTCTATAATTTTTTCATTAAATTTCCAAGTTATAAAAAAGATTCTAGTTGAATTATTTGAAAATGTCAATATTATTAAACAATTCTTTTAAACATGCAGCTTTCCTTCTGCAAGCTTAATCTGTGCCTCAACCTGCTCCGGTGCGGTACCTCCAAAGCTATTACGTACTGCCACAACCTGCTCTGGTGCCAATACTTGATAAATGTCTTCTTCAAATAAAGGACTGAAATCTTGGTACTCTGCAAAGCTTAAATCTAGCAAAAATTTATTTGCTTGAATGGCATACAAGACAATTTTTCCAATCACCTCATGGGCCTCACGGAACGGCAAGCCCTTTCGAACCAAATAATCAGCGATATCAGTCGCATTCGAAAAGTCATTGTTAATCGCCTTGCGCATGACATCCTTGTTAACAGTCATTGTCTCAATCATAGGGGCTAACAGCTTTAATGAGCCCTCCAGGGTTTCAACGGTATCAAACATGCCTTCTTTATCTTCTTGCAGATCCTTGTTATAAGCAAGCGGCAAGCCCTTCATGACGGTCAATAGCCCAAGCAAATTCCCGTACGTACGACCCGTTTTTCCTCTTAGCAGCTCGGGTACATCTGGGTTTTTCTTCTGCGGCATAATACTGGAACCCGTACAAAACGAATCATCAAGCTCGACAAACTGAAATTCCTGGCTCGACCAAATCACCAGTTCTTCAGAAAGTCTGGAAATATGCGTCATAATGATCGATCCAATTGACAAGAATTCGAGGATAAAATCACGGTCACTAACTGCATCCATACTGTTCGGATAAATCGTTTCAAATCCTAATAGCTCCGCAACCCGTTCACGATTAATTGGGAAAGTCGTTCCTGCCAATGCCCCTGAACCAAGTGGCAGCCAATTTACCCGTTTAAGGGAATCGATTAATCTTTCTTTATCCCGTTCAAACATCCAAAAGTAGGCCATCAGATGATGCGCAAAGGATACGGGCTGGGCACGTTGCAAATGGGTATAACCAGGAATCAATGTTTGCACGTTTTCTTTTGCCTGTACCAATATGGACTGCTGGACTTCCTCAACTAACGTAATGAGTTCGGTTGTTTTCGTTCTTAAATAGAGATGCATGTCGGTCGCGACCTGGTCATTACGGCTTCGTCCCGTATGAAGCTTTCCACCGACTGGTCCGATTTTTTCAATTAATAGCTTTTCAATATTCATATGAATATCTTCATCTTCAATCAAAAAATCAACCTCAGCCTTGTCGACCATTTTTTTAATGGCGAGGAGACCATCCTTTATCTTATTAGCATCATCCATCGGAATGATCCCGCATTCCCCCAGCATTTGTACATGTGCCATACTCCCGGCAATATCTTCTTTTGCTAGCTTTTGATCAAAGGAAATCGATGCAGTAAATTCCTCCACCAATTTGTTTGTTTCCTTAGTGAATCGCCCGCCCCATAACTTAGCCATATCCTGCTCCTCCTTTAAAGATAAAGAAGACAGCCCTCGAAAAAGGATTCGAGGGCAATCCGAATTATTTTAAAATCGTTTCTTTGTTATTTACTTCAGAATAAACCTTTGTCGGTAAGCCCCACAGCTTGATAAAACCAACCGCAGCATTATGATCAAAGGCATCACCTTTTGCATATGTGGCTAGCTCCTCATTGTAAAGGCTGTGTGGAGATTTTCTGCCGACAACCATATGATTTCCTTTATGGAGCTTCACGCGAAGGGTCCCGGAAACCACCTTTTGTGTCTCGTCAATAAAGGCATCTAGGGCGGCTTTTAATGGTGAGTACCAAAGGCCCTCATAGATGATCTTTGCCATCTGTTGTTCAACCTGGGTCTTAAATTGCGTAACCTCACGCGGCAACGTTAAAAATTCTAATTCTTTATGAGCGTTAATAAGAATTAACGCTGCTGGATTCTCATAGACTTCACGAGATTTTATACCTACTAATCTATTTTCGATATGATCAATACGGCCAACGCCATGTTTGCCGCCGAGCTCATTTAGCGTCTCAATTAATTGAACAAGTGGGAGTTTCTCACCATTCAGAGCAACCGGAACCCCTTGCTCAAAGTCTATTTCCACATATTCTGCAACATCTGGTGTTAATTCAATCGGATTGGTCCAATCAAAGGCAGCTTCCGGTGCCTCTGCCCATGGATTCTCAAGCACACCTGCTTCACAGGCACGGCCCCAAATATTAGCATCAATCGAGAAAGGATTATCTAAATCAACAGGAATGGGGATACCATTTTCCTCCGCATAAGCAATCTCTTCATCACGGGTCATGCCCCATTCACGAACCGGAGCGACCACCTTTAAGCTTGGGTTTAGTGCTTGAATTGATACTTCGAAACGAACTTGGTCATTCCCTTTACCCGTACATCCATGGGCAACAGCGGTTGCTCCTTCTTTTTCGGCTACCTCTACCAATAGTTTTGAAATTAACGGTCGAGACAGGGCAGAGGACAACGGATATTTTCCTTCATATAAGCAATTAGCCTTTAAGGCTGGTATAATATATTCCTGCGCTAGTAATTCCTTGGCATCGACAATATAAGCTTTAATAGCTCCTACATTGAGCGCCTTTGTTTTGATTGCCTCAAGATCCTTTCCTTCCCCAACATCTAGACCTAGAGCAATGACGTCATAACCATATTTTTCTTGAATCCATTTTACAGATACCGAAGTATCTAACCCACCAGAGTATGCTAAGATAATTTTTTCCTTTGTCATCTGTTTTCTCCCTCGTGCCTTTTATGAATTTTTATTCAACTAATAGAATTATTATACATCTAACTCGTAAAAAATGAAACTATTATGATAATAAAAATTTTAAAATTGCTTTTTGAGCATGGAGTCGATTTTCCGCTTCATCAAACACAACAGAATGGGAACCGTCGATAATTTCCGCGGTCACTTCCTCGCCACGATGGGCAGGCAGACAATGCAAGAATAGGAAATCAGCTTTTGCGTGCTTGCATAATTCTTGATTAACCTGAAATCCTTCAAATGCCTTCAAACGAAGGGCGGTTTCGTCTTCCTGGCCCATACTGGTCCAGACATCTGTCACAATGACATCCGCATCTTTAATGGCCTGAAGTGGATCATGGGTAATCATCACCGAACTATTGGTTTCTGCCCCCATCTGGATCGCTCTTTCTGTGATTTTTCCATTCGGTAAAAAACCAGGTGGACTGGCGATGCTAATATCCATCCCCACTTTGACTGCCCCTTCCATTAAGGAATGGGCCATATTATTATTTCCATCACCGATATAGCACAGCTTTAACCCCGCCAATTTCCCTTTATGTTCAAGAATAGTCAGGAGGTCAGCTAAAACCTGTGTAGGATGATGCAAATCTGTTAACCCATTAATAACTGGGACTGTTGCATGCTCAGCTAATTCTTCCACCGATTCATGGGAGAAGGTACGAATCATAATGCCATCAACATAGCGGGATAACACCTTTGCTGTATCAGAGATGCTTTCTCCACGCCCAAGCTGAATATCCTTTGAACTGAGGAATATCGCGTGGCCTCCAAGCTGGAGCATCCCTACCTCAAAGGAAACCCTAGTACGAGTGGAGGATTTTTCAAAAATCATTCCTAGCACTTTTCCACTGAGAAATGGATGAGATTTTCCTTCTTTTTGCAGCTTCTTTAACTCTAGGGCTTCATTTAACAAAGTATGGATCTCAGCTGAACTAAGATCTGAAAGCTGGATAAAATCATTGACGAGTAGTTGTTTCTCCGTCGCCACATTCTTTTCTTCTGCATTAATTGCCTCTAACATAAACGGCACCTCTCTTCTCAAAATTGTAATACTCACTAACTGTCCGTACTTCCGCCTCCGTCTGAGGCTGCTTTTGCAAGCCCATTGTCGCTTCGATCGTATCTAAATGGGTAAACACTGGAATTTTATAACGGATTGCCTGTTCGCGTATTTGGAAGCCAAATTTCATTTTATTTCGACCCTGATTCGGTATATTGATGACAGCCTTTATCGGCTTGTTTCGGAAAAGGTCATTTACCTCTTTATCGTCCTTGACAACTTGTTCAACTGGAATGCCATTCGCTTGAAAATAGACCGCTGTTCCTTCTGTTGCTGTTAGCTTATACCCCTTTTCAATGAAGGTTTTAATAATCGGGAGACTTTCAGGTTTCTCACGATCAGCAATCGAACAGAATATATGGTTCTTGTCAGCATCACCTTGAACGAAGGACAACGATTTTTCCAATGCTTCTTGATAGGTAGCTCCCATCCCAAGTGCCTCTCCTGTTGATTTCATTTCAGGTCCAAGCACATGATCGACTCCCTTTAATTTACTAGAAGAAAATACAGGCGCCTTTACAGCAAAATACTGAGGCTCTTCTACTAATCCTTGCTCAGGGGATAAATCCGTTAATTTATTTCCTAATTGAACACTTGTTGCCCACTCAATCATTGGTATGCCTGTTACTTTGCTAATGATTGGTACTGTTCGTGAAGAACGAGGGTTGACCTCTAATACGTAAACCGTGTCTTCATGTACAACAAATTGTATATTCATCATGCCAATGACAGGGGCTGATAAGGAAATCTTCTTGGCATAGTCAATTAACGTTTCTTTCGTTTTAGCGGTAAGCGAGATTGGTGGAAATACTGAGATACTGTCCCC
The DNA here is from genome assembly GCF_000612625.1 of Neobacillus jeddahensis. Lineage (GTDB taxonomy): Bacteria > Bacillota > Bacilli > Bacillales > Cytobacillaceae > Neobacillus > Neobacillus jeddahensis. The sequence continues at coordinate 31,953 of NZ_CCAS010000019.1, forward strand.
GGAGTGAACTCCAGCTTTTTCTATATGTTCAAATATCCCTGGGACAACAATGGTCTCTCCATCTGAAATGACATCAATTTCACACTCTAATCCAGGTAAAAACCTATCAACTAATAACGGCCACATCGTGGCTTGTGCATTTTTCTCCAACTGTATAACGTACTGATACAGTTCCTCTTCTGAAAATATGGTAAACATCGATTGTCCGCCAATGACATAGGAAGGACGTACGAGCACGGGATATCCGAGCGTCGCTGCCGCTGCGATCAGTTCATCTGGATGCGATACTGTCTTCCCTTCAATATGGGGAATCTTTAAAGCCTCCAGCAGTTGATAAAATTCCTTCCGATCCTCAAGGCGATCAACATTATCCACTGTCGTCCCTAAAATTGTCACGCCTTCCTCCTGTAAATCATGGGCAAGATTAATCGCGGTTTGACCACCGAATTGGATGAGAACACCATCCACCTTTTCTTTTTCGATGACATGAAGAACGTCCTCTGCCGCAAGCGGTTCAAAATAAAGACGATCCGCAATGGAATAATCGGTACTCACTGTCTCTGGGTTATTATTAATGACAACTGCTTCAAAACCCTTTTTCTTAATGGCCTTGGCCGCGTGGACTGAGCAATAATCAAACTCGATCCCTTGGCCGATTCGGATCGGACCGGAGCCAATCACAAGGATTTTTTTCTTATCCGTTATTTCTACTTCGTCAGAGCCATGCCATGTCGAGTAATAATAAGGAGTAACTGCGTCGAACTCGGCGGAACAGGTATCGACCATCTTATAGCCAGGTTTCCAATTCCATTCCTTCCATTTCCTTCTCACTTGCTTTTCTGGGATATCGTACAAGTGGGCAAGTAATTTATCAGCGATATTGTTTCGCTTTGCTTCTTTTAGCAGTTGAACTGGAACTGAACTCCAAGAATGAGAAGCTAGCTCTTGTTCTAATGCAACGATTGAGCTAATTTTGTGCAAAAACCAAGGATCAATCTCGGTCAGCCTTTGAATCTCTACCAGAGAATGCCCTCTCCTAAATGCCTCAGCCAGAACAAAAAGTCTACGGTCGTTAGCCGTTTCTAGCAGACTATGGAGGTTCTCCTCCGGTAAGGACCGATCGCTATCAAGACATAGGGAAAAAACATTCATTTCCATTGACCGGATGGCTTTATTTAAGGCCCCTTCGAAGGTTCGGTCAATCGCCATAACCTCTCCTGTTGCTTTCATTTGTGTTCCAAGCGTGCGATCGGCCTCTGGGAACTTATCAAATGGAAACCGGGGTAGTTTTACCACAATATAATCAATCGCTGGCTCAAATGAAGCAAATGTATTCCCTGTTATCGGGTTCACAATCTCATCCAAATGGTATCCAATCGCACATTTTGCCGCCATTCTCGCGATCGGATAGCCGGTTGCTTTTGAGGCTAGCGCTGACGAACGGCTCACCCTTGGATTGACCTCAATAATGTAATATTGATTGGATTCTGGGTGAAGGGCAAACTGGATATTACAGCCACCAATAATTTCTAACTCTCTAATCACTTTTATCGAAACGTCACGGAGCATTTGATATTGAACATCTGTTAATGTTTGTGATGGGGCTACAACAATGGAATCACCTGTATGGACACCAACAGGATCCATATTTTCCATATTACAAACAATGATGCACGTATCATTCTCGTCTCTCATGACCTCATATTCAATCTCTTTCCAGCCCTTAATACTTTTTTCAACTAAAACTTGCTGAATAGGACTTGCTGCTAAGCCTTTCTTAAGGACTGTTTCCAGCTCTTCTTCATGATAAGCAAAGCCGCCGCCATCTCCACCAAGTGTATAGGCTGGGCGAATGATAACTGGAAATCCAATCATTTTCACAAATTGAATCCCTTCATCGATGCTGTGAATGATAGCGGACTCCGGTATCGGCTCCCCAATCTTTAGCATCAAATTACGGAACTTCTCGCGATCCTCACCATTTTTAATCGATTCTACGGAGGTGCCTAATAAAGCGACATTGTATTTCGCTAAAATACCTTGTTCATAAAGCTCTACCGTTAAATTCAGACCAGTTTGGCCGCCGAGTGTGCCAATCACACCATCCGGCATTTCTTTCTCGATTATCTTTTCAATCGTGGCTACGTTTAGTGGTTCAATATATACCTTATCAGCAACGGCCTCATCGGTCATAATCGTTGCCGGGTTGTTGTTGATTAAAATAACTTCCATTCCTTCTTCTTTTAAGGCGATACATGCCTGTGTACCAGCATAGTCAAATTCTGCTGCCTGGCCGATCACAATCGGACCTGAGCCAATGACCAGTACTTTTTTTAACTGTTTATTTAACGGCATAGACGTTCTCTCCCAATGATGCAATCTGACTGACAAAATCCTTTAGAATATATTCGGTATCACTTGGTCCTGGATGGGCCTCCGGATGAAATTGGACGGTTTGAATCGGATACGTCTTATGGTGAAGCCCTTCGATCGATTGATCATTGACATTACGATAGGTAACGGCAAATTCCTTCTCGTTGATGCTTTCATCAACGACGACATAACCATGATTTTGAGCGGTGATTTTCACCTTTCCAGTGTTGAGCTCCTTCACTGGATGATTCCCGCCGCGATGTCCATAGGCTAGTTTTGTTGTTTTGGCCCCATAGGCTAAGGCAATTAACTGATGGCCTAGGCAAATACCGAGTGAAGGGTAGCTTTGCGTAATTTTTTTGATTTCTGGAAACCATTTTTTTAATTCCATTGGATCCCCCGGCCCATTGCTTAACAAAATCCCATCTGGATTCAAGCTTTTTATCTTTTCATAAGAGGTTTGATAAGGAACAATCGTGACGGCACAATTTTCTTCTAAAAGGGCATTGAGGATTGACTTTTTACAGCCATAATCCATTAATACTACGTGCGGACCACTATTTTTGAAATATTGCATCTTCTTAGTTGATACTTTCTCCACCCAGTGTGGCGTTTTAGTTGTGGATGGTACATACGCTTCATTGCTTTTACTAATGACCCCCTTCACGGTTCCACGACTGCGAATAGTCTTCACGAGCAATCTTGTATCTACTCCCGCTATTCCTGGTACGCCTGCTTGTTTCAGCTTTTCGGAAAATTTATTGATCGATTGATAATGGCTTGGTGTTTCACATAGATCGCCAATGACAACGCCTGCTAATGCTGGAGAGATACTTTCATTGTCGACCGCATTAATTCCATAGTTGCCGATAATCGGATAGCAAAAGGTAATGATTTGTCCGGCATAAGAAGGATCTGTGATGATCTCCTGATAGCCCGTCATACTAGTGTTAAAAACAACTTCACCGAGAGAATCCTTTTCAGCGCCAATCAGTACGCCCTCAAATACCTCTCCCGTTTCCAAAGTAAGATATCCATTCTCCAACATACTCACGCTCCTTTCTCCATACTTTGGAAAGTTCTTTCCAACACGTCTATACATTCATTTATTTCCGTTTTTGTAACAATTAATGGTGGTAAAATCCGTACAACATTTGGACCCGCTGTTAAGATAAGCAACTGATGAGCCAGTGCTGTTTGGACAATTTCTAAAGCATTGGTTTCTACCACTATTCCTTTTAAAAGTCCCTTCCCACGAATATCCTTAATGACTGGATATTTTCCCTTCAACACTTGAAGCTTACTATCGAGATAGGTTGAAACTTCATTTACATGATCTAATAGCTGAGTATTAATAATATGTGTTACAGTCGCTACTCCCGCTGCAGTTGCTAATGGATTTCCGCCAAAGGTGCTACCATGACTGCCAGGTTCAAATCCCTTTGCAACTTCTTCTTTCGCAATGATCGCTCCGATTGGAAAACCTGATCCAAGCCCTTTCGCAATACTAATGACATCTGGCTCGATTGAATATTGTTCATAGGCAAACAGTGTACCGGTTCTGCCTATTCCCGTCTGAATTTCATCAACCATCAGCAGTATATTGTTATCTTTACAAATTTGGTCCAGCTTTTTCACCCAGCTTGGATTGGCAGGAATGACGCCACCTTCACCTTGGACAAGTTCCAGTAAAACGGCTGCTGGTTTAAGTGGTATAAGCTGCTCAAGTGCTTCCTCATCATTAAAAGGTAAGTAACTAAAACCAGGCATGAGTGGCGAAAAACCTTGTTGGATTTTTTCCTGTCCTGTTGCACTCAATGTCGCTAAGGTCCTGCCATGGAAGGATTGCTGAAAGGTAACGACCTCCGTTGAACGATTCCCCTTCACTTTGTTTGCATATCTCCGCGCTATTTTAATGGCTGCTTCGTTCGCCTCGGCTCCACTATTACAAAAGAATACTTGATCCCCACAGCTATTCGCTGTTAAAAGCGCTGCCAGCTCTTGCTGGTTTGGAATGTGATAGAGGTTGGAGCAATGCCATAAATTTTGTAATTGTTCCTCGACTTTTTCCTTGACGACATCTGGGACATGACCAAGGTTACATGTGGCGATTCCTGATGTAAAATCTAAGAATTGCTTCCCTTGTTCATCCCATACATAACTCCCTTTTCCCTTTACTAATGTGACCGGGAAGCGACTGTAGGTGGCCATGACTGGTGTGGTGAGGGAAACCGAAGTATCGTTTACCATTATGCAATCTCCTCTTCTAAAACAATTTTTGTTCCAATTTCCTTGCCATTTGTATAATCTATCAAGCTATTTTTCTCAAAACCGTTGATGATGCCTACTTCAGGAATTTGATGAACCAAGCCATCAATCGCCGCTTTAACCTTCGGAATCATTCCACCGTAGATTGTCTTGTTTTCAAGCAATTCTTCGATTATGGCCTTGGTTGCTTTGGCCAGCTTCGTCTTTTTGCCGTCTTTTTCGATTAGAATTCCTGGGATGTCACTGATGAAGCAAAGGTTCGCGCTAAGCGCCTTAGCAATCGCACTTGCTGCAATATCCCCATTAATATTGTAGCGCTGCCCGCCATCATCGATTCCAACGGGTGAAATGACGGGGATGCAACCTTGCTTAATAATTCCTTCAATTAAGCTTTGATTGACCTCGACCACTTCTCCGACAAAGCCTAGTGTCTTCGCATCTGATATTGGCTCTGCTTTTAATAACCCACCATCTACTCCACTAACTCCAAAGGCATTTCCGCCAACTTCGACAATATTTCGAACCACCTGTTTGTTCACAGAACCGCTTAAGACCATTTCAACGATATCTAATATTTCATGATTGGTAACGCGCAGTCCGTTTATAAATGTGGTTTCCACCTGTAAGTTTTTCAATAAAGAATTTATTAACGGTCCGCCGCCGTGCACAATAATAGGCGTCCATTCTCCACATTCATGCATCTGAACGACGTCCTCATAAAAGGATCTTGGCAAATTATCTAACACACTTCCGCCACACTTAATGACTAAATATTTCATGGTTGGCCCCCTTACGTACGGTACGATGCATTAATTTTGACGTAGTCGTAAGTAAGATCGCATCCCCAGGCTGTTGCACTGTCATCCCCTTGATTCAATTCAACAATCAGTTTGACTTGCTCTGCTTCTAAGTATGCCTTTACCTCTTCCTCCACAAATGAACTTGGTAGTCCATTCTCAAAAACGGTAAAAGGCCCGATTGCAACCTTCATGCTATTTGGCTCAACTGATACACCACTATAGCCTATTGCCGTAACAATTCTGCCCCAGTTTGGATCTGTGCCATAGATAGCGGTTTTGACGAGATTAGAAGAAATAATTGCTTTCCCGACTGCTCTTGCAGCATTTTGGCTGTAGGCTCCATTGACTTGAACTTCTACTAGTTTGGTAGCCCCCTCACCATCACGCGCTATTTTTTTTGCCAGTGACTCACAAACGATTGTCAAGCCTTGTTTAAACACAGGCCAATCCGGATGTTCCTTCGTCAATTGACTATTGCCCGCTAAGCCATTGGCCATGACTAATACCATGTCGTTTGTGCTAGTGTCACCATCCACAGTAATCATATTAAAGGTTTGGTTGGTTACCTCGCGAAGGGCAGACAGTAAATCAGCATGGGCAATATTTGCATCTGTTGTCACAAAGCCCAGCATTGTCGCCATATTAGGATGAATCATCCCTGAGCCCTTTGAGGTTCCACCAATCGAAATGGTTTTCCCCTCAATTTTCACTTGGACCCCCACATGCTTTACGGATGTATCTGTCGTTAAGATCGATTGCATAAACTTCACTTCGTCTTGATGGATAGGTTGCAGTATGTCTTGAATTCCAGTCTTGATTTTATCCATTGGCAGCAGTTCCCCAATCACTCCGGTTGAAGTAACTGCGACGAGATGTTCTGGAATCATTAATTGATCAGCGAAGTCTTGCTGCATGCTAGCTGCATCCTTTAGCCCCTGCTCCCCTGTACAGGCATTAGCATTACCGGAATTGACAAGAATGGCTTGAATCTTATTTTCCTTTGCGATACTTTCTTGTGTTACGATCAGTGGTGCTGCTTGAAAAATATTCGTTGTATATACTCCAGCTACTGTTGCTGGAACCTCGGAAACAATATAACCGAGATCAAGCTTTTTTCTCTTAATCCCACAGTGCATGCCTCCAGCCTTATAGCCTTTTGGCAAGGTAATGCTTTTATCATCGAGAACAACAATTTCATTGTTTGAAGTGGCCTGTATCAACTTACTTCCCCCTTAGTAATACCCATCGTTCGTAAACTAGGTATCTATCATTTTCCATGATTGTTTTTATGGATAGATTGGTATATCGCTGAGTCCTGTGCACTCATCCCAGCCATTCATCAAATTGACATTTTGGATGGCCTGACCTGCCGCCCCTTTAACAAGGTTATCAATAACCGATATGATGGTTACGCGATTTGTTCGTTCATCAACATGTAAGCCGATATCACAATAATTCGAGCCCAGCACTTCTTTCGTAGCAGGGTAGCTCCCTTCAGGCCGCACTCTTATAAAATGACTGTCTTGATAAAATTGTTTATATAAATCGATCATTTTTTTCGAAGAAATTTTCTCGTTAAGATTCACATAAATCGTACACATGATACCTCTTGTCATCGGGACCAGATGGGTTGTAAAAGTGACCGTAAGTGGACTCGCATTCTCATCCGAAAGAATTTGTTCTATTTCAGGAATATGCTGATGTTTTCCTAGCTTATAGGCTTTAAGATTTTCATTAATTTCTGCATAGTGTGAAGTTAATGAAAGTCCCCTCCCTGCCCCGGATACTCCTGATTTTGCATCAATAATGATTGAATCTTTATTGGTCAGGTTCGCTTTCAGAATCGGTATAAGCCCCAGTGCTGTCGCTGTCGGGTAGCACCCTGGATTGGCAATGAGGGACGCCTCTTTGATATTCTCTGAATAAATTTCACTTAATCCGTATACTGCCTGGCTTAGATATTTCTCTTCTGGTGGTGTGTGCCTATACCAAGATTCATAGTCTGCTGCAGACCTCAATCGAAAATCTCCCGATAAGTCGATACATTTTATTCCCTTTTCAACGAGCTGCGGGACAAGTTTGCTGCTGACACCTGATGGAGTCGCAAAAAAAACAATATCATTGTGTTCACTTAATCTATCTGCATTGAAGGTTTCAAGTGGTTGATCGATCGTATTGGAAAGATGTGGGTATACATCACTAAAGCTAAACCCTGCTTGTGAGTTAGAAACAATGGATCCAATCTCCAAATACGGGTGCTTATTGATTAACCTGACTAACTCAATAGATCCATAACCTGTTCCACCAATGATAGCAGCTTTCATTTCTTCATCTCCCATATTGCTTACATAATGAATTATTATACATACAGATATATAATTATTCAATACTAAAAACGCTTAATTTTCCGTTAAAGTGAAAAATTATCACAATTCAAATTGTAAGCGTTAACAATTATTCTAATAGTATTATTCATTTACTATGCATCTTACGATTTATAATTCAGCGTAAGAAAATAGGAGTGATTATCGATATTGAGCTTTTAATGACATTCCTCTAAGCTTTTCAGCAAAAAAGGAGCTAAGTTAAAAAATCAAGGGTTTGATTTTTAACTTAGCTCTGATTGTAAAACTATTAAATTCTCTCTTCGAGTCTTCTTCGTCTAATAACAAATACTACTAAACCAATGATTAGCGCTACTGATCCTGCAACTAATAGATTAAAGGTATTTGTTGCGGTAGTAGGTAACTCATCCCCAGTTTGAGCTGTAGGAGTATTATCTCCCACAGTGCTGCCACTGTTATTTCCTCCAGTGTTGCCTCCGTTATTTCCTCCAGTGCTGCCTCCGTTGTCTCCTCCAGTGCTGCCTCCGTTGTCTCCTCCAGTGCTGCCTCCGTTGTCTCCTCCAGTGCTGCCTCCGTTGTCTCCTCCAGTGCTGCCTCCGTTGTCTCCTCCAGTGCTGCCTCCGTTGTCTCCTCCAGTGCTGCCTCCGTTGTCTCCTCCAGTGCTGCCTCCGTTGTCTCCTCCAGTGCTACCACCGTTGTCTCCTCCAGTGTCTGTGTTCTCAGTACCAATTAATTCTTTGGTATCACGGACACGGATCCTTTCACCCTGTGCAAAAGCACCAGATAGCCCAACTGCTTCTAATGTATCCCCAGGTTCAAGCACTGTTACCGGACCGCTTTGGTTCACAATATAACCATCCGTAAATACTAATACTTCACCCGAACCGTCATTAATAACATAAGAATTGTCATCGAACTTAGAAACCACAGTTCCTTTTACCTTAACAAGTGATCCTTGGTTAGCAGTAGAAGTTGCTTCCCCTGTTGAAACTTGTTTTGGTTGAACCGGATCTCCGGATCCCAGTTTAATAACATCTTTCGTGAATGTCGTAAATTCTAATTCTTTATTATTCTCAAACGTTTTAATGTGTCCATATACACGAACCTTATCTCCTGCTTGTAAAGTACCTTCTGGAACCTCTTGGAATGCCATTATACCGCCTGTATCATCTTGTAGATAGAATGCATCAAAGAAAACTCCTGCTCCAGTTGTAACTGTTCCTTCCACAACAACATCAGTATCATCGCCAAGGGTGCGAGCATCCGCAATGCTCTTAATTACCGTACCACGATTTGCAAGCCAATTTACTGCATTTAATGCTACCTCATCATTTCCTTTTGGTGAGAACGATTCATCTAATTGTTCATCGTTCATAAAGTTCATACCAGAAACAACAATTCGACCCAAACCGATAGTTTCAGAAGCAACGGCTGGGATGACAGATCCACCATGTTCATCTGAAACATCATCATATATATGATTACCTGATGCTATACTATTTTGATAGGTTGTTTCATTACCACTAGCTAAAATAGTTACTGTATCACTATTTGTTAATGGCTGATGTCCAATCTTTTCTAAACTTGAACCACTGTAATATTCAAGAGTATCCGCTTTATCGGTGATATAGTTAGAAACCGGAAGCAAATGAAGTCTCACCGCAAATTTTGATTTAAGTGGATCGCTCCAGAAGTTCCCTTCCTTGGTATCATCAAATATACCATCATTATTAAATTGAATTGTTGACCCCATTTCCTGTAGTAAATCATTATTAACCGTTGGGTCATTGCTATAATTACTCTTGTCCGTTAAAAGTAGAGAACCACCCATTTTTACAAAATCAGAAACTGCTTTATTCTCATCAGAGGATAAATTGTCTTTAGGATGCGTAAGTACTAAAACCTTTACATCCTTTAATAACTCAGCTGTAAGAGGCTGCTTATTTTCTACAACTGTGTAACCTTCACGTTGAACAAGCGAAGTAAAGGCTGTGAAATTATTTTTGTAGGTTCCAGTGTCAGTCGATGTATTCTCATTTTTATGAGCAGCATCAATCATAACTGTTAAGCCTAATGCCTGTTTAATGGTTACTAACTTTTCAAACTTATTATCCTCTGGACTGTCTCCCACAGGAGTATCCACTACAGCAATTAGCTTGTGGCTGCCAGCAATCGGGCTATTCCAAGTAGTCGTTACTTTCCCAACACTTTTTGGAGAAATTTTATCAATCTTTCCAGTTCCTATTAAATAATTTTCATTTACTTCATCATAATAGAATTTAACATTAAGATTTGATAATTCTGCTTTACCTAAATTGCTAATTCCTGCTTCTAATGTTGCTGGATTCCCAGAAACAATGGCATCACCCGCAATATCTAGGCCGCTAACACGAACATCCACATCTTGTTCTTTTGTCCAAATTGGTGCAGAGTAAATTTGTTCTCCATCCATTTGGGTAATCTTAACTACAAACCATTGCTGGCCACCTGTTACATCAACAGAGGGATTCCAAGTAAAATCAGTGGTCATTGGTTCCGTAGAAGCTACAACCTTTGACCCATTCGTAATTAATTCAACCTTTTTAACACGGTCATCTGATTTATAATCTGCTGGAAGGAAATTATATTCGGCAATTGATTTTGTTTCAGCTACCGAATCGGATCCTTTAATGTCGAATGTCAGTGAATTGCTATCGACAACTGAGCCCATATATTGGCCATTTGCCAGTACATCTAACTCAAAATTAGGATCTTCTTCCATATAAACACGCATGTTTTGCATTGAATGCAATAACGATTCTTGCTTTAAATCATCGGAAACAATAACTGTTCTATTTAGGGTTTGCCCCCATGTACCATCGTGGTTATCTTCTCCATATGTTGGAGCAACATGCCAGCCAAGGTCCAATGCACTATAGAATTTCTTTTCTGCATTTGCATAGCCATAATGCCCTGAACCGTTTCCTACCTCTAGCATGGTAAACAATTTGTCCACTTTTGAGTCATATGGCATGAAATTATTAAATGCATTTGCAGACATGTCAGGATGATTAAATTGCGCTGCAATATTGTCATTTGTTAAAACCCAAGCGTAATATTGATTCAAATCTTGGTACTTACCATTATTCATTTTACGTTCAATAAAATTATCAGTACCAAAAACATTTGAGTGTCCCCAAGTTGTAGATGTCATTTCAAAGGCTGGGAATACTACATAGTCATTGTTTGTATACTCTTCTGCAAGTTGCTTAGTTAGCTCCCAATCACTTCCACCTGTACGCTCAGGCATCCCGTTAGGGGTAACTGTATCTTGATTTGATAATTCGGCATCAATATCATGTGAGTGATCAGAAAATGCAAACCAGTCATAACCATGAGCCTTACCTGCTTTAAGTGCATCTTCAGGTGTGCCGGCAGCATCATGGGAAATATTAGTATGATTATGAGTAGTTCCACGATAATGGTTACCGCCTGTAAACGGTTCTGCTACTTGAAAAGACCATGTTGCTGAACTGTGGTTACCCTTTGTATCCAAAGCTTCAACCGCTACTGAATGTGCACCGATTGATAATGCCTTGGTTAAGGCTATCGTTACTTGCTCATCTGTTACTACAGCACTATCGCCAATTTCATTATTATCTAATTTAATTGAAAGCTTGCCTAGATCAAGTCCGCTCGGCTCATTCACAAGGAAGCTGATAACAGGGAGTGTCGTTTCAATGATCGATTTATCTGCTGGTTGGAAACCTGTTAATTCAGGGGCGAACGTATCATCAACTACTGATACTGAATTCGGCTGATCAGATGTTCCCACTGTTTTCGTTTCTGATTGATTTACCGCTTCTATGTAGTATACAAAACTACTGGAAGGAACAGATGAAGCAGGTAAAATCGCTGTAAATTGATTTTCATCACCCTTTGTCAAGGCAAGTGTGTGATAGGTTGTTTCGGTATTGGAGCGATAGTACAGAGTAACATTATCAGCACCTTCAGCATTAGCAATAAATTTCACGTCATTATTTGTGTAAGCTGTAGTAATTGGTTCGTGTTCTAATGCAAGCGCAAAATATTCTGTAACATCCGTACTACTACGTGGAAAAATTTGATAACCACTAGTATAAGGGCTAGACGAATCATATTGGCTAGCAATTCCTGTCATGATATACGAGTGTCCAACTTGAATTGCATTTGCAACATCGATGCCAGTACTCGTCATTATTCTTATTGTTGTGGATTTTCCTGCATCCTCAAGCGTAATGTTATATCCACCACCAGATGCTGATGTAGGAATGCTGGTTACTTTTCCTTGAACTTTAACTAACATACCTTCTTTTTGATCAGCAGTAGTATAGTTATTTAATTCAGCAGTAGTAATGTCCACCGGATTGACGGACTCTCCATTGCTAATAATTTCCACAGAAGTAGGCTTAATCTCTGTTAATCCGTTAAAAAAGTCCAACTTTCCTGTCACTTTAACCTTATCACCTACTGAAACATTAGCATTACTCGAATAGATATTAATTCCACCTGTAGCATCTTGAATATAAAAACTATTAGAACCTACAACATTATTATTGATAGTTACAACACCTATAACTGTAACTTCATCACCAATATTTTTTGCCTTACCATCCGAATCATTCGTCCGCACATCTTTTAGTAGCGTTACTCCTTCTTCTGGTGGTGCCGGAGGCGTCTCTAGTTCTGGTTCAATTGCAGCCGTTGCATTTTGAGGATTAGGATCGGCGAGAACAAAATCCACTGAGTTATCATTCGTATCCCAGCCATTTCCTTTGCCTGCTCCTGCCCCTGTTGGGTCTGAACCATCATTGGCTAACCTTTCAACACTTTTTGTAGCAGAGGGTGCAGGTGTTGGTGCCGTTTCTGCCTCATTTGCGGCTCCAAAACCAACAAAATCTACTACATTTGGATCTTCTTTGCCTGTTATAGGACCCACTGTTTTCACAAGAGCAACCTTACCATCCCCTGCGGCCATTGCGATTCCACCTGTTGCAATATCTGGGTTAGGGAGATCTACGGTACCGTTATTACCAACTTTTTCCTGTATCAAATAATAACCATGAGCCTTTATAACCCCTGTAATAGGCGTAGAGTTGCTCGCACTAGGATTGGCACTAAAGTTTCCCGATTTAGAAGCATATTGTACAGACCATCCATCCAGGCTGATATCTGCGTCAGTCGGGTTATACAATTCAATAAAGTCATTTTTGTAAGTGGCTCCTGAATTGCCTCCTCCGCCGTAAACCTCGCTGATGACAACGTTTCCAATTGAAGCAGCCTTCGCCGGGACGGCTAAATTGGGTAGGAACGTTCCACCGAGCAACAACGCTGATAGGCCTAAACTACTAATTTTTTTAATTCGGGTCTTCCTCATCTTTCTCCCCCTTAGTTCTGTAGAATTATGTCGAACATTTTTAATCTATCATAAGTTTAATAGATTTAATATAAAGTTTTCTCTTAATTTTCGTAAATTTCCTGTAAATTAGTATCGGAATACTTTATTTATTTAAGAAAATGATTTTCAAGAATGAAAAAAACTATATAATAGGAAATGGATTTCATACCTACCTAGGAGGACACATGCTTGGAAAAATTATTAGATCGAAAATTTATTCTGTCTATTTTTATTCTATTAATCCTTATTCCCAAAACAACTTATGCTCACGCACTTAGTGCAGCTTTCACGAACATTAATCTTTCCAGCAATCAAACAGAGTTAGTCTATTCGATCGATTCCTTATCTGTTATTGAAGGAGTTGGTGGAGATAAAAATGAGGATGGTATTTTAAGTGAAATGGAATTAGAGGGGATAAACCATAGATTGGAAGAATGGGTGGAGGACAGTCTTGTATTAGAGGTAGACGATCAAGAGCAGACGGGTGAACTGGATAGCTTAGAGTTAGAACAAAAAGCTGACAAACAAATGGTTACTTTCCATCTTATTTATCCTGCTTATAACGTCGGAAAAACAGTGAAATTGCTCGATGGGATCTTCTATGAAGGACAGAATAGTAGTAGCTATAATAATTTCTTAGCAGTAAGCTATGAAGGACAAGTCAGTGAGGCTGTTCTAAACGGAAAAAATCGTGAATGGGCAATGTTATTGACTGAAACTCAACAGCAGCAACAGGATGGTCAAATATCTCAAGATGCACAAGAAGAAAATAAAAGTAATTCTTCCTGGACATCTTTTTTAAGCCTAGGAATGGAACATATTTTAACTGGATATGATCATCTATTATTTCTATTTGCTTTATTAATACGAAAACAGACTATGAAACAATATCTATTTACAATTACAGCTTTTACAATTGCCCATAGCATAACATTAACTCTTTCGGTTCTTGGAATAGTCGAGCTTCCATCAAAATTGGTAGAATCTATTATCGCTTTGAGTATTTGTTATGTGGCAATCGAAAATATCTTTAGAAAAGAAATTAAATTTAGATGGTTAATTACGTTCTTATTCGGACTAATTCACGGTTTAGGATTTGCAAGCATTTTAAAAGAAATGAATTTACCAAAATCCGACTTAGCGCTTGCTCTTTTCAACTTTAATATCGGAATTGAACTTATTCAACTTATCATTGTATTACTACTTGTTCCTGTATTATTCAGATTACTAAAATTCACAAAATATAGAACTTATGTAAATATTGGCTCATCCGCTATTTTCCTTCTTGGAGCCATCTGGCTTTTCCAACGAGTATTTAGTTAATAGGCATGATGCTGTTAATAACACTTTATTCATATGGAATTACAAAAGCAAAGACAAAACCACCCTGTGATTTTGTCTTTGCTTTTTTATAAGCTTGAATGGAACAGGTTGAGTACACATCGTAGTTCCTTAACAGCAATCTGTCCTGGTGCAGATACATTCTTTGCAGCCCCGAATGTTAGCGCTGAACCAAATATTTCACCCGCCAGACGACTTACGACTCCCTTGCCGCTCATCGACATGGTAATGATCGGTCTATCCGCATATCGTTCATACATCGTGTTAGTTGCATCCAATAAGGTAATCACATCAGCTGCACTATTAGGCATGACGGCGATCTTAGGTAGATCAGCCCCTAATTCCTGTGCTTTACGCAGTCGGGCAATGATTTCCTCCTTATCAGGAGTCTTGGCAAAATCATGATTGGAGACAATGACGTATACACCATGGTGATGTGCTTTTTCAATTAAGGAGGTTACAGCCTTTTCATCATTACATAACTCAACATCGATCATATCAACCATACCTGTTTCTATCATTGCTTTATTTACTTCAAAGTAATGATCCTTCCCCAATTCCTTTTGTCCGCCTTCACGGGCACTTCTGAAGGTGAAAATCAGCGGAATATTGACAAGGATGGAACGAATGTCTGCTAATATCGCTTTAACTTTACGATGATCCTCCACATCTTTAAAGAAGTCAACGCGCCACTCCACAACATCGATGTCGAGTGTTTTGAGGTGGGCCGCTTCTTCCATTAATTGCTCCTCGGTTTCTCCCACCATCGGAACACAGATCTTTGGTGCCCCCTCTCCAATCGTGATCCCCTTAACATTTATCTTCCTTTTCATCTTCTCAACCCACTTTCTGTTCTAACTATACCAATTGCTTACAGTTATTTTAAAACTGTTCCCAATGCATCTAATATTTCGGCAGAAATTCCCTCAACACTTTTATGATCTGTAGCAATTTTCAAATGATGATCAGAATAGACCGCTTGTCTTTGATAAAAAAGTTCTTCCATTTCATTGATAGACTTTCCCTTTAATACCGGGCGACTCTCAATAATCAGGGCTAATCTTTCTTTCCATGCCTCCAACGACAAGTCGAGATAGATGACGATACAATTTTTAAGACACTCTTGCCTAATTTCTTCTTGTAAAAAAGCTCCGCCGCCAAGCGAGAGAATCTTTTGCGGTTGCTCTGATAACCGCTTAATAACCTCTTTTTCTTTATCACGGAATACCTGTTCACCAAACTTAGCAAAAATTTGTGAGACCGGCAGATTAAATTCTTTTTCTATGTATTCATCTATGTCGATAAATTCCCAATTTAATTTTTGGGCTACCAGATTGCCAATCGTCGTTTTGCCCACTCCCATGAATCCGATAAACGCAATACTTTTTTCGTCGTGAATTACCAAACAGACCCCTCCCCTTTTAAAATAGTAGACATGCTCTGCAATCTTTATGTCATTATAAGTCTAATCTAGCTATTTAAACAATCATATTCACAGTGGTGCCTGACACCAAAAGAAAGAGACTCGCGCGGGAGCCTCCATTTTTATTGCTTCATTTTTGGATCGAGTACATCTCTCAACCCATCCCCCATTAAGTTAAATCCGAGGACTGTGAGCATAATTGCGATCCCTGGAAAGAAAAGTGTCCATGGTGCTTGAGTGATATAGTTTTTGGAATCAGCGAGCATTTTTCCCCATTCTGGTGTTGGTGCTTGTGCACCCATCCCAAGGAATCCAAGGGCTGCCGCCTCAATAATTGCTGTAGCAATAGCCAATGTGGCTTGGACAATCACTGGCGAGATACTATTTGGCAGAATATGACGAAAAAGGATTCGTCTGTCCTTCATACCAACCGCACGTGCTGACATTATATATTCCTCTTGTTTCACACTCAATACTTTCGAACGAACCAGTCGACCGAAGTTTGGAATATTAATAACTGCAATTGCGATTAAGGCGTTTTGCAGTGATGGTCCAAGGATGGCCACAACCGCAATCGCTAATAAAATACTAGGAAACGCCAGCATAATATCAAAGATACGCGAGATAATCCCATCGATCCAACGACCATAATATCCGGCAACAATCCCCAAAAATGTTCCAGCGACAACCGATCCTAGCACCGAGAAAAATCCTACCCACAAGGATATTCTCGCCCCATAGATAATACGTGAAAAAATATCTCGACCAAAGTCGTCCGTACCAAACCAATGTTTACTGGATGGGGACATGAACCTGTCGGCCAGCACTTGGTCTTTATAGCTGTATGGCGCAATCCACGGTGCGAGTATCGCTAAAATGATAAAGAAGATAACAATTCCTAATCCCACTAACGCTAAGCGGTTTTTGCAAAACGACAGCCATGCTTCCTTCCAAGGAGGATTTAGCTTTTCTTCTGCGGGTACCGACGTCATATTTGCTGTATTTTTTGCAAGTTCAGCCACTAGTGATCCCCCCTATTTTGTATACTTTATTCTTGGATCAACAAAGACATATAATAAATCGACAATTAAATTTATCAGAACGAAGATTGCTGCAATAATTAAAATTCCCGACTGGATAACGGGATAGTCACGATATCCGATCGCATCGTAAAGGTATCGACCAATCCCCGGCCAGCCAAAAATGGTTTCAGTTAAAATGGCTCCTCCCAACAGCAGCCCCGTTTGTAACCCGATAACAGTAAGTACTGGAATGATGGCATTTTTTAATGAATGCTTATACACAACCCAGAACATTTTTAACCCCTTGGCTCTTGCCGTACGAATATAGTCGGATTGCATAACCTCCAACATAGTTGCTCGGGTCATTCTCGCAATAATCGCCATTGGAATGGTCGCAAGGGCAAAGCTCGGCAAAATCAAATGTTTTATAACCGTGCCAAATTGATCAAATCTCCCCTGTAGGAGCGTATCCACTAAATAGAGATTGGTGATGGAGGCAACCGGATCTCGGACATCCTCTCTACCGGTTGTTGGCAGCCAGCCTAATTCATTGGCGAAGCCCCATTGCATCATTAAGCCCAGCCAAAAAATTGGCAATGACACCCCAACTAGCGCCAAAACCATTGCCGTATAATCGAACCAAGACTTCGAAAACCAGGCACTAATAATTCCAGCATTCACACCGATGATAATCGCGATCAACATCGCAATCACTGTCAGTTCGATCGTAGCTGCTAAAAATGGCCAAACTTCTTCATTAATGGGACCCCTTGTTCTTAATGAAGTCCCTAAATCACCGTGTAAAAGCTTATTAAGATAGTCAACGTATTGTATGTACCATGGCCTGTCCAATCCCAACTGTTTGGTTAATACAGCAATAGCTTCTTTTGTTGCCCTTTGACCTAAAATGACCTGCGCTGGATTCCCTGGGATGGCATGTATAATTCCAAAAACAACTAATGTCATTCCAAATAAGACCGGTATTAAGGAACCTAAACGGCGAACTGTATAAGTAAACAAATCACTCACCCCTTAAAGGAAAACTTCTAACAAAAGGGGAGGAAACGGTTCCTCCCCTTTCAATAATGATTATTTAAATTCTACTTTTGTTAAAGGCTCTGAACCTGTTGGGTGTGGTAAATAATTTACAACATCCTTCGAAGCCGCTAATAGTGGTACTGAGTGAACAAGTGGAACCCATGGAGCATCATCATGGATGATTTCTTGGGCTTTCTTGTAAAGCTCATTACGCTTGGCTTGATCTGGTTCAGTTTGAGCTTGAATCAAGATATCATGAAGCTCGTCATTACTATAGTAAGAGTAGTTGTTGCTTCCAATGCTGTCTTTATCTAAAAGAGTATATAGGAAGTTATCAGGGTCACCATTGTCTCCTGTCCAGCCAAGCATGAACATATCAAACTCGCCTTTAGCCGCTTTATCTAGATAAGTAGCCCATTCAACCGTTTGAATTTTTGCTTTAACGCCAATTTTGTTTAAGCTTTCTTGAATAACCTCTGCCACCTTTTGTGCTTCAGGCATATATGGACGTGCTACTGGCATTGCCCAAAGGTCCATTTCAAATCCTTTTTCATAGCCAGCTTCTTTTAATAATGCTTTAGCTTTTTCTAAGTCATATGGATAATCTTGAATGGCATCATTATAACCTTCGATTGATGGCGGCATTGGGTTAACAGCAGGATCTGCTTTTCCTCCATAAAACGCATCAATGATAGCTTTCTTATCTACTGCATAGTTAATCGCTTGACGAACAAGCTTGTTATCAAATGGTTTACGAGTCGTTGTCATCCCAATGTAGCCAACGTTCATGGAAGGACGTTCAATTACTTGTAACTTGTCATTTGCTTTCACAGTTGCTTCATCTGAGTTATTCAATCCATCCATCACGTCAATCTCACCATTTGAAAGGGCATTTAGACGGGCTGTGTTCTCAGGAATCACACGGAAAATTACTTTATTTAATTTAGGGAAGCCTTTTTGCCAGTAATCAGGATTTTTTTCAAGTGTAATCGTATCATTCTGTTTCCACTCTACAAATTTGAATGGACCTGTTCCTACTGGATGACTTCTAAAATCATCACCATATTTTTCAACAGCAGTTGGACTGGCAATTCCGAATGGAGACATGGCTAAGTTCTTTAGGAATGGTGCTTGTGGTCTATTTAAGACAAATTGCACAGTGTTCGCGTCAACAGCTTTCACTTCTTTAATAACGTGTCCCTCATCGCCTTTATAGCCACCGAACATCGAATAATATGGGAAGCTATCGGCATTACCATTCATCCAGCGATTAAAGTTAAAGACAACCGCATCTGCATTAAAGTCTGTACCATCGTGGAATTTTACACCTTGACGGAGGTGGAAGGTGTAAGTTAAACCGTCATCAGTCACTTCCCACTTTTCTGCAAGTCCAGGATTTACGGTTGTATCTTGGTCGCCATATTGTAAAAGAGTTTCAAAAATGTTTTCCGTTACTTTAAACGTTTCCCCTTCAGTTGTGGTGATCGGATCTAATGAAGTGGAATCACCGCCACGACCATATACAAGCGTATCTTTCTTCGATCCACCACTGTCTTTCTTGTCTCCCGCATCATTATTTGTTTTACTGTTGCAGCCAACAAGGAGCATACTCATGGCTAATAGCGAAATCAACAGCAGTTTAAATGAGCTTTTCTTCATATACCTTTTTCCCCCTATTTTCTTTTTTGTTTTATCATCAATGCGGCAAAATCACTTATTATACAGGTGACATGACACAAAATGATCGTTTAGATTGTGTTCTGCTGGTCTTGCCGTTTTACAAATATCCATTACTTGTGTACATCTAGTATGGAAGGCACAACCTGAAGGAGGATTAGCAGGACTTGGAAGCTCCCCTTCAATTAAAATCGTTTCTCTCTTAATATCTGGATCTGGTATTGGTACAGCTGAAAGTAGAGCTTTTGTATAAGGATGTTTCGGATTCTCGTACAGCTCTTCACTTTCGGATAACTCTATTAATCTGCCTAAATACATAACGCCAACACGATCACTAATATGACGGACTACTCCTAAATCATGCGCAATAAATATGTACGTCAGTTGGAATTCCCTTTGGATATCCTTCATTAGGTTCAGTACCTGTGCTTGGATGGAAACGTCTAGGGCGGAAACAGGCTCGTCGGCGATAATTAACTTTGGCTTCGTCATTAAAGCTTTGGCAATGCCAATTCTTTGGCGCTGACCACCGCTGAACTGGTGTGGATAGCGTTTTGCATGATAACTACTTAAGCCCACTACCTCAAGCATCTCTCTTACCTGCTTACGGCGTTCTTCCTTCGTTCCAATTCCATGGACAACCAAAGGTTCTTCTAAAATCTGTTCAATAGAATGTCTTGGGTTTAATGATGCATATGGGTCCTGGAATACCATCTGAATGTCGCGGCGCGTTTTTCGCAAATCCGTTTTTGACATACTAGTAATCTCTTTATCTTCAAAGATGATTCTTCCGTCACTTGCCTCAATCAAACGCATCAGCAATCTGCCGGTTGTCGATTTTCCACAACCACTTTCCCCAACGATCCCTAATGTTTCTCCCTTTTTCACATAAAATGACACATCATCGACCGCTTTGACCTCGCCTTGCTTCTTTCCAAGAAGTCCACCTGTAATGGGAAAGTATTTTTTCAGCCCATTTACCTCAAGAAGTAACTCTGACATGCTGATCACTCCCCTCCTTCAATGTATGTAGGAAACAGCGCACCTCATGTCCATCTTTTTCCTGACTAATTAATGTTGGTGTCTCCACCTTGCACTGACCAAAGGCTTCTGCGCATCTTGCCGCGAACCTGCAGCCTTTATCAATCGTACCTGGAGTTGGGACTGCACCTGGAATACTATAGAGTCGTTCTTTTTTTCCTCGTAAATCTGGTACGGATTTTAAGAGGCCTTTCGTATAGGGATGCTGCGGATCCTTTAAAATTTTTCTGACATCGCCTTGCTCAACAATTTGGCCCGCGTACATGACAATGACACGTTCACATATTTCGGCTACTACTCCTAGATCATGAGTAATCAGGATAATGGACGTGTTCGTTTTTTTGTTCAAGTCCTTCATTAGAGCAAGTATTTGTGCTTGGATCGTTACGTCAAGGGCTGTGGTTGGCTCATCTGCGATGAGGACTTTTGGATTGCAGGCCATTGCCATCGCAATCATAACCCTTTGTCTCATTCCACCAGATAACTGATGAGGATGATCTTTAAGGATTCCTTCCGCTCTCGGAATTCCGACTAACTTTAATAATTCAATACAGCGCATTTGCGCTTGCTTTTTGGTTAAACTCGTATGTAAGCGAATGGCTTCCATCAACTGATTACCGATCGAAAACAGCGGGTTCAGTGATGTCATTGGTTCCTGAAAAATCATTGATATTTGATTCCCACGAATTTTTCGCCACTCTTTTTCAGAGATGTTCGTTAAGTCATTTCCTTCAAAAACAATTTCGCCCTTCTCAATTTTCCCTGGCGGTGAAGGGATCAGACCCATCGTTGCCAACGAGGTGACACTTTTCCCACTTCCTGATTCACCAACAATACCAAGTATTTCTCCTTCTTTTAATTCAAAACTGATCCCATCAACTGCGGGTAAAAACTTTTTCCCAGACTGAAACGATACCTTTAAATCGTTTATGCGAAGAATAGGTTCACTGCTCACATTTACACCTACCTGCTCATTCGTTTTTATTAAATTGACTAACACTAAAAATATTATAATATAATAAATATTAAGACTATTATGACACAAAATAGTCCGTTGTGGCTATGTAAATTTGTCGAAAAATAAAAAAAATTTAAAAAACCACAGTGTTCCATAACACTTTAACGTATTACCGTATTCCAACATCTCTAGCATTAATCGACCTTCTAGTTTCAGTTTTTACAATCATAGCTACATTAAAATATCTAATACCCTATTCATTTCTGCAAAAAAAACTGAAGAAGACCTATTCTTCTCTGAGAATAGGTCTTCCTAAAATACTATTGTTTCATCCCGGTATAGATGTAAATGGCATCTCGCAAAAATGCTGCTGTTCCTGGTTGTTCTTTATCATAGTAGGCTGTAAATCGTTCGTCATCAACATACATTTGACCTAGGCCAGCATGGGACTCTTTGCTGTATTCATGCCAATAATAACATAACCATTGCTTGTGTAGGTCTGCTGCCTTTTGAGCAAGTTCACCTGCAGGGTCACCTGTTTTAAAGGCTTCAGCTAACGTTTCAGTCACTTGTTCCGCTAGTTTTGTAACCTCTTTGTATTGTGCCTCGGTCATGTTTTGCAGTTTGGCATTGGACTTCTCAACCGTGTCCTTCCCATACTTTTCCCGAATTTCCTTGCCATACTTTTTCTCATTATCTTCAATCATTTTTTTCTTAAATCCTTCAAACTTCTCTTTATTTGACATTTTCATTCTCCCTTCCGTTAATGCTATTGTTTTTTCCACATTAGAAATCAGTAGTTCTAATTGCTCCTTTTTTTCAAGGAGTTTTTCACGATGTTCTTTCAGTGCCGCTGCACCATCAAAGGATGGGGCAGTTACGATAAGTTTTATTCTGTGTAGATCTACACCTAATTCTCGGTAAAATAGAATTTGTTGCAGGCGGTCCACCTCTTCCTGACCATAGATTCTATATCCTGACGAATTGATTCTTGCCGGCTTAAGAATACCTATTTCATCATAATACCGAAGCGTTCTGGTACTTACACCTGCGAGATTCGCTAGCTTTTGCACTGTATACTCCATTCGATCACCTCCCCATAAATCAACGATACACCTTAACGCTGCGTCAATGTCAACACCTATTGTTCCATTATTCTTTTTCTTTTCGATCGGTAATATTTCGAACGACCACTAATAAATGCGTACATTTTCCATCTTGATTTATAACAGGGGTAATCGTAGATTCCCAGTATACTACCTGATTTGCAGCGTATTTCATTTCGGCTAAATTACTGAGTGTCGGCGGCACGATAAATTTATCTTCGTAGGTAATTGGTTCTTTTGTTGTTAATGCCAATAAATACTTTGCTTCAATTTTTTTATAAACCCCCAAAGGAAGAACTTTACTTAATGGCTTCCCAAAGGATTGTGTCGTAAGCCCTGAAAATTTTGTTGCCGGCTCATTTGCAAGAATATAGCTAAACTGCCGGTCTTCATCTACCTTTGTTAGGTATACCAAGTCGGACATATTGTTAAATAGTTGAAAAAAAAGCGCAATTTTATTTAGTACCTCAAGATTATACAGATCTATATTCATCATTAACCCTTCGATCATGCAATAATTTCTATTTATTAATTTTCCCGGTATACAATAGTCTAGTGATTTCCTCCCATATTCACCTAGTTCCGTTTCGTTTTCATATGTTCATTATCATTTAGGAGGACAGAATAGAATATCCCCTACTATTCCCATCTTTTCGAAATAATAAAAACCAGGAACTTTTTCCTATTCTATATATCCACATTCGATACTACTTTTTTTATTTAACCTTTTTATATAATTTCTGACTCTTACTAATGGCATCGTAACAGTCTGCCAGTCCTGTATACATGATCGTTTCCTTATCTCCGAGTCCCAATATCCCAATATCCCAAACATCCCCAAACTTTCATAAAAGAGATTGTGTACCTGCTCTTGTAAAGACTTATTAAAATAGATCAATACGTTCCGGCATAAGATCACATGGAATTCATTAAACGAACGATCCATTACTAAATTATGCTGGGCAAAGACAACATTTTTCGTTAAATAAGGATCAAATTTAACTCCGTTAGTCGTCACACTATAATAATCCGAAAATGCCTTTTTCCCACCAGCCTGAATATAATTATTAGTATATTTCCGCATATGTTCTAATGGAAATATCCCTAATTTTTTTGCAATCTTTAACACATCTGAATTGATATCAGTAGCATAAATTTTTGTTTTCTCATACAATCCTTCCTCATGCAGCAGCATAGCCATTGAATAGACTTCTTCTCCTGTTGAACAGCCGGCATGCCATATTCTAATTGAGGGGTAGGTCCGTAATAATGGAACAACCTTCTCCCTAAAGCTAAGGAAGAATAATGGATCACGAAACATTTCCGTGACATTAATGGAAAAGTCGGCTATTAACCGTTGTAAACAATCTTGATCGTGCAGCACCTTTTCGAGGAGCCCTGTAATACTCGTTAGCTTTTCGGCATGTATTCTATGCCAAATTCTCCGCTTAATTGAATTATAGGCATAGTTGCGATAGTCATAACCACACCAGGAATACAGTCCTTGTAACAGCAATTCGATTTCGAGCTTCTCTAAGTTTTCAGGAGTTCTCTTTTGATCCTTTTCCATACTTTCCCTCGATGTTAAAGTTTTTTGTATGACGGCTTAGTTTATTTCTTATATAACCAAACCTTTATCAACGAAATAAGCTGATCTGTGTCAAACGGTTTTACAATATAATCCGAGGCCCCTGCCTCCATACACCTCTGGCGATCCTCTTTCATCGCTTTCGCCGTTAAGGCAATGATTGGCAGGTTCGTCAATTCGCGGCTGATAGGCTAGGGTTAGCTCTTCCCGTTCAATGGCTTTACGGAGATCATTTTGCATAATAAATGTTCGATAGGATTGGATATTCATACCAGAGTGGAACACCTTATATTGATTTTTCCCTTGTTCCTTTGCTCGATACAGGGCAGCATCAGCGTTTCTCATTAATACAAGCGCTTCCTCACCATCAAACGGAAAAATACTTATCCCAATACATGTTGTGATAAATAATTCGTAATTATCAATAAAAAACGGTGCTTTGAAAGCGCGGATGATTCCTTCAGCAATCTCTAATGCTTTTTCTCTATCGGTCTCCGGTAAATAACTTCCTTCAAGTTTTCATTACCAAATACACTATTCACATTATGTATATTTGCTAAAATAGACCTGATATAGCCATGAGATTCTTCTCCTGAGAATAATAGGGTAATATTTTTCCCGATAATAGACGTTTCATCATAGTCAAACATTTTCTCAACGGCTGGATTTACTTTTAAAATAAATCCTTTATCATCCATAACAATCATTGAATCGATGGATGTTTCACTGATCACATTGGCTAACTCCTCTGAGACACGCAAATCTGCCGTCGTTTTGCTAAGCTCTAAATAGGCATTTTCTAATTCACTTGTCTTTTCGGTTACGCTTTTAGCTTGTTGGATAAGCTGTTGATTCAATTTATAAATATTTACAAAACCTTCTACCTTTGCTTTTAGGATGATGGGATCAAAAGGCAAATTAGACACGGTACTTTGTGGAACATTCACTTATTCTTTATTTAAATTTTCTACAAAAAAAAGCGACTGGTTTTTAACTAACCAATCGCTTTTTTTATAATTTTGGCAGTGTAAACTAACTTTCACGACCAGTGGATAGTGGCTATCCTTTTCATTATGGATCACCTGTGAGTCAGCATTAAACGTGGCATTCATACGCACAATTAAGTTTGTCCTCGCCATTCTTCATATTATTTATTTAATTCATTCCATTGTTTTTCAAAATTAGTAAACGGATCGGATTCTTCCTTAGCGATTTTATATTTGTTCCTATTCCATTTTTTATAGACGAGGTAGAGAACATAGGCTGCTCCAACACCAATGATCGCAGGAATATTGTGAATAGCACCCATGATCACGATGAATCCGATAATTCCAAGTCCAATTTTCCAACCTGTTGATTCTGTTTTTAAAAACTGCTTGTAGATAAAATATAGAAGTGCAAGACTAACCATTAGCCCCACAATCGGACCGATTGTCGACAGTAAAATGATGGCTGCGATTCCTCCTGCTACTAATAAACCAAATTTTTTCATTTTGTTTTCCTCCTTCTTGATCTTGATATCATCATACCTTTTTTATTTCTATTTTATAATTGCGCCAGCGCTTGATTTTTATATCAGTCTAGAGACCTAGGAGAGGCGGTTCACATATGTGGAAGTAAACACTCAGCATTCCGATGAGGAGGGTTATTTTTTACTGTAATGGAATCCTCCACCTAATTATTATCTGAATTATCCTTTAGTCAGAAATAATTTACTATTTCAAAAAAACTTTCTTTTCCTATTTATCTTCCCGTAAATCCAGTTATATCAAGGTTAATACTATTTATATATTGGTTTTACCAAAAAAAGTTTTTGACAATTCAAAACATCAGAAAGTATTATAAAATAATATAAGGGAGGTTATAAACATGTCAAACACAAATAGACAGAAAATTGTGGATAGTGTTCCTCAGACTGGATTCTTCGGACATCCTAAAGGATTATCCACACTTTTCTTCACTGAATTCTGGGAGCGTTTCTCTTATTATGGAATGAGAGCCATCCTCGTTTTCTATATGTATTATGAAGTTTCAAAGGGCGGACTGGGAATTGATAAAAATCTCGCGCTTTCTATCATGTCCATTTACGGATCACTTGTTTATATGTCGGGGATTATTGGCGGCTGGCTAGCTGACCGGGTATTCGGTACATCAAGGGCTGTGTTCTACGGTGGAATCTTAATTATGTTTGGACATATTGCACTTGCTATTCCTGGCAGTGTTTCAATGTTCTTTGTATCCATGGTATTGATTGTTCTTGGAACAGGAATGCTTAAGCCGAACGTCTCTACTGTCGTAGGCGAATTGTACAGTGAAAAAGACGAACGTCGTGATGCAGGTTTCACGATTTACTATATGGGTATTAATCTTGGAGCGTTCATCTCACCTTTAATCGTTGGATCTATCGACAACTTCCACATAGGTTTTAGTATTGCTGCTGTAGGTATGTTCTTAGGATTAGTCATGTTCAGTGTTACAAAGAAAAAAAATCTCGGCCTTGCAGGTACTATGATTGCCAATCCAATGGCACCAGCAGAAAAGAAAAAGGTCTTCACCATTATTGGAATTGGAGTCATTATTCTTGGTATTTTCCTAGCTGTAGCAATTCCATACGGACTTTTAACTTTTACTAGTTTTATTAATATTGTTACTTTTCTTGGTGTTTTAATTCCGACGATTTATTTCGTTGTTATGTATCGCAGTCCAAAAACAACTGCTGTTGAACGTTCAAGGATTATTGCGTATATTCCGATATTTATAGGAGCTGTTATGTTCTGGGCCATCCAGGAGCAAGGCTCCACTATCCTTGCAAGCTATGCTGATACTCGTACACAATTACATTTTGCAGGTATCGACATTAAGCCTGCTTGGTTCCAATCTTTAAATCCATTATTTATTATCATCTTTGCACCTATGTTTGCATGGATGTGGATTAAATTAGGCAATCGCCAGCCAACAATACCTCAAAAGTTCTCATTATCATTATTATTTGCTGGTCTGTCATTCCTAGTTATTCTGATCCCAGCCTATTTTGGTGGTACAGATTCATTGGTGAGTCCATTATGGCTTGTTCTTAGTTATTTAATTGTTGTATTTGGTGAGTTATGCATGTCACCGGTTGGATTGTCAGCGACAACTAAATTGGCTCCTGCTGCCTTCTCAGCGCAAACGATGAGCTTATGGTTCCTAGCAAGTGCTGCTGCACAAGCACTAAATGCACAAGTTGTTAAATTCTACACACCTGAAACCGAAATGGCTTACTTTGGTGTTATCGGTGGAGCGTCTATCGTTCTAGGTATTATCCTTTTAATCCTAGCACCAAAGATTCAAGGCTTCATGAAGGGTATTAAATAATAAGAAAAGCGGAAGACGCCCGTCTAACCTATTCTTATCTTTTAAAATGAAGATGCCAGGTCTTTTCAGTTTTTCATCTGAAAAAGACCTGGCATCTTTTTATTTTCCTCCACGATCATTCAGTTCATCTATCAGCTGCTTGGTACGTTTTGCATTTCCTTCGGCAAAGTTCTCGAGCCGTTCCTTTAGTTCATCATCATCGTGAATCCGCTCTGCCGTGATTAAATACGTCCTCATTAAGTCCTCTTCTATTTCTATTGAATTTTCAAGAATCCCAGTAAGGGCTTCCTTCTCATGCTTCTGCTTTTCATGAAACATATTTGCATCCATTGGGAAAATTCCTCCTTTTTACCATATATCGTGCGCAAAGCGGACCGAGTATATCCCCACTTCTTTAATGGATAAAATATGACAAGAAGAGCCTTGCTATGTGCCAAATGTTTGTTATCCTTTTTCAACACTAGGAAATTGAATAATAAAACTGGTTCCCTTCCCTGGGACGCTTTCTACGTTTATCCTACCTCTCATCGCTTGAATCAATTGAAATGTGATCGTTAGACCAACACCTGTACCCTTTTCTTTTGTAGTATAAAAAAGAGTTCCTAATTTTTTCAGTTGGTTCTTCGTCATTCCCTTACCACTATCGATGATCTCGATCGAAATAGTCCCATTTTTCTCATATGTATGCACAGAAAGAGTTCCGCCCATGGTCATTGCTTCAATGCCATTCTTCATGATATTAACCAATACCTGCTTAATTTCACTTTTGTTTCCTTTCATATATAGGGAATCTTGTATAGTTGTTTGAATAGCTATGTTCTGTATATTCGAGTATGAGGTCATCAACTCAACGGTTTTATTCACTTCATCCGATAGATTGATGATAGAAAGTTCTTCCGTATTCGGTTTTGCTAAGGATAAATAATCATTTATGATGACCTGAGCATGGTCTAACTCACTTAAGGCAATGTTAATATAATTTTTCTGAGCAGTTCGCAAATTTTCATCATCAGAGATTAATTGAAGAAAGCCACGGACGGAAGTCAAGGGATTCCTTACCTCGTGGGCAACAGATGCAGCTAGCTGACTAATCACATTTAATTTTTCATCTTTTTGTAATTGCTCACGAATCTTCATCTGTTGATTGACATTTTCGATGACAAGCACGACCATCATCAAGCAAATCCATGTTATAGCGTAAAAAACAACCATAAAACTGATTTGTCCTATTTGATTTGTTTGGAGCAGTGTAAGCAAAACAATTAAGGTGTTAGCCCAAAATACGATACTAACAAAAATCAGTTTGCCGGTTTTAGAGTATGCGTGGATCTGTTTACCCATAAAAATAAGAACTGCGCAAGTAACTGAATAATTCACTAACACGACATAGAATCCGGCACCCCCAATCATGTACCGATAAATTAATAAGAAAAACCCCGTGATTAAGCCAGGGACCGTTCCACCATAAACAAACGATATGATAAAAGGAATAATCCTAAAATCATAAACATAGCCCTCAGAAAATTTAATTGGGAAAGACATCGCAAGAACTAGGATGATTAACTGGATAATCATAAGTATCGAAAAAGGCTTTTTCAGGTTACTGTTTTTTTCATGGAAAAATAAATGATAAACTAATATGGGAAGGAGAACAATTAATACTTGATATAAGATGACTTGAACATCAATTGCCAAAAAAACTCCTCCCAACTATAAAAGAAATTCATAAAACCATGTAAAGCATACTCAGTGTACTCTCTAAGGTTGATGATGATAAATGACATCATTCAAGGCCTGTTGTAAGGTTCCTTTGAATTCTGCTAGCGGGGTAAAGCCTGTTTCGTTGTTGATCAAACGTTTTACAATGTCAGCACGTAATCCGGTAAGGATTATTTTACACCCCATCATCGTTATACCTTCAATTATTTTCACCAATTTATTCGTAGACTCTATTTCCATTGGTGCCACACCGGAAAGATCTATAATTAACGATTGGATATGATGATGCTCGATTTCAGTCAATACTTTGTCTTGAATGGTGGAGAGCCTTTGTGGGTCAATCGTACCAATTAAAGGTAATATACATATTTCCTTGTTTATTGGAATAATAGGAACTGGAAGATTTTCAACTAGCTTTCGTTGGATGTCTAATAATTCATCCTTATATTTAGAATAGCTGATAAAGAAGTACGTAAGAAATTGATCAATACTTTCGTTTATCTGCTTTTCTAAAGTAAAGAATGCCGATCGTTCGGCCTCAGTGTTACTCAGTGCATCAAAGTTGTATAAAAAGTCCCATAGCGTTCTTCTAATAGCCTGAATCCATTCAAGTTTAAAAGCAAGTGTCAATGAATACTTTGCCCAAGCAATCCCTTCTTGTTTGGCAAAGGAGATTAACTCGTGTTCCCTCTCCTCAACAACATATAAAACCAGCTTATGGGCATTCGCTAATAAATTGATATTTCCGATCTTATGTATTTCGTCAATCTTGTCTTTTACATTTATGGCTTCATTTAACAATCTTTCATCAAAGATTTTCTGATTCTCAAAAAAGAAATCTTTAATAGATGCCTTTTCAACATAATGTAAATTCAATGTTCTCCCCCCTTTTTGACTCATCACTTTTTTGTGTGGAATTCGAATCGTAAATTTAGTCCCCTGATTTTCTTTACTATCAACCATCACTTTTCCATCATGCTGATAAATAACAGAAAATACTTGGGTTAAACCCATACCAGTCCCTTGATCCTTTGTTGTAAAAAATGGAGTCCCAAGTAAGGGGATTTTATCTTTAGATATACCAACTCCCGTATCCTGAATCGTAACGATCACATCATCCTTTAATAAATCATGCCTAATGGTTAAGGTCCCATTCCCTTCAATCGACTCGATTGCATTTTTGATAAGATTGAAGAAAGCCTTTTTAAATTGGTTTTTCCTACCGACAATCGGTATATTGGTATGATTAAATTCTGTATGTATCGTAATATTGTATAATTTATCCTGAAATAGATTCAAGATAGATTCCAATTCGACGGCCAAATAGATGGTCTGATACGCTTCATCCTCCAAATCTGGCTTTGAGACTTGGAGCAGGTTATTTAATGTGGTTAAGGCATTGTCTAATTCTGATTGGGCAATTTCAATATATTCATTTCTTCCATCCTGCTCAAGCAATTGTAAAAATCCCTTAACGGCAGTCAAGGGGTTTTTTACCTCATGGGCGATTCCCGCTGCAATTTGTCCTACGGATGCTAACTGACTTAAGTGTGTGTCATTTCCTGGTTCCACATATCCTTTCCCCTCTTGTTTCAATTCAGCTCTCATCCTTTCTATCCTATATCTATTATTATCTTTTATTTTTAATAATTGCGATAATTGTAGTCACAATGAATATTTTACCAAAAAAATAATCAATGGTACATTTTTATAGATAAATCTAGTAATATTTCACATGAGTTGAAGGCAGCAAATGTGATGATTGCTGCTCTTTTTATTCGAATCTACAGCAAGCGATTATAAGATAGAACTGATATACTTATGAATACATTCTAAAACTAGAGGTGGAAAGGGAAATGATAAAAATAATCACAGACAGCTCGGCTGACTTACCGAAAGAATTAATAGAGCAGTACGATGTGACCATGGTTCCATTAACAGTCACAATCGAGGAACAAGATTATTTAGAAAAAGTAGATTTAACACCAAGGGAATTTTTCACGAAGATGTTTTCAACAGATATCCTTCCGAAGACATCCCAACCTTCCCCTGCATCATTTGCTAAGGCCTTCTCTAAATTTGATTCGGGTACAGAAATCCTTTGTCTGACCATTTCTTCGGGTCTAAGTGGAACCTATCAATCTGCATGTATTGGAAAGGATTTAAGCAATGCCAATGTGACCGTTTTTGATTCTTTAGCTGGATCGTTAGGGCACGGTCTCCAGATTATTCGTGCGGCAGAACTTGCTGAACAGGGTGCTTCAATGGAGGAAATTGTTTCGAATCTTACCGAATATCGGGATAAAATGAATATTCTTGTCCTGTTAGATACTCTAGAGAATATCGTAAAAGGCGGAAGGCTAAGTAAGTTCCAAGGCTCCCTAGCTAAGATTTTGAATATCAAGGTGATTTTAGAAAGGGTTAGTGGAGGGAAAGTAGAAATTTTTGAAAAGATACGAGGAAAAAGGAAATTTCAAAAAAGGGTACTTGATATCATCGAGGAAAGAGGAAAGGATTTCAGTACACTAACATTTGGAATTACCCATACAGGAAATGTGGAAGATGCTGAGGCCATCAAGCAAGAACTGATCAAACGTTTTTCCCCAAAAGATATTATTATCAGTTATATGGGCGCAACAATGGGCACATACGCCGGTAAAGACGGGATGATTATTTCTTTCTAAATAATTTAAAGCTCATCCTGTTTAAGGAAAGGATGAGCTTTTGATTGTGCAACATTTTTTTCAAATCTCCGTTTATTAAAAACTCCTGTTGAGGAAGACCTTGGTGCGGTCAAACTGTGGGTTTGTGAATATTTCCGACGGATGCCCTGATTCGACAATCTCACCATCATCCATGAAAATAACCCTGTTGGCCACTTCTTTTGCAAATCCCATTTCATGTGTTACCACAATCATTGTCATCTGCTCCTCAGCCAAATCCTTCATGACTTGTAGTACCTCACCGGTTAGTTCTGGATCAAGAGCGGAAGTAGGTTCATCAAACAAGAGAATCTCCGGATCCATCATCAACGCCCGAGCAATCGCTACCCTTTGCTTTTGACCGCCTGATAAATTAGCCGGGTATGCCTTAGCACGATTGGTAAGCCCAATTTTTCCCAGCAGTTCCGTACTGCGTTGTCGAAGTTCTGAAGCAGACGCTTTTTTCACTAATTTAGGCGCAATTTCTAAATTTTCTTGAACAGTAAGGTGAGGAAACAAATTAAAATGCTGAAAAACCATTCCCATCTTTGAGGTAATCTGCTTAATTTCAGGCAGCCTTGGATAGACTCCATCCTTCACAAGGTATTCTCCTACTACCGAAATACTTCCCGCATCAATCTGTTCGAGATGGACGAGACTACGAAGCATCGTACTTTTTCCAGATCCTGAGGGACCAATCACTGCCACGACATCATTTTTATTGACAGTAAAGGTTAGCTGTTTCAACACATCCAACTTACCAAATGATTTTTTTAGGTTAGAAACTTCAATCATTGCCATACTGCCCCTCCTTTCTATTCAAATCGGAACCTTTTTTCAATCCATTTAAACACAATCGTTAATACAAGGGTCATTACCAGATAAATGATACCAGCAACAACGAACGGAACGATGGTAAAGTCCCGATTTACAGCTGTTTCAGCAAAGTGCAATAGTTCCGGTACAGCTACTGCATAAAGGAGCGCCGTATCCTTAACCAATGTTACCGATTCATTGGCGACCGCCGGAAGGGCGATTCGGAACATTTGCGGCATGATGATTCGAGTTGTCATCTGCCATTTATTTAAGCCGAGTACCTGTGAAGCCTCATATTGTCCCTTATCGATCGCAAGTAGTCCGCCGCGAAAGATTTCAGCAAAGTATGCAGCATAATTTAAAATAAATCCTAAACTAGCTGCTACAAATCGATCCAAAACCAAATACTCGCCAATCCCTGGGATCATCGGCAAACCAAAACAAATAAATAATAACTGCAATAATAATGGTGTGCCCCGCATGATATAAATATAGGCTTGTGCAAGCCATGACAAGGGCTTAATAATGCTGCTTACAGCCAGTGTTAATAAAAAGCCCAATGGTATAGATACCACAATCGCTATAATAAACAACAGGACTGTCATCTGTGCACCTTCGAGCATTGGTTTTAAAATTGAGATTATATAATCGATAGACATAGTGGATTCCTCCAAAACAAAACAGGGTTTCCGGGGGAAATCCTGTTTTATCTTATATTCATTTTTACTTCAATACTTTATCTTCCCCAAACCATTTGTTTGATATTTCAGCAGCTGTGCCGTCCTCAGTCATTTCATCAAGTGCCTTTTGAAGCTTGGTCAGTAATTCTTCGTTCCCTTTTTTTACCCCTACTCCATATTCTTCAGGGGCAAGCGATTCATCTAAAATGGTAAAAGTATCTTTCTCTTTTGTCATATAGTAATTGATCACAACATCATCAATGACGACGGCATCCAATCGGCCGCTCTTTAAATCATTCAAGGCGAGCACATTATCTTTAAACTCAGTAATCGTTTTTATCTTTGATTTGATTGGATTTGCATCCAATGCATCTGATGCAGAAGAAAGGGATTGCAGCCCCACTACTTTACCCTCTAAATCAGCTAGTTTAGTAAGTTTGGAATCCTTTCGTGTGACAACCACTTGGGCATTCCGTAAGTATGGCTTTGTGAAGAGGACTTTATTTTTACGTTCATCTGTAATAGTATAACCATTCCAAATAAGGTCAATCCTGCCACTGCTAAGCTCCGACTCTTTTGTTTTCCAATCAATTGGTTGGAATGTAACCTTAACGTCCATTTTTTTCGCTGCTGCTTTTGCTAGGTCTATATCAAAACCGACAATTTTGTTATCTTCATCTCTGAATCCCATTGGGGCGAATTTATCGTCAATACCAATGATTAAGCTTTTGTCATTTTTTGTATCACTAGAAGCACTGTTAGAGCATGCTGTAAGGACAGAGAATACTGCCGCCAATGCTAGGATCATAGTTGCAAAACGTTTCATATCAACTGAATACCACCTTTAATAGATTTTCAAAATACTTTAGTGCGTTACCATATTATCATACTACCACATTATAACACTATACTATTTTAAAATACAATATCTTTACGATTAAAATAAGAAAAGCGCAAGGCGCCCGCCTATCGGCGACAAGCACAAGACGAGCCGGCGGGAAGGTTGTTCTTTAACCTTCTCGACGGATTGGCTTGTGACCTCGAGCCGATGGCGCCTGGAGCTGGACAATTCTCAAAGTCGAAACATATAAATTCTGGTGATAAAATAAAAAAAGCCCCTTCCATTAAGAAAGGGACTTTTCTAAATATTATATTAAATTATATTTTCTAGATTAATTGCCACTTTATCAAAAATCTATTTACGTTACTCACGCTAAACTCTTATGGTCCACCCAAATGGATCTGGTTCAGTTCCATTTTGTATTCCTGTCAATGAATCGTATAATTTTTTTGATAACTGACCTGTTTCTCCACCATTAATAACCATTTTTTCGTTTTTCCATAAGAACTCTCCAATTGGTGAGATAACAGCGGCTGTTCCAGTTCCAAACGCCTCTTCTAATACACCATCATGATATGCCTGCTGAATTTCGTGGATGGATACTTGCCGTTCAACAACAGGGATATTCCAATTGCGCAAAAGTTCAATAATAGATTTTCTTGTGATGCCTTCGAGAATACTTCCATTCAATGCAGGAGTGACCACTTCACCATTCATTTTAAAGAAAATATTCATACTGCCAACCTCTTCAATATACTGCATTTCTCTACCATCCAACCATAACACCTGGGAATATCCCTTTCTGCTGGCAACTTCGGATGCCTTTAAACTACTTGCATAGTTTCCTGCTGTTTTAGCATTCCCTGTTCCACCTCGGACTGCACGAACATACTCGCTTTCCACAGCAATTTTAACAGGATTGATTCCCTCTTTATAATAAGATCCAACTGGCGATAAAATGATCATAAATTGATAGCTGCTTGAAGGCGCCACCCCAAGATATGGTTCCGTCGCAATCATAAACGGACGAATATAGAGAGAAGTTCCTTCTGCTGCAGGTATCCAATCCCGATCGATCAATAACAATTGCTTCAATGCACTTAATGCTAATTCCTCATCAATTTTCGGCATACACAATCGATCGTTTGATTGATTTAACCTTTTCATATTTTGATCAGGTCTAAATAACAGAATCTGTTCTTCCTTCGACAAATATGCCTTCAGACCTTCAAATACAGTTTGTCCATAATGAAATACGGTAGCTGCTGGGTCTAATAAAATCGGCTGATAGGGAGTAATTCGAGGGTCATGCCAACCTTTCCCCTCTGTATAGTTCCAAACAAACATGTGGTCGGTAAAGATTCTACCAAATTCCAACTGATCAAATGATGGCTTCTCTTTTTTCGTCGAACAAAGGGTAATCTCAATGTTAAAATCTTTCATCATCATGGCTCCCATCTTAATTTCCTATGTACTTTTCGGCAATTGAATGAACTTTATCAAAAATACATCATCACATCATTATGATACTATTTTGACTATTTTATCACATAAAATGCTCATAGCGTTCAAAAAAGAAAAAGCAAGTAAACTTGTCTATAGGGAGACGTAGTCTACTTGCTTATATTTCTCTTATTCGAAGATTTGATATTTATTCCTGCCTGCATCCTTTGCTTTATATAAAGCCAAATCGGCACACTTCATCAATCTTTTCGGATTATCCCCATCTTTTGGATAATAAGAAATTCCAATACTGGAGGTTGTTAGGAAATTATGACCATTAATTTCCCATGGTTCTTGCAATTCCTCAATGATCCTTTCAGCCGTTTGCTGTGCATCTTGTTCACTTTGTAGGTTTGGAAGAATAATTGTGAACTCATCGCCCCCAAGCCTAGCTAAGATGTCATCATCGGCTAAACTGTTTTTAATCCTTTGCGCAAACTTTTTTAATAATTCATCCC
This sequence comes from Neobacillus jeddahensis, assembly GCF_000612625.1. Lineage (GTDB taxonomy): Bacteria > Bacillota > Bacilli > Bacillales > Cytobacillaceae > Neobacillus > Neobacillus jeddahensis. The sequence goes on from NZ_CCAS010000019.1 coordinate 68,422, forward strand.
CGATATCATGTCCTAGCGTGTCGTTAATTCGTTTAAATTTATCTAAATCTAAAAACATGACAGCATGGATGCTTTTAGACTGTTCCGAACCCTGTAACAACGACTTTAACGAGTCGGTGAATGATCTTCTGTTCGGGAGTCCTGTCAGTGTATCTTGGAATGCTAACTGCTCCAACTTTTCTTCATATTGCTTTCTTTCCATGATATTACGGCTAGAATAGACAATATGTTGTAATGCACCATGGTCATCCATCACCATCATCGCATGCGATTCAATCCAAATCCATTGCCCATTTTGATGTTGTCTGCGTCCTTCGATTGTAAAATTTTCTTGATTCTTGATGGCATAACGTAACTTTTCATCGTATAGACTAAGATCATCCGGATGAATCCCTTCGCGGACATGTTTACCAATATAATCCTCTGCTTCTATGCCTAGATTCCACTTATGTGAAGGAGATGCATATAAGATAATACCATTACGATCCGTTAATCGAATCATATCCTGTGAATACTCCGTTATAAGCCGGTAATTATACTCGCTCTTTCGCAACGCTTCAGCGACTCTTTTCCTGCTCGTAATATCATGAACCATCATAAGAACAGCTGTATCATCACCATAGTCTAAGGTAATCCCTGTAACCTCCACATCCAGAACTTCACCATTTAGACGAATAACTTTCTCTTCCGCAGGTGCAATAAAAGTACCTGTCTTTTTTAAGTACTGGAATCGATTTTTGACCATTTCCTCATACTCTGGAGGGGAAAAATCAATGACCGATTTCCCGATAAGTTCTAGATGACCAGCTGCACCTACAAGCCGGGTAAAGGCAGTATTAGCAAATTTTATACGTCCATTCCGATGGACTAAAATAGGCTCTGGTGACAGTTTCACTAAACGTTTATAGCGCGCTTCACTCTCTTTTAGACGTTTTTGGGATTGCTTTTGTTCGGTAATATCTTTTGTTATTCCATAAACTCCAAGTATTTCCTGTTCTCTAATCATGGGAACAAGCTTCAATTGCAGTATTCGCAGGTTGCCATCCTTCCGAATACAATTAGCTTCATAAACCTGTGTCTCACCTTGCAATGCCAGGTTAAAATGCCTGCAATTTTGCTCTTTTTCAACTGGCTCTATCAACCGTTCAAAGGTAGTATTTAATAGTTCTTCCTTTGTATACCCAGTCATTTTTTCTGCTGCAGGATTCACACTTTGAAATGTACCGTCCCGATCTAACGTAAACATACCATCCGGATTGTGATCAAACAAGGACTTATAGCGCGTTTCTCCCCATCTCGCAGCACGGATCGCAATTTGTTTATCAATAAAGGAAAAAACCAACATAATAAATAAAATGATAAACGTCGAAATAAGGACATCCGTTTCTAGGTTTTCTGAATAAAAGGCATTATCATAAATTCTTTTATTGGGATTTGGAATAAAGGTAGTCGCCTTTATTCCTGAATAATGCACACTTGAAATAGCCAAGCCCAGAATTAATGAAACACCTAGTTTTCGACTAATGGATTGCGAAGCGGAGTGGCGAATGGAGAACAAAATTACCAAAGATATGGATGATACGACTACTGCCACAATAATAGCTAATCCCACATAAAATAAATCATAATAAATGGTTGCTTTCATCACCATCGACGTCATCCCGATATAATGCATCGCAACAATCGATCCTACCATTAGTAATGTTCCTATACTAATCATCTTAACTTTATTCATGGTAGCATGTGTAACAATTAAAAAAGCACCCCAAGAACCTAGCATTGCAAACAATAGGGAAATCAATATTTTCCCAATATGGTAGGATACTTGCAGCTGAGGTAGATGAACGAGCATTCCAGTAAAGTACATCGCCCATATTCCTAACCCAAAGGTAAGAGCAGCAGAGAATAACCATAACTTTTTCGCTCGTCCCTTAGATTCTGCCACTCTTCCAATCAAATCCAAGGCCGTAAAAGAAGCAACCACTCCAATTAAAATGGACAGTAATAAATAATTCATTTGATAGGTTGCTGTCATCATTTCCTCCATTTCACTTTTTTATATACATTTCTCAATTTTTACATATTTCTTCACTATCTCTTCTATTGGTATTGGCTTACTAAATAGATATCCTTGAGCATTATTACAATCATTTTGCTGTAGAAAAATAAGCTGCTCGTTTGTTTCTACTCCCTCAGCAATGACCTCCATTTTTAACTGATGAGCCATTGCTATAATCGTTTTAACAATCGTGCCATCATTCTCATCTGATATACAGTCACGAATAAACGATTGATCAATTTTCAGAATATCAATTGGAAATTTTTTGAGGTAGTGAAGTGAGCTATAGCCTGTCCCAAAATCATCTAAACTGATCCGCACACCTAATTTTTTCAGATTACTTACAATCGTATGGGCCTGGTGTGTATCGATCATGAAGCTCTCAGTAATTTCTAACTCCAAATACTTAGGTGCTAATCCCGATTCATCTAGTATTTGGCTAACTAGCTGAATTAAATTGGACTGAAAAAACTGTCTGACTGAAAGATTGACAGATATAACCGCCGCCGGAAACCCGGTTTCATGAACGGCTTTCATCTTTGTGCAAGCTTCTCTTAAAACCCATTCCCCAATGGGGACAATCATCCCTGTCTCTTCAGCCAAGGGAATAAATTGAGCTGGGGAAATTAATCCCTTATCAGGATGCTCCCAACGAATTAAGGCTTCTAATCCGATTATGTCCCCAGTATGAATGTTCACTTTTGGCTGGTAATAGACGACAAACTCTTCATTTTCAATGGCCTTTCGCAGATCCTTTTCCAACTCGAAAGTTTCTTTTGTCATTTCTATCGATTTACTCATATAAAATTGAAAGTTATTTTTCCCCAACTGCTTCGCTTGTTGCATAGCCAAGTCAGCCTTTTTGATCAACGTTCCAATCTCTTCATCATCATGTGGAAACCGACTGATTCCGATACTCGGTGTTATATACACTTCATATTCATTTATAAGAAACGGTTCATTTAAACGAGCCAATAACTGTTTAACCGTTTCTACTGTTCCCTCATGGTCAAACTCGGGAAGAAATAGTAAAAATTCATCGCCTGCATGTCTTGCTAAACAACCATTCAGTTGGATACTGCATTTCAACCGTTTTGAAACCTCTATTAACAATTGATCCCCCAAATCATGCCCCAACGTATCATTGATAATTTTAAATCGATCTAAGTCCATAACAAGGATTGCTGCTTTTGTGACATGGTCCCTAGCGATCGCTAAATCAAAATAATTAGTGAAATAGTTTCGATTTGGCAATCCCGTTAGGACATCATGGAAAGCAAGATGTTGAATTTTTTCTTCTGCAATTTTTTGTTCTGTCATATCAATGACACTGCCGATAATGGCTGGATTCCCATGATAAGTGGTATTGGAAGCATACACTTCCAGATACAAGATACTTTGATCTTTTTTAATCGCCCGGAATTGATAACGAATGCCATTTAATTCATTCATTACTCGATTTTGAATATTGGAGGTAACCACTGGCAAATCCTCAGGAAAAATAAACTGAGAGATCTCTAGTCCAATTAATTCCTCTTGTCTATATCCTGACACCTGCAGTAATTGTGGATTGACATAAACAAATCGTTCATCTTGGATAACGTAAATACCTAGTAAGGAATCTTCCACAAGGCTCCTGTATTTCATTTCAGCTTCCACTAATGCTTCTCGGGTTTGAATCAAATTCGTAATATCTTTATGAATCCCAAAAACTCCAACAATTTGCTCCTCGACGATAATAGGAATTAGTGTAACTTTTACTTCAATTCGCTCGCCCATTTTATTAAAAAAGGCAGTCTTAAAGTTGGTTGCTGTACCACCTGCAGCCATTAGAAAATGTTCCATCGCATTTTCTAACTGATCAGGAACGACCAAAAAAGCAAACGGTCGATGTAAAAGTTCTCCAAGCCTATATCCATAGGATTCTACTATATGATTCGCATTTAAAAAATTTCCTTTTGTATCATATGTTACAACAATATCGGGATTATATTGATAAAGGGATTGAAAATGCTGTTCATTAATTTTTAATTGATGTGAGCGAGTGGTAAATTTCCCTTTTAGATAGAATGCAAATAAAATAATGATAGCCAAAAAACCAATTGAGAAAATTACCAATAATATATTAAACGTTCCATTTAGGAAACCCATTAATTCACCTGCCAGATAAGGAAATAGTTATTTTTTTACTATTAATTACATCATTTCTCTAAACTAAACGATTCTTTTCCTATTTATCTACTATAAATCGAACTGCGTCTTTCAACAATGAGCACATTTTGGCAAATATCCTAGTGATCCATCTCGATTGTAACTTGAGTAATTTTATATTTTAACGAGGTTGGCAATTTTTTCTTCAAGGTATTTATTTATTAGAAGATCTAATTTTATGGCTAGTTTTATATAATCCGGACTATTTGGACCAGTTTGACAATATAAGTCGTTAATTTTCGTCTTTAAGTTCGCTATCTCTAGTAACAGATTCATATTTTCAAATTGAACAGAATGATTCCCTTTCATCATACACCCCGTAAACAGATATTTTTTTGCTAACAATAAGTTTGGAATGTATCATGCTTTCCATCTCTCTGAGTTTCGTCATATTTCTACAACCATTCCAAAAACCTTACTGAGCGTAACATAGTCCTATTTTCATGGGAATATGTAAATGAAAAGTTAAAAAATTTAAACAAATGTCACATAATACTAATATATCAAGTTTTATTTTGACAGTTTTTCAAAATTGCTTTACTTTCATTACTTCCCCATTCTAACGATTTTGAACCAACACCATCCATACTATATTGTGATAACATCCCGAATAAAAATAATAATATTTAAAAAATTACCAATAAATTAGTGTATTTCGATAGTATGAAAATTGAAAGCCTATACATTTGTATGAGGTAGTGGAACGCATCGAGCAATGACTGCTGAAGAAGAAGAAATCGCTAATTAAAATGGAAAGAGGCTGAGATAAAATCATCAGCCTCTTTTAACTGTTTTTCATAAAACAGAATGGTATAACAAAGCTATTTATCTATTGAAAGCAAAAAATAACCCCACCTTAAA
>NZ_CCAS010000020.1 GCF_000612625.1 Neobacillus jeddahensis
AAATAAAATTCCCCCATTTTCACGTTTTTCAAGTCAATATAGGCGGAATTTTTCCGTCTGTTTAGGCTATTTTTGATGATAATTCCTAAATAGGCGGAGTTTTTCCGTCTATTTATCAGATTGGGTGCTTAATCGGATCTCAAAACCGATAAGAGCGAGGCCAGGTACCGCGACTTCATGCTTCTCTTCTTTAACCTTCTCGACGGACCCGCTTGTGACCTCGAGCCGATGGCTTCTTGAGCTGGACAATTCCCAAAGTCAAAATTTATACATTCTTATCTTTTAAAGAAAACTCGCCGACTGGCGAGCCCCTAAGGGCGAAGACAGAGGCGTAGTTGCACTTATGCCTGATTGGAAAGTTATACTTTCCTATCGGCCAATGAAAGAAGGTTCGAGAAATTCGCGAACCTTCTTTTACTCTTTGTTTTCTTCGCCAGGTTTTTGCCACGTCATGACGCCATCTTCTTCATCAAACTCAATCGTCACATCAACGACCCCTTTTTCCGCCATGATTTTTTCTTCTAAACGGTCTTTAATATCATCGGCGGCAGCTACTGTTAATCTAGGATCCACTTCAATTTCCAATTCAACATGGAGATCCTCGCCCTCTTTAATGACGGTAATTCCTTGAATGTCTTTTACATCGGGATCCTCCATCACCATTACGCCAATTCTATTTTCCATTTCTTCATCCGCTTGGCCAATAACACCCGCAGCATTGTCCAAGAACACCTTCCCCACCACAAAAAACATCATGGCACCAATTAGTACGGAGGCAATTCCTTCTAATGCATGGTAATCGGTGAAATGAGCAATAACGACAGCAAGAATGGCTAACAATCCACCCATTGTTGCAACGAGATCCTCCATAAACACAAGCTTCGTTGCTGGTTTTGCTCTTCCTAAATTGGCAAAGCTTTTCGTAAACACACTCATCCCCGTTGCTTTTATGTCAAGATCATGAAGTATCTCTTTCATCGCCTTAAACAACACAAAGGTTTCAAGGATGGTTGCTACCGCTAAAACAAGGATATTAATCAAAAAACCGCCCGATTTAGTCGGATGCAGAATATGATGATACCCCTCCTTTATCGTTTCAAAGGCCATAATGCCAACAATCAATACGGCACCTAAAAGAACAAGGTTTACAAGGCGGCCGAACCCATTTGGGTATTTTTCAGTTGGCGTCTTTTTACTTAAGGCTGATCCTACAAATACAAAGAACTGATTGGCAGCATCTCCAAGGCTATGCATCGTTTCCGCAAACATCGCCACATTACCTGTAAACATAAAGGCAACGCCCTTTATGATGGCAATAATCGTGTTAATTATAGCGGCGAGCATTGCCGACCTATTGCCCCGTTTTAATAATTGAAGTATATCTCCCATCGTATCCTCTTTCCTAACAAGACTTTTTTATACTATTTCCTAACACCTCATTTTTCATTGATGCACTTATACATTTTTTAATACCAATAGTAAACGATTATTTCGTGCAGATTGTTCTTCTGCTGATGCTAAATCATATTTTTTCAACAAATGGAATACCTCATTTAATAGCTCCTGCGCATGGTCTCTTGCAAAAAAAGGACTAAATAGCGACTTTATCTCCGCTGGTAAAAAAGACTCCTGGGACTCATATTTCCTTTTTAGATCCGCTTTCGTATGATTTACCCTGCATTCACTCATCTAAACTTCCTCCTGTTTATGTAATACATTTAGAATAGCAGAAATGAGCAAAAAATAAAAAAGCCCACTGAGGGGCTTTTTAGAATTTCCGTTCCAAGCACAAGAAACATATTCCTTTTTAAACCTTATGACTATCTGTTACTTCTAATACATCTAATAGGAAGACGAATACCGGAATCCCAATAATTAGACCCCACACTCCAAAAAAGTGTTCTGAGAAAATCAAAACAATGAATGTATAGAAGACAGGAAGATTTGTTTTTGAACTCATTAAATTTGGATTTAGTATATAGGCCTCTATGCCGTGAATAATGGCAACGGCAATTCCAACATAAAGAACTTTTATCATGCCACCGATACTATAGGCAATAATCACAAGCGGAATTAAAGAAATAATAACACCTGCAACTGGAATTAATCCCAATACGAAAATCATAATGGACAATCCGCCTAATTGTGGGAAATCCAGCAGCCATAAGAAAATAGTTGTCAGCGCACAGTTCACAACAGCAATAATTAATTGTGCTTCGATTACCTTCCCAAATGTCCCAACAAATTTTTTTGCAAAAAATTCAACTTCGACATAAATGGATGAGATTTTACTTGTTCTAAATTTTTTCGTAAATTCAATTAAGCGTGGTTTTTCCAATAAACAGAACAGACTCAATAATAGGGCTAATAAAACTTGCAGTGTGATTTTACTAATATCAGTAAAATACTTGATTAAGAAAGTGAAGCCTTGTTCCAAATAGCTAGAAATTTTAATTTCTTCAATTCGTCTCACCACATAGTTTAAAACCATGTTATCGTGTTTAGACGTATAAAAGGTGGTTAACTGCTTAATCAATGCGGTGATTTCCTCCACAATCATTGGCAGGTACATCACTAACCCATAGGAAAACAAACCAACAATACACGCATAGGACACGATTACAAGAAACTTACGGTTAAGCGGGATCTTACTTTCTAGAAATTGAACCAACCGATTCATTAAAAATGTAAAAATAAACGTGAGTAAAATTAAATTAATCATCGATTTCATTGCGTATAAAATAAGCGCAATGAATACAAAAATTGATATTCTTTTAAATCCGCTGCTTTTAAAAAGTTTATTTATCATAGGCAATTATCGAACCCCATTATTTTTACTATTTCACGCATGGAAAAAATGTCACTACGTGTTAATTATATCAAATTATTCCGATAGATGCTTCATTTTAATTTTTAAATTGAACAGGGGTCATTGTGTTATCTATTGCTTTTCCTTTAAAGCCTTGGCTTGTTAAAAAATCAAGTAGCTGGGGCAGGTGGGCCACGGTTTCCTTCCTTTCATGCAAAAGAATAACAAGTGGTCCTCGATGGTTTGTCAATTTATTTAATTGTTCAATTACACTGTTGACGTATCTGCCATCTTTATAGTCCCAATCCCTGCTGTCGACATTCCAGTCCCACATCAAATAGCCGTTTTCATTCACTACCTTTCTATCCTCTTCGGTCATATATGGCACGCTGCCGTACGGAGTTCTCATTATATAAGAATCAATCCCGGATATTTCTTTTAAGGTGTTACGGTTTTGCGTTAATTCCGCCATGACAGAAGTAGCCGAAGCATAAAAAAGCTTTTGATCGTGTGATACACTATGAAGGCCCACTGTCTCTCCCGATTGAACCATCAATTTTACCGCATCTGGATATTTCCTAATATTCCCGTCTATCATAAAAAATGTAGCTTTAAAATGATAGTTTTCCAATAGTGCGATAATTTCACTGGAAAAAGGGGATGGTCCATCATCAAAAGTTAGAAAGATCGACTTCTCGGAGCTAGTGTTTCCAATTGGTGGATTATTTGGCACAGCTTGAACTTGATCAGATTTCTTTGTTGGCGTTTGAGGTGCTGTATCGTGTGTGGAAATTTTGGTCGCGTTAATTGGCGTAGTAGAAGTTTCTAGCACACTATTTTTCTCACGGTCTTGCATATTTCTCCAAAACATCACTTCCTTAGACTGTTTAAAAATCCGTTCTTTTTCGAGCTTTAAATCGTTCGTGTCTTTGACAATTGGACCTTTTGCATATGCACTTTTTAAAGATTCATTTTTTTGATGATTAATAGGTTGATTTGAAGCCTTTGCCTGAAAATAGTTACTCACAAATATACCTGCAAACAAGAACCCAATAGCAATAATGACAACGACTGCCCCTCTTGACCATCCGCATTTTAGATTCCCCACTGTTCATACCCTCTTTGGTGTTATTTCCTACTCCATTATAGACGAAACTACCCTCCAAATGTTTCAATTCTATTAAAAATATTACAATTATATTAAAATAATAAGAATCTTAGTAAATTTACCAGCCTGTAAGTGTAATAAGTTCACCATTTGTACATACCAATTATTTGTCATTGGCAATATGATATAAGTGATGAAACCTATAGAAAGTGAGTAAAACGAATGAATAAAGAGATGAGATTGCAAACGATTACAAAACTTATCTCTGAACATGAGATAAAGACCCAAGAAGAACTGGGACTATGGCTGCATAATAGTGGATTACAAGTAACACAGGCAACGATTTCTAGAGATATCCGCGAATTGAAACTGATTAAGGTCCCCTCAAAAGAAGGCAGTTTAAAGTATAGCTTTAAAGTAAACCAAGACCATTTTATTTCCGAAAAGCTCCGCCATAAGTTGAAGGATGCTCTTATTAACATGGAGGTTATAAACTATTTTGTCATCATTAAAACACTTCCAGGGCATGCCCATTCATTTGGTGCATTGTTAGATTCAATGGAACTCGATGGAAAGGCGGGAACAATCTGTGGAAATGACACATGCTTAATTATTTGCCGCTCACCGGAGGAATCAGAAAGAATTAAACAGCAAATTGAAGGATTACAAGAATAAAATCATACTAATTTTTCACACGGAAAGGAGAGTCGCTTGTGCTCAACTCACATGTGATAAAAATGGATGTCCAAGCTGATTTACAGCAATTTGATGTTTTTACCCGTCTTACCTCAAAGAGCTTACAAAAATTTCTTCCACACTTTTATTATCGATGCTACAAAAAAAATCAATGTCTCTTCATGCAAGGAGACCCGAGGGATAAAATCTTTTTTTTACTCGATGGTTTTGTCATGTATGAACGTGCCAGTCAAGACGGAGATATGCTTTATTTAGATTTCATCAAAAAAAATCAAATGTTTCCTTATGGTGGAATCTTTCAGGATAAGGCTTACCAAGATACAGCGATTGCTGTTACCGATGTCCATTTATACTTCATTCAAACTCATATTCTGGAGGAATTTTTTAGGACAAATCCAAAGCAATTAATCTATATCATTCATAAACTCTCGGATATTTTAAATCTTCACCAAAAACGGGTGCAACGGATACTCATTCCTAATGCTCAGGAACGCGTGCTGCATTCAATTCAATTTTTAATGGAAGACCTCGGGGTAAAAGATGATGGACAAATTATTATCCCATGTCCACTTACTGCTAGCCATATTTCTAAATTATCTGGAACCACACGGGAAACCGTTAGCTTATTCATGAACCAATTAAAAAGGGAAAACGTCATTTCGGTTTCGGCAAAAAAAATAAGGATCCTGCAACCAGATTATTTTAAAGAAATATAGATCAGCCATACATAAAATATAAAAATGCTGACTCGTTTATCATCGAGTCAGCATTTTTTCATGGTTGAATTATCTTAATTTTAGAACTTTATCTGTGAACATATTATGACATTCAGCGTTTATTCAGGCTTTTCCGTTTGAAATATCCCATTTGCTCCCATCTATACATATTTATTCATTTCCATTTATGCGATAGTCAAAAAAATGTTAAGATTATTACATTTTGCTTGTAAGGGTGATTACAAAAGAAAGGGTTTACATCACGTAGAATGAAGTTGTAGCAAGGAACTTAGAAAAAAGGAGGAAAAAAGATGAACAGTATAGCAGAACTCACTTCTCATCGGGAAACGGACACCAAATTAAAACACCCCATCCATGTTACATCGGAAATTGGGACCTTACGAACTGTTTTATTAAAACGCCCTGGTAAAGAAGTTGAAAATCTAACGCCTGAATATCTACAACGACTTTTATTCGACGATATTCCTTATTTACCGATTATCCAAAGAGAACATGATTATTTTGCCGAGACATTAAAAAATAGAGGCATAGAGGTCCTATACCTCGAAAAATTGGTGGTTGAAACATTAAGTAATACAGACAAAAAAATACAATTTATCGATGATATTTTACGAGAAAGCAAGGCTAATGTCAACGGAGCTGCCAAGGTATTAAAAGAGTACCTACTCTCCTTTTCTACGCCCGAAATGGTTGACAAAGTCATGAGTGGGATTCTGAAAAGAGAGATAGAGCCAGAGAAAAAGTCCCACCTCTACGAATTCATGGAAGACCATTATCCATTCTACTTAGATCCAATGCCAAACCTTTATTTCACCAGAGACCCCGCAGCAAGTATTGGAAATGGCTTATCGATTAATAGAATGCGCGAACCGGCGCGCCGGCGCGAATCACTATTCATGCAATATATCATGAACTTTCATCCCCGCTTTTCAGGTCATGATGTCCCTGTCTGGTTAGATCGCGACTTTGGTTTCTCAATTGAAGGCGGCGATGAACTCATACTTAGTGAGGAAGTAGTTGCGATTGGGGTCTCAGCCCGCACCTCTGCACGTGCAATTGAAAAACTGGCACTAAATTTATTTAAGAGACAATCATCCATTAAAAAAGTCGTGGCCGTGGAAATTCCTAAATGCCGTGCCTTCATGCATTTAGATACCGTCTTTACAATGGTGGATTACGATAAATTTACGATTCACCCTGAAATTCAAGGGCCACAAGGCAATATGAATGTCTACATCCTCGAAAAAGGGATCGACGATGAGCATGTTACTATCACCCACCGTACGAATTTACAGGAAACGTTAAAAGAGGTCTTACATCTAGAAGAGTTAGTCTTAATTCCATGCGGTGGCGGAGATGAAATTGCTGCTTCCCGCGAGCAATGGAATGATGGCTCCAATACATTAGCGATTGCCCCTGGAGTGGTCGTTACCTATGATCGAAACTACATTTCTAATGATTTACTGCGACAACACGGAATTGAAGTCATTGAAATCTTAAGCTCGGAATTATCCCGCGGTCGTGGCGGCCCACGCTGCATGAGCATGCCAATCGTCCGTGAAGATTTAAAAAACATGTAACCTCATCACAAACAACAACACAACAACCATATTAAAGGGAGAGATCAGGATGTTACAAACAGTACCTAATTTTTATGGAAAAAGCTTTCTGTGCGAAAAAGATTTTTCAAAAGAAGAATTTGTTTATTTAATCGATTTAGCCATGAAACTAAAGGATGAGAAGAAACAAGGGATTCCGCACCGCTATTTAGAAGGCAAAAATATTGCACTATTATTTGAAAAACCTTCAACTCGTACCCGCTGTGCCTTCACTGTCGCATGTGTCGATTTAGGGGCACATCCTGAATATTTAGGAAAAGATGACATTCAGCTTGGCAAAAAGGAATCGATTGAAGACACTGCTAAAGTATTGGGCAGGATGTTTGACGGAATCGAGTTCCGCGGTTTCGAACATAAAAAGGTAGAAATGTTAGCCGAACATTCTGGGGTACCCGTTTGGAATGGCTTAACCGATCTCTGGCATCCAACCCAAACACTTGCCGACTTCTTAACTGTAAAAGAAAACTTTGGCCGCTTAGAAGGAATTAAATTCGTTTATGTTGGCGATGGTAGAAATAATGTAGCCAACAGTTTGCTAGTTGGCGGTGCCCTAGTTGGAATGGATGTACGCATTGTTGCGCCTGAAACCTTGTTCCCTGCACCTGAAGTGGTAGAAATGGCAAAGAATTTGGCAGAAAAATCTGGCGGCCGAGTAACAGTAACTGCCGACGTTGAAGAAGGTGTGGCTGGCGCAGATGTTATCTATACAGATGTTTGGGTCTCCATGGGCGAAGAAGATAAATTTGCCGAAAGAATTGCACTTCTCTCTCCATATCAAGTCACGATGGACTTGGTCAATCAGACAGGAAACAAAAATATGATTTTCCTACACTGCCTGCCTGCCTTCCATGATCAAGAAACCACCTATGGTAAAGATATTTTTGCCAATCACGGGCTTGCTGAAATGGAAGTAACCGATGAAGTATTCCGCAGCGAGCATTCAATGGTCTTTGATCAGGCTGAAAATAGAATGCATACCATTAAAGCTGTCATGGCAGCTACTCTTGGCCATATTGAATAAATAAATAATCTGGAGGAGATAAGGGCATACCCCCTATCTCCTATCTGTAAAAAGGAATGGAGGATCCGCATGAACAACATCTCTGATGCTTTGCAAGCAAGCTTGAGAAAAATAGAACCTGCTTTTCACCAAGCACTTCAGCAATTAGTTGAAATCCCCAGTGTTATTCATGAAAACGAAGCTGATTTTCCATTTGGGAGACAGATAGATCTTGCCCTTAAAAAGACTCTTACTATTTGTGAGCAACTCGGCTTTCGCACCTACTATGATCCAAAAGGCTACTACGGTTACGCGGAAATCGGTGAAGGGAATGAAATGATCGGTGTCCTTGGCCATCTAGATGTTGTACCGGCAGGAAGCAGCGAAGAATGGAGCACCCCACCCTTTCAAGCAATAATCAAAGAAGGAAAAATGTTTGGAAGAGGAACACAGGATGACAAGGGACCCACGCTGGCAGCCCTATTTGCTGTTAAAGCTCTCATGAATCTTGACCTCTCTTTTCAAAAAAGAATTCGGTTTATTTTTGGCACCGATGAGGAAACACTCTGGCGTTGCATGAACCGTTACTGTGAGCTTGAAGAAATCCCAAGTATGGGCATTGCGCCTGACTCGGTCTTCCCACTTGTTTATGCCGAAAAAGGACTGCTACAGCTGCTATTAGAAGGAAGAAACGAAACGAGCCTACGAATAACAGCAGGTAATTCCTTTAATGCGGTGCCTGACACCGCCACGTACACAGGGGAAAAACGAACAGAATTAACAGAAGCCTTAACAAGTTTAGGCTTTGTCTATGAAACAACAGACACGGGCGTTACCGTTGTCGGAAAAGCCGTTCATGCACAGGTAACGGAAAAAGGAATCAATGCGATAAACCGCTTGTTAATTGGCTTAAAGCGAATGGGTGTCAGCTCGAAAACAATTGACTTCATTCATGATTTGATCCAAGAAGACCCGTTTGCTGTCACTATCTTTGGTGAGTGTGAAGATGAGCCATCTGGAAAACTGAAATTCAATGTGGGAAAAATCGAGCTAAATGAGGATGTTGAACGATTATCGATTGATATCAGGATACCCGTGACCATCGATAAACAAGAGATTGTGGATGCAATTACACAAAAAGCTGGAGATTATGACTTAACCTATAAAGAATTTGACTATTTACATTCAATCTATGTACCGAAGGACCACTTCTTAATCAAAACCTTAATGAATGTCTACCAAGAAGTAACAGGTGACTTCACTTCGGAACCGATTTCTTCTGGTGGTGCCACCTATGCAAGAGCGATGGATAATTTTGTCGCATTTGGGGCTATTTTTCCACATCAGACGAAAACAGAGCATCAACCAAATGAACATATCGATTTAGAGGAAATGTTTACGGCCATGTTGATTTATGCGAAAGCGATCTATCTTTTATCCCAGTAACCGCAATTATCACATTTTACGGGGGAATTCCTATGAAAAAATTAAAGATGCCGTCTGCTTATACGTTATTATTCTTAATTATTGTTGTGATTGCCGCCCTAACCTGGGTTATCCCGGGCGGGCATTATGATACAAAGGTCGATAAAGCCACGCAGCAAGAGATTCCAGTTGCGGGAACCTATGAACAATTGTCTACCGCCAAACAAACCCCACAAGGCTTATGGGAAGTATTAAATGCACCGATCAACGGATTCTTTGACGCGAAAGATATTGCCTTGTTCGTCTTAGTGATCGGTGGTTTCCTTGGCGTTGTCATGAAAACAGGTGCCATTGATGCCGGAATCACCCGGGTCATACGAAAATTAAAAGGGCGAGAGCAATGGTTAATCCCGATCTTAATGGTTCTCTTTGCGATTGGTGGTTCAACTTACGGAATGGCAGAAGAAACAATTGCCTTCTACCCAATCCTGATCCCAGTCTTAATTGCTGCCGGATATGACGCATTAACAGCTGTTTCGATTATTGCTCTTGGCGCTGGAATTGGCTGCTTAGGATCTACTGTTAACCCGTTCGCCACTGGGATTGCCTCTGGTTTTGCCGGAGTCTCCATTGGAGATGGTATGGGACTGCGCCTCATCATTCTTATTGTGACATTAATAGTGACGATTTATTTTGTCATGCGCTATGCAAAAAAGGTGAAGGACGATCCATCTAAATCACTAATCTCCAATATGAAGGCAGATAATGAAAAGCACTTTTTATCCCAAAATGCCGAAGAAGTGGAATTTACTGGCCGTCATAAAGCTGTTCTATCGGTATTTGGTTTAACCTTTGTCGTGATGATTTTGGGTGTAATCCCTTGGGCCTATAAATTTAATATTACGATTTTTGAAGATATGACAAACGCCGTCGCGAAAGTTCCATTCATTGGTAAATTACTTGGAGCGATGATGCCGCTTGGTGACTGGTGGTTCGGCGAATTAACGATGCTTTTCTTAACCTCTTCTATTATTATTGCATTTATTTACAAAATGGGAGAATCAGAGTTTACTAGTACCTTTGTAGACGGTGCACGTGACTTATTAGGAGTTGCCTTAATCATCGGGATCTCCCGCGGTATCACCGTGGTAATGGATGCTGGTGGAATGACCGCAACGGTGCTTCACTGGGGTGAAGGAATGTTAGAAAATATGGGATCTGTTCTCTTCACGAACATCTCATTCCTATTCTATATCCCATTATCCTTCCTAGTCCCATCCACCTCTGGACTAGCGACACTTTCGATGCCAATTATGGCACCGTTGGCTGATTTTGCTGGAGTTGGCCGTGATTTAGTCATCACCGCTTATCAAAGTGCTTCCGGGGTTGTGAATTTAGTTACACCAACAAGCGCCGTCATTATGGGGGCACTTGCAATCGCCCGCATTCCTTACAGCACTTACTTAAAACATGTTTGGAAATTGGTCGTAGGATTATCTGTTATCGTCATGGTGATTATGAGTATTGCCACCATGATGAGTTAACGATCACCCAGATAAAGTCAAATTAATTCGTTTGAAAAAAAAAATAATACACAATAAAGAGGCGATACTTAATGAAAAGACAAAAGGTCGTCATTGCCCTTGGTGGTAATGCCATTCAATCTGGAGATGCTACAGCAGAAGCCCAGCAGCATGCACTTGAAAAAACAGCCCGTCAGCTTGTCGATTTTATTGAAAAAGGGATCGATATTATCATTTCACACGGGAATGGACCGCAGGTCGGGAATATTTTACTGCAGCAAGCAGCTGCCGACTCCGTTAAGAATCCAGCCATGCCGCTCGATACATGCGGAGCGATGAGTCAAGGCATGATTGGCTACTGGATGCAAAATGCCATGGATAAGGTATTAAAAGAACGAGGGCTCCATAAAAATGTGGTCACTGTGGTAACCCGGGTCGTTGTCGATCAAAATGACCCTGCATTCTTAAACCCAACAAAACCGATTGGTCCATTTTACAGTGAAGAAGACGCAAAAAAAATGATGGCTGACACGGAGACTTTCTTTAAAGAGGATGCTGGTCGTGGCTGGCGCCGTGTGGTCCCTTCACCAAAACCGATAAGCATACGGGAACATGAAGTGATTCAATCATTAATGGAACAAGGAAGTATTGTCATCTCTGTCGGTGGAGGCGGAATTCCCGTAATTGAAACGGAGAATGGCTACATTGGAATTGAGGCTGTTATTGATAAGGATTTTGCCTCCCAGAAACTAGCTGAACTTGTCGATGCCGATGCATTATTGATCCTTACTGCTGTCGACAATGTGTACATTGATTACAATAAGCCAACACAAAAGAAATTAGCAGATGTCAGTATTGAAGAGCTGCAGTCATATATCGCTAGTGGGCATTTTGCCGCAGGCAGTATGCTTCCGAAAGTTGAAGCGGCCATTACTTTCGCCCAAACAAACCCAGAACACAAAACCATTATTACTTCCTTAGATCAAGCCCTACATGCTATCGAAGGAAAAGCAGGAACGAATGTCAGTTTACATGGGGCCGGGGTTCTTGCATAAATAGAAAAAAACCTCTTTGTATCTAGGTTCAAAGAGGTTTTTTTCTATTAAAATATCCTTTTGATGATAAACAAATTCCTTGCAAATTAATCATCCCTACCGGCAGTATGTTCATGGCCAATGCTCAGGTCAGATTAAGACGAAAATGCCAATTAATAAAATAAGAGATACGTCCATACCGCCATATCCCTCTCAAGGTTACCCCTTCAAAAAATCTAAAAAATGAGTAACACCATTTTTGCTGAATCGTTTGCTTTTTTTCACCAGCCATAAATCTCTCTTTATGGTTCCTTCGGAAATATGTACTTCCTTTAAAGTCCCTTGCTCTAATTCTCTTGCTACAGTCAATCGCGGCAGGATACTAATCCCAAGTCCAGCTTCTACGGCACTTTTGATCGCTTGTGTACTCCCTAATTCCATATAACTTTCAATTTTTTCTAAGATGGCGTGATTTCTTAACATATTTTCGACAATCAATCTTGTCCCTGAACTGGATTCACGCCAAATCATTCTTTCATTCGCCAGCTCTTCGATTTGGATTTGTTCACTCCATACGTGATCAGGGGAACAAACGAGTATGAGCTCGTCGTCTGCAAATTTTTCGATGATAAAGTTTTCGTTTTCAAAAATCCCTTCAACCAAGCCCAAGTCGATGACATCATTGGATAAATCTTCGATAACACCTGGCGTATTTTTAATTGTTAAAGACACCTTTATATCATGTTGTTGCTTTTTAAAGCTTCCCAGCAAGCTCGGCAATAAATACTCTCCAATGGTAAACGATGCACCAACGTGGAGGGTAGAATTATACTCTCCTGTTGCCTGTTTGATGACTTCCTTGGAACGATTGAAATCATGTATGATGGTTTTGGCAAAAGGATATAACATTATTCCCGTTTCCGTGACCTTCATCTTTCCATCCTTTCGATCAAATAATAAGGTGCCATAAAAACTCTCCAGTTGATGAATCTGCCTTGTTACAGCTGGCTGAGAGACATAGCTTAATCTTGCCGCCTGACTGATAGTTCCTTCATCGACGACCAAACAAAACATTTTCAAACTCTCTATGTTCAATAGGAAAACCCCCACACTCCTAAATTCAGGCCATTCTATTTGATATAACAAATTGTTATACCCTATCCGTTTATTGCAATTTACCCTACAGACTTCTTTTGCTAATGTATTAGATATGATGATTCATATGAAAGTTTTCCCCATATGAATACATGACAAAAAAAGAGAGAGGGGAATTTAATGGAGAAACAATGGAAATTGCTGTTCCAACTATTTTGGTGTTTTTTCAAAATTAGTCCTGTCACATTTGGTGGGGGTTTTGCCATGATCCCCTTAATTGAAAAAGAAATTGTCGAAAAAAGAAAGTGGTTAACAAGTGAAGATGTGACAGATGTATTTGCCTTATCCCAAACCGTTCCGGGAGGAGTTGCAGTTAATTCGGCGACATTTATCGGAACTCGGATTGGCGGCCAAAAAGGGGCAATGGCAGCCTTGATTGGTGTGTCGCTGCCAACCTTTTTAATCGTTCTTACACTGGGAATATCATACTTTTTCATTCATGATAACCTAAAGCTAGACGCAGCTTTTAAATCGATCAGGATCTCCATTGTAGCCATGATCGTGTATGCAGCTTTTAAAACCATAAAGACAGCGATTGTCGATAAGACCACATGCTGCATCATGCTTGTGGGTATCCCGGCATTATTCTTCATTCATCCGATAGCGGCCATCTTTGCTGGAGCATCGATAGGTATTTTAACCGTCTGGATTAAACGAAAAAAGGGCTGCAAAGTGGAATTGGAACATCGTCAAGACAAAGAATCCGATCCCACCCAACATCCAGATTATTTTATGGGGGCAGGAATATAAAAAGAATGGAGTGATTTTTATGGTACTATGGCAGCTGTTTAAGACATTCTTAGTAATGGGCTTTGTCTCCTTTGGAGGGGGATATGCCATGATTCCCCTCATCGAAACTGAGGTTACAAAATATGGATGGATGACAGCAGAGAAATTAACTAATGTGATCGCCATTGCAGGCATGTCACCCGGTCCAATCGCCACCAATAGCGCGATTCTTATAGGTTATTCAACGGCTGGGATCATGGGCGCAATCGTATCTGCCATTGGCATGCTGCTGCCATCCATGATATTGGTGGCCATTGTTTCCGCTTTTTTCATAAAGCTGCACCACAACCCTATTGTCCAATCGATATTTTACGGAATAAAGCCATTGGTGGCCAGTTTAATCATCTATGCTTCCATAAAGTTTTCATTTTCCAATAACTTAATTTCGACTGAGCTCTCATTTCTAACAATCAGCTCATTCCTTATATTTGGATTATCCTTACTTGCCATCATGAAACTGAAGTGGCACCCACTTTACGTCATTTTACTTTCTGGATTAGTCGGTGTTGCCCTTTATTCCTAATACAATGGGATTAGAAAGAAATTCGCTAACCCCAGTATCGATAGAATATTCAATTCGATTTTTACATGACACCTACCTTCCCAACCCATTTGCTGGTTTAGAAACATCCCCAACACACCTAAATCCAATATTCCCCGTTGAACTATCAGGAGTATTTGAGCTCCTCGCAGCAACCCGATACCGGTTACAATAAGATTTATGACATAAATAGGAACCTCCACGCATCGACCGATTTACCCCAGTCTCTGGTCCTTTAGGATTTTCGCAGGATCTCATCGCGTGATAGTCTTTGCTGAACCAATCCCCACACCATTCCCATACATTACCAGATACATTATACAATCCATATCCGTTGGGATAAAAAGCATCAACAGGGCACGTTCCTACATACCCATCTCTTGCCGTATTTTTATGAGGGAAAACCCCCTGCCAGATATTACACTGGTGCTTGCCATTAACGATTAACTCGTCTCCCCATGGATATTTCTTTTGTTCCAATCCACCGCGCGCAGCATATTCCCACTCAGCCTCGGTCGGTAGCCGCTTCCCGCTCCATTCACAATAGGCTTGTGCATCATTCCAAGAAATATGGACTACCGGATGATTTAACCTGTTTTTTATGGTTGAACCCGGCCCCTCTGGCTGTCTCCAAAAAGCACCATTTACTGGCACCCACCAAGGAACCTGCGCTGCCCATCTTGGATTTTCCTTTAAAACCTCATCGGCTAACAAGAGTTGAAAAACAAATGACCAGCCAAACTGTTCAGCCTCGGTAATATATTTAGTTTCTTCAACAAATTCCTTAAAACTTTCATTTGTGACAGTGTATTGGTCAATATAAAAAGAATTGACTTTTACCATCCCTACAGGTCCCTCTCCATCATGTGGAAAACCTTCCGAATCATTGGTACCCATTAGGAATTCTCCGCCTTCAATTAAAACCATATTTTTTTCAGAAAATGATTTGCCCCTTGAAACTTTGCTTATAGTGGACGTCTGATCCTGAATTGTCCCTCTAGATACATGACAACAGTTACTCATACTATTCCTCATCCCATATATTGTTTTCTACTAACCTACAAAATTCTGCCTTTAGAATACAATCAAGGCCTGTGCTATCCAATGCGTACCCAAATCCAATTAAGCCAACATTGATTTTTCACATATACTCCCGCTCACCTTCTCGCCTTAATTTTCGTAAACTTTACTATTGTCCATACAATAAGTGAATGCTTCAATTATGACCAGTGCGGCGGCACCAAGTACAACTCCATCAGTAAAGTCTGATACGATTATGGGGGTGCTTTTTCCGCCATATCCGATAACATGTGATTGGACCACTTTACGTAAAGAATCTATAAAAAGATCTCCCAGCTCGACCAAACGTCCACCGACAATAATCATCTCCGGATCGAAAAAGCTGATCACATTGGCAACCCCTACTCCTAGAAATTTCCCTGCTTCTTCCACTACATTTTGCGTTATCGAAGAACCTATTTGTAAAAAATGAACAATATCATCAAACGTTAAATTCTCTCCGCTATTTTTCAGCCCTTTCATAACTAATTGTTTTTGTACATTCATTACGACTTTTGTAGTAGAAACAAAGGTTTCAAGGCAGCCAAAGTTACCGCAATGACATTGCTCGCCAAACATGTCGACGGTTGAATGCCCAATAAAGCCAGATTCCCCAGTACCTCCACGATACAGTTCACCATTGATAATAATGCCACTGCCAATTCCGGCATCTGCCATAATATAAACAAAATTATTACACCGAACTCCTCTGCCAAACCACCTTTCTGCCAATGCAGCGACATTTGCATTGACATCTAATATTACGGGTAAGGAAAAGGCATTTTGCAATATCCTTCGTAACGGGACATTCCTGACATCATAAAAATTTGGAATCGTAATAAATCCTTCACTGGATTCATTGATTGGACCTGGTATCCCCACTCCTATGCCTAGCAGTTTACTTGGTTCAATTTCTTCTTCAACCAGGATCTTCTCAATATGATCTTTAATATAATCAATAATGTCTATGATACTTTCTTGATTACTTGTTTCTTTCGTTTGATAGGAAATCATGTTACCGCATAAATCGGTAATCGCCATTTTTACAGCCGAACGACCAATGGCAACCCCAATGGAGTAGAAACAGGTACTATTGATACTTAGGAGGACCGGACGTCTTCCCCCCGATGAATTCCCCAAGCCATTTTCGATCACTAATTGTTCCTGAATTAACTTTTCTGTCATTCTTGTCACGGTCGGTTGGGGAATGCCTAATCGTCTCGACAGCTCTACCCTGGAAATAGGCCCCTGTTCTCTAATACAATTGATCAACGTATTCATTTGATAGTCTTTTAAAAAGTCGATTATTTTCATCAGTATACACCTATTAGTTCGCCTTTAAATAAGAAGAGGAGGAATTCAACCTCTCTCCCCCTTTTTTTCAAAAATATATTATTTCTTTAATGCCTCATAAAATGGTTCAGGGCTGATGAATTTTTCTCCGTCAACTACTTTGTCCATCTTGCCATTTTGGACAAAGAGTTTTTGGAGATTTTCGAACCAAGTGATAGCCGTTCCGTCTTCGAACTTTTCTTTAATTTCGTCAGAACTTAAAAATTCTGTTGTATTAACCTGCGAAGCCAAAGTAGTTTCATCGATACCAGTGAACTCAGCTGTTAATTTTACAGCCTCCTCGATATTTTCTTTCCGATAATCGTTTGCTTTTGTCCATGCTTCTAAGAATTTTTCTACTCCATCTTTATGTTCCTTCAAGTATTTCGGGCTTGCTACCCAGCTTTGTGGGAACACATATTCTGGGAAAAAGTCGGTATTATCCGCTAGCTTGACAAAGTTTTCTTTGCCAACTTGCTTTTCTATTTCAGCTGTAAATGGTGACCAAATCGCTACTGCATCTACTTGATTGGCAATAAATGCGGAAACCGCACCGGCCACTTCCATATTGACAATATTTACTTTACTTGGATCCACTTTGGCTGCTTCTAGAGCTAAGTTCAACACCATTTCACCAGAAGTACCTTTTGGTACACCTACCGTTTTTCCTACTAAATCCTTTACATCTTTGATACCCGATTTCTTAGAAGCTAGTAACATATCACCAGTATTTAAACTGTCAATGGCAATGATATTTCCTTGACCTTGCGCAGCTAAGAAGGTTGCACCTGGTCCAATATAGGCAATGTCAATGTCACCGGCAACCATTGCCTGAAATTCTGGAGGACCGCTGTTAAATTTAACAAGGTTTACTTTAATGCCAGCATCTTCAAAATACCCCTTTTTCTCGGCAATCACGAGTGGTGTCGCACCATGTACATCGGGCATATACGCAATATTAATCGTTGGAATTTCTTTCTTTTCATCCGACTTCTTTTCTCCTGAAGAATTACTTTCACTAGATGTTGATGAAGAACAAGCACTGATTAGTAGAATCATGGCTAAAAGAAACATTAAGTATAATGATTTGTTTTTTCTCATCCAAGTTTCCCCCTATTAATTTATTTTTTTACTGCTAAGTACTCCTGATACACCTTCGACCATATTTCGTTCTTGATTTCAACAAACCTTGGATCTAACTTTGTTTCTTGTGTTCGTGGATAAGAAATATCCACATCAATAACTTCCTTAATTCTGCCAGGACGGGCACTCATGATAACTACCCTTTGCCCTAACAGGACAGCTTCCTCCACATCATGGGTGATAAAGAAACATGTTTTCTTCTTGTTATCCCAAATATTGAGAAGCTCCTCCTGAAGCTGGGCACGTGTTTGAGCATCAAGGGCACCGAAAGGCTCATCCATTAACAGCACTTCCGGCTCTGCCGCAAAGGCACGGGCAATCGCTACCCTCTGTTTCATGCCTCCGGATAACTCCTTAGGATAGGAATGAGCAAACTCCTTTAAGCCTACTAATTCCAGATACTCCATAGCATGTTTCCTGCGTGTGACGGCATCAACGCCTTTTAACTTTAAGCCGAATTCAACATTTTTAAGAACTGTCTTCCATGGAAAAAGTGCGTACTGCTGAAACACCACTCCACGACCTTCTCCAGGTCCTTCAATTTCCTTATCATCGGCTAAGACAGATCCAGACGTTTTTTTCTCTAATCCGGCAATGATATTTAACAACGTACTTTTTCCACAGCCACTTGGCCCTACGATACAAACAAATTCATTTTGTTTAATCTCGAGATCTACATTATTAAGGGCAATGACATCACCATTTCTCCCCTGGAATACCTTCGAAAGCCCATTTACCTTAATCTTTGTGTCACTTTTTCCTGTTGTCATCATTTGCTCACCTCTTGCCAGCCAGCTAATTTTTTCTCGAGCCATAAAACACCTTTATCCATGACAAATCCAATTAATCCAATTAAAATAATTCCCAAGATAACGAGATCCATCCGGAAATAAAGACCAGCTTCCATAATCATATTTCCCAGTCCCTTAGAAGCCCCTGTAAGTTCCGCTGCCACTAATGTTGTCCATGCCGATGCTAATCCTAAGCGGACCCCAACAAGAATGTAGGGAAAAGACGCAGGAACCACGACTTCTAAAAAGATATCTTTATCTGTAGCCCCTAGTACCCTGGCTGCTTTAATAAGGGTAGGGTCTACATTTCGAACGCCTTGATAGATGGATACAACCATCACCAAAAATGTTGCGACAAAAATAACGGCGATTTTTGCACTTTCTCCCACTCCCAATGCCACAATGACGAGCGGAATTAACGCGATCGGTGGAATGGTTCGAAAGAATTGAATCCATGGTTCAAACAAAGAGCGGAAAATATCGTACCATCCCATTAAAAAAGCAAATGGAATCGCTACCAAAAGCCCTAGAAAAAACCCACCTAAAACACGGTAAATACTCGCGACGATATCCGTTACCAAATTCTGATTCGATAGCTCTGTGACAAAGGTTTTGGCAATTGTGACCGGATTGGTTAAGATAGCATTAACTGAAGGAATCGTTGATAAAAGCGCCCATATAAGGATTCCAACCACTAAAGATAAAAATACCATGACTCTATGATCGACACGTTTCCAAAACGGCTTTTGTTTTTCTTTTTGTACCTGGATGACTGATTCCGTATTTACTTCACCCTGCATTGTTTTGTTCCCCCCTCGTTTGTTTACGTTACTTGACTGTACCTGCATTTCCATACGCAGATGATACATCATTATAAGGATTATATTTGTTTAGTAGTTGATCCGCGGCTTCCTCCCAGCCTGCCTTTCGCAAATGATTCACCCACTGATCAAGCGTGACATATTTCCAAGGTCCCGTTTCAACCACCTTTTGTAAAGGGTCCACCATATTCCGTGGATATCCTAGATGCTCTTGCTCCCACAAGGCTAATCGATGATTCATTTCCTTCACAATTTCCGGATGGTCGAAAGCCACATTTTTCATTTGATGCGGATCAAGTTCCATATCGTATAAGGTGACATCATCAAAGCGATAGAGACCTGGATGATAGGTGCGGATAAAATACCACTTTTCATCCCGAACGGCCCGCTGGCAGGTATATAAAGCATGATCCATAACCAGATACTCGTGTCCTGCTTGCTTTTCTCCTTTTAAAACTGGAAAATAGGAGATTCCGTCCCATCCTGAGGGGAGCGAAAGACCTGCGAGTTCCGTAATGGTTGCGATCACATCCACATTGTAGAGAAACCCATCATAAATTGTACCGGGAGAGGTTACACCTGGAACCCTTACAATAAGCGGGAGATGATGAACAGATTCAGTAGCACTGGCATGCTCTCCATAAATCCCTTGCTCCCCCATGGATTCCCCATGGTCCGCACTGATCACAAAACAAACATCGTCTTCAATTCCGAGCTCGCTTAATGTGCGTAAAAGCTTCCCAATTTGTTCATCCATAAAGGAGATGGCCCCATCATAGCCGTCAATTAAGTGCTTATAATCATCCCGATTACTGATCTTGACTGGCATGGTTGCTGGGAAGGAGTCAATTGTATGTAGAAACGCTGCTGAACGAGGAAAACTGTCCGCTTGATGCTCTTGAATGATTTCCTCGCTAGGAAATTCCTTTGCTGGTGAATGACTCCACTTTTCAATGTATTCTGTTGGACAAGTATAGAGAGTGTGAGGATCCCAAAGTTGGATATGCAGGAAATAATTGTCCTCATTGCCATGCTGCTCCAGCCAGGGGATGACCTTTGAAATCACTTCATCCGCATTCTCGTTACCTTCTTTTAACGTATGAGTATGAACCTCGCTCCAACCTGCAAAATACCACCAAGCATGATGCCTGTCACCAAAGGAAGAAAAGGTGACCGTTTTATAATCAGCTTCCCGTAAATATCGTGTGAAAAATGGATACTTCTTTGAATGTCCATCTCCTTCTGGATAATAGAAGTCATATCCTGGTCCCCAATGAGTTAAGGCTCCGTGATTTACTCCAAATCGACCTGACATAAAGCTCGCTCGCGACGGGACACAAGGGGATGATGCGGCATAACAACGTTGAAAGCGCATACCTTTTTCTGCAATAGAATCTAAATACGGTGTCGTATTTCGCTCGTACCCATAGCAGCTCATGTGATCCGGACGTAGTGAATCAATATCTAGATAAATAATCTTCAATTTCTAATTCCTCCTGCCTGATAAACTTAATTTCATTTTGAAATTATTTATTTCCATGGTATCACCATGAGCTATCTACTTTCAACAAAAAATAATAATATTCTTAATTTTTTGATTATTAAGCAAAGCTTTGTCTTTGCGGATAAATGTTTTCCAATTCTCCATATACTTCGGTTAGTTTAATAAACATCTTGAGTTTAATAGCTTCATAATCTTTATGATTAAATAAATTGGTAAATTCATTTGGGTCATTCTCAAGATCATATAATTCCCCTTCAGCTCTGCCAAGATAATAATTTAGCTTATATCGGTCCATAACAAGTGTTTTTACATAAAAGGTCGGTTCAGCGCGATTTTCAACCAAACACCAGTCACGCAAGCAACGATCAGGAGATTTAAAGGTTTCAAATTGGCTTATTCCCTGCATATGCCCCTGCTTGTCAACTCCGCAAATATCTAAGAGAGTGGGAGCTACATCTACTAGACTAAGTAATGATTGTGTTCGTTTTCCTGCAGGTATGGTACCTGTCCATTGAGCAATAAAAGGAACTCTCACAACATCTTCATAATGAATCGGTCCCTTTAACCAAAGACCATGGTTTCCGGCATAATCTCCGTGATCAGAAGTAAACACAATAAGCGTATTTTCTTTTATTCCCAGCTGTTCTACTTGATCCAAAATTCTTCCAACATGATGGTCGATCAAACTAATCATGCCGTAATAAGAAGCAAGCCATTTTTTTGCACGTTCTTCCCCAATACTATAGGTCGTTTTACCCAAGCATTGAATTCCTCCCGTATCATGCCCAGGGTCTGATGTGACATTTACATCTAAGTCTTTCAGTCTTCCTTCAATCAAGTATTGATGGATAAGGGGTTTATCCTTCATTTCCCCTTCAAGCATGTTAAAGGGCGGCATATCGTTAGGTGCATACATACTATTCCATGGCTCCGGGCATAAGAAAGCATTATGCGGGTCCTGAAAACTACACCATGCAAAAAATGGTTCTTGATTAGCGTTCTTTTCGATAAATTCCATCGTTCGGTCTGCCGTCCATCGTGTGTAATGATATTCTTCCGGCAAATTCCACGAGCCTTCCCTGTGTCCCCCGCCAGGTCCAAAATAATCTTTCGGATTAATTCCCTTCTCTTCCAGCCAAACTCCATAATGCATGCCATGGGAGGAGTCCTCATCTGAATGTCCATGGACCATCTCGACGTGTTCAAACCCATAATAAGGTCCATTGAAGTTCTTCCAAAATTCCCGGTTATGAATATGCGGAGGCGCTTCAAAACTTCCCTCCTTTAGGACTGGTTTAAAATGTGCTTTTCCAAATAATCCTGTTTTATAGCCTTCATCCTTCAGGGATTGACCAATCGTATGACGGTCCTCATTCAATTCAACACCAATATTCCAGCAGCCATGCCGGGATGGATATTCACCCGTAATAATGGATGACCGACTTGGTGAACACACAGGACTAGCTACATAAGTTCGTTCAAACGTAACTCCGTTCTCAACCAATCGATCTAAATTAGGAGTACTAATATGGGAGTTTCCCAAAGCGTTAATGGTATTCCAATGTTGCTGATCTGTTGTAATAAAAACGATATTTGGCTTTTTGTTCACAATATTAAAACTCCCTTATTAAAATTTTTTTGATTAATATGAATATATCCGCAATTACGAGGTTATTTAATGTTATAATGTTAAAAGTTTACTTGTTATTTTGTTAGATTAAGAAGGAGGTTGGAAAATGCAGGAGTTTACTCACGAATATGCCTACCATTGGTTTCATACCCCCACTCCAATTGAAAAGGCTGGTGGATTGTGGCCAATTCGGGCAGGAAGAAATCTAGCCAAGCCCCACTACAAAATAGGACCGCGAATGATTCCCTACTTTAGTATCCATTTCGTTTTAGAGGGAGAAGGCCTATTTATGTTTGAGCAGAATAACATTTCCATCACCCCTGGTGATTTCTTTTGCTTATTCCCCAATCAAACCCATACATATAAAACCTTGGAGGAAAAACCATTGCAAATGGTTTGGCTTGCCTTTGAAGGAAAACAATCAAAGTCCATTCTTCAAAACATGGGAGTGACACCTTTCGCTCCTGTAGCTTCAAAGGTCATTGATGAAGAAGTGAGAAAAATGCTTGTGGAATTTATCTCCCTTACCAGTGAGGTCACAGAACTCAACCGTTTAAGCAAAATATATGAACTATTCTCTAAGCTTATTAAAAACTCGAAGGTAAGCCATCAACCAGAACAGAATGATGGAAGCTGGTTAAGAAAAAGCATTGAGTTTATGGAAACGCATTACGGAGAAGGAATTACAGTGGAAGATGTTGCGAAGTATGTCGGAATGCACAGATCCTATTTAACGAGTCAATTTTCCAGCCAACTCGGATATAGCCCAAAGAAGTTTATAATTGCTTGTAAAATGAAGCAAGCTGCAAAAATGATAGAAGAAAAGCGATTTAATATTACAGAAATCGCATTTACATTAGGCTACTCTGACCTCTATTCCTTTTCAAAAGCGTTTAAAAATCACTTCGGGGTCTCACCAAAACATTATATTAATAAAAGTCCAACTTCAATTTTGCTTAATATGTGAAAGGGCCAGGATTTATCATAATCGTGGCCCTCTTCATTGGTTTACAAGTAATGCTATGTCACTTCAACAAATTTCTTCTCGATTTCATTTAGAAGTGGTTCACAGCATTTCTTATATTTTTTCCCACTTCCACATACACAAAGATCATTCCGCCCTGGTAAGGGATTACCTGCCACTTTTAATTGAATGATTCTTTGTCTTTTTATAGTAGAAGCTAGTTTCATCATTCTTTCATGTGAATAACGATAGACCTGTTTGTAACTCTTACAAAAATATTCCATCTCTATCCCATTATTTTCGCCTGTTCGATTTCTTGGGCATCCTCCATGACATAAATGGAGAAATTCACAGGACTTACATGGATCTGAGAGAGAAGGCTTTTTCATTAAGAACAGTTCCATTCGTTCATTGTTAATAATACTTTCTAACGAATCCTCCACTAAATTTCCTAATTTATATTCATCATTAATATAAAAGTCACACGGATAGGCATCCCCATTTTGTTCAAAGACAATGGTTTTCGGACAGTTTTTTTGATGAATGCATTCCTCAGCTGATTGATGGAGATAAACAGCCAGCATATTGTCAAAAAATCGAATAGAGAGTTCAGGTTGTTCCTCGTTATACCATATATCAAACACTTCACATAAAAAATCTCCATATTGCTGTGGTGTAATCAGATATTTTCCAGGCTGACCTGGTTTCTGTGATTGAAAATCCATACATGGAATAAATTGAATATAGCTGAAGCCCTCTGCTTTATAAAATTCCATTAATTCTTTCGCTCTATCAATATTATTCTCGTGTAAAACAGTTAATATATTTAAATCTACATGAGCATCTCTTAAACATTGAATTCCCTTCATAATAGACGTAAAGCTGCCTTTACCAGATCCAGTCACTCTTCTAGCATCATTTATTTCCTCGGGTCCGTCTAAGCTAATGCCTACTAGGAATTTATATCTCTTAAAAAATTGGGCCCATTCTTTATTGATTAATGTACCGTTCGTTTGAATTACGTTGCTGATGATTGTATTTTTGGGGGCATATCTTGCTTGCAATTGAACAGCTTTGTTAAAAAAGTCGATCCCCGCCAATAACGGTTCCCCGCCCTGCCATGCGAAGGGAACAAACCCTTTTTTGATTACCATATATTCACGAATGAATTTTTCAAGGACCTGATCTCCTATTTGGGCTATTTTGTCTGGTTTTCCATTACATCTGCTGTAATAGCAATAATCACATGCTAGATTACATGCTTCAGAGACTGTTTTCCACATAACACCAGATAACATATGGCTTACTCCATCCCCACCCATTTCCATATTTCTCCCTCCCTTAAGATGTTCATTAAATGGTAGGAGAAAAACAAAAAAATGTATATGATGTTAATCACTAATAGTCCCATTCATTACGAATTTTAGTATCGGTAGTTTCTACATTATCAAACAATTGTATTTGCCTGCTGCAGCAAATTGCACTCTTTAGTGAACATATTCCTGATTGGAAAGTTATACTTTCCTATGGCCAAGAAAAAACCACTTTGAATGGTTAAATTCAAAGTGGTTTTTTCATTAGAATGTGAATTAAGCAATCCATCCAGTAACGATTTCCTCAAAAACCTCATCATTTACAAGGATCCGGTTCATCCAATATCTATCGTTATCAGCGGTTATCGACCTAGGTGCAAGAATGTACGCACTTTTAAATCCACATCGCTGAATCACAGCTGCTAAATCCTCTCTTCCATTCCCATATGGGTAAGCAAAATCAGCTACGGTCACTCCTAAATGGCCCTCAATCGTTTTTTTACTAAGCAGAAGATCTTTCTCAAATGCTTGGAGATTTGTTTTCTTAAAAAAGATTGGTTCATCTCCGACAAGTTTATGCATATCGAAAGTATGTGATCCCACCGTTACTAATTCACTATCAACCATCTCTTGAAGTTGATCCCAAGAAGAAAGCTTTAAATTGTCAAAATCCTTTCCAACATGTCCTGCAATAACAAAGATAGTAAAAGGTATATTGTATTCTTTCAATATCGGAAATGCCTGTTGATACACAGAAATATCAATATCATCAAAAGAAACCCAAACACATTTTTCTGGAAATATCCCATTAACCTGAGCTTGTCTGATTTCAGTAGGGGTTAGAAATACAGCTCCCTTTTTCTTTAACATTTTTATTTGGTTCCTAAAATCATCCTCATACACATTATACATGGTTAATTCATCAGTACCTGTTAAGAATTCAATTGTTTTATTAAAAAGATTGTCCTTGCGGATACGATGGTAGGTTAAACCGAGACATCCATCTGTATTTAGTTTTTCTGGAAAACTCATCGCTAATTCCGAAGAATCCGTAGGATCATGGAAATAGTGCCGACATCCAATTACAATTAAAACTAGAGAAACACCATAAATAAAATTCTTCAAAACCCCCACCTATTTTCTTATATCTTTTATTGGGTTTTTTTCAAAAACTACTAGCCTAGATTGGTGTAATAAATGAAAGTCTTCTTCAGTCATAAGTTCAAGGCTCAATAAGTCTTCGATTGTCGTATCATGCGGCTGTGATCTTCTATTTAATGAGCCAAACCTTTTTAGATTGTAATTTTTCCAACTCCATAGTCCAACAAAGAAAAATAACCACAACCAGAAAATCACTAACATAAAAGAACGAATGTCACTGTTGGTCATCTTAAAAGCAGTCTTGATTAGACTTATATAGGGATCCGTATAATCAAATAGGGCACTAATAAAAAAAAGAACGACCATGATGCAATAAAACCAGACAAAAATAGAAAAAATTGAGATGATTATTTCCCTTAACCAATTGATCTTTGTGCGAACAATTATTCCATTTTCCGATTCCCTCTGTCTGGACTTGACCACGTAGCATAACCACCCTTTACTCTGGATTTAATCGCTTTTGGCAAAGCAAAGATGACAATAAACGCATTAAGAATCCAGTATATGACGGGGTACCAGGCTGCCCATAAATAGTACATTTTAATATTGTCATACATGGAGTCTACTTTTAGCGAAATCCAGAGTTGGATAAGACTCATAAACACAAGGGCAAAAGATGAAAAAGTTACCCATATAAAAAGCTGTTGAATCGTAGAAGCAGAAACTAAATAATAGAATGTTATCAATACCCATGAAAAAGACCAAATCAAACTAATCCATTGTTCCAGATAGACAGGCCAAATTCTTCTTTGCCTCCAGTCCCCTAAAATTCGCCAATACTTGATCATAACTTCTTGTCCACCCTGGGCCCAACGAATTCTTTGTTTCCAAATCCCTCTTATTGTTTCAGGAACCAGCATCCAGCACAATGCCCGTGGCTCATAGCGAATATCCCAAAAACGTTGCTGTAATTTCCAAGAAACGGATATGTCTTCTGTAATCATATCGCGGTCCCATAACCCAACATCGACGAGTGCCTTTTTTCGAAATGCAACAACAACGCCCGAAACGGTCATAATTTTGCCCACAATTCTTTGTGTTCTTTTGATAGCACCTATAATGGATGCATATTCAACAATCTGTAAACGACTTATTAATGTATCCCGATTCCGTATTCTTGGGTTTCCCGTCACTGCTCCTAACCTTTCTCCCTTATGAAGAAAGTGGTAGATAAGGTAATGGGCTGCATGGGTATCTAAAATGGCATCAGAATCCACACAGACCAGAAATTCGGCATTGGATGCATGACAGGCAATGTGTAAGGCATTCGCCTTTCCCCGGTTTTCTTTACAATCAATAAATGTAAGTTCTTTGTACAGCGTCACCAGTTTCCGAAGAATTTCCGAGGTATTATCACTACTCCCATCATTCACAACGATGATTTCTTTTTTCGGATAAGAAATATTGGCCAAATACTTAATCGTTTCTCCAATCGTTTCTTCCTCATTGAAGCATGG
Source organism: Neobacillus jeddahensis (assembly GCF_000612625.1). GTDB lineage: Bacteria > Bacillota > Bacilli > Bacillales > Cytobacillaceae > Neobacillus > Neobacillus jeddahensis. Next base: position 27,612 of record NZ_CCAS010000020.1, read on the forward strand.
AACTAAAATGCTTATTAATGGCCAGTCAATTTGATCAAAATCAATGTCCCATTCCTTTTCACGATATTTAAAGAATAAACTAGAACCAGTTATCCAAAACAACGACATAACTAATGGATACCAAAATACAAATTCCGATAGATAACCAATAATAAATTCCACTATTTTCTCCTGTCCATAGTAATTGCTTTTTCCGGATAATATCAGAATAACTAGCGTTAGATTGTACTTAAGTCAAAAAGCTTGTTACGTTATTTTTCCGGTTAACTACTACTTCTATTCTTTATCAGGATTATTAGTTTAAGGTATCCAAAGGGAGCTGAGAAAATCAAATTCGAGGCATCCTTTGGATACCTCGAATTTTTGTCGTTATAGTACTTTAAGCTATTAAGCTCTAAACCCTCCTTTACTACATGAAAATAAAAAGACATTTGGTTATAGTTATTCTATAAACCCAATGTCTTCTATTCTTTGCTCAATTAAACTTCTGTGGTCGTACTACAAGCAAAAAAATCGTGCAGTTCTTTTCAACTTTAAAATCGTGTATCCGCTAGTTCAAAAAGGCTTCATGTTGAACTTATTTTTGTTGTTTCATTTAACGCAAACCATTCAAAAACATTTGCGTGATTTGATCGCCATATTTTATCAGATTATCACTATTATATGCCTGACTCTTCATTCCCTCCGTGTAAATATGCATCAACGTTAGTAAAACCTCATCAGAATAGGCGGGGTTAATTTTCCCCTCTTTACGACCTTTTCGAAACATTCTTAAAATTAATCGATCACTCATTTCTTGAGCGTCCTTATCAAAAAAAGTCTCATCACTTGCATATTGCTGCATCACATTATGAAAAAACATCGATGTCATACTCTGAATTTTTCTCATTTTATATTGCGAAAGTTCTATATAGGTTTGCTCAAATGGTAACTCACTTTCAATCAAACGTTCATATTCATCTATGATAGAGGCAAATGAATTTTGAATCGTGGTATTTATTAATTTATCTTTTGAATTGTAATAATTAAATAATGTAACTTTACTAACCCCAGCACTTTTGGCAATCTCGTCCATGGTTATATTGGAAATGTCCTTTTCATTCAGCAATTCAAGTGTGGCATCTTCAATATTTTTCATTTTCTTCTCACGTCTTAGGTCAAAGCCACTTTTTTTTGTCATCTTATCACCACTTTTTTTTCCTCTTTTCCATTACTTTCTACATATATATAGTATTTTATTTTTTGAACCAATTCAAATATTCTGGTTAAAAATAATTTGATTTCCAAAAAACAAAGGCGTATATTATGAACTATAAAAGTGCTTTTAGTAAAAAAATGATTCTCATAGAATAGGAGATGAGACGAATGATTATCGCCGAAATAAAGGGGCTACAAAAAAATTATAAATCTACCCCTGCCTTAAAGAATGTAACGATGGAATTAAACAGTGGTGAAGTGCTAGGTTTTATCGGACCAAATGGGGCAGGAAAATCAACGACCATCCGAATCCTGCTTGGCATTATCAAATCTAGCGGAGGAACAGCTAAGATCTTTGGGAAGGATGTCTGGAAAGATTCTATTGAAATCCATAAGCAGCTAGCCTATGTTCCGGGCGATGTAAATCTTTGGCCCAATTTAACAGGTGGTGAAATTATTGATCTATTTATGCGTCTGCAAGGAACCAAGAACAACGGGCGACGCGATGAATTAATTCAAAAATTCCAACTCGATCCAAAGAAAAAAGCACGCACTTATTCAAAGGGAAATCGTCAAAAAGTGGCTCTTATTGCTGCGCTTGCCAGTAACGCAGAACTTTATATTTTTGATGAACCAACGAGTGGTCTTGATCCTCTGATGGAAGCTGTATTTCAAGAGGAAGTGGAAAAATTAAAAGGTCAAGGGAAGTCGATCCTTCTCTCTAGCCACATATTAAGTGAGGTAGAACGCTTGTGTGACCGTGTAGCGATTATTCGTCAAGGTGAAGTAATTGAAACTGGAACGCTAGAAGAATTAAGACATTTAACTCGTTATCAATACAGGATTACAACGAAAGAGAATCCAGTTGGATTAAAACAAGTGAGTGGTGTGCACGACTTAGTAATCAATGGCAACCAAGCCGTATTCCAAGCCGATAGTGATCGAATTGATGCGATTCTAGAAGCCATCGTGCCGTACCATGTAGTAAAGCTAGCGAGTGTTCCACCGACTCTTGAAGCCTTATTTATGCGCCATTACACGGGGAAGTAGGTGAGAAGGATGAAAAATCGATTTAATCAAACTGGGATGATTTTCCTTCATACATTACGTAGAGATTGGTTAAAGCTTCTTATTTGGACTGTGGCCTTAAGTCTTTTCGCAGGCGGCTTTGCCAAGTCACTGTATGAAATGTACGGAAAAGATCCTGCTGGTTTAGTAACTATGTATGAAACCATGAAGAATCCAGCGATGATTGCCATGCTCGGACCAACCTTAGCTACTGCCAAAACGTACTCGATTGGGGCTATGTACGCACAGGAAATGATCTTGTTTACGGCACTCGTTTTTGCCATTGTATCGATCATGCATGTCATCAGTCGGACAAGAAAAGAAGAGGATGATGGAATAACCGAGCTCATCCGTTCCTTTCAAGTTGGTCGGTTGGCTAACACAACTGCAATCGTGCTGGAAATGTTCCTCTTACATGTAGTGATCATTGCCTTTTCGACCATCTTGCTACAGGTTCAAAATATACCTGGACTTTCTTTTTCTAGTAATTTATTATACTCCGCTTCACTGGGGGCACAAGGCTTCTTATGGGCTATGATTGCCCTCATATTCGTCCAATTAGCTGCTGGAGCAGGTGGTGCAAGAGGACTTAGCTTCTTGACAATTGGCTTTTTTTACATTCTTCGAATGGGAACCGATATGAGCGCACCGGATGCTTCTTGGTTCAACCCACTCGGATGGAGCTATCTTGTCAATGTTTACGTTAGTGATGACTGGTTTCCAATCGTTATTGCCTTTGTTGTCAGTATTGTTTTCCTAGTAATTTCCTATATGTTGGAGCAGGCTCGAGATATGGGAGCTGGATATCTGCCAGAACGGTCTGGACGTGATCATGCAAAAGAACGTCTGTTAAGCCTTCCTGGGCTAGTATTACGACTGCAAAAAACATTTATAATTAGCTGGCTCTTCTCCCTCTTTATTGCAGGGGCTATGTATGGATCCATTTTCGGGGATATGGATGATTTTGTTAGCGATAACGAGATCATGAAACAAATGTTCCTCCATAATGCCAATTACACCATACAAGAACAATTTATGAGCGTTCTCTTCGTCATTTTATCGTTATTAACAACTATTTTTATTATAGGAAGTCTCATGAAGCTCATGAATGAAGAAAAGAAAGGTCGTTGGGATCAGCTTTATGCCACTAAAATAAGTCGGGCAAAATTCTACTGGTACCATGTAATTATGACTTTCCTCTTAGGAGTGATCGGGCAATTTGCAGCCATATTAGGGCTCTATCTAGCTCAACGAAGTGTCATGGACACACCATTAAGTTTATGGGAAGTTAGTAAGTCTGGGATCATTTGGTTGCCTGCTATTTTCTTCTTTATCGGTATTTTAGCTGTACTAATTGGTTGGCTGCCTCGTTTTACGGTGGTCATTTGGGGATACCTCATCTTTGCTTTCTTTATTAGTTATTTTGGTCAAATGATGGATATTCCAGAATTCGTAACGAAACTAGATGTCTTTAGCTATATTCCAAAAGTTCCGGTTGAAGAATGGAAATGGGGAGCCATTATCCTGATCAAATTGATCGCTCTCTTACTGATCGTTATAGGCTTCATCGGTTACAAAAAACGGGACTTAGTAAGTGAATAATAAATAGAGCCGCCATGATTGGCGGCTCTATTTTTACTGCTGTACCTGCTTTTGATGCTCCAATACCTTCTGATGCGAAGGAAGGAAGAAAGTAACGATAAGGGTTGCGATCCCTATGATAAACACAAGAATAAACACGAGATGTAACCCATGGGCAAGTGCTTTATGAATCAGTTCTACAACACTTTCAGGCAGCGTATTGATCGTATCTGAGCCTAGGATATTATTAATATCGCGGTCTTTGGTCAATGCTCCAGTGAAATGTTCTTTTCCATAGTCAATAAGAGAGTTATTAAAAATAGTTCCAAAGACGGCAACCCCTACCGTTTGGCCAATTGACCGAGTGAAGGTGTTCGATGCCGTTGCTGCCCCGCGCATTTGCCAGCCGACTGCCGATTGGACAAGTACTGTAGTTGGCGTGGTGGCGTATCCCATCCCAAGACCAATGACAATCATAATACCGACAAAATACCAATACGGAGAGTCAAGCTCTAAAGCCAATAACCAGGTGCTTCCAAGTGCAATAAAAACAGCACCTATGACGGCAGTTAGCTTAGAACCTATTTTATACATATAACGTCCGGCAAATGTTGCCCCTAATGGCCAGGCAATCGACATTGGCATGAGGGTAAGGCCAGAGCTTGTTGCACTGTGCCCAAGAATCGTTTGGATCCACATAGGCAAATAGACATTCACCCCTATTAGTACTGCACTTGAAAGAAAACCAATGAGATTCGAAACAAGAATCACTGGGATTCGGAATAAGGACGGAGGAAGCATTGGTTCCTGCACTTTGGTTTCAATATAGCCAAAGAGCACAATAAAGATGATGGCAACAGCAAACAATACATAGATGGTTGTTGAATTCCATGCATACTTTTGTCCTGGACCTGCATTTAGAAGTGCGTATAAGAGAGTTGAGATCCCAATCGTAAAGGTAATCGCTCCAAGGTAATCGATGTTACGACTCTTTTTCAATTCAACTGATTCGTGGAAGAAAACTGTGATTAACAAAAGGGAGACAATACCAACCGGCAAGTTAATATAGAAAATCCAACGCCAGCTAATTTGATCCACAAAGAATCCGCCTACCAATGGACCAAGCAGACCGGCAATTCCCCAAACCGAACTAAACACTCCTTGCATTTTTGCCCGTTGTTCTCCAGGATAGATATCACCAATAATCGTAAACGTTAATGGCATCACCGCTCCAGCACCAATTCCTTGAAAGGCACGGAACCAGATTAATTGAGTCATCGTCTGTGCTGCGCCAGAAAGCATTGACCCGGCAACAAACAAAATGACTCCAGTCATAAAAATCTTCTTCCGTCCAAATAAATCGGATAATTTCCCGTAAATAGGTGTTGTGACAGCCGTAGTTAAGGTATAAATGGCGAATACCCAGCTAATTAATTTTAAACCGTTAAGGTCACCAACAATCTGCGGCATAGCGGTGCTAACTACTGTGACATCAATGGCAACAAGTAGAATGGCTACCAGCATCGCAATCGTTACCATTTTACGATTCGTAGCTTTTTTTGACATATGACTGATCTCCTTACAATGATAATAATTAAGTTCAATTTATTATTTCAGATATGTTAATTTTAAGCAATTTAATAGACAAAAAAAGGCATTTGGGAATGCTATTATTCCCAAATACCCTTGCCATTTCTGAACTTTATTAAACTCTTTCCTTCATAAACTCCTCTAACTCTTCCGCACTTGGATACGAAGCTTGAGTTCCACGCTTTGTAACGCTTAATGCAGCAAAAAATGTTGCCTTCCTGATAGCATCAAGAATATCCCCATTTTGTACAAAATAGTGGGCAAAGCATCCGATAAACGCATCCCCAGCACCTGTTGTATCGATCGCATTCACCTTTTGTGAGGCAACTACATGAACTTCGTTTTCGCTCACCCACATAGCTCCTCTGCTACCCATCGTGACAATGACATCTTTTACACCTTTCGAAATTAACATTTTAGCTGCAGCCTGAATTTGTTCTTCCGTTTCAACTGGCATACCAGTCAAGATTTCCAGTTCACTTTCATTTGGAATGAAAAAGTCACATTTACAAACATAGTTAAAGTCCAAATCCTTTGAAGCTGGTGCTGGATTTAAAATCACAGGTATCCGATGCTCGTTTCCAAATTCAACCGCTCGATAAATAGTTTCAAGCGGAATCTCAAGCTGGAGGACAATCAATGAACATTGTTTCAGTTTATCTGTTGCTCGGTCCACATCCTCTGGTAAAAGGTTCTGATTCGCCCCCTTAATGATAAGGATACGATTTTTTGAATCTGGATCGACAAAGATCGGTGCGACACCACTTGAGGAACCTAGTATCTTATTCGTAAACTCTGTATCAATTCCATAACTTTCAAAGTTTCGAATTGTGTTATCGGCAAAAAGATCATCTCCAACCTTAGTGACCATCATGACCTTCGATCCCATTTTTGCGGCAGCTACAGCTTGATTTGCCCCTTTTCCTCCACACCCAATTTCGAAATCTGGTGCCTCAAGCGTTTCCCCTTCTTTCGGCATTCTATCAATATATGAAATTAGATCTACCATGTTAGACCCGATGACTGCAATATCCATGTTGTTACCTCCTTATTTCTTCCCCGTTACCACTGTAAAGGACCGTTCTTCTCCTGCCTCTAGTAGTATTAATGTACCGGATTTTTCAGTTGCAAGAAACCCTTCTGGTCTGCACGTTGCAGGCAAGACAAAGGCTCCCACTTGCTGGTCGTTATTATATAGCAACCACCGTGTTGCGTAGTTCAATTCTGCTGTGGAAAATTTGGTAAAAAATACTGTTCCACTTGGTAAAACCATTTCAAATTCTGCTTCGTCTTGATACTGACTCAACTCGTCTGCGAAAAATACGATCTCTGGATCATACATCTCAGGCTTGTTTAACGAAGAAATCTCTTCTTTCACGCTAAGGAGGTCTTTATTATACGACAACCATTTTTCCGTTGGCTTCACATGAGCTGGAACTGTTTCTCTTAGCTTGAATGCGCTAGAAGAAATGTTCTGCTTCATCACTGCATTGTCAACATAGGCATAGTTTGTATGACACATGTATTGAAGCGGCATTTCGGCTCCTGAAAGATTCTTCACCTTCATGTTGATTTCAATAAATGTTTCATGATTGAACATTTTCACCATCGGACTTGCTAAATAATGATGACCAAAACCTTTGACATACTCTGTTTCACCACAAATCACAATGCCATCATCCGTGATCTCGATCCATGCCTTATCCATTTGCGCACAAGGCATTTCGCCATGCAGTTCATGGTCATCCACAGGACTTGGACATCCATTGCGAATCAAACCTGAGTGAAAAGCAAAACAGCCATATGTATCAACGACACTCTCCACCTTTTTCGGCTGGGAGAACATATTTTTCATTTTTAAGTCTGTACCGTCAAATTCTAAGTCCCAAATCATCTGACCCATATAGGGAAGAACAACCATCCTCCCGCGGGAATTGTTCAGCTCAATGGCCTCTACACCAGATGGATACTTAAAGAAACTTGCGGTCACGAAATCGTTTCGAAAGATGATTTTTTTACTTTCGGTAAAATAATCGCGGTTCAATTCAATGATTCCTGATGTCATTACATTCATCTCCTAATAGTAACGAGGGGAACAACCGATGTCCAGTCGTCCCTCTCCGATTTCATTTTTACGTTAAGCTGTCTTTTCCACTTGAACAGCCACTTTCTGCTTGATTTTTCCGAAAGAATAGAAACCTATATAGATGAAGCATGCCATTGGAACGAAGAATGAAAGCTGCATTGAATTAAATAGGTCGGATACAAATCCTTGTGCAGCCGGGATGAATGCTCCACCTACAATGGACATGACAAGGATTGCCCCAGCTGTCTCTGTATATTTCTTGTTCTTCACAACTCCAAGGGTTTCAGCATAAATGCTTGGCCAGCATGGTCCAAACAACATGCTTACAGCGACTGCGCCGTATACCGCTGTCATATTCGGCACGAGTGAGACATAAGCAAGTAAAGCTGTACCGATGATGGAGTATACAAATAATACCCTTGACGCAGTAAAACGAGTAATTAAGAAGTTGGCAACGAACTTTCCAGCAAAGAAGCAAATAAAACTAAAAATCATGAAGTTCGATGCGAATCGCTCATTAATATCCGGATTAAGGTCAAGTGCGAGACGAATCGTAAACGACCATACCGTAGTTTGCATTCCTACATATAAAAATTGAGCTGCAATCCCGCTTCGGAATTTTTTGTTTCCAGCTAAATGCTTCAAGGTTTCTAGTAAACCAGCTGATTTTTCAGTAGCTTTTTCTTTTTCCGAAACTGGTTTACAAAACGGAAATTTAGTAAGAATAAATAAGATTAAAACGCCAATCAGGACAAAAATAATATATTTATATGGTTGAAGTGTATGCTGTAGCATTTCTAAGCCAAATGCATGCGCTTCCTCGGTTGACATATTGGCCATCTGCGACTCTAAGCTTGCACCTTCTTGGAAAACAAGGTATTTTCCGAGCAAGATTCCGGAAATGGAGCCGAGCGGATAAAACGTTTGACTAATATTTAGACGAAGTGTCGCAAACTGACGCGGTCCGATCATGGAACTGTATGTATTTGCAGCAGTTTCAAGGAACCCTAGACCGATAGCAATGGAGAAAAGAGCAAATAGAAACATTGTATATGTTGCCATCTCTGACGCTGGGTAGAATAATGTACATCCTACAATATAGAACAATAAACCTGCAATAATAGCAATCTTATAATTTGTTTTCTTGATAACCATGGAGGCAGGTATTGCTACTAGGAAGTATCCTCCGTAAAAGGCACTCTGTACTAAAGCGCTTGCAAAATCACTTAACTCAAACACATGCTTGAATTGCGTAATGAGGATGTCATTCAGGCTGGCAGCTACCGCCCACATTGGGAATAACATCGACAACAGGATAAATTGAAAAATAGGAGTTCGGTTCAAATAGCCGTCTGGCAACTGAATCAGATTTTTACTTGTCATTTTCATTTCCCCTTAATTAAATTTTAGAAACACTCAAAAATGTAAACGTTTAGATTTTGTTGTGAAAACAATGAGTTTAATAGGTTTTGATTACGTTTTCTATTAACATAAGTAATGTAAACGTTTAGATTTTGTTGTAAAATTAGATTAACACCATTTTCTGAATACCGCAATATTTTTTTGAATGCGTTTACAAAAAATATTTTTCTTAAGGACCAGAGTCCGTCCAAAACATGGACAGATCTCATTTCTCCCAAAGACGACAGGACTGTCTAACAATCAGTTCTGGAGGAAGTGAATATTGCCTTTTCGGCAGAGCCCCTTTAAATTGAATCCGTTCATACAAAAACATAAAGGCAATTTCACCAACCGTATTCATCGGTCTTGCCACAACGGTCAGTTTTGGATTCAAGAAAGTAGCGATATCCACATCATCAAAACCAATAAAGGACACTTCCTCACCGAGCTTCCAGTTTAACTCCTCCAATGCCTTCATACAGCCAATGGTCATCAAGTTATTCGACGAAAAAATAGCCGTTGGACGCTGACGTAAATCTCTTAATCGCTTGGTTGCTAGATAACCACTTTGCTCCCCAAAGTCCCCTTGGACCACAAGGCTTTCATCAAGAGGAATGTTATAGTCCTCAAGTGCCTTTTTATAACCAATATATCTTTCAAATCCCGGTGTTGTATTTTGAGGACCACAAATAATTGCGATATTACGATGCCCTTGGAGAATTAAGTGCTGAACTGCTTGATAGGCTCCTTTGACGTTATCGACAAGGACGGTATCTACATCAAAGCTTTTGATGATCCTATCAACTGCTACCACTGGTATATTCTGTTCTTTTAAGAGTTTCAGATGCCCTCCATTTTCATTGGCTGTCGTGATGATGACGCCATCCACGCCACGTTCAATGAAATTCTTAATGATTTTTTCCTCAACAATCGGCGACTCATTCGTGCTGCTCAAGATTGTGAAATAATCCTTCTCTCTCGCCTTTTGCTCAATCCCTGCCATCACAAGTGGAAAGAATGGATTCTTAATGTCTGGTACGATCACACCTATGGTTTTCGTTTCTCTACTTTTCATCGTTCTTGCTGCAGCATTGCGAATGTAGCCTAGTTCCTCAATTGCCTTAAGAATTCTCTCCTCAGTTTGCTTTCTGACGCCACCCTGGTTGTTAATCACCCTCGAAACGGTTGCGATCGAAACATCGGCAAGTCTCGCCACATCCTGGATATTTGGTTTTGAATCCATTTTACATAACCCCTAATTGAAAACGTTTAGATTTTTGTCTATGCACTCAAACTAGCATTTTTCGTGGTACATGGCAAGAATTAATCCTTTTAGTGCATCTTAATTAATCATAAATATTCTCTCAAGTCTACCAAGCAATAGGCTGCCGATCACGGAAATAACCACCATTAGGTCCATCCTCATCCAATGTTTCTAACCAAAAAACAGCGGTATCTGCTCCTTCTTCCACTGTATTAGGTGCATCAGATCCTCCCATATCGGTTTGAACTCTCCCAGGGCAAACTGCGTTCACTTTGATTCCTATATCAACTACATCTTGCCCTGCTTTTCAATTCTGTTACGACTTTTACTCCTTTTTCTGCATCTCTGCATCAGATTAGGACATGGTATCCTCGTAGAGCCAGCTGACGAGATGTTTCTCTCCCAATCCCACGATTCCCCCCTCCCCCCGTAACCAACGCAACTTTATGAGTCTGTTTGTCTACTTGATAAACCATTTTACTGATCTCCTTGTTGGATTTGTTTTTTAGATCTTCGACTAGTTCATGTTGTAATAAAGTGAAAAAAACCATAAAATATAATAAGAACATATGTTTCATTTCGGTGATTGAAGAAATAATTTTAGGGAAGGGATTTAAATGGAATGTTGGGAAGCAGCATATGTTGCTGGAATAATAGATGGAGAAGGATCTATTACCTTAACTAGAATGCATGAAAAGGAACACCGGAGGCCATGTATTTCGATTGCATCAACCGATTTGGAACTATTGGAATATCTCCTTTCTTTAACAGGTGGAAACATTAGTAGTAAAAAAAATTATAATCCCGAAAAACATAAAGATTCTTACACACTTACAATAAAGAAAAAAGAAGACGTTATGTGTTTATTAAAAGAGATATCAGGATATCTTCGAGTAGAAAGAAAGAGAAATCGTGCTCTATGGATACTTAAGAATTATGAAAAAGTGACTCTTCGAAACGGAAAGTATAATTCAGAATTGCTTGAAAGGAAACATGCTTTTGAAAAAATGTTTTTTGAAATATAAAAAAAGACCAGCATTTCTGCTAGGTCTTGTTATCCACCTATGTATGGTGGAGACGGCGGGACGTGCGTTTCCATGCTTTCGTCATGGCACTGACTATATCTTGAACCTGTTTTGTGTGAACAGGTCCTCTGGCGTCTTATGCGAAATATATATTTACCTTTTGGGGTAGAGATTTCGCATCCTAGTACTACCATCACTGGCAGCCTATAAGTCGATACACGGCTGTTGGATTACTCCACATACCGCTCGGCATTGCCTTATCACAATTGTGACGTAGGTTTCACCGATAAAGCCAGATTTTCACTTATGTGTTACCACATAAGGCGACTAATTCCTAATCGAACCCGCGTCCAAAGATATCGCCACTTAAGCATCTACGAGTGTAGTCGATATATTGGTGTTTCGCTGAGCCTTTTGCCTATCGACCGGCGTCCGGTCAGCTAGCCTGGTTGTTCTCTTCCTTCATCCTCAGGCGGTGGAATCCGTCGTAGCCCACTTAGAGTGAGTCCCTTACCCTACCACATGGGCAATGGAGGGAGGAACCGCTATGCAGTATTAAGCTGCGAAAGCGAGGTTGTTGTTAGTTTTGCCAGTTATGGCTTTGACGTTTTAACGAGGCCGATCCCCTCGACTCGCAACCTAAGCTCAAACTACCCCTGTCGAATCCGTAGCGTCCCCATATAAAATGAGCTGAGATCTACTTAAAGATTCTAGCATCAGACGTTAGGATTGCTCCATGAATATAAGAGCAAAAGATTGTGCCGCTTATTTCAGCGACAAACTTATTATAACACACTCAGAACATTTTTCAATTGTAACTTTTTGTAAAATATTTTCCAATTACATCTTCTGACGATCACGGAAGGCTCTTTCAATCTCACGCTTTGCCTCTTTCTGCTTTAACGATTCACGCTTATCATAATTCTTTTTACCCTTTGCTAGGCCAATTAAAACCTTACAAAAGCCATTTTTTAAATATAACTTTAACGGAACAAGGGCATAACCTGCTTCTTTTGTTTCTCCAAGCAGTTTATTAATTTCACGTTTATGAAGTAACAGTTTGCGCGTTCGCAATGGATCGTGATTAAAAATGTTTCCCTGCTCATAAGGACTCACGTGCATTCCAAACAGAACAGCTTCTCCATTTTGGATTCGTGCATAGGCATCCTTCAAATTTACTTTACCACCACGAATAGATTTAATTTCGGTCCCCTGCAGAACGATGCCTGCTTCGTACGTTTCTTCGATAAAATAATCATGGTAAGCCTTTTTGTTCTGTGCGACTACCTTACCTACACCTTTTGGCATGTCCTTCACCTCATTATCTATAAATTTATTTTAGCAGAATGTCCCTATAAGGACAATGAAAAGGAGCCTCCTCTATATAAGGCTCCTCACCATTGGTTATTTATTTCTTCGTTTTGTGCTTTTCGATTTCGGTACATTATCGTAAAATTTCCGCTTCTTTTTGGCCTTCGCACCCTGAGTGCTACTGCCAGTTTCGGACTTTTTACCACGTCCGCCTTGTTGACGGTCACCCTGCTGGCTGCTGCGGCGTGGTTTCTTCGTATCACTGCCCGTTTTAAAAACCTTCGGCGTTTCGGACCGCTCACGGCGCGTTCCTTTCATACCGACAATTTCAAAATCAATCACACGCTCGTCTTTGTTGACCTTTACTACCCGAATGGTAATTTCATCACCAATCCGGAACACATTTCCGGTCCGTTCCCCAATCATTGCGAGGTGACGTTCATCGTAACGATAGTAATCGTCGGTCAAATAGCTGACATGGACGAGTCCTTCAATCGTATTTGGCAGCTCAACAAACATTCCAAAATTGGTCACGGAGCTAATAATACCATCGTACTCCTCGCCGATCTTATCTTCCATATACTCCGCTTTCTTCAAATCGTCCGTTTCTCGCTCAGCATCCACCGAACGTCGCTCCATTTTTGAAGAATGCGAAGCAATTTCCGGCAAACGTGCATTCCATTTTTCCTGTGTCGCGGTATCGAGCTTACCTTCAATTAAATACGTACGAATGAGGCGATGTACAATCGTATCCGGGTAGCGGCGAATTGGTGAAGTGAAATGGGTATAGAACTCTGTTGATAAACCAAAATGTCCGAGACTTTCTGGATCATATTTTGCCTGTTGCATCGAGCGTAGCATAACCTTCGAGACAACCATTTCCTCAGGCTTTCCTTGTACCTCTTCAATAATTTCTTGAAGAGCCTTTGGATGGACATCATTTGCCGTACCTTTTACAATATATCCAAAATTAGTGATGAATTCGAAAAATCTACGGAGTTTATCTTCCTTCGGATTCTCGTGAATACGATAGATAAATGGAACCTCCATCCAGTGAAAATGCTCAGCAACTGTTTCATTGGCAGCCAGCATAAACTCTTCAATTAATTTCTCGGCTACCGAGCGCTCGCGAAGAACGACATCGGTCGGCTTGCCTTCCTCATCCACCAGTACCTTCGATTCCTTAAAATCAAAGTCAATTGCTCCCCGCTTCATCCGTTTGTTTCGTAAAATTGCCGCCAACTCTTCCATCATTTCAAACATTGGCACTAGCGGTTCGTAACGCGCACGCGTTTCTTCATCATTTTCAGCAAGAATCAGATTCACATCATGATAGGTCATTCGCTCGGTAGTTTTTATCACGGATTGAAAAATTTCATGGGAGACAACTGCGCCCTCAGAAGTTATTTCCATTTCACAAGATAAAACAAGACGATCCACTTTCGGATTTAACGAACAAATCCCATTTGATAAACGATGTGGAATCATCGGGATTACTCGATCGACTAAATACACACTGGTAGCACGATCTTCTGCCTCCACGTCAATCGGAGTTCCTTCCTGTACATAGTAACTCACATCGGCGATATGGACCCCAAGCTTAAAGTTACCATTTTCCAGCTTTGTCACAGTGACGGCGTCATCAAGGTCCTTGGCGTCCGCCCCATCAATGGTGACAATTGTTTCATTCCTGAGATCACGACGATTGGCTAATTCGCTTTCATCAATGGTGTCAGGCACCTCATTTGCCTGCTTCAACACATCATCAGGAAAGGCCATTGGCAAACCGTGCTTATGTATAACCGAAAGAATGTCCACACCTGGATCATTTTTGTGCCCAAGGATCGTGATTACCTCTCCTTCAGCACTTTTCCGTCCCTCTGGGTAGGTTACAAGTTTAACAACGACTTTATGTCCTTCCACGGCCCCCTTAGAGGCTGCTTTCGGAATAAAAATATCATTGGCAAATTTCTTATCATCGGGAATCACAAAGCCGAAGCTTTTGCTTTCAACATATGTTCCAACAACCTGCTGTACGCCACGTTCAATTATCCGGATAATGCTGCCTTCACGTCTTTGCCCCGACGTTTCCGAGGAGACACGGGCTAAAACAATATCCCCATGCATCGCTGTGTTTGTTTCATTTGGTGGAATAAAAATATCATCCATACCAGGCTCATCTGGGGCAACAAACGCAAACCCTTTGGCATGCCCAATTAATTTTCCTCGTATTAAATTCATTTTTTGCGGCAGGCCGTATCGGTTGCTACGAGTACGAACAACCAGACCTTTTTCTTCCATTTGGACAAGTGCTTTGACAAATTCTTTGAAGTCGCTCGAGTCTTGGATACCGAATGCTTCTTCCAACTCCTGAACTGTAAGCGGTTTATAGGCTTCATCTCTCATATATTGTAATAGCTTATCCATGTGTTTTTGAATACTATCTTCCAAGCGGATCCCTCCTTAGTGGGTGCTTTATTAATGGTGCCAATCCAATTTTTCTAAAAAGGCATAGACATCTTCATGCAATTGGTCACGTTCTTTATCTAACGTGATGACATGACCCGATTCTTCATACCATTTCAATTCCTTCTGGACCGACTCGATTTCGTTATAAATGATATTGGCACTTTCTGTATTAATCATTTTGTCATGACGGGCCTGAACAACAAATGTTGGTGCATAGATCATGTCTACATTTTCCCGTACATCTGCGATTAATTGCTGCAATGCTTTTAATGTTTTCATCGGGGTATTTTGAAACTCTCTCATTTCCATTTCGATTTGCTCAGCTGATTTTCCTTCATGTCTTTTATATTCGCGGGCATAATCCAGGATTCCTTGGTACATGACCGGTTCACTTTTT
Organism: Neobacillus jeddahensis; assembly: GCF_000612625.1. Classification (GTDB taxonomy): domain Bacteria; phylum Bacillota; class Bacilli; order Bacillales; family Cytobacillaceae; genus Neobacillus; species Neobacillus jeddahensis. Next base: position 43,001 of record NZ_CCAS010000020.1, read on the forward strand.
ATATACATAGGGGCACACATGGGCACAATTCCTTTTATAGGTACAGTGTAACCCAATTTCAAGGAAAATACGCCACCAAGCGATAGTCCAGCCACCGCAATTTCATGGTGACCTCTATCCTTTAAAAACTGATAACCAGATAGAACATCCTCCCACCAATCTTCTGGACCAGTATGGACGAGCTCTTCTGGTGGTACACCATGGCCTTTATAGTGGGGAGCGTGGCAGGTATAACCCTTTTTCTCTAAAAATCGTCCAAGCATCCGTACATCTGCCGAATTTCCGGTGAAACCGTGGAGCAGCAAGACTGCTCTTTTTCCCCCTTCAAAGGTAAATGGTTTCGGTGGTGCAACTTTCATCGTAAAAACTCCTTTACTTTCAATTCACTTCTCTTAGTTTAAGCAATGCAGTAGTGAACATTCCAGAAATAAGCCTGCACTCAATCTCCAAAAAAACAAAAAACCTGGCGATCAGGCCAGGTTTGAATGTGTAAACTTAAATTTTAAAATAAGTTACGGCAAGAGCTAGAATAAAGAACAAGACTGCTAAAACAATCGTAATACGATGTAGAATCAAGTCAATTCCTCGCGCTTTTTGCTTACCGAATAGAGATTCAGCACCACCTGAAATGGCACCAGATAACCCAGCACTTTTACCTGATTGAAGTAAAACAACCGCAATAAGACCAATACTTACGATTACTAATAATGTTACGACCAATGCATGCATGAAAGCCACCTCCTGTTAGACGTACAGTTCACAGTATATTAAATTTACCATAATATGTCCCTTTAGACAATAGTCGTTATTGTGAAATCCGTAAAGGAATATAACAGGCGGAGAAAAGGACAACTGTCCAACTAAACTAGTTTAAAATAGAGAAGGCTATTTCTTTTGAAGCTCCCTTAAATCCTTTTTAAGCCACTCAATCAGTTCCCGCTCACGCTCCTCATTCATCTGCGCTGAGAATGGAGGAGTCCATTTGTAAAATCCTTCACCGTTCTTTTGACCATATTTCCTTGCTTCCACACAACGCCTCATCTCAGGTAAGGAGGTTTGATCCGTACTTAAATCTGGGAATAAGTAGCTTGAAATAGATTCAAACACATCAAGTCCGCCCATATCCGCTGATAGAAAAGGGCCTGTTACAGGAAGCCTGCGGCCTATGCTATAACGAACAGCTGCATCAATATCCTCTATCGTTGCAACCCCTTGTTCTAATATATACTGTGCCTCGCGGAACAAGGCGTACTGAAGACGGTTCCCAATGGCACCAAGTATCTCCTTCTGAACAACAATCGGTTTTTTATTCATTTGAGTTAATAAATTTAGTGAGCGATTAACAGTATCATCAGAAGTATACTTTCCTCGAACAATTTCAACAAGTGGGATAAGATGACCCGGGTTCCAAAAATGAGTGACCACTGTACGTTCTGGATTTTTTGTATGTAAGGCTATTTCTGATGGACTTAATCCAGATGTATTACTGGCAAGAATTGTTTCTGCACTGCATAGCTGATCCAGCTTCTGAAACCACTCTTGCTTCAAGGACAACTTTTCAGGAATGGCTTCAATAATAAAAGTAGCATCGATCAGACACTCATTTAAATCATCTGTAAACGCTACGCGATCATCAATCTGTTCGGCTTCTCTGGATGAAATCACTTCAAATTTTTTAAGTACCTGCAGTTTTTCTGAAAATCCTTTCTTCCCCATCTCAATATCCTCACGATCATTCCCCCAAACTTTTACCTGCAACCCCGCAAGACTAGCTGATAATGCAATCGAATGTCCCATCGTTCCAGAACCAATGATTGAAATCCTTTCATTCTTTAACATAAAAACCATCCTCTCATTCTATTAAATAGCTGTCCAGCCGCCATCGACTTTAATCGTTTCTCCAGTGATAAAATTAGCTAAGTCTGCTGCAAGAAATAAAACGGCCCCCGTTACATCAGCCGGACGTGCAAGTTGCCCAAGTGGAATGCGACTCAACACGTCTTCATAAAAATGTTGGTCTTCGAACATCGTTTTTGTCATTTCTGTTTCAACAAACGTGGGTGCCACCGCGTTTACATTAATCTGGTGTTTTGCCCATTCAACAGCGAGTGCTTTTGTTAACTGAACAGCGCCTCCCTTACTTGAACAATAAGCGGCTCGTTTAAAATAACCAACAAAGGCCATTTGCGAAACAATATTAATCACTTTTCCATGTCCTTGAGAAATCATATATTTTCCGGCCCGCTGGGTACAAAAGAACAGTCCTTTTAGGTTCGTATTCATAATTTGATCCCAGTCTGCTTCGGTCACTTCAAGTGCAAGCTTTGGAATATTGACACCCGCATTATTGACAAGAATATCAATTCCTCCCATTCCTTTGACCGCTTCATCCACCATCGTATAGACACTTTCTACTTCTTGCATATCCGCAACAAGAAAGGAACAATCTTCGTGAAACGTTTTTAACTGTTCAACTGCCTCTAATAGATGAGATTCATTCCTTCCCGTAATAATTACGGTTGCGCCAAGGCTGGCAAAGGCTTGAGCAATATCAAAACCAATCCCTTTACTTCCCCCAGTAATTAATACCCTTTTACCATTAAGCTCTGAAAAATATGCCAAGATAATCTCCCCCCTATTAAAAAGCAGGGCACCAATAAAGAAGTGACCTGCCCCAATTTATTAAATAAGTCCTGTCAGCGAATATAAGCCGATAATAAAGAAGACGGCAATGGTTTTAATTACGGTTACAGCAAAAATATCACGGTAAGATTGCTTATGAGTTAGTCCACAGACTGCCAGAAGGGTAATGACGGCCCCATTATGTGGTAAAGAATCCATCCCCCCAGAAGCCATTGCTACAATCCGGTGCATAACCTCCAGTGGAATTCCGTTATCAAGAGCTGCCTGAACATACTTATCTCCCATGGCGCTTAGCGCAATCCCCATTCCGCCTGACGCCGAACCAGTGATTCCTGCTAGAACGTTGGTCGTAACTGCTCCATTCATTAATGGGTTTGTAAACGTATGGGAAATGCCATCACGGACGATACCAAAGCCAGGTAATGAAGAAATGACCCCCCCAAAACCATATTCAGAGCCAGTATTCATCGCTGCCAGCAAGGCTCCTCCGATACTCGCGTTAATTCCTGTTTTAAAGTCAAGCCTTACTGCTTTAAAATTAAATGCAAGCGTTGTCAATATTCCAATTACCAAAGCAAGTTCCACAGACCAAACCCCAACAACTGCTGATAGCTCCACTTTTCCAAAGGTATCAAGCCCGATGCTGGAAAAATCAAATCCATTTGGATACCACTTAGGAATAAATACAGTAAAAAATTTATTCATAACACCCACTAAAATAAGCGGCACGAATGCAAGCAGTTGCCGAAGGGTGCTATCGGTTTCAGTTTTCGTTAATGTCATGGGAGCGGCATTGAGTTTTTCAGCCGTTGCTGCCATTTCACCCTGTGCGTCGCCAAATCCAAAATAGCCTTCTCCCGCTTTTTGTGCCTTACGGCGGCGGGATTCTAAATAAACCATGCCAAGAATAAAGACAAAAATGGCACCGATAATCCCTAATGTTGGAGCTGCATAAATATCCGTTTTGAAGAAAGTCGTAGGAATTACGTTTTGAATTTGAGGTGTTCCAGGAAGTGCATCCATTGTAAAGGAAATAGCTCCTAAAGCAATGGTACCAGGGATTAGTCGTTTGGGAATGTTGGCTTCTTGGAACAATTTCGCAGCAAATGGATAAGCAGCAAAAGCAACAACAAACAGACTAACGCCGCTGTAGGTGAGAATAGAGCATAAAAGGACAATTGCCAACATTGAACGTTTGGCTCCCACTACATGAACAATCGTTTTAGCAATGGATCCAGCTAAGCCTGACATCTCAACTACTTTTCCAAAAATAGCCCCTAATAAAAAGACAGGGAAGTAGGTTTTGATAAATCCAACCATTTTTTCCATGAAAATATTAGAAAAAAACGGTAACACATGTCCTGGGTCTGTAAGCAGGACGGCAAAGAGGGCACAAATTGGTGCAAATAAGATGACGGAGAACCCTCGGTACGCAACAAACATCAGCATACCTAAAGCTAGTAAAATAATAATAAGTTCCATAAACAGCCTCCATTTTGGGGTTAATTTCTTTTAGATGAGCAGCAATCAACTATCTCTAGACATTACCTGTTCGGCTTGTTTTGAAGTGAAGCGGCAATCATCCTTTTTAGATTGCCGCTTCCAGTCCGCTTACCAGCGCATCGATGACTTCAGTATTCTTTTGTTACAGATTCGTATTTTAGTAAGGAACCGATTCCTTTTTGTACCGACGGACTCTTAGTAATGCCTGCTCACGATGACCGGCAAAGTTTTCTAAGTGACAAAGTCTTTCAGCATATTCCCCAATTAATGCACTGGCTTCAGCCGTTTTAACCTCTTGGTACGTGCAGGTTTTCAAGAACTTTCCAACCCACAGTCCACCCGTATAACGGGCCGCACCTTTTGTAGGCAAGGTATGATTCGTACCGATTACCTTATCACCATAAGCTACATTCGTCTTTGGTCCCAAGAATAAAGCACCATAGTTTGTCATATTCTCTAAGAAATAACGTGGATTTTCCGTCAGTACTTCTACATGTTCGTAAGCAAGCTTATCTGCTTCAACCACGGCTTCCTTCATACTATTAACAACAATGATTTGTCCGTATTCCTGCCAAGCAACACGAGCAACATCGGCCGTTTCCAGCGTTTGAAGCTGACGTTCAATTTCCTTAACCGTTTCATTGGCAAGCTCTACTGATGTAGTAATAAGCGCTGCTGGAGATGTTGGTCCATGTTCCGCTTGGCCAAGTAAATCCGTTGCGACGATTTCTGCATCCGATGTTTCGTCAGCAATAACCAGCACCTCGGTCGGACCAGCCAGAAGGTCAATACCCACCCGACCGAACAGCTGCCGCTTTGCTTCAGCAACAAATGCATTTCCTGGCCCTACTAACATATCTACCTTTTCAATGGTTTCGGTTCCAATTGCCATCGCAGCCATTGCTTGAACGCCACCGAGCAAGTAAATTTCATCTGCACCTGCAAGCGCCATTGCTGTAATAGTTGCAGCTGGTATCTCCCCATTAATCGGAGGAGTACAAGCGATGACCCGTTTCACTCCTGCCACCTTAGCTGTCAGGACACTCATGTGAGCAGATGCCACCATCGGGTATCTTCCGCCTGGAATATAGCAGCCCACACTGTTGACAGGGATATTTTTATGACCTAGAAAAACTCCCGGTAGTGTTTCTACCTCGATATCCGATAAGGCGGATTTCTGTACTTCAGCAAACCGACGAATTTGTTCTTGAGCAAATTTAATATCATGAATGGTTTCTTCCGGGACACTTTGGATGATTTCGTTTATTTGTTGTTGAGAAAGCCTAAAGCTTTCTGGTGACCATTTATCAAACTTCTCTGAATAAGCACGTACGGCCGTATCACCGTTCGATTCAATTTCCGCAAGAATATTTTTGACGGTCTCAGAGACCTGTGCAGCTTGTACAGCAAGTTCTTCTTTTGTTTTTCCTGCTTTCAAAAACCTCGCCATGATCATATCTCCTCTTTTCACCATTTATTGTCTATGTATCTTTTTACCGGGTGAAGAGTCCAACCGGCAGTTCTATACTTGACTAGGCTTTGCTTTTAAGGTCTATAAGTCTGACAAACTAGTCGATTCTTACGATTAGTAACGGGCTGTCAGCATTTTTTTACGTGTATAAAATTCAACGCCATCTCGTCCATTGGCATGTAAATCACCATAGAAGGATTTTTTATAGCCAGAGAATGGGAAGAAGGCCATTGGTGCTGGAACCCCCATGTTAACCCCTAACATACCGGCATCAATATCTTCACGGAACTGTCTAACTGCTTTTGCACTATCTGTGAACAAGCAGGCACCATTTGCAAATTCGGATTGATTAGTAATTTCAATCGCTTCCGTTAAATCTTCAGCACGAACGATGGAAAGAACGGGTGCAAAGATCTCATCCTGCCAAATTTTCATCTGAGGAGTCACTTTGTCAAAAATAGTTGGTCCTACAAAGTATCCTTGGCCGCTTGTTGCCGCATCATTTCTTCCGTCACGAATGAGCAGGGCACCTTCGTTTTCACCAATTTCAATATATTTTACTGTTCGTTCTTTATGAGATTCACGGATAACTGGCCCTAAAAAAGTTCCCTCTTCAAGACCGTTGCCAATTTTCATTTCTTCCGCTTCTTTAACAAGTCGTGCAACCAATTTATCAGCAACGTCTCCAACCGCTACCACTACTGCACAGGCCATACAGCGTTCACCAGCTGAACCAAAAGCCGCACCGATAATATTTGTAACTGTCACATCAAGGTCAGCATCTGGAAGTACAATAGAATGGTTTTTTGCTCCGGCAAGGGCTTGTACTCGTTTACCGTTTGCTGCCGCTGTTTTGTAAACATATTCAGCAACCGGCTGAGAACCTACAAAGGATACCGCTTTAATGTCTTTATGCTCTAGAATGCCATTCACCACATCATGGGCCCCGTGAACGATGTTTAGGACACCATCTGGAAGACCAGCTTCCTTAAATAACTCTGCTAAACGGTTCGCAAGCAATGGTGTCCGTTCCGATGGTTTTAGTATAAAGGTATTTCCACAAGCAATCGCTAGTGGGAACATCCAACAAGGAACCATCATTGGAAAATTAAATGGTGTAATTCCTCCAACAACTCCAATAGGATAGCGGTACATTCCAGATTCAATTCCAGTTGCAATATCAGGAAGCTGTGTGCCCATCATCAAGGTTGGAGCTCCAGCAGCAAATTCTACACATTCTATTCCACGTTGTACTTCTCCATATGCCTCTGCAAAGCTTTTTCCATTTTCAACTGTAATCAAGCGGGCAAGCTCATCCCAATTCTCTACTAGCAATTGCTGATACCGAAACAGGATGCGGGCACGCTTAGGAACAGCAACGTTTTTCCAAGACTGATAAGCCTTCTTTGCAACGGCTGCAGCCTTGTCCAGATCTTCTCTGCTGCTCAGTGGAACATAGGCTAGCACTTCACCTGTTGCCGGGTTTGGAACCGCTTCTGTTTTTTCAGACGAAGAAGCGATCCATTCTCCGCCAATAAAGTTTTTTAGTATTTTTGTTTCGATTGATACTGCCATGTGTTTTTCCCCTCTCAAACTATTATTTGCTTACTTTTTCAAGTACAGTAAAGTCATAGTCATAACAAATATGATACAAATCAATAATCTCTTCATGACTTGGAACGCGTGGATTATTTCCAGGACTTCCACTTGCCAACGCATCTGTTGCCATCTTGGAAACGACTTCATTGAATTTCTCCTCGTCCAATCCATATGTTTTCATATTAGGTATATGTAAATCACGACAGAGTTTCTTCACTTCATTCACTGTTACTTCAGCAAGTTCCTCATTTTTCAACGATTTCAAATCTGGCCGTAATACCCTGCCAATCACAGCTAAACGCTCAATTGCACTTTCTTTCGTATATTCAAGAACTGCTGGAAGCAGCATGGCATTGGACACACCGTGTGGGACATGGAATAAAGCGCCAATTGGCCGGGACATTCCATGCACAAGGGTAACCGAAGCATTTGTAAAAGCTAAACCCGCCTGCATGGAAGCGAAAGCCATCTTTTCCCTTGCATCTTGATCGTGTCCATTTATGTAGGCAGTACGGAGATTGTTCACAATTAACTCAATTGCTGATAGGGCAAGATTATCTGTCAGCGGCTGAGCAACACGTGAAATAAAGGCCTCCATTGCATGACATAGGGCATCTACTCCAGTCGCTGCTGTCACATGCGGCGGAGATGAATACGTTAATACTGGATCGACAATCGCCACCTGCGGAATAAACGCAGGATTTTTTATCATCATTTTAATATCGTCTTTTGTATTGGTTATGACCGTAACACTCGTGACTTCCGATCCGGTACCGGCAGTGGTTGGAATCGTAATAAGTGGAATCGGATTCTCTGTCACAGTTTTTTTCCCGCCCATATAATCCCCGATATAGCCGTCATTTGTTGCAAGCACTGCAACGGCCTTTGCTGCATCCAGACAGCTGCCTCCCCCAATCGTAACAATCACATCACATTGCTGATCTTGGAAAATGGTTAATGCTTCAGATACATGCTCATCTGTTGGCTCAGAATTTACTTCTAAATAGGGGACTGTTGTTAAACCAGCCTCTTCTAGATATTCCTGGCACCTTTTTACATTGCCAATTTGGCTCATGATTTTATCACTAATAATTAATGCCTTTTTCCCAAGAAGTGCCGCCTGTTCGCCGAGCTTCGTTAATGAATCATTCCCATAAAAAACAGTCTGTGGCATCCGAAATTCTGAAAACCCTTTCAATTTTATTCCCTCCTTTGATTACACTTTAATAAATGCAAGAAGTGTGCCAAATCAAAAAGTAGGAATATAACAAATATTTAAACTATTAAACCGTCCTTATCATCATACACTTATGTACGGCAAGTGTATGATTCTCCGAACACTTACTGACGAATTTCATACTTTTTTAGTTTTTCATATAATGTTGATCGCTGAATACCCAGTCTTCGTGCAGTAGCTGCTTTATTACCATTTGATTCAAGAAGGGCTCTCATGATTAATTCCTTTTCCCTCATATATACTGTATCTTTTATGTTGGTTAACAGATCCTTATCAGCATCAATTGCTGGAGAAGCTGTTCGATCTGCCCTATCGAATTCGTGGAATTTTTGTGGTAAATCGTGTACCTGAATAATATTTGAGTCTGATAAACTCACAAGCATTTCAACTGTATTGACAAGTTCCCTGACATTTCCTGGCCAACGATAATTCATAAGAACTGCCATAGTCTCACTTGATAAAGACTTTAGCCCCAATCCAAACCGTTCTGAAAAATGGGTAAGGTACTGCAAAAGCAATTCCGGAATATCTTCTCTACGTTCCCTAAGCGAGGGGATTTCAATTCGAATGATATTCAAGCGGTAGTAAAGATCCTCCCTAAATTTCCCCTCTATTACCATGGATTCCAGCTTTTGATTAGTTGCGGCTACAATTCTAACATCAACCTTATGTTTAGCTATTCCGCCCACCCGCTCTATCTCTCGTTCCTGCAAGGCGCGAAGTATTTTAGATTGCATAAATAAAGGCATATCCCCCACTTCATCAAGAAATAACGTCCCTTTGTGTGCAAGTTCAAACTTACCAGGTTTACCACCTTTTTTTGCACCGGTGAAAGCCCCTTCTTCATAGCCAAATAATTCTGCCTCTAGGAGATGCTCCGGTATCGCGGCACAGTTGACGCTAATGAAAGGTCCTTCTGCAAATGGACTTAATTCATGGATCGCTTTCGCAAACATTTCCTTTCCTGTCCCACTTTCACCTGTAATAAGGACAGTGGACGGGGTCTTAGCAACCTTATGAGCCATTCGTTTAACTGCTTGGATCTTCTCACTCTGGCCGATAATCCGAGCAAATCCATCAGGTAAATTGGGCGTGGTAACAGGAATGTCTTTTATGATATTTCCTGAAACCTGACGCGATAACTCCTGCATACGGCCGAGAATATCATAAAGCTCTGTAACCCCTTCAAAAATCAGCATTCCTATGGCCCCAACTACTTTCCCATCTTTCCAGATGGGAATTCGATGAACGACCATATCTTGTCCCTGAATACGTTGTATATAGCCTTTTTCAGCTACTCCTGTTTGAATAACAATATGAAGCCGGGTATTTTCGATAATCGTGCTCACATGCTTTCCAATTACTTCCTCACGTTTTTTTCCAATAAATCGGGCATAGGCATTATTAAACTCTTTGATGTATCCATTTGCATCAATGACCGCAATACCTTCGTAGGCACTTTCAAGAATGGTACTTAATGTCTCGGCAATATGTAGTGTTTCTTGTAGTTGGTCTATATGTTTTGCATAAGATTTTAAAATATCTGTACGTGTTAATACACCGACGAGTCTCCCCGTTTCATCCACTACGGGGAGACGACCCACAGGGAGTTCGTACGCTGTTGTAATAGTATCATCTTTTTCAATCGTGATCACTGATTGCGTCATCACTTCCGCAACAGGCCTATCAGGCGAGACTCCTTTCAAGAAGCAATTCATTAAGCGAGTTCTGGTAATTAAACCGACTACTCGTGTATCTTTATTAACCACTGGCAAACCGTCAATTCGGTAGGTTTGCAAAATCGAAATAGCTTCTTTAATTGTTTGAGTAGGAAAAACGGTATGTGGATTAGTTGACATCCATTTCCAAACTTGGTCAGAACCATCTAGATTCCTCATCCTTGTGTCCTTTTTCTCTTCATTTACTAGCATTATTACAGCCTCCCCAAAAAATGTAAGCATCAACTAACACTAGTGTACAACATTTCAATTCTTAATAGTGTCTATTTTCTGACATATGTCCATAAAGACCTACACATTAGCTATATTATTAAAAAACTCACCATACAAAAAGCCCCTCGGCCTGGTGATTAACACCATTAGCCGGGGGGCTCTTTTATTCCTTAACATTCCTTTTTACAAAAGAATTATTTTTTCAAGTTGTAGAAAGAATTTAGTCCGTTGTATTGAGAAGTTTCACCTAATTGGTCTTCGATACGAAGCAATTGGTTGTATTTCGCAACACGGTCAGTACGTGATGGCGCACCAGTCTTGATTTGACCAGCATTTGTAGCCACAGCGATGTCTGCGATTGTGTTGTCTTCTGTTTCACCAGAACGGTGAGAAATTACTGCTGTGTAACCAGCACGTTTCGCCATTTCGATAGCATCTAATGTTTCAGTAAGAGTACCGATTTGGTTAACTTTAATAAGGATAGAGTTGCTGATTGATTTTTCAATCCCTTCAGCAAGCTTCTTTGTGTTTGTTACGAACAAGTCATCACCAACTAATTGAACTTTTTTGCCAAGGCGCTCAGTTAATAGTTTGTGACCTTCCCAGTCGTTTTCATCTAGACCGTCTTCGATAGAGATGATTGGGTATTTAGCTGAAAGCTCTTCGTACCAGTCAACCATTTCTGCAGATGTCTTCACAACGCCTTCCCCAGCAAGATGGTATTTGCCATCTTCTCTGTTGTAGAACTCAGAAGATGCAGCGTCCATTGCTAAGAAAACTTCTTCGCCAGGCTTGTAGCCAGCTTTTTCAATCGCTTCAACGATTGTTTGAAGAGCTTCTTCGTTTGAACCTAGGTTTGGAGCAAATCCACCTTCATCACCAACAGCAGTGTTTAGGCCTTTGCCTTTTAAAACTGTTCTTAACGTATGGAAGATTTCTGCGCCCATACGAAGTGCTTCTTTAAAGCTTGGTGCACCTACAGGCATAATCATGAATTCTTGAATATCAACGTTGTTATCAGCGTGCTCGCCGCCGTTAACGATATTCATCATTGGCACTGGAAGTTGTTTTGCATTTACTCCGCCAAGGTATTGATATAAAGGTAAGCCAAGGTACTCAGCAGCTGCACGTGCAACAGCTAGAGAAACACCAAGAATGGCATTGGCACCTAATTTACCTTTGTTTTCAGTACCATCTAATTCGATTAGGGCATTATCTACTGCCACTTGATCAAGAACACTGAACTCTTCACTAACAAGGTGTGGAGCAATAATTGTATTTACATTTTCAACCGCTTTTTGAACGCCTTTTCCAAGGTAACGGCTTTTGTCGCCGTCACGAAGTTCAACTGCTTCGTATTCACCAGTTGACGCACCACTTGGTACTAAAGCACGGCCAAATGCACCTGATTCTGTTGTTACTTCTACTTCGATTGTTGGGTTACCGCGGGAATCTAATACTTCGCGAGCATATACATCTACAATAAATGGCATTTAATTTCTCTCCTTCAAAATAAAATTTATTCCGCATTAAGGGGCAGTAAGCCCTCTCTCAAGCGGTTTGTAAGTTTGGAGCTAGCTGCCCCATTGGCTTCACTAACCCTCAGTGGCAAAAACCACCACTGAGCGAAGTTTCACCTTATTTTATTAATGATGTTCCAGTCATTTCTGCTGGTTTTTCAACATTTAATAACGCTAAAATAGTTGGTGCTAAATCCCCGAGAATTCCACCATCTCGTAGTTCCACACCATGCTTGGTTACAATTACGGGCACAGGATTCGTGGTGTGAGCTGTCATTGGCTCGCCTCCGAGTGTTACCACTTCGTCGGCATTTCCATGGTCAGCCGTAATGATGGCTGCTCCGCCTTTTTCAAGGATTAAATCGACAATTTTACCTAGGCACTCATCCACTGTTTCAATCGCCTTAATGGTTGGCTCAAGCATTCCTGAATGGCCCACCATATCTGGGTTAGCGAAGTTTAACAAAATCGCATCAAACTTATCGTTCTTAATTTCATTAAGCAACGCATCCGTTACTTCATAAGCACTCATTTCCGGTTTAAGATCATACGTCGCCACCTTCGGTGAGTTAATTAAGATTCGCTCTTCACCAGGGAATTTCTCCTCACGACCACCACTCATAAAGAAGGTAACGTGCGGATATTTTTCCGTTTCAGCAATTCTAAGTTGTTTTAAATTATTTTGCGCTAATACTTCACCTAATGTGTTGTCAAGATTCGTTGGTTTAAAAGCAACGTAACCATCAACTGTTTCACTAAAATGTGTTAAGCACACAAAGAATAAATCCTTCGGATGCTTCGGTCCGCGGTCAAAGGCACGGAAGTCAGCATTCGTGAATGTATTAGAAATTTGGATGGCCCGGTCAGGACGGAAGTTATAGAAAATAACTGCATCATTATCTTGAATCGTGGCAACCGGTTGTCCATCTTCTTTCGTGATCACGGATGGAAGAACGAACTCGTCAAAGATTCCATGTGAGTAAGAATCCTCTACAACCTCTAAAGGATTGCTGTAAGAAGGACCTTCACCGTACACCATGGAACGATATGATTTTTCTACACGTTCCCAACGTTTGTCACGGTCCATTGAGTAGTATCGGCCAGAGACAGTTGCAAATTCGCCAATGCCATACTCCTTCATTTTATCCAGTGTTTGCTGAATATATGTTGCTGCTGTTTTCTGACCAACGTCACGGCCGTCGAGGAAGGCATGAATATAAACTTTTTCTACGCCTTCTTCTTTTGCAAGTTTAAGCAAGGCAAACATATGTTGAATATGGCTATGAACACCACCATCTGACAATAAGCCAAATAAATGAAGGGCTGTGCCATTTTTCTTTACATGCTCCATTGCACCTGTAAAGGTTTCATTTTTTTCAAATTCCCCTTCACGAATGGCAATGTTCACGCGTGTTAAGCTTTGGTAGACAATACGACCAGCACCAATGTTCAAGTGTCCTACTTCCGAGTTACCCATTTGTCCTTCTGGAAGGCCAACAGCTTCTCCAGATGCGGTTAAATGAGAGTGTGGAAACTCGTTCCAAAAACGGTCGAAGTTAGGCTTCTTTGATTGAGCCACAGCGTTACCTTTTTGCTCGCCTCTACATCCAAAACCATCAAGGATGATAAGGGCAACTGGAGCTTTACTCATACTTCCCTGCCTCCAGTAACTGCAAGAATGATTGTGCCTCTAGGCTTGCGCCACCTACAAGAGCACCATCAATATCAGATTGAGCCATGTATTCTTTAATGTTTTCTGGTTTTACGCTGCCACCATATTGAATTCTAACAGCATCAGCGACATCTTGAGAGAACTGCTCAGCCACTACTTGACGAATGTGTGCACAAACATCGTTCGCATCTTTAGAAGTCGAAGATTTACCAGTTCCAATTGCCCAAATAGGTTCATAAGCAATAACAGTTTGTTTTACTTGGTCGTCCGTTAAACCAGCTAAAGCTTTGGCTACTTGGTCGCCCACTAATTGATTCGTCTCACCATTTTCACGTTGCTCAAGTGTTTCACCACAGCAAACGATTGGAGTGAGATTGTATTTAAAAGCTGCAAGTGTCTTTTTGTTTACTGATTCATCTGTTTCATTGAACATTTCACGGCGTTCAGAGTGTCCAATGATCACATAATTTACAGCAAGATCCGCAAGTGCTTTCGGGCTAATTTCTCCCGTAAACGCACCGTTTTCTTCAAAGTGCATATTTTGAGCACCGATTTTTACGTCACTGCCTTCTGTCACTTCTACAAGGCTTTGTAAAAATAAAGCTGGTGCACAAATAACAGATTCCATGTTTTCAGAAGCAGGTACAAGTCCTTTCACTTCTTCAGCAAAGCTTTTTGCTTCAGCAAGTGTCTTGTTCATTTTCCAGTTCCCTGCAATGATTGGTTTACGCATATAGGCACATCCTTTCATGGGTGGTAATATTTTTCTTCAATCAAGCTTATTTATCGTTTAAAGCGACTACTCCTGGCAATTCTTTGCCTTCCATAAATTCAAGCGATGCGCCACCGCCTGTAGAAATATGGCTCATTTTATCGGCTAAATCAAACTTTTCAACTGCTGCTGCAGAATCCCCGCCGCCAATGACTGAATATGTACCTTCTGCTCCAGCAAGTGCTTCGGCAACGGCTTTTGTACCATTAGCAAACTTATCAATCTCAAACACACCCATTGGTCCGTTCCAAATAACAAGTTTTGATTTTTGAATAACATCACGGTAAATTTCTGCTGTTTTTGGACCGATATCAAGTGCTTCCCAATCGGCAGGGATTTCTTCAATCGCTACCACTTTAGAATTCGCATCTGCAGAGAAATCATCCGCTACTACAACATCAACCGGCATGTAGAAATTTACGCCTTTTTGTTTTGCCTTCTCGATAAAAGAGTTCGCAAGATCAAGTTTATCTGCTTCTAATAATGATTTACCCACTTCATGGCCTTGTGCTTTAACGAATGTATAAGCTAAACCACCGCCGATAATTAGGTTATCAACTAATTCAAGAAGGTTTTCAATAACACCGATCTTGTCCTTTACCTTTGCACCACCGATAATCGCTGTAAACGGACGCTCAGGATTGGAAAGGGCTTTACCAAGTACATCAAGTTCCTTTTCCATTAACAATCCAGAAACGGCTGGAAGGTAATGAGCAATTCCTTCTGTTGAAGCGTGGGCACGGTGTGCTGCTCCGAATGCATCATTCACATATACATCAGCAAGTTCAGCAAAAGATTTTGCTAGTTCAGCATCATTCTTTTCTTCACCTGGATAGAAGCGGACGTTTTCAAGAAGAAGGACATCGCCTTCAGACATTGCGTTGATCAAGGCTTTAACAGAGTCACCATACGCCTCATCTGCCTTTTTCACATCTTTTCCAAGAAGTTCAGAAAGTCTAACCCCTACAGGAGTTAAGCGCATTTCTTCGACTACTTTACCTTTTGGACGACCAAAATGACTTGCTAGAATGACTTTTGCTCCTTGCTCCACTAAATATTGAATAGTAGGCAATGCCGCACGAATTCGCGTTTCGTCAGTGATTTTTCCTTCTTGCATTGGAACGTTAAAATCTACTCGGCAAAATACGCGTTTTCCTTTTACATCAATGTCTTTAAGTGTTTTTTTGTTCATGTAAAAGACCTCCTCTAGTATTGGACGCTCTTCATTTCATAAAAAAGGAGAGGGGGAATCCTCCCCGCTCCCCTTTGGAATACCATGTATCATTATGGACTGATTAAGGTAAAAACCTTAACCAATAATTAAATATTAAAGTCCTTTTGAAGCGATGTAGTCACAAAGGTCAACTACGCGGTTAGAGTAACCAACTTCGTTATCATACCAAGAAAGAACTTTTACCATGCTTCCTTCAAGAACCATTGTTGATAATGCATCGATTGTTGAAGAAACAGTTGCTCCATTGTAGTCAGTAGAAACTAATGGAAGTTCGCTGTATGCTAAGATACCTTTTAATGGACCTTCAGCTGCAGTTTTTAATGCTGCGTTAATTTCTTCAGCGGTAACATCTCTTTCTAATTCTGCTACTAAGTCAACTACAGAAACGTTTGGAGTTGGAACGCGCATTGCCATACCATTTAATTTACCTTTAAGTTCTGGTAAAACAAGGGCAACCGCTTTTGCAGCACCAGTTGAAGTTGGGATCATGTTCTCAGCTGCTGCACGTGCACGACGGTAGTCTTTGTGTGGCAAGTCAAGAATTTGTTGGTCATTTGTGTATGAGTGAACAGTTGTCATCATACCGCGTTTGATTCCAAAAGTATCATTTAATACTTTCGCAAATGGAGCTAAGCAGTTTGTTGTACAAGAAGCGTTTGAAAGTACATGATGGTTATTCGCATCGTACTTGTCTTCGTTAACACCCATAACGATTGTGATATCTTCGTTAGATGCTGGAGCAGAGATGATAACTTTTTTAGCCCCTGCTTCAAGATGTTTCGCTGCATCTTCACGATTTGTGAAACGGCCAGTAGATTCAACAACTACGTCTACGCCAAGGTCTCCCCAGCCAAGTTGTGCAGGATCGCGTTCAGCGATAACCTTTACTTTATGGCCGCCTACTACTAAGTATTCGCCGTCTACAGTAACATCTTCAGAAAGAGTTCCGTGAACAGTATCATATTTTAAAAGGTGTGCAAGCATGTTTGCATCTGTTAAATCGTTGATTGCAACGATTTCCACATTACTATTGTTTAAAGCCGCACGGAATACGTTACGACCAATACGTCCAAATCCATTAATACCAACTTTTACTGTCATGATAATTTTCCTCCTTTAAATGGGTGAAGATTTATTTTATAAAAGGATTTACCCTTTCAATAACCTTTTTGCGACACCTTCATCAGTAATTAACATCGTCGATGGCGGTGCTTGTTTCAAGTATGCCTTAATTGCCTTTGCCTTTGATGCCCCACCTGCAACAGCAAGCACATTCGGGATATGAGCAAGGTCTTCAAGCTGTAGTCCAATCGTTAATACCTTATGGACAATTTCGCCTTCTTCATCAAAGTAATAACCAAAAGCCTCACCGACAGCCTTCCCATTTTCAAGCTTTTGCTTAATTTCCGGGTTGGTCTTTCGTCGTTCAGCCATTGTGATAGCATCTCCAATCCCATGGATAACCATGCTTGCAGATTGAATCAAATTTAAAACTTCATGAATATCAGGCTCTTTGATCAGGGATTCATAAATTTCCGAACTAACCTGATCAGGTACATATAAAACGCGATGTCTAGAATCGGTGTTTCGAGCCATATTTGAGCAAATGGTGTTTGCCTGATTTTGGACGTCCTCGCCAACTCCACCTCTTGCAGGAACAAAGAGGATTTCCCTCTGGGTAAGATCGGGTGATAGTCTCTCAGCAACTGCGGCCATTGTTGAACCGCCAGTTACAGCGATGATATTTTTCCCAACTAGCAGCTTTTTCATGCAAATAGCACTTGCTTTACCCAATTCGCTCTTGACCATAGGTGATTCATCACTATCGCCAGGTACGATGATAACCTTTTTGATGCCGAGCCGGTGTTTTAATTCCAACTCCATAACATCAATACCCTTTAACTCACGCATTAAACCTTCCAAATCTTCAAGTAAATTTTTCCCCTCAGAGGTCAAGCTCATTCCTACATTATTGACATAAATAAGATTTTGCTCTTTGAGGAATTCTACTTCACTCCGAAGAATTCTTTCAGTTAAATCAAGGCTGGTCGCTAAACTCCTTCTTCCTACCGGCTGCATAAAACCTATGTATCGTAGGATGGTATACCTCTTTTGTAAAACTTGAAGGAGATCGGGTAATAATCTTTTTTGGATATCGATAAATGACTGCATGAATAGCATGCTCCTTTATTATATGTAGTTGGTCGTAAAATGTCCACCATAGACATATTATGTCCCACCTACTCGAAAAAAAATCACCCCTATTACGTTTTTAATTGTAACAGGAGTAAATATTGATTTCAACTTATTTGCCAAGCTTTTTTTTTTGTAAACGGTTACTAATCTCAAATTTGTCAACAAAGCCAAAACTAACCTCTTTACGATCCATATAGACTACTGGAATCATCAACCCAAATCGTTCTGTTAATTCATCACTTGTTTCAATATCAATTTCTTCAAATGTAAAATTCCATTCCTCTTGGAGCTCCAAAAGTATAGCCTTTGCTTTATCACAGAGCGGGCAACGTGTTCGAGTATATAAAGTGATTGATGTTGTTTCCGGCATCATTCTGTTCCTTTCTTTCACCATTTTGAACTGTTTAATTGAATCGTTTTCGCTTAGAAGAGGAGGGAATTCCAAGTTGGTCACGGTATTTAGCGATCGTTCGCCGTGAGACTTTGATCCCTTTCAGGATTTTCAATTGTTCCACAATTTCTTGGTCAGAAAGCGGTTTTTCCTTATTCTCTTCTTTTATTAATGCACTAATTTCATTTTTGACTTGTGCAGACGAGGTCGTTTCATCGTCTGTAGTTGTCTGAATCGTACTTGTGAAAAAACTTTTCAAAGCCAAGGTGCCCATGGGTGTTTGAATATATTTTTCCCTAACAGCCCTACTAACGGTTGATTCATGTATATCTAACTCCTTAGCTACTTCCTTCATCGTCATCGGGATTAGATATTGTACTCCTTTTTGAAAAAAGGCAGGCTGCTTTTCAACAATTTTAGCAACCACCCTTGTTAGAGTCTCTCTTCGTTGTTCCATACTTTTTAAGATCCAATGATAGTCTTGGACTTTATCTTGCAAAAAGCGATTGACCTGTTGGTCCTGATTATTAAATTGTTTAAAATACTGGTTATTAAAGCTAATTCTTGGCAGTGAGTCATCGACCATTCGAACAGTAAGCCCTTCTGCCGTTTGCTCCACCATTGCATCAGGAGTAATATAGGTCGTTGTTTCCTTATGTAAACCGCCCCCTGGCTTTGGACTAAGTAATTGGACCTCGTCAAAGACATCCTGGACCTGTTTCAATGTGACACCAAGTTCTTTCGTAATGACTTTCCATTTCTTTTCAGCAAACGGGATGAAATAATCAGTGATGATCGTTTGCGCTAATTCATTCATTGGATATTTATAATAAAATTGTATTAATAGGCATTCTTGAAGGTCTCTTGCGCCAATTCCCGCAGGTTCCAACGTTTGTATAACAGCAAGACAATCCTCCACTACATCCATTCCTACCTGTAGATTGTTAGCGATTTCACTGATTTCACCCATAAAATAACCGTTTTCATCTAGGTTTTGGATAAGACAACGGATGACCCTTTCTTGCTCAGCCGATAAGTTCGTTGTGTTTAACTGTGTGAGGATGTGCTCCTCAAGCGAGAAGGGTTTGTCAGCGATTTGATCAATCCAGTTCTTTTCCGCTTTCTGATGCATTCGCCGATTGCGGTCAATTAGGGGGTTCATCGGCTTAACCGTACCATTTTCAATCTTTAGTAATGGATTTTCTAAGGCCTTATCTTCTAAAAAGGCGGTTAGCTCCTGGACGGAGTACTGTAATAATGCAATGGCCTGCGATAACTCCTGGGTCATCGCTAATTTTAATGTTTGCTGTTGCCATAACCCTGCTTTCAAATCCATTCTAATCCCCCCTTTATCTATTTTACACGAAGGAGTCGGATTCGTTAATGAAAAATTCATTTCTAAAAGGGAGGTTAGTAGATTTAAAGCAACAAAAAATCCCTTGCTCATTATGAACAAGGGATTAAAGTGACGCGCTCGGAGGGAATCGAACCCCCATTTTAAGAACCGGAATCTTACGTGCTATCCGTTGCACCACGAGCGCACTATATAAGCGACTTTTATATTATATGATAAATTCCTTACCTTTGCAAGCAAAGAATAGGTTTTAAATAAGATGAGAATGGTTATGCTGTATGAAGGAAAGTTGTCGAATATTTTAAGATCGAATTGTTTGACCTTTATTGACCATCAGTGTATGATAACAGTACATATTATTATTACCTTTTCCACTCAAAGGAGGAAAAAAAATGAATTTGATTCCTACAGTAATTGAACAAACAAATCGCGGAGAGCGCGCCTATGACATTTACTCCCGTCTGTTAAAGGATCGGATTATTATGCTTGGCAGCGCCATTGATGACAATGTTGCCAACAGCATCGTAGCTCAATTATTATTCCTTGAAGCTGAAAACCCTGAAAAAGATATCACACTATATATCAATAGTCCGGGTGGAAGTATCACAGCTGGAATGGCAATTTATGATACTATGCAATATATTAAAGCAGATGTTTCCACCGTTTGTATCGGGATGGCTGCCTCTATGGGAGCTTTCTTACTTGCAGCGGGTCAAAAGGGAAAACGTTATGCACTTCCTAATGCAGAAGTGATGATTCACCAACCACTTGGCGGTGCTCAAGGTCAAGCAACGGAAATCGAAATTGCTGCTAAACGTATCCTTTTCCTTCGTGAAAAGTTAAATGGCATTTTAGCAGAGCGGACTGGACAATCTCTTGAAGTCATTAGCAGAGATACGGACCGTGATAACTTTATGACAGCTGAAAAGGCGAAGGAATATGGCCTTATTGACAGCATCATCACACGTAAACCTAATGAAACAGCTGAAAAGAAATAAAATGAAGCAATCGGCCTTGATGCCGGTTGCTTTTTTATTTGATTAGGTATTTTTGGGGATTGGCTCATTTTTTGTTAGTATTGGATGATTTTCACTCTCTATTGGCTCATTTTTTGCCAATATTGGTTTTTTCCATTTTGTTGTAAAAAAAACATGCTCAAATCCTCCACCCTCCCCCTTTTTTTTACAAAAAAAAGGATTCAACCTCACCCCTGAGGCCAAACCCTTTTCGTTTAATTTTCTTTTTGAATAAATTCAGATAACACGTCAATGGCTTTTACTTCATCATCCCCATCGGCGATAATGTTAATGACCACACCAGAGCCAACAGCGAGACTCATTAGACCCATAATACTTTTCGCATTCACTTTTTTTCCGTCTTTTTCCAGAAAAATATCTGCAGAAAAACGGTTAGCTTCTTGAACAAATAGAGCTGCTGGTCGGGCTTGAAGACCTGTTTTTAATTTTACTTCTATTTCTTTTACCAACATTATATAATTCCTCCTCTAGTTATTTTCTATATGCTTGTTAATTCACTAGTTCACAAACTATGATTCCTTGGAGCCGCCTCACCAACACGCAACTTGTCAGCAATCTCATCGATTTTTCTTAGGCGGTGATTAATGCCCGATTTACTGATGGTACCACCAGAAACCATTTCACCGAGTTCCTTTAAAGTAACGTCAGGAAATTGGACCCGGAGTTCAGCAATCTCCCTGAGTTTATCAGGTAAAATTTGCAGACCCACGGTTGAATCGATAAAGCGGATGTTTTCCACCTGTCTAATAGAAGCACCGATCGTTTTATTCAGATTGGCGGTTTCACAATTAACAAGACGGTTTACGGAGTTACGCATATCCCTGACAATCCGAACATCCTCAAAGCGAAGCAAAGCATTATGGGCTCCTACGATATTGAGAAACTCGGTAATTTTCTCTGCTTCTTTTAAATACGTAATAAAGCCCTTTTTCCGTTCAAGCGTTTTACTATTTAGTCCAAATGTATTCATCAATTCGCATAAAGAATCATTGTGTTCTTTATAAAGCGAAGAAATTTCCAAATGATAGGAAGAGGTTTCTGGGTTATTAACAGAACCTCCAGCTAGAAATGCACCGCGTAGATAAGAACGCTTACAACATTTCCTCTTCACAAGTTCTGGAGCAATATCATGAATAATGGTAAATCCTTCACCAAGAATTTTAGTATCTTCAAGGATTTCTTTTGCCTGCTCAGCTAAACGAACAATGTATACATTATTCTTCTTGAGGCGCATTTTTTTTCGAACCAAGAGCTCCACTTGGACTTGGTAGCTCCTTTTTAACAATGTGTAAATTCTTCTGGCAATCGCAGCATTTTCGGTTTGAATATCAACAACTAACTTACGATTTGAAAAGGAAAGGGAACCATTCATGCGAATCAGAGCTGACAGTTCAGATTGATTGCAACAAGTTTTCACTTCCAAATTAGTTAATTCCTTTTTCGTCTCCGAAGCGAAAGACATCCCCTCACCCCCTATAAGAAAAGCGCAAGGCACCCGTCTATCGGCGACAAGCACAAGACAAGCCGGCCGAAAGGTTGTTCTTTAACCTTCTCGACGGATTGGCTTGTGACCTCGAGCCGATGGCGCCTGGAGCTGGACAATTCTCAAAGTCAAAATGTATACTTTCTTTCACCAAAAATGCTCTACACCGTACTACCAAGACTAAATTAACAATAATACCTTTTGTACAATGTTTAAATAGCCTATTAGTATCTACGCTTCATAACGCTTTTTGGTTTCAGAAATCAACAAATTATATAAAATTTTTGCCACCTTTTTCGGATCATGGCGTAACGCCCCATTTTCCTGGTAGGCAATATCAGCATGAACTACTTCAAGTCCTAGCTCAAACAGCTGTGGTAAATCGTATTGAACCGGATCTGCTAGCTCTTCATTATAGCGGAGCTGAATATCTGGCGGAATCTCCTCGTTATTCACGAGAACCGTGTTGATAAAGGCACAACTCATATGATCATAGATTGCCTTCACATGATCACTTGCCGTAAACCCATGCGTCTCTCCAGCTTGGGTCATCAAGTTACAGATGTATACCTTTTTAGCATGCGAGCGGCAAACCTCATCTCCTAAGCGCGGCACAAGCAAGTTTGGTAAAATACTGGTATATAAGCTCCCAGGTCCAATAATGATTAAATCAGCTTGGCGAATCGCTTGAATCGACTCCGGTAAGGGCCGAATACTCTTTTTGGAAGTTAAAAAAACTCGTTTAATTTTTTTCCCGGAATACGGGATTTTCGACTCTCCTGAAACAATCGCTCCATCTTCCATTTCTGCATGTAAGACCACACTTTGGTTAGCAGCAGGCAGTACTTTGCCGCGCACGTTCAAAATCTTGCTCATTTCTTGAATGGCATGAACAAAATTCCCGGTAATAGAAGTCATCGCCGCCAAAATTAAATTTCCAAGCGAATGTCCAGAAAGTTCATTTGATGTTTTAAAACGATGCTGAAACATTTCCTCCACAAGCGGTTCAACATCCGAAAGTGATGCTAACACATTACGAATATCGCCTGGAGGAGGAATATGCAGATCATCACGCAAGCGTCCAGAGCTGCCGCCGTCATCTGCGACAGTTACAATAGCGGTAATATCAACAGGATACTGCTTTAAGCCTCGCAATAAAACCGGTAACCCTGTTCCTCCACCAATGACGACAATACGTGGCTGTCCTAACTCTCTCATGTTGTTTTATCCTTTCTCCTCTCAATGTCACGATGAGAAACAACAGTCTTATAATCCTCTTTGAAAAATTGACCGATGTATTCAGCTAAGGCAACGGAGCGGTGTTGTCCGCCTGTACAGCCAATCGCAATGACTAATTGCGCTTTCCCTTCCCTTTTATAATGGGGAAGCATAAAGCCTAGTAAGTCCGTCACCTTTTCCAAAAACTTTTGTGTTTCATTCCATTTTAATACATAGCTAGAAACCTCTTCATCTAAGCCTGTTTTTGGTCTCATGTGATCGATATAATGAGGATTTGGTAAGAAACGTACATCAAAAACAAGATCCGCATCGATAGGAATCCCGTACTTAAAGCCAAACGACATGACATTGACCGTAAAGATGATTTGTTTATTCGCCGTAAATTCCGTTAATATTTTCTCACGTAGTTCACGCGGTTTCTTCTGAGAAGTATTGTAAATTAATTGTGCCCGACCCTTTAATTCCTCAAGTAGCTCGCGCTCGAGCGTAATTCCTTCCAGAGGAAGACCTGTTGGAGCAAGCGGATGTGTTCTTCTTGTCTCTTTATATCGCCTTACTAGTGTGGCATCATCCGCATCTAAAAATAATATTTGAGGCGTGATCCATGAGGTTTCCGCAAGTTCATCTAATGCTTTAAAAAGATGCTCAAAAAACTCCCTGCCTCTCAGATCCATAACTAGAGCCACTTTATTCATTTTATTCCCTGATTCCTTCATTAGTTCAAGGAATTTTGGAAGCAGTGTAGGAGGCAAATTATCGACACAGAAAAATCCTAAATCTTCAAAGCTTTGAATAGCGACAGTTTTTCCAGCCCCAGACATTCCAGTTATGATGACCATTTGGGTTTCACTTGTCGAACCAGTACTCATATTTATTCCCCCTAATGTAAGCAGAATCGATATCCACTCTACCTTCGTATCCATTAACATCTTGTCTATATTTTCGCCCAAAGGAGCTCGGCAAATTAACGAGACTTCCTTAACTTGGATCTAAACGATAACTGATTAATTGAAAATCACTTGTATACGTAAATGTGCCGTAAATAATCCCTTTGCCATGGACCATATAATCAATGATATGTAAATCACCTGCGGCCATTGGTAAACCCTTTATCTGGTCAATTGGTTTCCATTCCAGCTTACCTTCATCAGACTCCTCTAAATCGATACCATCTGAATCCGTTGCTACAAATGTAAACATCATCCACTCGGAGAGAAGCTCATCACTTTCCTTCATAATCATCGTGAAAATTCCTTTTAATTGGGGGTTTTTTAAATAGATACCAGTTTCTTCACGAAATTCCCGGATGCAAGAGTCTCGAACCGACTCACCGGGCTCCATTTTTCCACCTGGAGCAACCCACCAACCGCGACGTGGTTTCTGTAGCAACAAGATTTGATTATTCCTTATTAATACACAATTTGTAACCCGCTGCATGATTATTCACCCTCTTAATAAAGCGCAAGCGCCTTGACCAGGGCTCGAGCTAAAATGCTAAATATCCTACGATAACAAATAATTTATTCTTTTCATTATACTATTTTTGGGATACAGTCACAATGAATACAAAATTGATATTTATGTTAATAATTTCTTCTCATGTCTGGAACGTGCAATAGAATCCACCTTCCTTTGGGGCAAAAAAAGAGCACAAGCTGCTGGGCTTGTGCAGAAAGGTATATATTTTTAAAGGGGGTCAATTAACTATTATGATACCTTATCTATATTTCACTACTGTTACAAGAGAATTAAAACAGAGTTACTTTTTTGTAAATATTTTCATCTAATTGGTTACATCCCATTAACCGGATTATTTCTTTAATTTCATTTCTTCTTTAAGCTCTTCCACATAATGCTGCACACTTTGGGCGGCAATACTACCGTCTCCCGTCGCCGTTACAATTTGACGCAGTGTTTTTTCACGAATATCTCCAGCTGCAAAAAGACCAGGTACCTTCGTTTCCATGCGGTCATTTGTCTCAATATAGCCATTTTCATTTGTGATTCCAAGACCTTCAAATGGCTTTGACAATGGCACCATTCCAATATAAATGAAGACTCCATCCGCAGGGAGGACTTGTTCTTCCCCATTTTCAGTGGAGACAAGGGTCACACTGCCCACTTTTCCATCCTTATCATTAATGGCCTTAATGGTATGGTTCCAAATGAAGTCCACTTTTTCATTCGCAAAAGCCCGATCTTGAAGAATTTTTTGGGCACGAAGCTGATCACGTCTGTGAACAATTGTTACCTTAGATGCAAAGCGAGTTAAATAGACACCCTCTTCTACCGCTGAATCGCCGCCACCAATGACGAACAACTCTTTTCCTTTAAAAAATGCGCCATCACATACAGCACAATAAGAAACGCCACGGCCGCCTAACTCTTTTTCACCAGGAACACCTATCTTCTTATATTCAGCACCTGTTGTAATGATGACAGAGTAGGCTTTATATTGTTTTGACCCCGCGGTGACAATTTTGTAGTCACCCTGATCCTCAATTCCTTTAATATCGCCATACGCATACTCGGCCCCGAATTTCTTGGCATGCTCAAACATCTTTGTCGATAAATCAGGTCCTAAAATACTTTCAAAGCCAGGATAGTTCTCCACATCCTCGGTATTGGCCATTTGTCCGCCTGGCATACCGCGCTCAATCATAAGAGTAGAAAGGTTGGCGCGTGATGTATAAACAGCGGCAGTCATCCCTGCTGGGCCAGCCCCAGCAATAATAACGTCATAAATCGTTTCTTCTGACATCGTTTTTCACTCCTTTTATCCATCTATAAAAAAATACGATTAAGTATTATCATTCCCTACTTAATCGTAATAAACAATCGTATAATAGTCCAAATATCTGCTCAAATTTAGCACTGTCGACGGTTTCTATCCCTAATTTAAATACGTATTCACGATCTTCACATATTTGGCAATCGTTGCCGTTGATAATCCGTAGCGGTTGGCAACCTCTTGCTGGGATACTTTTTCCGTGCGTAACTTGTGCCACATGTACTCGACGGCTCCAGCCCAGGCCCGTTTATTTTTCAAGCTCACTTCAGCTTTAGACATCTCAATAAACAAGGAGAACCACATTAAATATAACCCAGCTTCAACCATACCAATCGGATGGTGATTTTCATAAAAAAGCTCCGCAATCTCCTGTGCATCCTCCGTAAAGGATGGTTTTCCTGATCTGATGAAGGAAATATACTCCTTTTCAAGTGGAGTAAATTTCTGATTCTGAAACAGCTTCTTGGAAGACAGGATTTCCTCCTTTTTACTTGAAACAGATGTCAGGAAAAGACCAAATAATCGTTCTTCCATATAGCCACTGTCGAGCTTTAGAAAAATAGACCCCTTGTTATCCTCAAATCCATTTTCCGGAGTCTTTTCGTCATTCCACGGCTCTGAGCCTTCTTTTTCTGGAGTGATTTCCAGCACCTTTTTCCAAATGCTTTTTGCAAAGTTTTCATAGCCAATATAAAAGGCGGAATGGGCAAGCCAATAATAAAAGGGGCCATCCCCATCAAAGCCATGTTTATACAGCTTTTTCAACCATACATAGGCATGCTCATACTCGCCAACTAAAGCAAATGTTGCACCAAGCTTAAATTGATGCTCACTGAGTAGAGGCTGAATTTTTTTCAAGGTTTGAAGCATATCGGTGACATCACTTGACTGCCCTTGATAATGAGCAAAGACAAGTCTGTTACACAAGGCATGCAAATTCCCCGGATTTCGCTCGAGAACCTCGTCTAAAATTGTTTCCGCCTTCTCCACTTTCCCTAAATAAAAGTAGGCCAAGGCTAAGTTATTATAAGCCGACCAATATTCTGGATATTCCTTGACAACATCTTTTAACAGCTCAATTGCCTTAGGAAAATATCCAGATTCTAAAAGCTCTCGTGCTTGCTCTTGTTTAATGATGAGATCATCCTGTTCGTACAGCTCATCTTCGAATTCGTCTGATTCCAAGGTCAGCAGTTCCAATAAATCCTCTGTGTCTTCTGCAAAGTCACCTTCTGGATCTATATCTAAATATAGTTTGGCATGATGGTAAGCATCTTTAAAAAATCCCAAGTGGGCGTAATTATTTGCTAACAGGTAATGGCACTCTGCCATTTCTGGATCAAGCTCTTCAAGGATATGATGCAAAAGTCGGTTGGAATTTTCAAATTCGCCAAGTTCTGTTGACACAATCGCCAACTGGCATGTAATCATCGGTTCACCCGGCTCAAGCTGAATCGCCCGCCCAAGATATTTTTTTGCTTTTATAAAATCACGTCGATGGTATGCCTTTAAACCCTTCGTGAAATAATATTCCCCCGTCGGAACAAATGTCAATAGTTTTCCCTTTTGAATTCTTGCCTTCGCTTCTTTCACCTGAAGTCCTCCACATTTTTCAACATAACTTATGTATTATACCATATTTGGAGGTAATTAGAGAAGGGTTAGAAGTTGACTCCCAAATGCTCGCCAAACAAATAAAAAACCAGTCGATTTACGACCGGTCTTTGTGTCTTTCCTCTAATGTCCGTAATACCTCTTTTAAAGGGAGTTCCTGCTCGACCAATAATACTTGTAAGTGATAAAGCAGATCCGCTGCTTCCCATTTCAATTCTTCATGGTCTCTGTTCTTCGCAGCAATGATGACTTCGGCGGCTTCTTCGCCGATCTTCTTCAAGATCTTATCGACGCCTTTTTCAAAAAGATAAGTCGTATAGGCTCCTTCAGGCCGTTCCTGTTCCCGTTTTTTAATGACCTTTTCAAGTGTTTGGAGGATTTGGTAGTCGGCCAAGTTTGATTTACCTTCGATAATTCGTTCTGAAAAACAGCTTACGGCTCCTGTGTGACAAGCCGGTCCTTTCGGGTACACGAGCACAAGTACCGCGTCTTGATCGCAATCATAATTAATGCTGACAACCGTCTGGGTATTACCGCTAGTCTCTCCCTTATGCCATAATTCCTGTCGAGAGCGGCTATAGAACCAGGTTTCTCCCGTTTCAATCGTTTTTGCTAACGAGTCCTCATTCATATATGCGAGTGTTAACACTTCTTTTGTTCCTGCATCCTGAATAATTGCAGGGACGAGTCCTTTTTCATCAAATCGTACGTTCATCGTATGCTCACTCCTTTTCCCTGTAAATACCCCTTCACTTCATCTACTGACGTTTCTTTGTAATGAAAAATAGAAGCGGCTAAGGCTGCATCTGCTTTTCCAGTCATAAATGCCTCTGCAAAATGCTCGGCATTACCAGCACCGCCAGAAGCAATCACGGGTATTGTCACGGCCTCACTAACAGCCTTTGTCAGCTGAAGATCAAAGCCATTTTTTTCGCCATCACTGTCCATACTCGTTAGTAAAATCTCACCGGCACCAAGCTCTGCTGCCTCTTTCACCCAATCCAGCACCTTTTTCTCCGTTGCTGTCCGGCCGCCATGGGTGTAG
>NZ_CCAS010000021.1 GCF_000612625.1 Neobacillus jeddahensis
CCTGTCACGCCTCGGATTTTGTCGAAGATTGATAGTTATTTAGAGTGATGGAAAGTGATAGAATATAGTTGCAGTTGAATATTGTTGGGGTGGTTGGTTGTCTCTTCTTTCCGTTATTAGGAAAGGAGGTGATCATCATGGAAACATTTCTTGAAATTCTACGAGAAGTTCTGAAGGGAATTGCGAGGGAAGTATGTGCATATTTTTTTCGGAAGAATGTTCTAGAAAACGAGAAAACCACCCTACGCCGTCGCAAGCAAAAGGGTGGTTCTAATAAATAATTAACCTAGACAACCATCACCCTGACGGTAGAGGCTGCAGAAGAGAAGTGCTAGCAACACTTCTCTCTTTTTTATTATATGTCCATTATACATAAAAATATTCTTGTTGAGAAGGACTATTCCCTGCCTCCTCTGTTATTCTTGTGCCTGTCACGCCCCGAGCCAATCCTGAAACTGAGTTTTGGTAGGATATGAGATTGATAGCAACTTACTTCAAATTGCAACGTAAGCAAAAGATATCTTTAATTAGGTTTTATCGACAAAGTTCGATTGGAGAAAAGATAAATCCGTTGTTTAGTAAGCTTTGTTATTACTAATCAATCGTTTGTGTAGTGTCGGCTCGTAGGGCAATATGTGGAGGCTTGTTGAATCTGGAAAATCTAATCAATTTCTGGGGAAATATTGTTCTTTTTGTAAGGTTGGGTTTACAATTCTCGCATGAATGAAAGGCCGAATCTTCCTCTATGGCAGCATTGGTACAGATTTTAATCAATCGTTTGGTTAATAGCAGTCTTGTCGATACATAGGGATAATTAGAATATAGCTTGAGTTCAACAAAAAAGTAAGAGCCACCCTGCTCTTACTTTTTCTTTTCAATATTGAGTGGTTGACCCAGTTACGTGGGCATGAAGGCTTTTATCGTCCTATGTAAGGGAAGCGTCGAATTTTGACCACCAGAACCGTCCCCATGGTTCTTTTTAACAAGGATAATCTGTAGTAATTAGAGAATTTAATAGTAACTGGGAGGTGGTAATAATAAAGGTTAAACGAATTGTTGCCAATGTAGAGACGCAGGACATTTCTAAAGCAAAGCAATTCTACGAGGAAATACTTGGACTTGATCAATTAATGAATCACGGATTTATTGCAACCTACGGTTCACATGAGAAAATGGCTGTTGAAATCAGTTTCCTTTCTGAGGGAGGATCTGGAACATTAGCACCTGACTTGTCAATTGAGGTTGATGATCTTGATACAGCACTCACCCGCATAAAAGAAGCAGGGATTCCAATTGAGTATGGACCAGTTGAAGAACCATGGGGGGTTCGTCGCTTTTATGTAAGAGATCCATTCGGGAAGTTAGTCAATATTCTTACCCATCTATAAACAAATGATATATCAGACGTGTTGAACTTCCTCAAACGGGGGCGATTATCGAAAGATGAATCCGCGTGCCTGTTTCATGTTTAGGGCAGGTTGTAGAGGATAGAGTCCAGCATTAATAGTGGTGAATCGTATCATAAGTAAATGCGTTTTTTTTTAGAATATATAAAAAGCCCAAAATGAACAGGTTATGAAGAAAAACTTGTTCATTTTGGGCTTTTATAAGGAAGAACAGCATCGCTATATGAAGGGAGCCGTTCTAATTAAAAATTAAAGGAAAAGTAAATGCAACGAAAGCTGCCCAAAGTCCGTAGACCGGCAGATACTTAGTAACCGCATCTTGGATGGTGGAAGGTCCGGTTTTGTTTTGTAGAAAACGCATATAGGAGACCATAATCCAAATCAGATTTCCCCAGATAAGTATATTTACGCCTAAAACAGCAAGCCTGTTGGGTGTAATCCCGTAAGAAGAAAGTCGGAATACGATGGCTGACAAAGCCACACTGTCAATGATAAGAGCAAGAACAATTAGGGCGAAATTTATATAATCAGAAATGTTCTTTTTCTCATCTGAACCGCTTTCGGTAATGGAAAATATGGTAACGACCAATACACCAAGGAGGATTCCGTTGAAGACTATCAGGAAATTGCGATCCAAGAATGGATTTTTTTCGATCCAAATAACCGTTATAAGATAGACCAATAATGTAGCTAAGACAAGAGGACTAAAAATTTTAGCTATATACGGTGTAATATTCTTAGCAAGTTTAAGATTCTTTGATACTAGGTAGGTAGCCACAATTGCAAGACCTGCAGCACCAAATAACACGACATTTCTAAAATAAAAATCTTCTATATCCAAGTCGACAAAGCTAAATAACTGCATGGTTAATGCTGCTAACAGCATTCCACTAATGGCCATGCTGGCGTAGAGTATGCAAAATTCTAAATTAAATTTAAGATAGGCTAATCTCGTGCTGCCTTCCCGATATTCATTTCCTGTAAATGCAAGCCCAAGCAATCCCCATAAAAATATAGGAAGGTGTAAATAAGCAAGGATAATACTGTCTTTATTATTTAATGGCAGCATATTAAGATATAACCCGGAGATTAGGAACAAGGATGCAAGGATATAAAGAACATTCTTTTTGGGAGCATTATTAAATACGAAATAGGCTGCAATAAAGGGAAGAATCCCAAAAGCAAGATTAATTGGGGCAATTGCTTGCTGTTCGACATAATGGAAAATGATTCTGGTGCTTATCCCAGCTAAAATGGCTAAAATGCCTATGAATAAGAAACCTCTCTGAAGCAAGGAAGCTTTTTCTGCATGCGCCGTCTCCTTGAAATGCAATCTTTCATACCAAACGGCAAGAACCTGCGAATCAGGATTTTGTTCCCAGGCGTGTAAGAATGATTTTTTAAAAGCTTTGGGGTCATTTCTAAACATTCTCTCCAGCACATGGGGGTTAGCAATATTTTCAATAATCAAATTGTCTATGTCCATGGTTTTCCCTCCCTGTTTATTTGATATTAACATGCTATTTATTGATTAACAATAAATTTTTATTAAATTTAGTGGTATTTTTGTTGTTAAATTGGTATTTTGGACAAAAATAAATACATTCCTCATTACAAAAATGCTCTATAACTTTAATCTATTTGGATTTTGGTGCCTGCCACGCCCCGAGCCAATCCTGAACTGCATTTGGTAGGATATGAGATTGATAGCAACTTACTAGTAGATTGCAAAAGCAATCTCGAAAATCAAAGCGATCAATAATAGTAAATTTCCCATCATGGTTTCACCTTCTCCTTCAAATGTTTTTTATGAACTCATCATAAAAACTGCCCGATGGAAGCGTATAGAAAAATGGTGAGTTGTATCCAGAAGGGAATAAGATGTAAAAAAGCAGTAAGCTATAAAGCTTACCGCATAATAATCTGTTTAATTTGGAAAGTAACCGCTTAGAAAGTTGAAGAAACTGCGTGAAATCAAGGTTTGTCGGTCACAAATTGTTATTAATTTTTTGCAAAAAACAGGACACGATGCACCTCTTGTCAGATGGTTAAATTCATGTTATGTTTGTATTGCTATAAAAATAAATCGTAACGAGGTGAGGATAATGAATACCAAAAAATATACGTTTTATCCTCATATTGCTTTTTAGATATTTATTTACGAATACATTAGGCTCTGAGGGTAGGATTCACTCTCAGGGCTTTTATATTTAGGCAGAAGGAACGTTTAAGCTTTCTTGCCAATCTATGACAGCCACTTATGGAGTGGCTGTTATTTTTTTGTTGTCCATTATTCACGCTTTCCAAATATGAAAGGATGATATTTTATTAAAAGACTCGCTCAATATTTTCGCTCCTTACAATCCAGCCAGACATCTTACGGGATGATTTATGAAGATCCAATCTATTGGAATAATGATGTTGCTTATTACATTGAACAGACACATAAACTCACACTGGATAAACCATGTATCACCATAAAAATACCTTTTGACCGTCTCGGCTTAACTGAAAATATGGATCAAGTTGTTCTCGCAGATTTTGCATTAAGAGAATGGGTTGATCATATGGAGGGATTAAATAAATCGATTTATAACCGCTCACGTACTGATAAAGAAAATGGTGCTTTTTATTGTTTTCGTCCAACCAATGTGGTGTTGCAACGTAATGCATCCTATGTCGAATTCATCTCGGAAAAATGGTATCTATGCTTAATGATTACCGTTCAACTTCCATTCAAGAATAATAATAAAGCGATGCGCATGCTCTGCAAACTGCTTCCAAAAGAAGTGGAGAAGTTTATTGCCAAGTTTGATCTCATCAAATTAAATGATGCCTATGAATTGGTAAAAAAGCAAACTATGATTCGCGAATGGCTGAAATCCAGTGGTTATTGTGCCTTTATTGGGAATGGCAGCATTTTGCCAAGAAATCAAGACAACAGCGGGCCACTAGAGGGTGCCATGCCTTTTACATCCCCGGAAGATGTTGAAGTTGAAATTGGTGGTTGGCGAGGAATGGGAATAAAACAGGGTGTGACGGTCATCACCGGCGGTGGTTATTCAGGTAAAAGCACAATGCTGGATGCGCTCAATTCCGGGATTTACAATCACATTATGGGTGACGGACGAGAATTTGTGATCACAGATCAAAGTGCAATGGAAATAGCTGCAGAGGAAGGCCGTTCCATAAAAAATATCAATATTACGCCTTTTATAAAATGGATACCCAATAGTTCGGCTGAACTGTTTTCGACTGACTACGCCTCCGGTTCCACCTCTCAAGCCGCAAATATTATGGAGGCAATCAACTTCGGGTGTAAGCTTCTTCTTATTGATGAAGACAGAAGTGCGACCAATTTTATGATTCAAGACAGCAAAATGCGTTCATTAATCAAGCATGAACCGATTACACCTTTTACGGAACGTGTCAGGGAGCTTTATGAGGCTGTTGGGGTATCTTCCGTTCTTGTGATTGGAGGTAGCGGGGAATTTTTATCCGTAGCCGATCAAATTATCCTGATGGACAATTTTGAGCCAAAAAACGTAACCGAGGAAGCAAAAAGTTTATGTGAACACGACCAACCACAAGAACGTATCCCCCTTACAAAATGGGAGATAGAAAGGAAAATAACCACCGATCACTTTTCGAGCTATCCACAGGGAAGTGGTACAGAAAAGCTGATGGTTTCAACGATGGGATACATGATGATAGGTGATGAACAAATTGATATCAGAGGGCTTTACAATGTCACATCACAGGCCCAGCTTGCAGCTATTGCCTTTTTAATTCGAAAAATAGCTATAAATAATCAGGGGCGCCACATCTTCCTTCATGAAAAGATCCAAAAAGCTCTCGAAGATATGGAGAGAGACGGAGTGGATAGTGTATTTTCTGCCTTTTTTCCTGGTTTCGAAAGATGGCTTGAATTACCTAGAATGAATGAAGTATTATCTGTCATAAACCGAATGAAACATGTGAATTCCATTCAGATTGAGCCCGCTGAACACCTCTAATTATGACATAAATGTTGATTATCTTTATCGGTGCGTGACAGGCACCGATATTTAGACACTCTGAAGTTATCTCTTAAATAGCCCGCTCCTTTTTGTTCTGGATAAAACTAAGGTTAAGGTTCGCCTATTGACATCATTTTTATTAGAGGTATACTCGTGTTAAGGCGAACTGTTCGTTTTTGAACTATTTGATTACGTACTGTTTATAATTGAACGAAAAGGTGGGTTTTAGAAATGGAAAGCAATCCACAAAGTGGCCAAACAAAAGCATTGCTTATTTCTTTCAGAGAAATGCATAAGCTTTTCCGTAAATGGGGTTTAGAGGCTATCTCAAATAGTGATTTAACCATGCCACAATTCTGGATATTACAAGTCATTCAAGCAGGGGTCGTTATGCCTCAGAAAACATTAGTTGAACATCTCCAATTTTCAAAAAGTACACTTAGTACGAGTATTGAAGGATTAGTTTCCGCCGGTTTAATAGAAAGAAGTATACCAGAAAATAATCGTCGGGAAGTACAACTTAAACTAACGGCGAAAGGTGAACAACAGGTTCAACAAATCTTTGAGGACCCAAGTGGTTTGTTCCAAAGGATGAATCGGGCTTTAGCACAATTAGCACCGGAAAAAATAGAGTCATTATTATCCATTCAAGAAGAATTGTATGAATTATTGTCAGAGGAATAGAGAATTTCTACGGTGGGGGAAGTAAGTTTTGTTAGAATGATCTTGTCATCTGAATCCCTATAGCTATAAATTGATCCATGTAGAAAAGGGGGGGATAAAAAATGTCTTACTATGTTACGTGTAGTGGATGTTTAAAAAAGTTTGAACTTCCTGAAGGGAGCTATCAATACAAACTTTACAAACAAGGAAAGACAAAATATTATCATTGTGAAAAATGTAACGATAAAATACGCTTTTCTGCTATAAAACATCTTTTCGGAAAAGGGAATATTTCTTTTATAGATAATCAATAGTTCTTTTTTGGCTATGGTGCCTGTCACGTCCCGATATTTGTCGAAGATTGATGGGTTTTTAGAAAGATAGGAAATGATAGAATTGAGTTGCAGCTGAAAACAAGAAAACCACCCTGCGCCGTCGGGAGCAAAAGGGTGGTTCGCATAAATAACCAACATTGACCACCACCACCCTGACGATAGAGGTTGCAGGGAGAAGTGTTGACGCATTTCTCTTTTTTATTATATCCCCATTATACATAAAAGTATTCCTGTTGAGAGGGAGGAAATACCCATCCCATCCCGATGCCTGTCACGCCCCGATATAAGTTGAACTAAGTATAAGACTGATATAAATGTGCTGGAACCGGAATATCAGGATCTACCGAAAGTGTATTAATATAGGTATGGATATAAGCATCTCGAAACTGGCTTGGGGTAATGCCTTCATAATTTTTGAATAGCCTCATAAAGTACTTTTCATCTTTAAATTTTAAATCATAGGAAATCTCTTTGATTGTTTTGTTGGTTGTACATAATAGTTCCTTTGCCTTGTTGATCTTTAAGGTATTAATATATCTGATCGTACTCATCCTAAGGTTTTTTTTGAATAGGCGGGTTAAATGATCAGGATTAAATGAGAATGAATCAGCAATTTCCTTTACACTTAAGTCCTCATAAATATTCACACGAATCCATTCTAAAATCTGAGCGAATTTTTGGGAATTCTCTGTATGGTTGGTCGTGCTATGCAGTAACTGCCTATGATACTGTTCAGTCAATTCAATTAATAGTTCTGTCACTACATAATCAACAGCAAATGTACTGTAGTAAGACGCATTAGCAATGTCTAAAATCTGCTTCATCAATATATAAGGCTTATCTGTATAAGTGACTCGAAAGTATGCTGGTAGAAATATAGAACTATTAATAATGGCTTTATGGCAGTCAATTTCAGAAGCCATTAAATGGTTGATTAATTGTTCCTTTGAATATGAAACCGTTTCCAAACGAGGAAAAAAATGAAGCCAGAAGAAACTTGCACCCTTTTGAGATGGGAGATAACCAAAATAAGGAACTCCTGGAGGAATTAGTAATACGTCACCGGGCTGTATTTCATATTGCCTACTTTCAACTTGTATATAAATAGAGTGATGTATTCCTATGATTAATTCAAAATCTCTGCTTAACAGCATTTCCTTATGCTTCCAATCTTCAGCACTAACAAATTGGCCACACTTATAATACGCCAGCGGTCTTTCAATATTGATTTTCCACAGTAAATCCATTTTTCATCACCTATTCCTAATATTCTTGCCTCATAATCGAATAGAAATTACTAATTAATAAACCAAAAATCGTTTTTATCTACCTTTACTGAAGAGAAAACAATAATATATGTAATTATATCACAAATAACCAGATAAAATGCAGATTTATATAGGTGTTAAATGTATTATGGCTATTTCATAATTCATTTGTTAAGTCGGAAAAAACCACCAAAACTACTTTTTTAGCAGTTCTCTTCCATGTTATAAAGCGTTTACAATAACGTTATAGATGAAGGGAATCTTTCTTCTTCCAATAATGGCCATTATTGTTTTCTGCGTAAACGCTCTATTAATACCGCTTTCAAAAATATTTGAATTCCATTTTCAGGAGGCTTCATTTATGGCTAATTCAACTCTTTTATCAGACAAAGTTCCATTTCACCGCCGTATCAGTTATGCATTAACAGATTCTGGAGGTAACTTATTATATTGCATTATCGGTGGCTATTTGTTGTACTTTTACACAGATGTTTTCGGTCTATCAGTAGGCGTAGCCGGAACATTGCTATTACTAACGAGATTATTAGATGCGATTGATGCACCTATCTGGGGATTCATTATTGACCGAACAAAATCAAAATATGGTCAAAGCCGCCCTTATTTTCTTTGGTTATGTATTCCGTTTGCAGTATTTACCGTTCTCACCTTCACAACGCCAAATCTTGATGGAACTTGGAAAATTGTATACGCTACTGTCACTTATATTTTTGCAGGAATTTGTTATACCGGTATTGCTACACCCATTACCTCCATCTTGCCAAATCTAACAAGAAATCCGAATGAACGAGTGATTCTGAATTCTTTCCGTATGGTTGGCGGTAACATTGGAAACTTTGCAGCCGTTACTTTTACTCTTCCTTTAGTTGCTTTTTTGGGTGGCGGTAATGATCAAAAAGGATTCTCCCTAACTGTCGGCTTATTTGCCATCATCGCTGTCGTTATGTTCTTAATTGCATTCGCAGACTTAAAAGAAATTAACACAGAAAAAATCAAAGCAATTCCTGTAAAAACGAGTATTAAGGCAGTAAAAGGGAATTGGCCATGGTTTATTATTGTATCAGCTAATTTGTTGTTTTGGATTGCTCTAACCGTTAGAACTTCTACACTTGTTTATTATTTTCAATACAATATTGGAAATAAAGATTTAGTCCCGCTTATAAATGGTATCTCCGTCATACAGGTACTTAGTATGGCTGCCGTACCATTTATCGTGAAGTTCTCCTCAAAACGTTCAACAATGATGATTGGTTTCCTTCTTGCCGCAGTTGGACAAATGATTATGTTCATGGCTGGAGCATCACTTACTGTTATTATTATTGGATGGGTTATTGGGTGTCTTGGCTCTGGAATTGCTTGTTCTATGCCTTTTGCAATGCTTTCCGATACCGTGGATTAC
Source organism: Neobacillus jeddahensis (assembly GCF_000612625.1). Taxonomy (GTDB): domain Bacteria; phylum Bacillota; class Bacilli; order Bacillales; family Cytobacillaceae; genus Neobacillus; species Neobacillus jeddahensis. The sequence continues at coordinate 9,109 of NZ_CCAS010000021.1, forward strand.
GGTGAATGGAAAACAGGGATTCGAGCTAGCGGATTTTTAACGGCAATAGGCAGCGCATTTTGTATTAAAGCAGGGGCTGGTATTGGCGGATTTATCCCAACACAAATTTTGGGTGCCTTCGGTTATGTTCCCAACGCCGTGCAATCCAGCGCCTCTCTGTTTGGGATACAATTTTCTTTTATTTGGCTTCCAACGATTATCTTTGCTCTTGGAATTATTCCAATGCTCTTCTATGGTAAATATGAAAAAAATGAATTTCAAATACAAAGTGACCTAACTACTAAAAAAGCTAGTTGAGTTTAGCAACAAAGTAAATAGACAGTATTCACTACGAAAGAAAGGAAGTTTTATCATGTCCCAGACGTATGTAAAAAATAGCTCCTCTATTCACATTCAAGAATTGCAAATTACTGACCAATTTTGGTCACGTTATTTGGAGATTGTTAGGAAAGAAATGATTCCCTATCAATGGAATGTCCTAAATGATAAGGCCGATATAACCATTGTGAAAGAACGCAATGATGAAACCATCCCATCAGAAAAAAGCCATGCCATCGAAAATTTTAAAATTGCGGCTGGATTAAAAGAAGGCAGACACTATGGCTGGGTTTTTCAGGATAGTGATGTGTATAAGTGGTTAGAAGCAGTAGCCTGTTCATTGCACCATACTTACGATGAGGCATTAAAGGAATTAGCGGATGAAGTGATTGACTTATTGGAACTTGCTCAAGAAAAAGATGGCTACTTAAATACTTATTTTTCTATAGAAGAACCTGAAAGAAGATTTAAAATGCTAGCAGAGAGTCATGAATTATATTGTGCTGGCCATTATATTGAGGCAGCAGTGGCTTACTATGAAACCACAAAAAATGAAAAAGCCCTAAGGGTTGCCTGTCTATTGGCAGATTGTATTGATGCTAATTTCGGTCATGAATCTGGCAAAATAAAAGGCTATGATGGTCATGAAGAAATTGAACTCGCTTTAGCAAAACTCCATCAGATAACAGGGGAAAGAAAATACTTGGAGTTAAGTAAATTTTTCTTGTATGAGCGTGGAACAGATCCAACTTTTTTTGAAAGGCAAAGAAAAGAAGATACAGGCAAAAGAGCAGTAATTGAAGGAATGAGTCATCGACCGCTAAGCTATTACCAAGCTCATAAGCCAATCCTTGATCAAGAAAGTGCAGAAGGACATGCGGTACGACTTGTCTACCTTTGTACAGCGATGGCAGACGTGGCTTATTTAAGTGATGATAAGGAAATGCTAGAGGCCTGCCGCAGGCTGTGGAAAAGTATTGTAAATAAAAGAATGTATATAACGGGCGGGATTGGCTCAACGGTTGATGGGGAAGCCTTTACTTCTGATTACGATTTACCAAACGATACGATGTACTGTGAAACCTGTGCATCAATCGGATTAATATTCTTCGCTTATAATATGCTTAAAAATGAAGCAAATGGCTCTTATGCGGATACCCTGGAAAGGGCACTTTATAATTCAGTTATTAGTGGAATGGCATTGGATGGCAAGCATTTTTTTTATGTTAATCCGTTAGAAGTGAAGCCTGAGAACAGCGAAACGGATCCTGGTAAAAGCCATGTTAAGGTAACTCGTCCCGAGTGGTTTGGGTGCGCTTGCTGCCCTCCCAACCTTGCACGCCTATTGACTTCACTTAATAAATATATATACACCATTCAAGATGATATTATTTATACGAACTTATATTTAGCCAATCAAACGAGTGTAATAGTGAAGGATATCCATATTAATCTACGACAAGAAACTAATTATCCATGGGATGGAGACATAAAGTTTCATATCCAACCAGATGCTCCTGCTACATTCGGTTTGGCCGTTCGAATCCCAAGTTGGTCCAAAACATTTAAACTTATTTTAAATGGGGTAGAAATAAATGAAACATCTAATAACGGCTTTATTACTATTTTTAGAGAATGGCAGTGTAACGATGAATTGGTCCTATCACTTGATATGAGCGTACAAGAATGGGCAGCGAATCCAAATGTTAGAGCGGATTTAAATAAAGTCGCTATCCAGCGCGGGCCATTTATTTACTGTTTAGAAGAAGTAGATAATGGAGAAAACTTACATCTTATTCGAATTCCTAAAAATCGGCCATTTAGCTACCGTTTTGATAATACCCTATTTGGAGGAGTGGGGATTATCGAAGTTAATGCAGAAAAGAGATTAGTTCAAAAGGAATGGGATAATCAATTATATTCGATGGATCTTGATGAAGAATATGAAGATAAAAAAGTTACATTTATCCCTTATTTTTGCTGGGCAAACCGTTCTCCTGGGGAAATGCTGGTTTGGGCAGCGAAAGAGTAAGAGAAAGCCAAGCCCTTGATTGGATGATTAAATCAAGGGCTTTTTGAATAATGCTCGGCTTAAAGTGACCTAAGCGAACAGTGACAGGTATTGTTCGCTTAGGTCATTTATGTTTTTTTGAATTTGTATAATAGCAAGAGGGAAAGAAAGACCCTCTCGTCTGCCCTAGGTGTGAGTGTTACTATGAATACAAGGGAGAAGTCTGCCTAAAGGATGGTTAACTGGAAATAAAGGTAGCTTTGTGCCCTATAACAAAGGGGACTGGACGATTTTTTGCCCGGTTTTTCTTAATCCTTCATACTATCAGGATACTTTTATTTAAATTTGTCGAAATCTCATTTGTAAAATTTGTTACTTAGTCTAAATTTAAAGAGAGTAATATAGATTTGTTATTTTATATAATAATATTTATACGTACATCTAAAAAAGAAAAAATTATTTTTTTATTGACATGTACGTACAAAAATACTACATTATTTGTAAGCGTTATTATTTTAAAAAGAGGGAGAATATAAAATATGGAGAAAGTTAGGACAACAATAACTTCAGATTACCGAATTCAGCCCCTAAATATGTACGGATAAATACCAACCTGAATAAAAGGAGAGTTAGTAGAAATGGTTATTGGACCTATTCTTTAGAAGAGAATTGGAAGGGCTTACGTTTGAGTTATCGTGCAATAGTCGCCGATGTTTATAATCATTATGGGGTCTTTCTTTAAATAAGTTGGCTTAATTGGGTTTAGTGCGATGATACATGGCTATATAGCAATTGATAAGTCCGTACAACTTTTAGTTCCATTCAGGAATTGGTGAAGTGCCACGACATCCTATGAGTCTATAAACTTGACTTTTAAAAAAGTTAGTGGAAAAGAATAATCTTTCTAGTTGATTTCCACCAGAATACACTTATTTTGAGCGTATTCTGAAGTGTTTTTAGTTTTTATTTTTTAAAACGTTTTCAAGATAAATATCAATTTTAGAACGTATTTTTATTTCTCAAATATTAGAATTTAAAATGTAAACAAAAAAGGGGAAATTTAAAATGAATTTTAAAAGATTAGCAAATACGGCTATTATAACTATTACTAGTGTTGCAGTGTTGGCAGCTTGTAGCACTACTACCCGTGGTTCTTCAGCATCAACAAGTACCTCGCTTAAAAAAGGTGATTTGATTGGTATCTCAATGCCTACCAAAGCTGATCAGCGCTGGAACATTGATGGCGCCAATTTGGTTAAGGATCTCCAAAAGGCAGGATTCAAGACTAAGCTTGCGTATGCAAATAACAGCCCATCACAGCAGTCAAATGATATCAACAATCTGGTTTCTGCTGGTGCAAAAGCAATTGTCGTTGCAGCCGTTGATGGCACTGCTGTTGGGCCGGCAGTTGAGCAGGCAGAATCACAAGGCGACGTTGTCGTTTCTTATGATCGCTTAGTAATGAATACCAAAGCCGTGGATTATTATGTGACTTTCGATCTTGAACGCACTGGTATCCTTGAGGCAAATACCATTATCGATAAGCTTGATTTGAAGGGTAACGGTGGTAAGAATGAACCCCTGAACATTGCACTTTTTGCTGGTTCGGATGATGATAACAATGCACCTTACTTCTTCAAGGGGGCTTGGGATTTGCTAAAGCCTTACTTCCAGTCAGGCCAATTGGTTGATCCATCAGGTCTTGTAACAAAAGACACTACAGATGCAGATTGGAAGAAGATTTCTGTTCACGCATGGGATCAAACCCAAGCACAAAAGCAAATGGATGCATTTATGACCAAGCTTGGAGATAAGCCACTCGCCGCTGTCCTTTCTCCATATGATGCAATCTCACTTGGTGTTATGAAGTCAATCAAGAATGCACGTCCTGATATGTCTCCATTTATTCCATACACTGCTTCAAACCCACAGAACAAATCTGCGTGGCCAGTCATCACCGGCCAGGATGGTATGGATATCGCTATCAGCAACATCACGTACGGTGCACAGGCACAGACTGTCTTCAAGAATGTTGCCCTACTCGCAGATCAGACAACGTCAATCTTGACCCAGATTGCTGATGGCAAGAAGCCGAAATCAACCGATGCTCCAATGGACAATGGTAAGAAAGAAGTTCCAACTTGGCTGTTGAAGTCAGATGAATTAGTTAAGAACCCAACCGGTGAACAAAAAGGTTTACACTATGAAGTTGAGGCTGGATTCATCACCGAAGCTCAATATCAGAAAGATATCGCTGCTCCGATTATTAAGTAGCAAAGTTGCTATAAAATTACTAGTAGGTGTTTGTTTAAATCTTGAGATATTCCCAACGAGGATCCAACTCAAACGAGGTGTGTAATATGTCAAATTCTCCAATGATATTACAGATGCAAAACATCACTAAAACTTTTGGTCCTGTTAAAGCCCTTACAAATGTGAATTTGGAGATTGCTCGTGGTGAAATCCATGCAATTTGTGGTGAGAACGGTGCTGGAAAGTCGACATTGATGAATGTACTCTCAGGAGTGTATCCGAGTGGTACATACTCGGGCACTATTTTTTATGATGGTAAAGAATGCAACTTTAAAAAAATCAAGGATTCTGAAGAACTAGGTATTGTAGTGATTCAGCAGGAATTGGCATTGAGCCCATTCCTTTCAATCGCTGAAAATATATATCTCGGTAATGAGCGTCAGAAAAATGGCGTGATTGATTGGGAAGCAACTCGCGCCGATGCCATTAAGGTGATGCAGCAAGTTGGTCTTCAAGAAAATCCTGACACTAAGATTATGGATATTGGTGTGGGTAAGCAGCAGCTCGTGGAAATTGCGAAAGCTTTATCGAAGGAAGTTAAACTTCTGTTACTCGATGAGCCCACTGCAGCTTTGAATGATGAAGATTCGGCTCATTTACTGCAAATCATTCGTGATTTGCGTGATAACCAAGGCGTTACATCGGTTATTATTTCTCACAAGTTGAATGAAATTGCAGCCATTGCCAACAATGTGACGATTATTCGCGATGGTTCCACGGTTGGTTGGTTGACGAACTCAAAAGAGAATCCACTTGATCAGGATGAACTTATTCATAAAATGGTCGGTCGCGAACTTACCAATCTTTACCCCGACCATGTTTCCCATATTAGGGATGAAATCTTTCGTGTGGAGAATTGGACAGTTCATCATCCACTTGATCAGCAGCGTGTGATTGTTGATCATGCAAATATTTATGTGCGTGCAGGTGAGATTGTTGGACTTGCGGGACTCATGGGGGCAGGTCGCACAGAGATGGCGATGAGCATCTTTGGTCATACTTATGGTTCAGCTGTGTCTGGAAAAGTCTATGTGCATGGTAAAGAGACTGACACATCGACAGTCCAGAAGGCAATTGGAGCAGGCATTGCATATGCAACTGAAGACCGCAAGGGGTATGGTCTCAATCTATTGCAGAATATTCGTGAAAATGCTTTGTTGGCAGCCCTTACCAAGCACTCAAAACATGGTGTCATGGATGATGGCGTTGAACGTATTGCTGTTGAAAAGTATCGCAAGGACTTCAATATCAAAACACCAAGCATTGAAGAACAGGTTTCTAATCTATCAGGTGGAAACCAACAGAAGGTAGTTTTAGCAAAATGGGTTATTTCTAATCCAGATATTTTAATCCTTGATGAGCCAACACGGGGTATCGATGTTGGTGCTAAATACGAAATTTACGAAATCATTGATCAACTTGCTGATGAAGGCAAGGCAGTCATTGTTATTTCATCTGAACTTCCTGAGCTTATTGGTATTTGTGATCGTATTTATACAGTCAGTCAGGGCGTCATCACGGACGACGTCCAGAAGACAAAATTTACTCAGGAGTACCTCATGAAGGGTATGACTCAAGAAAAGACTCAGTTAAAGAAGGTAGGAGAATAATGAGTTCAGCATCTTTAACACCTCAGAAAAAAGAAAATATAAAAAAAGGGTCAGTGTTAGCATCTTTTGCTTCAAACGCTCGCCAATACGGAATTGTTGGTGCACTCGTCGTCATCATTATCGTATTTGAAATTTTGACTGGAGGATTATTACTCCAGCCGAATACAATTGTTCAATTAATTCAGCAGAATGCCTACGTCATCATCCTTGCAGTTGGTATGGTTATGGTAATTATTGCAACCCATATTGATTTGTCAGTTGGTTCCTTAGTAGGATTTATCGGTGGTTGCATAGCTTTGCTTATGCAGAATGCACATCTTAATTGGTTCTTAGCAATTATTGTAGGTTTGCTTATTGGCCTTCTCGTGGGAGTGTGGCAAGGGTTCTGGGTTGCTTTTGTTGGAATTCCAGGTTTCATTACCACTTTAGCGGGCATGCTTATCTTCCGAGGTCTTGCAACCACGATGATTAATGCATCTATCCCAGTCAACAATACGTCATTTAATGCCATTGCTTCAGCCTATCTCCCAAATATTCTTGGGTGGTGGGGACCATTTGATGGTTTGAGTATTGTTGTTGGAATCCTTGCTATTGTCGCTTTTGCGTGGACTCAACTTCGTAAGCGTGCCAAAGTCTCTAAGGTGGGACTGGTTCCAGAGCCTATCAACGCAACCTACATCAAGATTGCTATTGCATCAGTAGTAATCGCGGCACTTACATTTGAATTTGCATCTTCTGGGAATGCTACTCAAGGCGGTATCCCAATTATGTTGGTTATCGTTGGAGTTCTTGTTTTTACTTATAACTTTATTTTGACTCGTACGGTTTTTGGTCGTCGCGTCTATGCGGTTGGTGGAAATCGTCGAGCAGCGCTTCTTTCGGGTATTAACACTCGTCGTGTCGATTTTTCACTCTTCATTCACATGGGACTTCTTTCTGCTATTGCAGCCATTGCGATGCTCTCGCGTTTGAGTTCCGCATCAGCTGCAACTGGTAATTCTTTCGAGCTCGATGCTATTGCGGCCTGCTTTGTTGGCGGCACTGCTGTTACAGGTGGTATTGGAACTGTACCAGGTGTTGTTATTGGTGCAGTTGTAATGGGGGTTATTAACCAGGGACTGTCGATTATGGGGGTGGATTCTGCATTAATTCAAACCATTAAAGGTCTTGTGCTACTCCTAGCAGTTGCGGTAGACATTATGTCCAAGCGCAAAAAACGCTAATATATTAGTGAATAGGACTTGATTTCCTTGACTCTCTCTATATAAGATTATTGAATAGTTGGGGTTTAGGTAAGCCGTGAGATAATATTTATATCGCCACAGACTATTGACTATCAAGCAGATTCAATAGATTACCTAAAAAATTAAGGAGCATTCCTGTAATGAAGAAATTTGGGTTTGAAGAGGGAGAAGAATGAACGATAAAGCAAAATCGCGCTTATATGCCTTGACCTCTATTACGTGTTTCGCATGGCTAGTTCAAGCAATGCTTCAAGATAGACAAAAAGGTCAAATGTGGTCGTCGTTAAATCTCATTTTTTATGGGTGCATTATTATTGTCATTCTGTACACCGCATACTCTGCAGTGCAAATGTGGAAGATGAAAGAGAAACCTGTAAAAAACGACGGTAGAACGAATCTGGAACAGGAGAAAATAGAAACTGAGTGATTCTTTTGAATTGAAAAATTTAAAAGTGAACTTGTTTCAGCAAGCTGAAAATTGGGGAATCAGGTGGTTACTCTGCACCACCTGATTGGTAAACCCCACCTACTGAATTTTTTTAAAAATATATTCTTTTGTTATCTCTATAAAATCCCCTAAAACTGGCGAAATCCACTTATCTTCTGTGTCGTAATCTCGAATGTTTGACCGCTCAATGAAGGGCAGCAAGCTGCTGTCGTTCTACTTCCTTTGCTGCCACCATCTCCATTTATTACACATTGCTTTATTGCCTCTACATTAGAAAATTCAATTTTTATGAAAAAAATGCACAGCACATCGCATGAATTCATATTCATGTGATGTGCTGTGCAAAGGCCTTATGGCCAATCATGCGCTCGAAGATTATTCTACGTCTAATTCTTTCACCGTTTCCCCTTCAATCAACACCGGCTGATAATAGGTTTCGTTTGGCAGGTCTTTTTTTCCCTGCAATTTTTTTATGACCCAATCAGCTGCATCACGTCCCATTTGTTCCTGAGGGTGTGTCAATGTGGTTAACTTGATATTTGCATTTTTGGCAATATAGGAATTGTCCTGGCCGATAATAGATAGTTTTTCCGGGACAGGAAGATCAATTTGTCTGCATACATTTGCCACCTCCAACCCTACCTCGTCGTTATAGCAAACAATGGCTGTTAGCATGTCTCTATTTTCAATCAGGAACTTCTTCAAGTTTTGAGACAGCTCCGGCTTTGTCTCTGTCGTGAATGAAAGCACTTGCTCCGGTTGAAAGCGCAATTTGGCTTCACCAAGCGCTTTGATATACCCCTTCATTCGATACTTACCTTGCAGGTCGTCTATTTTTGCAATGAGTCCAATTTGCATGTGGCCTTTTGAAATCAATTCCTTTGTTGCGAGATAGCTGGACTGCGTGTCATCGAGGCAAAGGAAAGGCACATCCAATTCTTCATAAAACGCATTGATCATGATAAATGGAACATCTTGTTCCTTGAACGATAGGTAATAAGCAATATTGGGATTGTATTGATTGCTTTTCGTAGGTTCAATGATCAAACCATCTACGCCATATGCCAGCATCATTTCCAAAGCCTTTTTTTCTTGTTCTACATCGTTATTGGTACTGGCTAACAGCAACGAATAATTATCCTCTTTCAATCTTGTTTCAATTCCGCGAATAATAGACGGGAAAATGTAATCAGAAATGTAGGTCGTCATGACCCCGATGGTTTTATTCGTGGAGCCTCTAGTTGATTTTGATTGATATTTGTTGCTGACATAGGTGCCGGAGCCTTTTTCACTTTTTAGGAATCCCTCATTCGCCAGATCTAAAATGGCCTTTCGAACCGTGTGTCTGCTGACATTGTACTTTTCCTGCAGGACGGATTCAGTGGGGATTTGTTCGCCGATGTTGTAATCCCCGGAAAGAATTTTACTTTTTATATCATCAATGATGACCTGATACTTTGTTTTCATCTCACTCACATCTTTCATAGTTGTTCACGTGCTAATTGATTAACTTGGAATATTTGTATGGACATATTTTATCACAGTTTTATGAAAACGGAAACATAGCCATAGTTTTTTTAAAAAAATCTGATGAAATGTCCCTTAATTTAAGGATAACATAACATTTTATATTTGTAGGTACATATAATGATTTCGGTTGACAAATGTACGCACAAAAAATATACTAGATTTGTAAAAGGAAAGCGCCTTCTTAGTTTACAGACGATATTGAAATCGCTATCAGAGAGGGGATTAACGGTGAAAACGAATCGAGCAAATATTAAACAAGCGATTACCACGGGAGGGACTTCTCTAGGAATCGAATTCGGATCCACACGTATTAAAGCGGTGTTGATTGATAAAAATTTTGAAACAATCGCATTTGGAAGTTATGAGTGGGAAAACCGCTTAGAAGATGGATTTTGGACATACAACTTAGTTGATATTATTACAGGTTTGCAAACAGCTTATAGTGAAATGAAGCAAGAAGTTGAACGGAATTATGGTGTTACCATTCGAACCATTGGTTCTATTGGGATTTCTGCCATGATGCACGGTTATATGGCTTTTGATTACACTGGTGAACTGCTTGTTCCGTTTCGGACCTGGCGTAATGCAACAACCGGTGCCGCAGCAAAAGAATTAACCAATCTATTTCAATTTAATATCCCTGAACGGTGGAGTATTGCCCACCTTTATCAAGCCATTTTAAACGGCGACAAACATTTGCCTCGCGTTGATTTTATTACCACTTTAGCTGGATACATTCACTGGCTGCTAACCGGTAAAAAAGCGATTGGCATTGGAGATGCTTCAGGCATGTTCCCGATTGATGAATCAACGCTGGATTACAATGAATCTATGGTGAACCAGTTTAATGAACAAATTGCACCAAAGGGGTATCACTGGGAGCTGAGAGATATTCTGCCCCAAGTCTACATCTCTGGAGAACAAGCAGGTTCATTAACTGAAGTTGGAGCGAAGATTCTGGATCGTTCACAAAATTTACAACCGGGCATTCCACTTTGTCCGCCGGAAGGTGACGCCGGAACTGGGATGGTTGCAACGAACAGTGTGAGGAAACGGACCGGGAATGTTTCGGTCGGAACTTCTGTTTTTGCGATGATTGTATTAGAAAAAGAACTTTCAAAGGTATATCCAGAAATTGATTTGGTCACGACACCAAGCGGTAGTCCGGTGGCAATGGTACATGCTAATAACTGTTCAAGTGATCTGAATGCCTGGATGGGATTGTTCCGTGAGTTTTATGAGGCAATGGGACAAACGGTTGACACCAATAAGTTATTCGGGGTGATGCTGAATAAAGCACTCGAAGCTGACTCGGATGGTGGAGGCTTACTAAGCTACGGATATCTTTCAGGTGAAAATATTACCGGGTTGGAGCAAGGACGGCCGCTATTTGTCCGGACACCTGAGAGCCGCTTTAATTTAGCGAACTTCATGCGGACGCATCTTTATACTGCCTTTGGTGCTTTGAAAATCGGAATGGATATTTTAACAAAGAATGAAAGCGTGGCGATTGACAGTATTTTAGCTCATGGTGGTTTATTTAAAACCCCTGTTGTCGGCCAGAAAATTATCGCCGCTGCCATGAATACTCCTGTCACCGTTATGGGAACAGCCGGAGAAGGTGGAGCATGGGGAATGGCCATTCTTGCTTCATACATGATGACCAAAGAGAAAAATGAAAGTTTAGACGACTTCCTCGACAAAAAGGTTTTTGAAGAGGTTGAGAGGCTGGAATTTTTTCCTGATGGATTTGACGTTAAAGGGTTTGAAGTATTCATTGAACGATACAAAAAAGGCTTAGTGATTGAACAGGCTGCCGTTGAAAAATTGACGGTATGAGCGGGAAACGGAGGGGAATTACGTGCTAGATAGACTGAAAGAAGAAGTATTTCAAGCCAATTTGGAATTACCAAAGTATGGACTGGTCAAATACACCTGGGGCAATGCAAGTGGGATTGATCGTGATAGCGGATTGTTCGTCATCAAACCGAGCGGTGTTGATTATGAAAAAATGAAACCGAGTGACATGGTGGTTGTTGATTTAGATGGAAATGTTGTGGAAGGTGAGATGAACCCTTCATCAGATACAGCCACTCATGCCGTGCTATATAGACATTATCCGGAAATCGGCGGCATCGTGCACACTCATTCAACTTGGGCGACGGTTTGGGCTCAAGCCGGTCTGGATGTTCCAGCAATGGGAACGACTCATGCAGACACATTCTATGGCTCCATTCCATGTGCCCGCTTTTTGACACAAGTGGAGATTGACCGCGGTTATGAAGTGGAAACCGGTAAAGTCATCATCGAAACCTTTGAAGAGCGCGGGCTGGATATTTTAGCAGTTCCCGGTGTCCTGCTGCATGGTCATGCGCCGTTTACTTGGGGCAAAGATGTAAAAACAGCGGTAATGAATAGTGTAGTGCTAGAGGAAGTTTCGAAAATGAATTTGTTTGCCCGACAATTAAACAGTTTTTCTGAATTATTACCGCAAAGTATTTTAGACAAGCACTATCTGAGAAAACATGGGAAGCATGCCTATTACGGGCAAAAATAACTAAAAAACTATTAATCTAAGAAAAGAGGATCCATTATGACAACAACAGGTAAAAAAGAATTTTGGTTTGTTGTAGGTTCACAGCATCTTTATGGGGAAGAAGCGTTAGCAGAAGTCAAAGCTCATGCACAAACGATGACCGATGCCTTAAATGAAAGCGGCGTTTTACCATATCTGATTGTATTGCAGGATTTAGCTATTAGTGCAGATAAAATCACCAGTATTATGAAAGAAGTCAACTATCGTGACGAGGTTGCCGGTGTGATCACTTGGATGCATACTTTCTCACCTGCAAAAATGTGGATTCGCGGTACAAAATTATTACAGAAACCATTGCTTCACCTAGCAACACAATTTAATGAAAGCATTCCTTGGGCTACGATTGATATGGAATTCATGAACTTGAACCAATCTGCTCATGGCGACCGTGAGTATGGTTTCATCAATGCCCGTTTGAAAAAACAAAATAAAGTAGTTGTCGGTTACTGGCAGCGTCCTGAAGTGCAAAAGCAAATTGCCGAATGGATGGACGTAGCGGTTGCTTATAACGAAAGCTTCAACATCAAAGTTGCCCGCTTTGGTGACAACATGCGAAACGTTGGCGTTACTGAAGGAGATAAAGTGGAAGCACAAATTCAATTTGGCTGGACAGTGGACTACTTTGGTATTGGAGATCTGGTTCAATACGTGAATGCTGTCACGGACGAAGAAATTGATGCATTATTTGCTGAATATGAAGACCTTTATGAATTTGATTATGGTACTTACAGCAGAGAAGCTTGGGAAGCGAGCGTAAGAGTTCAAGTAAGCTATGAAATTGCGATTAAACGCTTCCTTGATGACGGCGGTTACAATGCCTTCACTACTAACTTTGAAGATTTGTATGGAATGAAACAGCTTCCTGGTCTTGCGGTTCAACGTTTGATGGCGCAAGGATACGGCTTTGCCGGAGAAGGAGATTGGAAAACTGCGGCACTTGATCGTTTACTTAAAGTCATGAGCCGTAACCAATCAACCGGCTTCATGGAAGATTACACCTATGAATTAGCTTTGGATCAAGAATCCGCTCTTCAATCCCATATGCTTGAAGTCGATCCATCTTTAGCAAGCAATAAACCAAAAATTATCGTTTCTCCATTAGGAATTGGCAATCGTGAAGATCCGGCACGTTTAGTATTTGACGGTAAAGCAGGAGAAGGTGTCGTTGTTTCAATGGCTGATTTCGGTACCCATTATAAACTTTTGATCAGCGAAGTTTCGGCATTCGAGCCGACTGTGCCAGCTCCAAAACTTCCGGTTGCCCGTGTGCTTTGGAAAATTAAGCCGGACTTCCAGGATGGAGTAAAAGCTTGGATTGAAAATGGCGGCGGACACCATACGGTTGTTTCATTAAATTTAACAACAGACCAAATTGTTAGTTACGCAAAACTGGTTGATTTGGAGTATGTAGTGATTAAGTAATGCCGTAGCCCTTCGAGGCGGCGTTGCTTCCTTGGTTGGAAAATCCATTGTTCCTAAAATTGGATAAGAGTAACGGAACCATTTGCGTGCCAATCATGACAGCTTCCATGTCTCAAGAAGCTGTGTTTGCCATCTTCGGTGGAAAATTTACTTTTAGATAGTATTCCTTAGAGGGGTATAACAGAAGACCTTATTTAGATACATTATGGTGAACCGTATCCAAAAAAAACAAGACACGATGCACCTCTTGTCAAATGGTCAAATTAATGTTATGTTTTTGTTTCTTTAAAAATAAATCGTAATGAGGTGAGGATAATGGAAACCAAAAAATATATGTCTTATCCTCATATTGCTTTTTAGATATTTTGTTCAAATACATTAGGCTCTGAGGGTAGGATTCACTCTCAGGGCTTTTTATATTTAGGCAGAAGGAACGTTTAAGCTTTCTTGCCGATCTATGACAGCCACTTATGGAGTGGCTGTTATTTTTTTGTTTTCCGTTATTCACCGCTTTCCAAATATGAAAGGATGATATTTTATTAAAAGACTCGCTCAATATTTTCGCTCCTTACAATCCAGCCGGGCATCTTACGGTCTGATTTATGAAGATCCCATCTATTGGAATAATGATGTTGCCTTTACGTTGAACCGACACATAAACTCACACTGGATAAACCATGTATCACCATCAAAATACCTTTTGACCGTCTCGGCTTAGATGAAAATATGAATCAAGCTGTTCTCGCAGATTTTGCATTAAGAGAATGGCTTGATCATATTGAAGCATTAAATGAATTGATTGATAACCGGTCACGTTCTGATAAAGAAAATGGTGCTTTTTATTGTTTTCGTCCAACCAATGTGGTGTTGCAACGAAATGCATCCTATGTCGAAGTCATATTGCGTGAGAAGTGGGACAAAGTATTGGTAAGCCAATCCTGAAACTGTGTTAGGTAGGATATGAGATTGATAGCAACTTACTCCAAACTGCCACTTAAGCAAAAGGTATCTTTAATTAGGTTTTATCGACAAAGTTCGAGTTGAGAAAAGATAAATCCGTTGTCTGATAAGCTTTGTTATTACTAATCAATCGTTTGTGTAGTGTCGGCTCGTAGGGCAATATGTTGAGACTTGCTGAATCCGGAGAATCTAATCGATTTCTGAGGAGATATTGTTCCTTTTGTATGGTTGGGTATACAATTCTCGCATCAATGAAAGGCCGAATCGTCCTCTATGGCAGCATTGGTAGAAATTTCAATCAATCGTTTGGTTAATAGCAGTCTTGTCGATAAATACAACATTTACATCTATTTAGAAACTAAAATACGGTCTTTCCTGTTACTTGAATAATCCATTCCTAAAGTTACAGAAAAACCCCTTGGCTTATGATATGAAACAGAACCTTCGTTAACCGGAGAAGTAATGCACATTGCTGTATCGCAACCTAAATGACGAACTTTTGAAAAGAATAAATGATATATTTCTCTCGTTAATTCTTTATTTCTAATACTTATCTCATATTGTTCAACTAGGCTTTTTGAAATTTAGAACTACTAATTGCAAGAAAACAAAATATATAAAAAATTCTAAATTTTAATTGTTTTTTGAAAAATAGTGTTTTATAATACGAATATGTACAGACATACGGACATTCGTACATACAACGATTTTATTAAGGTCGTTAACCATAAGGCTTACTATCTATATTCCAATTCGCTAAACTTTCAATAGTACAGTTAATTAAGATATGTTAAAAAGATAATAAACGGAGAACTAAAAACAAATTTGAATAAAGAGGAATTAAGATGAAAGCTATCATTAACGAAGAAAGTGGCATTCCATTGTATTACCAAATAAAAGAGTTAATAAGGGAAGGAATTGATAATGGGGAATGGAAAAGTGGGGACAAAATACCGAATGAGGTTGATTTAGCAAAGGATTTTATGGTCAGTAGATCAACGATAAGGCAAGCTATTTTGGAATTGGTTAATGAAGGTATTTTAACAAGAAAAAAGGGGGTTGGTACTTTTGTTTCTAAGCCCAAATTTGAGGGGAACTTTATTAGCCTCTCTTATCCAGAAGAGCTAGGAAATAAACATACTCCAATAAGTATAAAGGTTATAGAAGGTACACCTGGGAAATTCAAAGCGCTTAATATAAAAGATAATGAAAAAGTATATGAAATTATTCGTTTAAGGTTATTTAATGAAGAGCCGGCAGCAATTGAACAATCTTATATTCCTGTAAGAATCGTACCTGACTTACTTGAAAATAATCTTGAGGGAAAAATCAATGAGCTTTTAGCAGAAAAGTATGGGCTTTCCTTAACAAGATATAAAAACTATATTGAACCAGTACTAATAGATTCTTATGCGAGCAAAATATTAGAGGTTGAGCAAAACCAACCGGCGTTAAAAATAACAAAGCTATTAATGTCAACACAGGGAGAACCTGTTATGTTAAGTACTGCTATTTTTAGAGGTGACAGATGTAAGTTGCTATTTAGTTCAGAAGAGTGAGGTTTCGGGAAGAAACTATGAAAATTGCAGAAAACTCGCTCGATACTGTTATGACAGACTAGTCTCATATGCAGCAGGCTGAACCAGTTACATTAGTCTACTGTTTGTAAGCGATTTCACCAACGGTTGAAAGAGACTAAATACTTTTTATACAATTCCTCAACTAGACAATCATCATTTAAAATCGACCGCAAGGAAACTTCTAAACTCCTGGAATTACACTACCAATGGAAAATTCAATTGACGTTGTGGCTTCTAAAGATTACGTATTAGAGGCACCTTCAGCAATGAATATTTTAATGAGTAACTTAAGTCGTTTTAGCCATGACCTGTACATATGGTCAACAAATGAATTTGGTGTGGGGATCTGCAAATAAGGGTTACTGAAAGGAGTGATGTATTTACAAAATTTAGAAAGATGAAGGCGAAGAATGTTAAACAATGTGTGCAAGGAATTTTCAACTTACGCTGAAAATGGGTCATTTTTGCAATTTATTATAGGGTATGATACGCGTTTGAAGGAATGGAATTATCCATTTTCTCCGCCCTTTGTGAAGGACACACAAGGACAAAATGGAGAAAAAAGATTTACCTAAACCAATCTGCAGGGGGAAATGAGGATTATGAGGAATAAAAAGTTCTCTATTGGCATTGTTTTGCTTGTCATGGTTTCCATGCTTTTATCGGGTTGTTTTTCTGGAGAAACTTCCGAACTCGCGGGTAACAAAACGAGTCAAAAAAGTTCGGATAAAAAAATATTACGTGTGTCAATCGTGGGAGAAGCCGAAAAACTGGATCCTCATTGGTCGGCTACGACACCAGAGGTAACCGTGATATCCTCTATATACAATGGGCTCGTTCGCTTTGCACCCGGTACAACTGATCTCGAAAAGATCGAACCCGATTTGGCTGAAAGTTGGGACTCTAATGAAGACAAAACGGTTTGGACATTTCACGTCCGCAAAGGAGTGAAGTGGCATAAAGGTTATGGGGAATTAACGGCTGAAGATGTAAAGTGGTCATTTGATAGGGTCATGGATCCTAAAACGGGCTCACCGTGGCAATCTGAATATTCCAATGTGGACAGTGTTAAAACAGATGGTGATTCCACGGTTATTTTCACCTTGAAACATCCGGACAATGGATTCTTGATGAAAGTTCTTAATTACCATGGAGGTAATATTGTTTGTCGGAAAGCCATTGAAGAAGCGGGTGACGATCATATGAACATTGCGATTGGTACCGGTCCCTTTATGTTGAAGGAATACCGCACACAAGAAAAAGTTGTTCTGGTTAAAAATCCCGACTATTTTCGGGGAGAGCCGAAATTGGACGGTATCGATTATATCATGATGGATGACCCGACTGCGATTGAAGTAGCCGTAGAAAATGGGGAACTTCATTTAGGAAATGGGCAAGCGGATAAAAATTGGGTTGAACAAAAGAAACAAAGTAATAACTTTTCCATTGAGGTCCCTAAACCAAAAGTATTTCGGGCAATCTATCTCAATACCTCAAAGAAACCATTCGATGATATACGGGTAAGGCAAGCATTTGCCTATGCACTAAACGCATCCGAATATGTTAAGGGGTATCTGGGTACTACCGCGGCAAGCATTCCTACTTCACCTTTGCCTAGCTCATACTTTGGATCAACTGAGGTGGATTTAATTGGAAATAACGCAAAAAAGGCAAAGAAATTGCTGGCAGAAGCGGGATATCCAAATGGGTTAACCTTGCCGAAACAGTATATGACAACGGATAAGAATCATCTGGACGTGGCGATTTGGGCGCAAGATAAACTAAGAAAAGTCGGAATTGAAATGCCAATAGAACAAGTTGACCATGCCACCTATCAAGCCAATATACGTAAAGATTTGAATAATGTTGTTATCTACGGTTACGTTCGGCAGCCATATTTAGATTTCCCTCTGAGCCAATTCTTTTATGGTCCAGCGACAGTTGGAAAGGATACAGCTGTTACGAATTTTATCCATTACGATAAAGTGGATGAATTACTTGAAACAGTCAGGGTTACGGCAGACCCTGAACAACAAAAACAACTATACAAACAAATTGTAGAACAAATTAATGAAGATGTGGTTGCTATTCCGATAGCTGAAGAAGGACATCCATTTATGCGCAGAAATGAAGTGGATCTGGGTTATAAGCCAGTAGATGGCGCCTTTGGATCCATGTTCGACGGCTATCCTATCTACGAAACAACAGACATAAAACAATAGTCCTGTGTAGCCGTCATTTCCAAATGGGCCTGCACATCCAAAAGGTGCAAGCCCAACCATTCAAACAGGTGTTTCTAATTATTAGATAGTACTTATTAAATGGAAAGGAGGGGATGATCATTGTTTCAATACACCGTAAGAAGAATTATCTTCACCGTCCCTACGGTTATATTAACTGTATCGATTATCTTCTTTGTATTACGGGTACTGCCCGGTAATCCGGCCGTATTGATATTAGGTGACTCTGCAAGTGCCGAACAAATCGCAAATTTACAAGCGAAATTAGGTACCGATTTACCTATATGGGAGCAATATATCCATTACGCGGTCAATATTATTCAAGGTGACTTTGGTAACTCATTAACCACGGGAAGACCTGTTACCGAACAGCTCCTCAGTTTGATCCCCCATACTTTGGAGTTAGCACTTGCTGCAGTGTTTATCGGTGCATTGATAGGAATACCCGTGGGTATCATTACGGCTGTAAAACGAAATACATTCATTGATGGTTTCTTCAGATTGGGGGCCCTAATCGGTATTTCAATGCCGGCGTTTTTCCTCGGACTGTTATTGTTAATCGCCTTTTCACTTAAAATCCCATTATTTCCTTCATTGGGAGCTGGTAAGGGTATAGTGGAGAATTTGCATCACTTGGTATTACCGGCTTTTTCTTTAGGACTTATTAATGCGGCCTTAGTGATGAGAATTACGCGGGCAAGCATGCTTGAAGAGGTGAATAGAGATTATGTACGTGCAGCTCGTGCAAAAGGACTTCCAAAAAGTAAGGTGGTAGGTAAACATATTTTACGAAATACGTTAATTCCTGTCATCACCGTTATTGGCTTGGATATTACAACCTTGATTAGCGGGGCCGTCTTAACTGAAACTGTTTTCAGTAGACCGGGCTTGGGAAGTTTAGCTGTAGGTGCCATAAAAACCCGTGATTATCCGACTCTTCAAGCCTGTTTAATCTTATTCGCCATTCTCATTATTTTTGTTAATTTATTAGTTGATTTAAGTTACTCCGTCATTAATCCAAAAATCAGAGCCAAATAAAAAAACAAATTTGAGAGAAAAGGAGGGCCAAGATGATTGAAGCAAAGTTAAAAGAGAACAACGAAGGCGTGTTAGCACAAAATAATCAGATGCCAGTTGATAAAAAGGCGAAGTCTTCCAATCCATCGAAAGTTTATTGGAAAGTTTTTAAAACAAGTCCTTTAGGTATATCAGGCTTAGTTATTTTAGTATTGATTATATTTGCCGCCATTGCAGCACCTATACTGGCGCCATATGACCCTTTAACGCAGAATATTACGCAAAGGGTGCAAGGCATCTCTGCGGAACATTGGCTTGGAACTGATGCCTACGGTCGCGATATATTGAGTCGAATTATCTTCGGTGCCCAAACCTCACTAACGGTTGGATTACTATCTGTCTTGGCAAGTGGGGTAATCGGAACCGCAATTGGCATATTCGCCGGCTACAAGGGCGGAAAGTTCGATGAAATCCTCATGAGGATCATAGAGTCTATCATGTCCATTCCGATGTTATTACTTGGACTTATGTTACTTGTCGCTCTAGGATCAAATATGACAACATTAGTAACCGCGTTAAGCATTGGTCTAGTACCCAGCTGTGCAAGAATTGCGCGTGGCCCGGCTTTGGAAATCAAAGAATCGGAGTATGTAAAAGCTGCTATAGCGAGTGGGGCAAGCAGTTTTCGGATTATGGTCGTTCATATTTTACCGAATATAATGGGATCATTACTTGTTGTTGTAACGCTTAACATGGCTTCGGCGATACGAATTGAAGCAAGCCTCAGCTTTTTGGGAATCGGTATTCAACCACCTACACCGACATGGGGAAACATGATAAAAGATTCGTTATCCTATTTAACTACGGCTCCGAGTCTCGCCATCTTTCCGGGACTGGCGTTAATGATTACAGTTATTGCTTTTAATTTGATTGGTGATACGATCCGCGATGCTTCAGACCCGTATATTATACGCAAGCGGGGTTAAACACGAATCATTGTATAAAATGAATA
This sequence comes from Neobacillus jeddahensis, assembly GCF_000612625.1. Lineage (GTDB taxonomy): Bacteria > Bacillota > Bacilli > Bacillales > Cytobacillaceae > Neobacillus > Neobacillus jeddahensis. The sequence continues at coordinate 29,410 of NZ_CCAS010000021.1, forward strand.
GTCCAGCTTCGTTATGACGAGTGACTTTTACGACGAGAGGGGTGAAATAAACATGGTATTAGATGTTAAAAACTTAAGTGTTGGCCTTGGAACAAAAGACAATCAAAAATTAATTTTAAATCAGGTTAATTTTTCAGTAAAACGCGGTGAAACCGTCGCGATTGTTGGCGAAAGTGGCTGTGGGAAAAGTATGACAGCACTGACCGTCATGGGGCTGCTCCCTGAGCCCGTCGTTAGTTTAGTATCGGGAGAAATCCTTTTACAAGGAAAAAACTTGACTAACCTCAGTCAGAAGGAAATGAACAAAGTAAGGGGAAAAGATGTTGCCATGATATTTCAGGAGCCAATGACAACCCTGAACCCCTCCTTTACCATTGGAAATCAACTTGGTGAGATCTTCAAAATACACTCTAATTTAAATTCCGAAGAAATTAGGAAAAAATGCATTGAAATGTTAACGAAAGTCAAAATACCCGACCCTGAGGCCAAACTCAAAGTATATCCACATCAGTTGTCAGGAGGCATGAGACAAAGAGTGGTGATTGCCATGGCGTTGGCGTGTAATCCAAAAGTCATTATTGCCGATGAGCCGACTACCGCTTTGGATGTCACGATTCAAGCCCAAATATTAGACTTACTTGTGGAATTGCAAACACAGTTCAATACAACCGTCATTTTGATTACCCATGATCTCGGGGTTGTCGCTGAAACCTGCCAAAGAGCGATTGTCATGTATGCCGGGCAAGTCGTGGAAGAAGGTTCGGTGGAAGAGTTATTTGAACATCCACAACATCCATATACGAAAGGCTTAATGGATTCCATTCCGAGACTGGGTGATGCGAGGGGGAAATTGCATGTCATTAAAGGGAGCGTACCCGACATGGACGCGATGCCCCAAGGATGTAGATTTAATCCACGGTGTGAGGTTGCCACCGATATTTGTCGCAAAGAAGCACCCGAGCTGGAAATCACAAGTGACGGAAGGAGGGTACGGTGTTGGCACAAACTGTAACGGATAACACGATATTGGAAGTTAAGAATCTTAAAACCTATTACCCTATTTATGGGGGATTTCTTGGAAGGGCCATTAGTAAAGTCAAAGCCGTCGATGATGTCACATTTTCGGTAAAAAAAGGGGAAACCTTCAGTATCGTAGGCGAATCGGGCTGTGGGAAAAGCACAACAGGAATGAGTTTAATTCAGCTTGTGACCCCCACTTCAGGTGAAATCCTTTTTAATGGGGAAAACATTTTTGGTAAAGATAAACGGAAACTGAAAAAAGTAAGGAGAAATATACAAATTATTTTTCAAGATCCCTTTAGTTCATTAAATCCGAAAATGACTGTTAAAAAGATTATCGCCGAACCCCTTGTCATTAATCGAATCGCCTCAGGTCAGGAACTGGAAGATCGGGTGGTCGAATTATTAGAAATGGTAGGCTTAGGTGCCCATCATTTATATCGATACCCTCATGAATTTTCAGGGGGACAACGACAAAGACTGGGAATTGCCAGAGCTTTGGCATTAAATCCCGAGATCATTATCTGTGATGAACCGGTATCCGCTTTGGATGTGTCAGTTCAGTCGCAGGTGTTGAATTTAATGCAAGAGTTACAGGAAAAACTCAATTTGACGTTTATCTTTATTTCACATGACCTAAGTGTTGTCGGACATATTAGTGATCATGTCGCGGTCATGTATCTTGGAAGAATTATCGAGATGGGTACACGAGAGGAAATCTATCAAAATCCACAGCACCCTTACACAAAATCGCTCATGTCGTCGATCCCTTTACCAGACCCAAAGGCCAAATTTACAAAGAAAAGAATCGTTTTGGAAGGGGATGTTCCCAGTCCGGAAAACCCTCCAACAGGTTGTCATTTTCACCCTAGATGCCCATATAGAACAGATAAATGTAAGGAGGTATATCCTGAATTTATGAAAGTGACCCCCAACCATTCCGTGGCATGTCATTTGGTGGAAAGCGGGCAATTGGCTTAGGTTTCATTTTAGTTAGTGTTTTCGTTCAGAAGTTCTTTCGTTCTAAAAAAGTAGATCAAAAAATATCAGCGAAATCGAGGGATAATAAAATGAAATTTACTATTATTGGGGCTGGAAACGGCGGTCAAAGTATGGCTGCACATATCACACTTTTAAATCATGAAGTTGTTTTATATGATATTCAAACTGAATTAATCGCAAAAATCAAAGAAAAGGGCGGTATTAAAGCTGAGGGTGTTCTTGACGGATTTGCCCCTGTTACTGCAACAACAGATTTGGAGTTTGCTATGAGTGATGCCGAGGTCATCATGGTGACAACTACTGGAACTGCACATAAAGGTGTTGCTCGTTCTATTGCACCGTATCTTCAAGACAATCAGATTATTATGATATTCCCGGGCTATTGGGGAGCTCTTGAGTTTAGAAATATATTTAACGAAGTCGGCATGAATAAAAAAGTGTATGTTGCTGAAACGGAATCTCTTATTTATGCTTGCCGCTATATTGAACCGGGGCATGTGAATATTAGAGGGGTCAAGCAACATTTAGAGTTTGCTACTCTGCCTGCAACTGACGCTTCCATCGTAAAGGAAAGACTAAATGAAGTTTATCCACAATTAGTTGCTACGGACAGTGTTCTTACGACTACCTTAAACAATTTGAATCCTCAATTTCATGTACCTATAGCGTTATTAAATACTGGTAGAATAGAATCGAAGGGAGATTTTCTCTTTTACCCAGAGGGTGCCACCCCGTCTGTTGTCAATGTCATTGAGGCAGTTGAAAATGAAAGATTAGAAATCGGCAAAAAATTAAATATCAATCTATCTACTTGTCCAGAACTTCTTCATAGATTCTATGATGTGGATGAAGATAATATATACGATGCACTGCAAAATAATCCAGCATATAAGAATGGTAAAGCACCGTCAACGTTAAATTATCGGTATATTTATGAAGATATTCCTTATGGGCTGCACCCCATGGTGAAGTTAGGCGAAAAGTTGGGTGTAGAAACGCCTGCATCCAATTTACTCATTGAACTGGCATCCATCATTAGAAAAGAAAATCTCCGAGCAAATGCCTTGGAATTAACGGATTTAGGACTGGACGATAAAACACCAGAAGAAATTGTTGAATACTTAAAAGGAAATACAAAAGCATATCATTAAATTACTGAATATTAAGTAAATGATTAGGGCCGTGGGGACGGTTCCGCTGGCTCTTTCAAAATTCCGGTGCCTGCACGCCTCGAATTTTGTCAAATCTCGAAGATTGATAGGTAATTAATGCAGTAGAACATAGATCGGAAGGGGATTCTGCGAGAAATAGGCGTATATTTCTTTCGGAAAAACGTCCTAGACAACAAGAAAAGTGCCCGACGCCGTCGCCAGCTTAAGGGTGGTTCCCGAAAATAATATACTTTGACAACCAACACCCTGACTTTTGTAGTTGCAGGTAGAAGTGTTAGCAGCACTTCTACTTTTATTTTATAGAAGGGGAAGACTAAATCTAGTCATGAAATTATAGAACTTCCTTCAAATTGATAGCAAACCCATTCAAAAATACAAAAGTCGCCTTCAAAATTCCTTTTTGAAGGCGTTTTTTTGACCTTCCCTCTAAAAAAGCCCACAAAGGTGAAAAGTGAATATTCGCTTTCCCCCGCTAATCTTGGGTATCGTAGAAGTACTAAGGCGCGGGCTTTACATAAAGCCTTCGCAAAGGACGAGGTGATGAAGGGGTTCATAAAGTGTTCACCTGTTATTGAAACGCAGATAACCCTTTCCTACATTGCAGGTGAAGAGTGATGGAATGAACTACGCGTTGTATTTATTTGACCTAGTTAAGATACGGGACAACCAATTTATTCAACATAAAAAACCTGCGAACTCTCAACATCTAGACAATACAATCTTCCACCATATGCACAGCCGCCATCGATTCCAATGATATGATTATCGCCAAAGTAGACATCGTTGCTTTCGTGCAATTCTGTTGTCGGTGTATGTCCAAATATAATCGTCTTTTCTCCCTTGTATCCCTTATGAAACTCCTCGCGAATCCACACGAGTGTATGAGGTTCAGTTGAAGCGACTGGTGTATTTGGATGAACACCTGCATGTACAAAGATGTGGGTGTCTGTTTCATAGTAGTATGGAAACTTTTTTAGGATTTCAAGATGTGTTCGGATACTATTATTCATTTGAATAGGCTCCGGCATTTCGTCCGTAGTATACCAATACTCGGCATCGTCCTTTTCCATTTCATAGCCGTAATTCTGAAGCGTCTTTATTCCGCCATTGTAATACCATCTTTTCAAGTTCATCGGATCCCCATGAAAAGCATCTATCATCATCTTTTCATGGTTTCCCATTAAAGCAATCGCTCCCTCGCTTTTCAGCTGAATGACTTTATCTAAAACGGCTTTCGAATCGGGCCCGCGATCGACAAAATCACCTAATAACAATAGCTGGTCCCGGTCTTGGTCATATTGAACAAGCGCCAAAAGACGTTCGAATTTTTCTAAATCCCCATGTATGTCACTGATGGCAAGCATTCGTTTCAATCGTCACACCTCCTAATGAACTGGTACAATCGTTGTTTTTAATGATTCTATCATACTCTATCCATTCCGGTGCCTGTCACGCCTCGGATGATGTAATTCTCCTGTTGTAAATTTTTACGGGTATTTTGTGACAAACCAAAAACCCTCACCGATGAGGGTGAGAGGTTAACCTTGATGGCCACCGACGAGTGATGCACGATGTTTTGCTGTGCCTGCGGCCGTATAAGAGACAGCGCGTAAAAGGGCAGCTGAACCAAACTTATTCCGGATTTTATCTACTGTATATCCGAGTGCACGTTTTTTCCATCCATCTACATCAAATAGATCAAGCTGCATCTCGTAATCATCGTATAGTTTACCGATCGATAAAGAGATCTGCCGTACCGTTTGCCCTCGATAATTTTCTTTCATTAATTCGAGACAAACCTGATAGATATCAATCGTCACATTGGTAGGTTCCTCTATTGTTCTCGACCGCAGAAAGCCACCCCCGAATTCGTCTTTACTGTAGCTTAGTCCAAAGCTAATCGTCCGACCGACTTTTCGGGCGTTTCTTGCCCTCCGCGCAACCTCTTCACACATTTCCAAGACCACAGCCTTAATTTCCTTTTCCTCTTTGTAATCGCGTAAGAGAATTTGACTCTTCCCAAAACTGACTTGCCCTTGCACGATGGGGGCCCCAATCTCAGATAAATCCACTCCCCAGGCATGGTGATACAATTGGTTCCCCATAATCCCAAATTTCTTTTCCAGTAGCGATAGGTCAAATCTCGCCAATTGGCCAACAGTAAAAATCCCCATGCTATGCAACGTTTTTTGTGTTCTGCTTCCGATTCCCCACATTTCAGATAAAGGCTGAAGAGGCCATAATTTTCTTGGTATGTCATCGTATGTCCATTCGGCAATCCCGTTAGGGGCTTTTTTTGATTCTAGGTCTAATGCTAACTTCGCGATCAGCATATTTGGTCCTATTCCTACCGTGCATGGCAAACCAAAACTCTTTCGAATATCGGCCTGGATAAGCGCGGCTATCTCGTCAGGGGTGCCCCATATCTTTTCCAATCCCTTTACGTCAAGAAAGCTTTCATCAACGCTGTATGTGTGGACAGCAGAGGGTGGCACATAGCGATAAAACAGCTTAGTCAGCTCAGTTGAGACTCTAACAAATAAGCGCATTTTAGGGTTAACGATCAAAATTTTTGGATCGTTTGGGATCTCAAACATCCGGGACCCCGTTTTTATCTTATAATCCCTTTTTAGCGCTGGGGAAGCTGCTAATACGACACTGCCTGATCGATCTGTATTGGCGACCACAGCCAGGTAACAGGTGAGTGGATCTAGCCCTTTGTCAACAGCTGCCACGCTCGAATAGAAACTTTTCATATCGATACATAATATTTTACGTTCTGGAAACTGAGTATAGTCGATCATGTTGTCATACCTCATTCTGGTTGGATGTTAACTAATTGGTGGAAGGGGATATGGTGAAATTCATCGCGTGAATCACGTATCACCATTTTGTTTTTTAAATGATCAATAAAATGCACAAATCCAGGTACCGTTTTTATAAATCCATTCTCATAAAATTTTAGTGTGACTTGCTTATTAAAGGCCATTGCCTCGCAAATAATAAGTTCAAACTCTTGGATAGCCTGTTCATCCAGTTCTGGCTGTTTTACTTTTTGTTCATCCACTAAAATTTCTTTCAGACTGTTTACGTGCTCGGGCAACATCATTGACGTCCATTTAATAGCTCCACGGTCTCTAATCATAAATGACATCTCCTTTTTACTTAGTATATGCGAACTTATGTTCGAATACAACTTAAAAACGAACAAATGTTTGTGTGAAATAATGGAAATGGAGCTGCTGGGCAAAAGTAGCAGCTCCTAGTATGAATGCCCAATCCAACAGCATAAAAAGGCATCCGAATCAGTCCATTCGGATGCTTTTGGTGGTAAGACTCTTTATGCCTCTCGTTTTTTCTGTGCTGTGGGTAATTGGAGTTCGTTTCAGATCCAAGTGTCATTTTCATAAATAAACGGAAAAATTTCGCTTAAATTGGGAAATACCCATATTTTCTTAAAAATAAGGGGAGTTTTAACGAGATGGTCAGTTATTTCGATTGAATTTTTTTCTTTTTCCACGGTTTTAGAAATGAAATAATAAAGATGAAACTGGTGACGATAACTTGAAAATAGACCGCAACTTGCCTTATCTCATGATTTTGAATGAAAACCGGATTACTTAAGGCTAATTCTTTTTGCGTTTCCAATAATTCCATATTTGCTACCATCAATTTGTCCACAACAAAGATTCCCACGATGGTTTGGATTATATAGAGAACAAATTTCACCCCCACCCATCGATGCTTAAAAAATCCCCAATTAGTGAAAAATCATTGAACGGTATTTTGGGAAGCTGAAATCCACTTTAATACGATAAATGTAATGGCAGTCCTTTTTCTGTTGCTTATCGGAATGGTTATTTTTGCAAATATGAAGTTTAAAATGTTTATATACCATTAATTTTATTATAGTACAAGATGTCTTTGTAGATTCCTAAGCCTATCAGACATACGATGAAATGAGCTTGGACCTTTTCTTTCGTCATTCTTGAACATTCTGTGACAGTTGCGAAATCATCACCTGATTTTAGTAGCAGGTATTATATTTGTCACTATTTGCTGAGCCCCCATCGCACAATAATGGAGAAGAAACAATTTGACGATGAAATGGGGTATTTTTTTGAAATTTCCACAATTAAAAATCGGTCATATGATGCCTAAGTTTCCCATCATGCAAGGTGGAATGGGCGTAGGTATTTCTTTAAGTGGGCTGGCATCAGCGGTTGCGAATGCCGGGGGGATTGGCATTATTTCTGGTACAGGAATTAGCATCGAAGAGTTACGATTGCATATAAGAAAGGCTAGGGCAGCGATCAAGGGTGAGGGCTATATTGGGGTAAATGTTCTTTTTGCCATGAATGATTTTGCGGAAAAAATGAAGGCAGCTATTGAGGAAAAGGTGGATTTCATTATTTCAGGTGCGGGAATATCAAGAGATATGTACAGTTGGGGCAAAGAATCTGGCACACCGGTCATCTCGATTGTGTCCACTGCCAGGCTAGCCAAAATGTCAGAGCGGCTCGGTGCTTCTGCCGTTGTCGTCGAGGGTAATGAAGCCGGTGGCCATTTAGGAACGGAAAGACCGTTGTTCGATATTTTACCGGAAGTCATCGAAGCCGTTAAGATTCCTGTCATTGCTGCTGGAGGGATCATGACAGGAGCGGATGTTGCTCGTGCCATTCGGCTCGGGGCTTCTGGTGTTCAGATGGGAACAAGATTTGTTGCCAGTCACGAGTGTGATGCCCCATTATCCTTCAAAGAAAAGTATGTCCATGCGAAGCAGGAAGATATCGTCATGGTGAAAACGACTGTAGGACTGGAAGGGCGTGCCATTAAGAACCACTTTACTGAGCTAATAGCTGACAATAAAAAGGTGAAAATAAAGAAATGTATTGATTGCCTGAAAAACTGCTCTTATCGCTTTTGTACGATGGATTCCTTGGTTACCTCCATGGATGGGGATTGCGAGAATGGTCTTGTATTTGCGGGAGCAAGAGTTCATGAAATTAACGAAATCCTACCCGTTCAGACGATCATTAATAACATCAAAACTGAATATGCGGCTTTTGTTTAATTTTAAAAGGTAGTTTTGTTAAGGCAAAACTACCTTTTATTTCTAAGTGATTCTCTATCAATGGATTGGGGCGGTTTTTCAAACCATCCATGATCAATTAAGAGTTTTGCCCCTTCCTCCGCAAAGGTACCTACTCTAAGAATATACCCTTCATAATTAACCGTTAAATCTTTTCGTAGTGAGGCTGCAATGGCAAATCCAAAATCTCCAATCCCAATAGCACTTTGTACATTAGCATGAAATAACATTAATTTATCGGAAAAAGGTGGGTCTGTGCTATTTGTAATGGTAGAATCCCATGTAGAGGGATAAGAATTATCATCCTCTTTTAGTTTTATCATAAAATCCTCAACCATTTTCTTTCCTAATTCATATCCATCTTTAAAGTAGTCACTCATTTTTTTGGACTGAGCGACTTGGCTAAATCCTAAAAGCATGGTTTTCGCGACATTTGCCACTTCGATATTAATGCCTAAATGGGCAATTTCTATTCCAAGGAGCGGTCGGCGATGACCTATTAGACCACCAATGAATTTTCTTTCTGTTACATACTCTACTTTATCAGGATAAGAAATATAAGGAGCACGGATAAAAATCCCTTTTTCCTGCATTAGTTCTGTATTACGGTCAAATAACGTTTCCGTTTGATTTGAAAACTGTTTAAATAAGGTACGGATATCTTTACGGGCAGAAACAGACTTAGCCAAACTGTATGAATTCAATCCCGTTCTACCCATATGAAGCAGGTACCGCATATAAGTTACATCCGAAAAAAGTTTTTTTGCTTGCAAGTTAACATCCTGGTCTCCAAATCCATTAGGGACAGGAATCCCTTCCTTTTTGAATAACTCGGATATTTGAGTTACATGATCAACAGAATAGCTAAGGGCGAGTTCGATAATAGGTAAAACATCCTGATCTTCGCAAGTTTGTAAAAAATGTTTTAGAACACATATCGACATGGTGTCACCAATATAGGTACTCCATAGCATCGAAATTTCAGCAGATGTTATTTTAGGTAAGTGTTCAACCATAATATTTCACCCCCAACACATATTTTTTTTATTATCCCCGTAATAGGGTGTTCTTACACATGGACCAGGGGGACGGTTCTCCCGGCTTTTTTAGAAATTTTTCTGATGGCTTGATTTCTCAGGACAATGAAGGAATTAGTTTCGATGTCACCACCAAAATGGTGCTGTTCATAACGTTGGAAGCAACTAAGATCTGGGGTCTGGCACCGCTAGTAACAGGTAAAAAATTCCTTTGATTTTTCGTATTATGAGGAAATATAATGATAGAATCAAATCTAATTCGGAGCATAGTTAACATGCATGTAATATCTAATATTCAAGAAATGTTTTTTAAAATTTCGGAAAAATCCCAAAACATCATCGCTTCTATTTCAGTCGATGGACTTTTCACCTATATTTCTCCAAATGTGCAAGCATTACTTGGTTATACTCCGGAAGAAGTGATTGGGAAACTCGCAGCTTCTTTCAATCATCCTGACTGCCATAAAAAATTCCTAGAGCATCGCAAAATGTTGTTTATCCATCAAGACACGGTGCTATTTATCGGTCGTGTTCGGCATAAAAATGGGGAATATCGGTGGTATGAGACTACAGCTCTGTATATCCGCGACGAATCTGGGGAAATTATTCAAACCATTACTGTAGGTCGAGATATTACAGAACGTAAAGAAGCAGAAGAGACAATTGCCCACCTGGCCTACCGCGATAGCTTAACTGATCTCCCAAACCGACGTATGTTTAACAGACATGTCAGTATACTTTTAGAAGAATCCAAACATGAGCTTCACGGGCTGATGCTACTGGATTTGGATGGGTTTAAATACGTCAACGACACCTTTGGGCACGACATTGGCGATCTGCTTCTTGTCGAAGTGGCCAACAGGTTGACACGCGCAGTTGGAGATAAAGGTATTGTGGCTCGTTGGGGCGGGGATGAGTTCACGATTTTTCAATCGAGAATAGAAAGCAGATCTGATTCTACGCTATTACTGGAGGAGATTAAGAATTTAATCGCCGAACCCATTGTCATTGAAGGCCATACCATTTTCATTACTGCCAGTATAGGTGCCGCATTTTCCCAAGAAGACGGAGACACGGTAGAGATGCTCATTAAAAATGCTGACGCCTCGATGTACCGTGCAAAAAAATAAGAAAAAGTCAGTTATGAAGTTGAGACCTGTTTTGTCTGCCCATAGGACGGTTCTAATGGTTAACCTTTATCTCATCAGAAGCCGTTAGAACCGTCCCTGTGGCCTTTTTTGTTGACGTCACTATTAAATCGCAATATTATGATAGTAAGAAAAGTTAAAAAATAGCGTTTGTAGGAAAGAGAAGCATCTTCTTAATGGTGGAATTACCCATTTCATAGAATTTAAGAATACCTAGCTTTTCCATTGCAAAATAAGGGCCTTTTTGTGTTCTTATTTTTAATGGGGGCTAGGTTTTTTAGTTTATTAGGCAAGGAGGAATGATTGGTGGAAGCGAAAAGGATTACCATCATTGGTGCCGGGACGATGGGCAGGGGAATTGCACAGCTGTTAGCTCAGTTTGATGTAACCGTTCACATTATTGAGCAAAATATCTCGGTGCTTTCGGCGGCTAAGGAAAAAATTCAAGAACAGTTTGCTGTCTATAAGGAATTTCATTTTATTACCGAGTTCGAAGGCAATCAGGCTCTTGGCCGTATTACTGTTTCGGATTGGCTGAATATTACTGTTTTGCAGAATGATTCCACGATAAAGCCACTGTTAAATCGTGACTTCTGAGTGCTTCCTCGCTCTGATAAGATGAAAGTAGCTGATGAATAGCCCCGTTCTCACTAGAATGGGGCTTATTATTTAATTGAGCGGATACTGCATCAATATGCTGAACTCAATCTGGATTACATGCCAGCATCAGAATACCTTCAATCTCAACTACCATACATCAAGTTTCTTTTTACCTAATAGTCGTCGGGGAGTACAACTCTTTGTAAAAAATGTAACGAAAATTTACGCTTTTCTGCCATAAAACATCTTTTTGGAAAAGGGAATATTTCTTTTGTTCAAAAGGAAATCATACTGAAATTTAGTAAAGTAATAGGACGATAAAAGGAATTTTTTTAATGAGTGTTTATCTTATGTTTGAGATTATTTTTGTGGTTGTGCTCTCGTTTTACTAATGGTGTACAAATTAAAGATGGAGATTATTACGGCGATCTTTTTTCTTGTTGGACGAACGGAACAGATTAGTGAAAGCAGAACTGGCTAAAATATTTATATAGATCGTATTAACGTCATTCGTAAATGGAGGCAAGATAATGGACTTTTTTGATTGGAAAATCGAACTGGCCGACGGTTTAAAACCGTATACAGATATTGAAAATAAACGAATGGCTATTCTTACAACTGTGGATGATGAAATTCATATGATTTTAGAATTCGACGAAAACAATCATTTAGTTATGCATCCAAGATGGAATATTAACATTATTCTCTTAGGTGAAAAACATTTGAAATTAACTACAAATTCATAACGATGCACTTAGTAAGATAAGGCCTGAGTTAAAACAAATTAATCGTTTGTGTAGTGTCGGTTCAAAGGGGAATGTGTGGAGGATTGTTGAATCCTGAGAATCGCATAGATTTCTGAGGAAATATTGTTCTTTTTGTATGGACGGGTTTACACTTTTCGCAAGAGTGAAAGACGGAAACTTCCTCTATTGCAGCGTTGGTAGAGATTTTAAACAATCGTTTAGTTAGTAGCAGTTTTGTCGAATAATAGAACAATCAGCCTCGTAGCATGCACTGACTATTAAATGAAAATGGTAAGCAAAAATTATAACCATCAGGTAATATTGAAAATTCTGAAACTTCGTAAAAATATACTTGATTTTGGAAGTGCTTTAGATTTATAATCACTAATATATTAGTTGTATATTAGAGGAACTCAAATCCTTTTGATAGCAAGTAGTTGATCTTAAATCCTTAGCGGTGATGCCAAATGGAATCAATGTTTGTGCTTGATTAAGTTTACTCAGAGTTAGGAAAGTGAGAGGAAGAAGATGAATTTAGCTGAAAAGGCTTATATAGAACTAGAAGAAATGATTATTACACTAAAGTTAAATCCAGGACAATTAATTTCAGAAAATGAAATAAGCCAAATGCTAGGAATTGGAAGGATGCCAGTAAGAGAGGCCATTAAACGTTTAGAAATGGCCCATCTTGTTAGAGTATTACCACACAGAGGGATTATGGTGACAGAAATAAAAACAGAGGAAATTTTTTTACAAATGGAACTTAGGAGGGTATTAGAAGCCTTAATCGTAAAAAGGGCTACAAAATTTTCTTTGCCAATTGAACGCACAAAATTTTTAAAATTGGCGGATGCCTATGAAACAGCAACAATTGAAAATGATGATATCAAAGCCGTAAGGATTGATGATGAATTTAATAAATTCCTTGCGAAATGTTCTCGTAATCCTTTTGCAGCGAATGCCTTAACACCCCTTCATGCACTCGCTAGAAGAATGTATTTTTTTCAATATAAGTTAAATATGGAGCTCACTAAAGAAATCAATGAGGGACATGTGAAGTTGATGAGAGCAGTTGCGTCCGGAGATGAAAGCATTGCACTTCAAGCCCTTGAAGATCTTTTGTTCTCGACAGAAAAACTATATGAAATTAATATCGATACCTGGTATTCAATGGGGAATTAGTTAAAACGTAGGGGAGAGGAACCTTTTGAACTGGAAACGAGATGTTGTTATAGGAAAAAGGCATGATTTGCCCGTATTTGCTGATGTAGATGTTTTAGTTGTCGGTGGTGGAGCTGCAGGAGTGGCCGCAGCAGAAACAGCGAGTCGGCACGGGCAGAACGTCATACTTATCGAAAAGTATGGATTTTGTGGCGGCGCAGCGGTTGCCGGGCTGTCGGGAACCATTTGTGGAATGTACTTATCAAGTGATCGTATGAAGCAACCAGAACAGGTTGTGTTTGGGTTTACAGAAAAATTCCGTTCTGAAATGGAACGACGTGGAGGAATTACTCCCCCTCTTAAATATGGAAAAACGTGGACTGTCACGCATGATCCACTTGTTTGGCGAGAAGTCGCTGAGGATTTTTTGTTAGAGAGCGGCGTGAATATTTTATATCATACCTCGCTGGTTGGGGTCTTAAAGGAGGATGAACAAATAAAAGGGGTCATTATTAATACCAAATCAGGAATGGCCGTGATTCATGCCAAAGTTGTAATTGATGCAAGTGGTGATGCTGATGTGATCTACCGGGCGGGATTTGCCTTTTCCATGGGAGATGAAGGGAGAATTCAAAACCCAACAATGATCTTTAGGGTTGGCGGTGTGAATGTGGAAACGTTCTTACGATATTGGGGGAATGATACCATTTGCTCTTCTGAAGTAACAAGTCTTATACATTCATTGAATAAATCTGGAAAGTATGATTTGCCTAGATCAAAGATTTGGGTGTTTAAAACATCGCGGCCTGGAGAACTTCTAGTCAATGCGACACGACTTCTTGGTCAAGATAAGCGGGAATTAAATGTCATCAATCCCATTGATCACACGGAGGCTGAGTATCTTGGCCGCAGGCAGGTCAGAGAATATGCACGCTTTTTGAAAGAGCATATAAGAGGATGTGAAAATCTCTTTGTCAATGACACAGGAGTCGAGGTAGGTATCAGGCAAACACGAACTGTGGAAGGGGTTGAAAAACTTACAAATGAAGACGTTTTATCGAAGCGGAAACGGGAGGATGGCATTGCTTGTTCTCCTTGGCCAATAGAACTCCATGCTGGTGAAAAACCGAGAGTAGAATGGTTGTTAGATGATTATTATGATGTACCATTTCAAACACTTATCCCTGAAAAAGGGGAAAATATCATTGTAGCAGGCAGGTGCCTTAGTGCTGAGCATGAAGCTTTGGCGTCTGCGCGAGTAACGGCCCAGTGTTTCGCTTATGGGCATGCAGCAGGAATTGCCGCGAGTGAATCCATTAAACAGAAGCAATCTCTTCGAAAAATAGATGGGAGGGAAATTCGGGAACTACTAAATAAAGATGGGGCTAGACTTCCATAAGGTATGAAATCATTTCTTCTTGGCAACTACAATCCTATCAGCCTACATCATGAATTAATCCCACAACGATTCTTTTAATGCGTTAGCACTTCTTTTCTTTACTTACACTAAGCAAAGAAATCTTTTAAACTAGTATCAATTAATTCTCTTCATTGGAAAAGTCTGTTTTAAATTATCTAAATTTTTGGTTAATTTTTCTGAAATTATAAAATTGGTAATCTCATTTTATTTCCAATTTACCAAAGTTGATTTACCTATTATAGGGAGGAATGTTCATGTACAGAAGTAATTTTGAAAAAGGTACCACACGATGGGCTGTTCGAAGAAGTCAATGGAGAAGCATGGGGATTAAGGAGGAGGATTTTGAAAAGCCAAAGATTGCGGTCATTAACACCTCATCTACGTTATCAAGCTGCTATATTCATTTGGATGAGGTATCGAGGGCAGTTCAGCAGGCGATCCGTGAGGCTGGGGGGCTGCCGTTTGAAGTTCGTACAGTGGCACCAAGTGATTTTGTTACCAGTGCTGGGAAGAAGGCCCGATATTTAATGCCCACAAGAGACTTAATTGTTAATGAAGTAGAAGTCATGATAGAGGGGGCTGTCTTAGATGGAATGGTCTGTCTATCTTCCTGTGACAAAACTACGCCTGCCCATTTAATGGCTGCCGCTAGATTAAATATTCCTAGTATCCTCTTAACCTGCGGGTATCAAATTGGCGGGTTATGCCATACAGGTGAGTTTGTAGATATTGATGATGTCTATGAATCGATTGGGGCAGTGGAGTGTGGCCATAAAACACTTGATGAGTTAACGGCCATGACGGAAGTAGCCATCCAAACACCGGGTGTTTGTGCAGGATTAGGTACTGCCAATTCCATGCATATTATTGCCGAAGCCATTGGTATGTCACTCCCAGGTAATTCTCCTGTCCTTGCGAATAGCAGAAAACTATATGAATATGCACAGAGGGCAGGGGAAAGGATTGTTGATCTTGTCAATGAGGATATTCGTCCTCGAGACATTATCACTGAAAAGGCAATTGAAAATGCGATTATGGTAACACTCGCTGTCGGAGGATCTGTGAATACCGTCCGTCATCTATCAGCTGTAGCAACAGAAGCGGAATTAAATATGGATGTTGTTGCAACATATGAGCGGTTATCAGATCATATACCACTACTCACGGCAGTGAGACCTAACGGGCCATACAGAACAGAAGATTTGGAAATGGCTGGTGGTACGAGGGCTGTTATGAAAAGACTGGAATCACACCTTCATCTGGACACCTTAACCAGTTCTGGAAAGTCAATTGAAGGGAATATTGAAAGCGCTGTCGTTAATGATGGAAATGTAATTCATTCGTTGAAGAAACCACATAGCCATAAGCCTGGGATTGCCATTTTACGGGGGAATCTAGCTCCAGAAGGTTCGATCGTGAAATTGTCAGCGGTCCCAGATGAGATTCAATTTTTCAGTGGGCCTGCTACTATTTTTGACGATGAGGATAAAGCAATTGCAGCACTTGGTAATGGTAGAATTCAAAATGGAGATGTTGTTGTTCTTCGGGGAATGGGTCCAGTCGGAGGACCTGGAACTGTTTTTGCTGCGAGCTTTGTAGCGGCATTGAATGGGGCAGGAAATGCACAGCATGTGGCCGTCATTACGGATGGAGAATTGTCTGGATTAAATCGGGGAATTGTTATTGGACAGTTGATGCCAGAAGCGGCAGCTGGTGGACCATTGGCTGTACTCCGACAAGGTGAACAAGTTACCATTGATTTAACCAAAAGGCAGATCTCATTTGAGGTAACAGAAGAGGAGCTTCAGAGCCGGCTTAAAAATTGGAAACCGATTCAAAGAGAACTTAAACCCAGTTGGTTATCACAATATGCACAATTAGTTCAACCTATTTCACAAGGGGCAGTTCTAGGAGAACGAACACCATTAAAGAACAAAGTCCCGATTCAGTCTTCAGAAAATAAATAATTCCGTTTCTAAAGGAGGAAAATTATGATAGCCAAAATGGGATATCGTTGGGTAATTGCTATTGTGTTGTTTGTGGCTTATAGTATCCAGTATCTTGATCGTGTAAAGACGAGCGTCTTAAATCCTTCCATTGCAGTGGATCTTGGATTATCCTCGGCTGATATTGGTACAGGTGCATTCTTAATGTTACTATTTTACGGCCCTAGCCAATATATCACTGGTATATTAACTGATAAATTCGGTGCCAAAAAAATCCTTATTTTTTCTGTCATTTCGTGGTCAGCTCTTACTGCCTTTATGGGATTCATTCAAACGAAGGAAGAATACTTCTGGAGGATGGCTATTTTCGGATTACTTGTAGGTACAGAGTTTGTTCCTTCCGCCCGTATTCTCATGAGATGGTTTAATAAAGAAGGAAGAGCAAGAGCACAGGCATTACTTTCTTGGGCATGGATTTTGACTCCAGCATGGGCCAGTATTTTTGCTACTCAAATTGCCGTCCATGCATCAGACTGGCGAATTGTATTCTTTATCACTGGAGCTATGGGAATTATACCATTGGTCATCATTCTCTGGTTTGTTTATGACCGGCCAGAACATTATAAAAAGATTTCAAAAGCAGAATTAGAGTATGCCTATCAGGATGAAATTGATGCTGGATTGGTCGATATTAATGATACCAAAACCCTTCAAAAGCAAATCATGAGCAAGAAAAACTTTACTTTCTTTGATCTATTTAAAAGTAAAACTTATGTTGCAATTGTTTTCGTTGACGTGGTTATGCAAATTGTCTTATATGGTGCTCTAACATGGATTCCACTTTATTTAGCAGATGTATTCGGATTTAAGTTGGCGACCATGGGTTATTGGAGTGCGATGTACTTTGCTGCAGGAGCCATTGGAAGTTTTGTTTCCTCCTATTTATCAGATAAGGTCTTTAGGGGAAATCGTCGTATTATGATTCTAACCTGCTTTATTGGTTTGACACCATTTATTTTATTACTTGCTACTCTAAATGAAGCCAATCATACGCTGCTCGCACTTGCTTTATGCGGTATGGGTTTCTTTGCCAACATGGCATGGGGTCCATTTTTGACAGTTCCGGCAGAGATTTTTACTCCTGAGGTATACGGGAAGGCGATGGGCTTTGTTAATGGTGTTGGCTATTTTGTGGCGGCATTCAGTGCCAAAATATTTGGAAGTTTAGTCGTTGTCCAAAATGGTGTAAAAGATTATAGTATGGGCTGGATCTTCATTACGGGTTGTACGGTTGTTGGTATCATTGCTTCCATCTTTATCAAGACATCAAAGCAAACGGAAGAGAGGAGCCAGGCCGTAAATATCCCCCCTGCAAATTAAAACCATGGGGACGGTTCCTCGGTATTTTAGAAGTTTTTTGGATGGCTGGATATCTCCCTCGGACCATTAAGGAATTAGTTTGGTTGACTGTTACTGCTAGTGCCTAAGTATTATTTAGTAAATATTACTGGCCTTCTAAAGTAGTGGTAAAGGCTGGGAGAGGCGATGATATATTAATTCAATTAACGCCAAAAAAGGTAAGAGCGATTTTGCTCTTACCTTTTTTGGTGGTTAATCAGGTGACGTGGCTTCTAGTACTCTAAGTAAACGATCCACAGAGGACACATCTTAATAGTCATGGCCAGTACATTGGACGATCATAATCGAATCTTTTCGGGCTGTGTATAATAATATGGAAAACCTCCCAAAAGTAAAACTGATTAGTAATTTTCTAACCTTAATTAAGCATACTGCCATTATATTAGTAAGTAGCGCAAAGTTCTTTCTCCTTGTTTTATTAATATAAATTCTATCCGTATCAGCTTTAATATCCTTGATCATTAATTTTTTTGCAGTAATTGTTTTTCCCTCATGCTGATCGGACCCTTCGGGCATAATTTCACCAGATTATGAGATTCATAGAGTGTCTTATAATAAAATTTTCAGAACGATAAGGGAAGGTTCTTCTGATTAACGCTCGTGCCGCGGTCCTGATTGTGTGCAATATTATTTCGAAAATTTCAAAGTTACCGGATTAAATAGATATATAGTTTACTATTATTTGAGATTAATGTAATAGGACAATTCGCTTATTGAATACCTATTTATAAAAATGAAATGGGTGGTTACGAATGAGCAAGCAGATGATGAGGATTAAACTATCCCAAATTAGACTAGAACCGGAGTTTCGATTAAGGGAAAAGGACTTAGGTTTAGAACTAAGCATTAATAAACAGGGGTTAAGGGTACCGTTAATTGTCGAGGAAGAAAGTAAAGGCTGTTATGTATTAGTTGATGGTTATCGGCGTTTTTTTTGCCCTTCAATTTTTAGGAAAGCTAAAAGCTGACTGTATTATTGAAAAGTTATCATCAGAAGATGAGAGAATTGTTAAGCGGCTGAGTATGGAATTACACACTAAAAGAAGAACTGCATATCAGTTAGAAAAGATGATAAATCACTTGTTAAAAACTGAAAAATATGATGTGAAGTCAATTGCAGGATTATGTAATGTAACAGAAAAGACATTAAACAAATATATACAAGGATTGGATGTAAATCTGGAATGGATAAGAAGAGGGGAAAAAACAGGTGCCGGCAGACATGCATTTACTGATATCCATAGTTTAAATCTAAGTGAGGAGGACAAAAATTTTATTGCTGATTTATATATTAATAGAAATATTAATAAAGCCATTATTGATGTCATAAAAAAGGCTGCAAAGGAAGAGGCATTTGAGGATATACCAGAGGAAAATATAAAAAAATGCTTGAGCCAAATAATTGATCACCAGTTGAAAGAATACGAACAAGTAAAAGAGATTTTATATAATAATAGTTTACAAGCTAATTATAATGAAAAAGCACATACATTTATGCATAATTTAGTATTAAACCTATTAAAAAGAATAGAAAAAAGTTTTAAAAATAAGTACTACGTGAATTATGTATCTATTAAGCAAAGAGATCAGCTAAATAAGTTACTTAGGAGTTTATTCATTTTATTGAATCCTCCTTTAAAATGGTCTGAGTTTCCAAAGAAAGATAAACTTAATAGGAATCCAGAAGATGAAACCGGTTAATTACTTAGAATATGGCGGTACTATGGGCTAAGACTGACTATTATTCAGAACACTTTAAATAAGTAAAAGTTATTGCAATAAAGTTGATGATAATGTTTGTTCGGAGGGTATAATTTCGTCCTGCGCTTCTTTCCTTTTTGGGAAGGAGGTGATAATCATGGAAACATTTCTTGAAATTGTCGAAAAGCCTAATGGAAATAATACGTGAAGTTAGAGCGCTATTTCTTTCGGAAAAACTTTCTAGAAAATAAGAAAATAACCCTAAGCTAAGGCAAAAGGCTGGACATATTACGAATTTATCCGTGAAATTCCTAGTTATGCAACGAAAAGCCCTTATCCGGAGATTGGATAAGGGCTTAAAAGAGGGATTTCGACAAGTTTTTTCCATCAAGGGGTGAAAAAGTGGAACTATAATGCCATTCAACCCATAACTAATTAAACGTTTGAATAGTATAGCCTATATCGAACTTGTTCGAATGAACGGGGGACAGGTCTTTTAAAAAAACAAAGTTAGCGATCTTGTTCTTTTCCAACAAAATTTTATTTACGAATTTTTTTAATGAGACTATAATAACAAGGCTAATGAAAGAACGGTTTGTTTTATATGTCTACTAAGGGGGAAATTCACTAGATTACATTAGTGATTCAAGGAAACAACTTTTTCGAAAAAATTCCAGTTTTCTATCATTTATGCCTGCTAAAGGGGAGATGTGAAGTGTTACGCGTGATGCTAATTGACGATGAAGAGGACGCACTTGATCTATTAGAAATATTATTACAACAGAACAAAAATGTAGCAGTTGTCGGACGTTTTACAGATCCGTTCCAAGCTTTACAGGCCATTGAAGGGACTGCGATTGATCTTGTTTTCCTTGATATTGATATGCCAGGCCTTAAGGGAACAGAGGTTGCCAGAAAAATGAAGTCCATCAACCCTCAATTAATGGTTGTATTTGTAACGGCTTATTCAGAATATGCCGTTGAAGCATTTGAAATTCAATCGAATGATTATTTACTAAAGCCGGTTACGCTGGAAAGATTGCAGCTATGTATTTCACGAATGGGGCCGAGTGCTTTAGAACAACACCAATCTCAGAATGAGATGGTCCAACCTCATATCCAGTGTATGGGAGGTTTTTTTCTCCATTTGCCTGGCGATCAGAAACGAACACTATCATGGAAAACAAAGAAAGAGAAAGAAGTATGTGCCTTTTTGATTCATCATCTTGATATGCCTGTCGATACAGATATTATGATTGAAGCCATTTGGCCCCAGCATGATTTGAAAAAGGCAAAAAGCTATTTATATACTTGTTTGTCCTACTTACGGAAAGATTTAAAAGAGTCTGGCCTTCAGGTGGAGATAAAGAAAATGGGCAAAGGATTTGTCCTTTCTGCAAATGGTTTAAAAAGTGATGAGCAAATGGTGAGAGAGAAATTACTGGAACTAAATTCAAATGTGGACTTTGATGAAACACTGTTTCAGCAAATAAATGACCTGTATAAAGGGGATTATCTGGAGGGCTCTGGTTATCAGTGGGGAGTCTCTAGACAAGTAGAGTTAAAGAATCTGTACATTCGTGCATTGATCCAGTGTTATGAATATTTCAAAACTCAAAATCTGTCGCTTGCAGAGGAATGTTTACAGTGTATAGTAACGATTATCCCTGATTCTGAAAAATATGGCCGGGAATTGATTCAGATATACCTAGAATCAGGCAGGCGGAATGCAGCCATTGCGGTATATAGGCAATTGGAGCAAACTGTAAATGATCTGGGCGTGGAATTAGAACTTGAAACGGTTCAGTTATGTAAGCAACTGAACTTAATATTACATTTAAAGAGGCATGTATGAAAAAAAAGATCCAATCCATTTCTATTACTTTCTTGATCTTCGTCTTGATTTGTTTTGTTCTGTACTTTGCTTTTACCTCGCAGACGAAACCAACTCCAAAAGCAATAAAAGGATATTTAAATCTTTCCACTTGGGATTTTTCTACAGACCAGTCTGTTCCGTTAAATGGAGAGTGGGAGTTCTACCCCAATCAGCTATTGTTCCAGGCTGATTTTGATTCAGATGGAAGTAAATTAAATCAGGATACGATCAAAGTGCCTGGGAAATTCAATCAAAAGATGAAGTCGTTGGGGGTGGCGACCTATCGCTTGCATGTTAAAATAACCGATTCAAATCAAGTGTATGGCTTGAAATTATCTTCGATTCAATTAGCCAATCGAATTGTGGTTAATGGTAAAACGATTGGAAAGAGTGGAAATCCAGCAAAAAGAGAGGAATATGAAGCAAGGAATAAGCCTTATACAAGCTATATCAATTTGCAGCAGGGCTGGAATGAAGTCATTGTTCAAGTGGCCAATTATGAATTACCCGGCAGCGGTGGAATAAATGGACCTATCTATCTTGGCAAAGCCAAGCAAATTTCTGCCTTAGATAATAAGGCACTCTCCCATGATTGGATTATCGTTATCTCCTTTCTGATTATGGGTCTATATTTTGTTGGGTTATATTCACAGCGTAAGGAAGACAGTTCCTTGATTATTTTTGGATTGGTCTGTATTTTTTCAGCGTTGTTTGCGGCAGCTAGTGGGGAGCGAGTAATCTTTGATATTTTCCCTCATCTGCCCTTTTGGTTACATTATCGGATACAGATTTTATCTTCGATTGGCACGGGAATGGGCTTGTTACTCTTTGTATATACGGCATTTCAGTCATATTGCTCACAGAGAACCATTCAGATGGGATTGATAGCCGGAACGATTATGGGGTTGTTGGCGCTCACTTTTCTTACTCATTTATATACAGGCATGTTTTTACCAATCACATCAGGATATATCACGTTTTCGTTATTGTATGTTACACATGTTTTCGTATTAGCAGCTCTCCATCGAATAGAGGGCAGTGTCTATCTCGCTGTTGCGGCGGTTGCTTTAATGGCATATGCACTCAATCAAACTGCTTATTCCAATTTTGCAGTGCCGGTTTATAAGGTGATTCCCTTTGAACCGTTCCTGTTTATATTAATGCTTGCGTTATTGATGTCCCTTAGATTTTCAAATGCCTTTCGAAAAATTAAAGAACTCTCTGTCCAACTTATAAAAGCAGATAAATTGAAGGATGAATTTCTTGCGAGAACCTCCCATGAGTTTAAGTCACCATTGCATGGGATTATGAATATATCAAGGTCGATGCTTGATGATTCGTCTCATTCGTTAAAAGATGAACATCGTGAAAGACTGCAATTGATTACCAATATGACAGACAGGCTTTCACAGTTAGTCTATGACATTTTAGATTTTTCAAAGCTAAAAGAAGGAGAATTGACCATCAACTTTGAACCGGTCGATGTCCGTACAACGATTGGTCTCAATTTGCAAATTTATTCTTTCCTGGCGACTGATCGAAATATTCAGTTGGAAAATCATGTGCCTGAGGATTTACCTTATGTGTTTGCGGATGAAAGCCGTATCGTTCAAATAATCAGCAACTTACTCGATAATGCCATTAAGCATACTGAAAATGGAGTTGTTAAAGTCCTGGCTGAAGTCCAACATGGAAAGATAGAGATTGCCGTTCGTGATACAGGAGTGGGAATGGAAGAGGAAGAGATTCCGCTTATTTTTGAACCGTTCCAAACGTTGGAGTCGCAGGCAACCCAGCGAGGTGTAGGACTGGGGTTAACTATTGTCAAGCAGCTTGTTGAACTACAAAACGGGGACATACGTGTGACATCCACAAAGGGCGAGGGGACAACTTTTACCATCACTCTTCCGATCGCAAAAATAGGGGACAAACCTAATAAAAAGTATCAGGACACTAGTAAAGCTGTAAAGCATCCGGAGTATTCCTTTCTAACTCCTTATTATTTGGAACAGCAAGGTAAATATACGGTTCTAATTGCGGATGATAATTTTTCTAATTTAAGGATATTGATGGATACCCTTGAATCCATTCATTGTAATGTCATTGCGGTCCAAAATGGTCACGAGGTGATGGAGCAGCTGAATAGACCACATTCGATTGACTTGGCTATACTGGATTTAATGATGCCGGGGATGTCTGGTTATGAGGTTTGCCAGGAGATTCGTACAAACTATTCATTAACAGAGTTTCCTGTTCTAATGGTAACAGCAGCCATTCAACCGAAGGATAAGGTGGCTGCATTTGAGGCGGGAGCGAATGACTTTTTACCAAAACCATTTGACCTGGACGAATTAAAGGCAAGGATTGGTAGTTTGCTAGCGATGAAGGAATCATTCAGCAAAGCCTTAAATTTAGAAGTAGCTTTCTTGCAGTCACAGATTAAACCGCATTTTCTTTATAACGCGTTGAACAGTATTGTTGCTTCAAGCTATACGGATGCGGAAAGATCGAGAAATTTAACGCTAAATCTCGCTGATTATTTACGGGGAAGTTTTCATTTTAATAATTTGCAAAAGCGAGTTCCGTTCAGCCAGGAATTAAATTTGATTCAATCCTATATTGAGATTGAAAAGGCTCGGTTCAGAGATCGTATTCGAGTCGAATACCACATTGATCCTGTAATGAACGATATTAAGATTCCTCCGCTTTTAATTCAACCGCTTGTTGAGAATGCCATCCGGCATGGGATTGGAAAGCAGCTTGAAGGAGGAACAGTGAAAATATCTGCTTATCGAGATGGGGGATATGTTCACATCGAAGTTGAGGATAATGGAGTAGGAATGACCGAGGTTTTTTTGGAAAGTTCAGGTAATGAAACGAACGAAAACAAAGGGGTAGGTCTCGAAAATATTAGGAGAAGAATGAAGGTTGAGTATGGATTGGGATTGGAAATTTATAGTGAGCAAGGCGTTGGGACAAAAGTAGCTGTGCGGATTCCTTGTGAGCCAGAGAAAAATTGATTAAATCAAAAGACCGAATTACTTGTCAAATTATGACAATATATTCGGTTTTTTTTAGGTTTTTTAAGGTTTTTTTAAGGTATATTGTCATATGATGTTGAATTGTAGAAGGGTGACATTTATCACATTAAAAAGGGTGGATTTATAAGCTAATAGGTTCATAGAACTAGGATAGTTTAGAAATCATCAACTTAATAAAAATAAGAGGGGAAGAAAAAAATGAAACGTCGATTTTCATTGATACTTGTTTGTGTCATGTTGTTTTCATTCGTTCAGCCTCCTGCATCCAGTTATGCGGTAGGTATGACTATGGCCGGGTCGGGCACAGCGCAAGACCCGTATATCGTTACAACGGCGGATGAACTGAATAGCATTCGCGATAATTTGAATGCTTCCTATAAATTAGGAAATGACATTGATTTAAGTGGCTATACGAACTGGAATCCAATTGGGGAGTATGCTGGACAAGCTTTTAGGGGAAGTTTCGATGGTGACAATCATACGATTAGTGGGTTGACCATCACTAGTAGCTCTATGGGAGTTGGTTTGTTCGGCAGTGTCGATACATATGGCACGATCAAAAATGTCCATTTAAAGAATGCGGCTGTAAAAGGACAGGCCTTGGTTGGCAGTCTGATCGGATATAATAAGGGAACCATTAGTAACAGTAGTTCTGAAAATGGAACAATAGAAGGAACCTCCCATCAAATTGGCGGACTGATTGGGGCAAACGCTGGACCTGTGAGTGATAGTCATGCGAGTGGAACAATCAAAGGCGGACGCCAGGTTGGTGGCTTAATCGGTCAGAATGAGAAAGCGATTTCGAAAAGCTATGCAACCGGAACGGTGACGGGAACGGAACAAGTTGGCGGTTTAGTGGCGACCAATTATCAATATACTGCTATCTCAGACAGTTTCTCACAAGCTAGTGTTACAGGCACAATGTATGTCGGTGGATTAGCTGGTATTAACAATGGATCGGTGAAATCTAGTTACTCAACTGGAAAAGTTACTGGAAATACATATGTTGGTGGCTTAGTTGGTTTCAGTAATGGCGGCTATGTGATGTCTAGTTATTTTGATCAACAGACATCAGGTCAAACTAGCTATGGGAATGGAACTCCAATGACCACGGCAGATATGCAAAAAAAAGCAACTTTTTCTGGCTGGGATTTTAGCAATACCTGGGGGATCCAAGCTGGACAGTATCCTACACTTTTACCTTTTGGAGTTGAACGTACTTATCAGGTGACATATGATCTGAACGGGGCTACGGTAGGAACGGTTCCAATCGACGATTCATCCTATAAAAAGGGCGAAACCGTTACGGTTAAAGGGAATAGCGGCACTTTAGAAAAGACGGGCTTTGCCTTTAGCGGTTGGAATACGAAGGCAGACGGAAGTGGGACAAATTATCCTGCAGATACAACGTTTATTATGGGCGATCAGCATGTCACCCTGTATGCCAAATGGAAAGTTGTCTTTACCATGAATGGATCAGGTACAGAGCAGGATCCTTATATTATTACTACTGCAGATGAACTTAATAGTCTGAGATATGATGTAACCGCTCATTATAAATTAGGAAATGACATTGATTTAAGTGGGTTCTCGAACTGGCAGCCGATCGGTACCAATCCTACTTTTACAGGTAGTTTTGATGGGGACAATCATGTTATTACCGGGCTGAAAATGAATAGTAGTGCTTCAGATGTTGGGCTATTCTCCACTATTAGTTCAGATGGAGTGGTGAAAAATGTAATTTTAGAAAATGTAAATGTAGCGGGATATTCTAGAGTTAGTAGCTTAGCAGGAATAAATTACGGAACGATTAGTAATAGTAGCCTGAAAAGTGGTACGGTTACTGGAACTTCTAGTGTTGCTGGAGGATTAGTTGCAACTAATATAGGAACGATTAGTGATAGTAATGCAAATGGAATTGTAACAGGTGGGGGCAATGACATAGGCGGTCTAGTTGGAACAAATAGCGGAAAGATTACGAAAAGCTTTACAACTGGAAGTGTAGCAACATCGTACGCCTATGCGAGCAATACGGGAGGATTAGTTGGTAATAATATTATTAACTTTAATTCTCAATATATCATTAGTGACAGTTTTTCAAAAGCGAATGTAACAGGAAAAACAAATGTCGGTGGATTGATTGGGCAAAATGCAGGGGGGGTTACTCGTAGTTATGCTATAGGAAAAGTTACAGGAACCTCTTCTACAGGCGGCTTAATCGGAGTAAACAGAGGTCCTGAAAGTAATAGTTTCTACGATATGGTAACAACCGGACAATCGGACACGGGCAAAGGTGACGCGCTTCCAACACAAGATATGCAGACTAAATGGTTTTTCGTCGACTTTGGTTGGGATTTTGACACCATTTGGGATATCAGTGAAGGAGACTATCCAAATCTCCGGTCACTTGAGGTGGTTAAAACTTACCGTGTAACCTATGATGTGAACAGTGCAACTGCAGGACTGGCTCCTGCTGATAGCTCTAAATATAAAAACGGTGACCCTGTTACAGTAAAAGGGAACTCTGAGAATCTAGTAAAAACAGGGTATACGTTTGCTGGCTGGAATACACAAGCTGATGGAAGCGGAACGAACTACGCTGCAGATGATACGTTCAGCATGGGTGAGCAAAATATCACCTTGTACGTACAATGGAAAGAGATGACGTATACGGTATCCTATGACGCTAATGGTGCTACAGGAGGAGCTGTTCCAAGTGATAGCACAGAGTATAAGAATGGTGACACGATCACAGTTATAGGAAACAGCAGAGATTTAGTCCAGACAGGCTTTGTTTTCGATCATTGGAATACAAAAGCGGATGGCAGCGGGACAGATTATACTGCAGATGAAACGTTTAATATGGGTGACCAAGACGTCACTTTATATGCACAGTGGATCGATCCAAATGCGATGAAAGGGTCTGGGACGGTAGAGGATCCGTATATTGTCAAAACTGCAGAGCAATTTGATCGGATTCGTGAGGACTTAAGTGCCTCTTACAAGCTAGGAAATGATATCGATTTAAGCAACTATTCAAATTGGGAGCCGATCGGGAATTCGTTCAGTCCATTTACAGGAACTTTGAATGGTGATGGACATGTTATTAAAGGACTTACTATTCAAGGCGCTTCGATAAATGAAATGATCGGTTTATTTGCTGATAATAGTGGAATGATCGAGAATGTTGGTTTAGTTGCTGTCAATATTGACCTTTATGGTTTTGGTATTGGCGCATTAGTTGGTTACAATCATGGGGCCATCCTGAATAGCTATGTAACCGGCCATGTAACGGGTCTTGGTATTGTAGGCGGTTTAGCAGGCAGCAATTCAACAGAAGCTTTCATTGTGAATTCCTTTTCTACAGCTACAATCACTGGAAACTATACTGTAGGCGGTCTTGTTGGTGAAAATCATGGGATTGTAGATAGCAGCTATGCCACTGGAAAAGTGACGGGTATGAATGAAGCAACTACTATTGGTGGTCTTATCGGGATTAATGATGGCTCGAGTGCTCTGCTGGGAACATATATAAGCAATAGTTATGCAAAAGGATCAGTTACGGGTAAAGTCCAGGTAGGCGGTCTTGTTGGGTTTAATATGCGTGCTAATATTAGTGAAAGTTATGCTGCCGGAAAAGTAACTGGAGTTAGCTCTGTGGGTGGTCTTGTTGGAGATAATTTTGATGGCGATGTACAAGCTAGTTTTTATGATAAAGAAGCAACAGGCCAAGTAGATACAGGCAAAGGCATTCCGATGTCCACTGTTGATATGAAATCGAGATTAACCTTTGAACTTGCTAGATGGGACTTCCTGAATATTTGGGCAATAGATGCAAACCTTTATCCATATTTACAGGCCATTCCTGCTTTACAGTTTTATTTGGTAACATACGATGCAAATGAAGCGCTGGGCGGAAATACACCTATTGATGGCGGTGAATATCGTAATGGTGAGACCGTAACAGTAAAAGGAAATACTGGTAGTCTAGTAAAACCAGGTTATCAATTTACTGGCTGGAATTCGAAGGCAGATGGCAGTGGGACATCTTACACTTCTGATGAGATATTGACTATTACAGATCAAAGTATCACTCTTTATGCTCAATGGGAAAAAGTAAATTCCATGCAGGGATCAGGAACAGAACGTGATCCGTTTATTGTGATGACGGATACCGATTTTAATGATATTCATAAAGATTTAACTGCTCATTATCGATTAGGAAATGATATCGATTTAAGTAGCTACTCCAACTGGGAACCGATTGGGACTGATGCCGATCCTTTCACCGGAGGATTTGATGGTAATTATCATACCATTAGAGGACTGAAGATTAATCGACCAAATGCCGTGGATGTAGGATTATTTGGTTTTACCAGCAATGGCTATATTCGCAATGTTGCGTTGGAAAATGTTGATGTGGTTGGTTTTAGTAATGTCTCTGCTCTTACAGGAAGAGCATTTGGAACGATAATTAGCAATAATTATACCACAGGTAACGTAAGCGGAGTTAATAATGTATCTGGATTGGTAGCAGTTAACTATGGTGTCATTGAAAATAGTTATTCTAACTGTGCAGTAACGGGTACTGTATTCGTCGGTGGTTTAGTAGGTAATAATGAAGGGTTCTTTACAAATAGTTTCAGCAGTGGAAAAGTATCTGCAATAGAGACTGATTTGACTTTTGTTGGTGGATTAATCGGATTCAATGGATTCGGTCTTCCGATTACAAATAGCTTCTACGATGCCGACACCACAGGCCAAAATGACTTTGGTAAAGGTGTTGGTAAAACAACCTCAGAAATGCAGTCAGCAGCCACTTTTTTCATGGCTAGTTGGAATTTTGGTTCTGTTTGGGGAATCAATGCAGGTGGGTATCCTGCGCTAAAGGGATTTAAATATACAGTGAAGTATGATGCAAATGGGGCTGAAGCAGGTAGTGTCCCAAGCGATGAATTATTCTATAAAAATGGCGACATGGGGATCATCAAAGCTAATAGCGGTAATTTACAAAAAATTGGTTATACATTTGTCGGCTGGAATACGAAGGCGGACGGCACGGGGATTGACTATACTCCTGGGAATTCAATTAATATGGATGCAGGAAATATTTCCTTGTTTGCTCGATGGGAAAAGAAACAATACACAGTAAGCTTTGATGCAAATGGTGGAAATCCTGTTGCTTCAGAAACTGTGAAGTATCAAGAGAAAACAGTGCAGCCGGCACTCCCAACGAAAGAAGGGTATACGTTTGCTGGCTGGTATAGTGATGCTAACCATACAGCATTGTACGATTTTGATATGCCTGTGACATTAGACATTACGCTCTACGCGGATTGGACTATCAATCAGTATGAAGTAAGTTATGATACCGGCGGCGGCAGCAATATTGCTTCGGAAAATGTGAAATACAATGAAAAAGCAACGCAGCCAGAAGCGCCGATAAAAGAAGGCTACACCTTCGCTGGCTGGTACAGCGATGAAGCTCGAACGAATTTGTACGATTTTAATGAGTCAGTTAAAGCAGCGACAAAGCTGTATGCGAAATGGACCCATAATCAATATGAAGTCAATTTTGATACAAATGGCGGCAGTAATATTGCTTCGGAAACTGTGAAATACAATGAAAAAGCAATGCAGCCAGAGGCGCCAACAAAAGCAGGGTACACGTTCGAAGGCTGGTACAATGATGCAGCTCTTACGACATCGTATGATTTTGACACACTAGTGAAAGCTCCGATGATTTTATATGCAAAATGGACTCGAAATCAATATGAAGTAAGCTTCGAAAGTAACGGTGGCGATAGTGTCGCCTCTCAAAACGTGATCTATGAAGAAAAGGCGATCAATCCTGGCATTCCAACGAAAGAAGGCTACACCTTCGCTGGCTGGTACAGCGATGAAGCACGAACGAATTTGTACGATTTCAATGAGCCTGTCAAAGCAGCAACAAAGTTGTATGCGAAATGGACTCATAATCAATATGAAGTCAATTTTGATCCAAATGGCGGCAGTAATATTGCTTCGGAAACTGTGAAATACAATGAAAAAGCAATGCAGCCAGAGGCGCCGACGAAAGAAGGGTACACCTTCGCCGGCTGGTACAGTGATGAAGCACGAACGAATTTGTACGATTTTGACGCGCCAGTGAAAGGATCAATGATCTTATATGCAAAATGGACGCCAAACCAATATGAAGTAAGCTTCGATAGCAATGGCGGAAGTCAAGTTGCAGCTCAAAACGTAACCTATAAAGAAAAAGTAGGAATGCCATTAGTACCAACAAAAGAAGGCTACACCTTTGCTGGCTGGTACAATGATGAAGCACTAACGAATTTGTACGATTTCAATGATCCAGTAAAGGCAGCGACAAAGTTGTATGCGAAATGGACCCATAATCAATATGAAGTCAATTTTGATCCAAATGGCGGCAGCAATATTGCTTCGGAAACTGTGAAATACAATGAAAAAGCAACGCAGCCAGAGGCACCGACGAAAGAAGGGTACACCTTCGCCGGCTGGTACAGTGATGAAGCACGAACAAATTTGTATGATTTTGACGCGCCAGTGAAAGGATCAATGATCTTATATGCAAAATGGACGCCAAACCAATATGAAGTAAGCTTCGATAGCAATGGCGGAAGTCAAGTTGCAGCTCAAAACGTAACCTATAAAGAAAAAGTAGGAATGCCATTAGTACCAACAAAAGAAGGCTACACCTTTGCAGGCTGGTACAGTGATGAAGCACGAACGAATTTGTACGATTTCAATGAGCCAGTAAAGGCAGCGACAAAGCTGTATGCGAAATGGACTCATAATCAATATGAAGTCAATTTTGATACAAATGGTGGTACTGCTGTTGCATCTGCCAATGTGAAATACAATGAAAAAGCAACAAAACCAGAAGCACCGACGAAAGAAGGATACACCTTCGCAGGTTGGCACAGTGATGAAGCTCTAACGACATTGTATGACTTTGACGCACCAGTAAAAGCAGAGATGATCTTGTATGCAAAATGGACGCCAAACCAATACGAAGTAAGTTTCGATAGCAATGGCGGAAGTCAAGTGGCTGATCAAAGCGTAACCTATAAAGAAAAAGTAGGAATGCCGTTAGTACCAACAAAAGAAGGCTACACCTTTGCAGGCTGGTACGGTGATGAAGCACGAGCGAATTTGTACGATTTCAATGAGCCAGTAAAGGCAGCGACAAAGCTGTATGCGAAATGGACTCATAATCAATATGAAGTCAATTTTGATCCGAATGGCGGCAGCGGCATTGCTTCGGAAAATGTGAAGTACAATGAAAAAGCAACGAAGCCAACAGTACCAACGAAAGAGGGCCACACCTTCGAAGGCTGGTACAGCGACACAGCACTAACGACATTGTATGACTTTGGCGTACCAGTAAAAGCAGCGATGATCTTGTATGCAAAATGGACGCCAAACCAATACGAAGTAAGTTTCGATAGCAATGGCGGAAGTCATGTGACTGATCAAAGCGTAACCTATAAAGAAAAAGTAGGAATACCGTTAGTACCAACAAAAGAAGGCTACACCTTTGCCAGCTGGTACAGCGATGCAGATCTAACGACATTGTATGATTTTAATGAGCCTGTCAAAGCAGCAACAAAGCTGTATGCGAAATGGACCCATAATCAATATGAAGTCAATTTTGATTCAAACGGTGGTAGTGCTGTTGCATCTGCCAATGTGAAATACAATGAAAAAGCAACGCAGCCAGAAGCACCGACGAAAGAAGGGTACACCTTTGCCGGTTGGTACAGTGATGAAGCACGAACAAATTTGTATGATTTTGACGCGCCAGTGAAAGGATCAATGATCTTATATGCGAAATGGACGCCAAACCAATACGAAGTAAGCTTCGATAGCAATGGCGGAAGTACTATTGCTTCTGAAAATGTGAAACACAATGAAAAAGCGGTAAAACCGGAACTACCAACAAAAGAAGGCTACACCTTCGAAGGATGGTTTAGCAATTCAAAACTAACGACCGAGTACGATTTCGATCAGTCCATAACAGCTGATAAAACACTGTATGCGAAATGGACGATCAATGAGTATAAAGTAAGCTTTGACACAAATGGCGGAAGTAAGGTAGATTCAGAAAATGTGAAATACCAAGAGACAGCGGAGAAACCAGTATCCCCAACGAAAGAGGGCTATACATTCGCCGGCTGGTACAGTGATGAACAACTTACTACTATGTACGATTTTGAAACACCAGTCACCGCGGCAACGACTTTGTATGCGAAATGGGCATCTTCGAACAGTGCGCTTTCTACTATTACGTTATCGAATAACGCTAGTTTATCGCCAAGTTTCGATAAGAAGAAAACGACATACACAGCTACCGTTGCTTATGATGTACAGCAATTAACAATTTCTGTCACAACATCAGAGACAAGAGGTACGGTTCAATTGAATGGCCAAATGGTTGATCACGGTTCAACAGAAGTAACCGTCCCACTTTCTGTTGGGGAAAATATGATAACCATTAAAGTTACTGCTCCTGATGGGGTTTCAGCGACGGCTTATACGATTCAAGTTACTCGTGTAGACGAACCGAAAGATGTGACAAAGGATATTATCATCGACGTCACTTCAGATAATGGACAGGGTGTACTTGCGCAAACATCAATCAAACGGACAACAGAAACTAGTGGGAAAGTGAAAGACTTAGTTACATTTACTCAAGAAAATGCACAAAAAGTGTTGGAGAAACTGGGGACATCGGCTAAAAAGGCAGTTACATTTGACATTCCTGATAGCAATGATGAGGTTTCTGAAACAAAAGTAGAAGTACCAAGTGATGCCATAAAGTTGTTAGGACATGGGGGAGCTGCACTCCAAATTCAAACGAATGATGTGAATATTCTTGTGCCTAACAAGTCAATTCTGGAATTTGATAAAGAGTTATATTTCCGTGTTGTGCCTGTGAAAAATGAAGCGGATCGACAATTGATTGAAGAACAAGCTAAACAGGAACAAATCGTGAAGAATATTGTCAAAGATCAAAATAGGGAAATTCAAGCTCTAGGACGTCCGATGGAAATTGAGACGAATATGCAAAATCATTTGGTTACCATTATGATGCCACTACCAACTGATGTGCAGCTAACGAATGAGATGCTTGAAAATCTAGCGGTTTTTATCCAGCATAGCGATGGTACGAAAGAAGTACTTCCTGGGAAAGTTGTAAAAGACCAGTCAGGGAAAATATACGTTCAGTTCGATGTAACAAAGTTTTCAACCTTCACCGTGATGTATATGGAAGGTGCTTCAGAATACTTTGCAAAGGACGATACGGTAGAAATACCAGACAAGGAAATATCAAATAATGATAAAGAAAATGGGGATATTTCGATAAATAAAGGCCAAGCCTCTACGGAAGAAACAGATAAGACCCCTGCGAAAGTAACAAGTGAGTCAGACCTACCTAACACAGCAAGTAATCAATACAACTGGATGTTAATTGGTAGTTTATTAGTTTTACTTGGTTTGATCAGTTATTTTTTTGCAAGAAGACGAAAGAATGAAATGACTAATTAAAAAGAAATATTAGGATTACTTTACTATCTAGTAGGTTTGGTGACAAGGAGACGAAAACAAGTTTCCTTGTCACCTTTTTTTGTAGACCAAGGGGACGGTTCTTGTGGCCAGAATTAATCAGAGGTTGGCAACCATCTCCCTCGGCTGAACCACATCACTACAAATCACAAGGAACTATCTCCAGTTCGGCTGCCAGGTAATAGATCATCGTAATGCGGAGCATTTTTCATTGTTTTCAATTTCATAGCAAAGAGAAGGATTCAGACAGAACATCTCTCTAAAATGCGATAAGGTATTTTCACTTTTTCTCTAGCCTTTTTTATCACGAGGCTACAAGCCTGTTCACCGACTTTCGTTAGCTGGTGATCCACTGTAGATAGGCCCAAACCGATCCCTGTTTTTTAATAATTGAAAGGCATCTAGATAAGAAGAATACCGGTCCATATAGGAACAACCAATTTCCGGATGCGGGGTATATTCACAAGATACAATCGAACCGTACTCGCTATACGGAATAATCGTCTCCCAATCATTCGCCCTTGAAGTGATAATGATGCCATCGACGAGCTTGCTTTTTAATTTCTGCAAGTACTCTATTTCTTTTTCTTTTCTATATTTTGACGGAAGCACCGTTATCAAATAATCATGTTCTGAAGCCATATTTAGAATGCCGTTTAATAGTTGATCAAAGGCTGGGTTGTTGTTATAGGGGAGGATAACGCCTATTGTTCAAA